>NZ_JAAAFV010000042.1:166585-201155 GCF_019352915.1 Pseudomonas sp. Xaverov 259 | reverse complement strand
TTTACTGGGGCTGCTTCGCAGCCCAACGCAGGCGGTGCGACGATTCGACAAGCCTGCTCGCCACAACAGCCCACCTGCCACAGTTGATCTTTGTTGCCTGCCGAAGCGCTGTGGGAACTGATTATTCCAGTGGCCGCAATGACGACGCCACCAGCAAATCCCGCGTATACGCATGCTGCGGCGCCTCAAACAATTGCTCGGTACTCCCCGCCTCCACCACCACGCCGTCCTTGACCACCATCAAGTCGTGCGCCAAGGCGCGCACCACGGCCAGGTCGTGGCTGATAAACAGGTAGGTCAGGCCGTGCTCCTCCTGCAAGCGGCGCAGCAGGCTCACCACTTGTTTTTGCACGGTGCGGTCGAGCGCCGAGGTGGGTTCGTCGAGCAGGATCAGGTCCGGTTTGATCACCAGTGCGCGGGCGATGGCGATGCGTTGGCGCTGGCCGCCGGAAAACTCGTGGGGGAAACGGTGGCGGGTGTCGGGGTCGAGGCCGACGTCGCGCAGTGCGCTGATCACTTCGGCTTCACGTTGGGCGGCATTGAGGTCGGTGTGTACACGCAGGCCCTCTTCGATGATTTGCTGCAAGCTCATGCGTGGGCTGAGGCTGCCGAACGGGTCCTGGAACACCACTTGCAGCTTGCGCCGCCACGGCCGCAGCGCCTTGCCTTTGAGCGCGTGCAGGGCCTGGCCTTGAAAGCGGATGCTGCCCTGGGCGTCGATCAACCGCAAAATCGCCTGGCCGAGTGTGGACTTGCCCGAGCCGGACTCGCCGACAATCCCCAAGGTCTTGCCACGCTGTAAGCGCAGGCCGATACCGTCCACCGCTTTGATCGGTGGTTTGCGCCGCAACAGGCCGCCTTGGGCGAACCAGACTCTAAGGTCGTCGACCTCCAGCAGGTTACCCGCCGGTTCACGGTCGAGCGCACGCCCTTCAGGCTCGGCTTCCAGCAACTGACGGCTATAGGCATGTTGCGGCGCGCCGAACAGCGCCTGGCAGTCAGCCTGTTCGACGATCTGCCCCGCCCGCATCACCGCCACGCGCTGGGCGATGCTGCGCACCACATTGAGGTCGTGGCTGATCAACAGCAGCGCCATGCCCAGGCGCTGTTGCAGGTCTTTGAGCAGCGCGAGAATGCGCCGCTGCACGGTCACATCCAGCGCGGTGGTAGGTTCGTCGGCGATCAATAGCAGCGGCTCACACGCCAGCGCCATAGCGATCATCACGCGCTGGCGCTGGCCGCCGGAGAGTTGATGCGGGTAGGCATTCAGGCGTTGGCGCGGCTGCTGGATGCCCACCAGTTCGAGCAGCTCCAGCACCCGTTCGCGTGCGGCGGCGCCGCCCAGGCCTTTGTGCAGCAGCAGGGTTTCGGACAGTTGGCGCTCGATGCTGTAAAGCGGGTTGAGCGAGGTCATCGGCTCCTGAAAGATCATGGCGATGCGGTCGCCACGAATCTGGCGCAGGCGCGCAGCCGGCGCACCGAGCAGTTCTTCGCCCAGGTAGCGAATGCTGCCTTGGGTGTGCGTGGTGTGCGCCGGCAGCAATTGCAGGATCGAATGCGCGGTCACCGACTTGCCCGAGCCCGACTCGCCCACCAGCGCCAGGCATTCGCCGGCGCGGATATCCAGGTCGATGCCACGCACCGCCTTGTACCCTTCGAACGCCACTTGCAGGTTACGGATTTCAATCAACGCATCAGTCACGGAACGGCTCACTTATCAGGATCGAGGGTCAAAGGCGTCGCGGCAGGCTTCGCCGATAAACACCAACAGGGACAGAATCAGCGCCAGCGCAAAAAACGCCGTCAGCGCCAACCATGGGGCTTGCAGGTTGTTTTTGCCCTGCCCGATCAACTCACCCAACGACGCGCTGCCGGCGGGCATGCCGAAGCCGAGAAAATCCAGGGCCGTGAGTGTGGAAATCGCCCCGGTCAGAATGAACGGCAGGTAGGTCAAGGTGGTGGTCACCGCATTCGGCAAAATGTGCCGCAGCATCACCGCAAAATCGCCCACACCGAGGGCGCGCGCGGCCTTCACGTATTCCAAGTTGCGCCCGCGCAGGAACTCGGCGCGCACCACGTCCACCAGGGTCAGCCAGGAAAACAGCGCCATGATCCCCAGCAGCCACCAGAAGCTCGGCTCGACAAACCCGGAAAGGATAATCAGCAGGTACAGCACCGGCAGCCCGGACCATATCTCGATCAGGCGCTGGCCCAGCAGGTCGATCCAGCCGGCGTAATAGCCTTGCAGCGCGCCGGCGGCGATACCGATCAAGGCGCTCACCACGGTCAATGCCAGCGCAAACAACAGCGATACGCGGGTGCCGAAAATCACCCGCGCCAGCACGTCCCGCGCCTGGTCGTCGGTGCCCAGCCAGTTCTGCGCGCTGGGCGGCGTGGGCGAAGGTGCGGTGAGGTCATAGTTGACCGTGTCGTAGCTGAACGGCACCGGCGCGAACAGCATCCAGCCGCCCTGCCCTTCGATCAACTCGTGCACGTAAGGGTCGCGGTAGTCCGGTTGAAACGGCAGCGTGCCGCCAAAATCCTGCTCGGTATAGCGCTCGAATGCCGGGAAATACAATGCGCCCTGATAAGACACCAGCAAGGGTTTGTCATTGGCCAGCAACTCACCGCCCAGGCAGGCGACGAACAGCGCCAGAAACAGCCACAGCGACCACCAGCCCCGGCGATTGCGTTTGAAGTGCAGCCAGCGGCGGCGTGTGGTCGGGGAAAAAGCCTGCATCAATGCGCCCTCGCAGAAAAATCCAGCCGCGGGTCCAGCAGCCGGTAACACAAGTCACCGAGCAATTTGATCACCAGCCCCACCAAGGTGAAGATAAACAGCGTGCCGAACACCACGGGGTAATCCCGCGCCACTGCCGCTTCGTAGCTCAAGCGGCCGAGACCGTCGAGGGAGAAAATAACTTCTATCAGCAGCGAGCCGCCGAACAGCATGGCCGTAAGCGCCTGGGGCAGCCCCACCACGATCAACAGCATGGCGTTGCGAAACACGTGCTTGTACAACACCTGTTTTTCGCTGAAGCCCTTGGCCCGTGCGGTCACTACGTACTGGCGGCTGATTTCATCGAGGAAGCTGTTTTTAGTCAGGATGGTCAGGGTGGCAAAACCACCGATCACCAGCGCCGACACCGGCAGCACCAAGTGCCAGAAGTAGTCGACGACCTTGCCCGCCCACGACAGGCTGGCGAAGTTTTCCGAGACCAGGCCGCGCACCGGGAACCAGTTCAACAGGCTGCCACCGCCGAACACCACGATCAGCAACAACGCAAACAGAAACGCCGGCATGGCATGGCCGATGATCACCGCCGCACTGCTCCACACATCAAAGCGGCTGCCATGGCGCACGGCTTTGCGGATGCCCAGCGGGATCGACACCAGGTAGCTGATCAGCGTGGCCCAAAAGCCCAGCGACAAGGTGACCGGCAGTTTTTGCAGGATCAGGTCGGTGACCTTGGCGCCGCGAAAGAAGCTGTCGCCAAAATCCAGCCGCGCGTAGCTGCTGAGCATCAGCCACAGGCGTGCGCCCAAGGGTTTGTCGAAGCCATATTGGCGCTCGATATCGGCCACCAGTGCGCGGTCCAGCCCGCGGGTGGTGCGTGATTCATTGCTGCCCGCTTCCACGCGGGTGCCCGCCACGGAGGCCTGGGTGCCGATGCCTTGCAGGCGCGCGATGGCTTGCTCCACCGGGCCACCGGGCGCGGCCTGCACGATAAAAAAATTGACCAGCAGAATGCACAGCAGGGTCGGCACGATCAGCAGTAAACGGCGTGCGCTATAGGCCAGCATGTTGGCTCACCTCGGTCAGTTCGCGCATTTGCGCGGTGGTCAGCGGCGTCGGGCTCAGCTCCCACCAGGTGTCGATCCCCACTTCATTGAGCGGCGCGGTGCGCGGGCGGCCGAAACGGTTCCACCACAGCGACGACGAGCCTGGCGGGTAGTAGTTGGGAATCCAGTAGAAGCCCCACTGCAAAACGCGATCAAGGGCATGGGCGTAGCGCACCATGCTCGGTCGGTCTTTGGCGCCCACCAGGCCATCGATCAATGCGTCTACTGCCGGGTTGCGCAGCGCCATGTAATTGTTGGAACCCGGGTCGTCGGCGCTTTCGGAGCCAAAGTAGTTGATCAACTCGCGACCCGGCGATGGGCTGACCGGGTAGCCCACAACAATCATGTCGTAGTCCCTGGCACGCACGCGGTTGGTGTACTGGGCCGAGTCGATCATGCGGATGTTAAAGCCGATGCCGATCTGCGCCAGGTTGCGCTTGTACGGCAGCAACAAACGCTCGAAACCTTTCTGGCTGTTGAGGAAGGTGAAATGCAACGGCGTGCCCTCGGCATTCACCAATTGGTCGCCCTTGGGTGTCCAGCCCGCTGCTTCGAGCAACTTCAAGGCTTGCGCCTGCTGTGGCCGAATGCGGCCGCTGCCGTCGGTGTGCGGCGGTTGATAGACCTCATCGAACACCGCCTCCGGCACCTGGCCGCGCCAGGGTTCAAGTAGCGCCCGCTCCTGGGCGTCGGGCAGCTCACTGGCCGCCAATGGGCTGCGGGAAAAGAAGCTGCGCTGGCGCAGGTACATGCCGTGCATGATCTGGCGGTTGCTCCAGTCGAAGTCCCACAACAGGCTCAGCGCCTCGCGCACCCGGCGGTCCTGGAACTGCGGTTTTTGCAGATTGAACACAAACCCCTGGGTGCCCTGCACGGCGTTGGGCGCCAGTTGCTCACGTTGCAGGCGCCCGTCGCGCAGGGCTTCGCCGTCGTAGCCCACCGAGTAACTGGTGGCCGAAAACTCACGGTTGAAGTCATAGCCCTGGGCTTGCAGGATCTGGCGTGACACATCGGTATCAGCGAAAAATTCCAGGCGCAGGGTGTCGAAGTTGTACTGCCCTTTGCTCACCGGCAGGTCTTGCCCCCACCAGTCCTTGACCCGCTCGAAGGTGACGCTGCGGCCGTTGTCCACTGCGCTGATGCGATAAGGGCCGCTGCCCAGCGGCGGTTCAAAGCCACCACCGTTGGCAAAATTGCGCCCGCGCCACCAATGCTCCGGCAACACCGGCAACGAGGCGATGTCCAGCGGCAAGGTGCGGTTGTCGGCGCTTTTGAAGGTAAAGCGCACCTGGGTCGGCGACTCCACCAGCACCTGGTCAACATCGGCAAAGCTTTGGCGGTAGGCCAGGCTGCCCTGGGTGATGAACAGCTTGAAAGTGTAGGCCACGTCTTGGGCGGTGATGGGCGTGCCATCGGCAAAACGCGCCTTGGGGTTGAGGTAGAAACGTATCCAGGTGTGGTCGTCCGCCAGCTCCATGCGCTGGGCCACCAGGCCGTACACGGTGTAGGGCTCGTCCTGCGCGCGGTAAGCCAACGGACTGTACAGCCAGCCCTGGATCTGGGTGATGCCGGTGCCTTTGTCGACATAGGGGATCAGGTGGTCGAACGCGCCGCCTTCCATGGACGAGCGACGAAAACTGCCGCCCTTAGGGGCGTTTGGGTTGACGTAATCCAGGTGCTGGAAGCCCGCCGGGTATTTTGGCGCCTCGCCGTATACGGTCAGCGCGTGCGTGGGTTGAGCCAGCAGAAACGGCGCCCACAGACCTATCAGTAGCGTACCCAAGATGAAACGAAACAGGGTCACAACGGTGGCTCCTTTCTTGAAAACACTGAAGATCAAGGGTGGGAGCTGGCTTGCCTGCGATGAGGCCCTGTCAGTCAGTATTTCATCGACTGATACACCGCTATCGCAGGCAAGCCAGCTCCCACAGTTGAATCGCTTTGTTCTTGAGCCAGTACTTCAGGCTCAGAAGTTGTAGGAAACCCGGCTATACAACGTGCGCCCAAACGGGTCGGAATAACGCGGATCGTAACCACTCTGGAACGTCGAGGTCTGGTTGCTGAACGGTGGCTCGCGGTCAAACAGGTTCTGCACGCCCACGGTGATCTGTGCGGTATCTCGCCAGGTATAAGTGCCGGCCAGGTCCCACACGCTCCAGGCCCCGACTTTGTCGTGGTAGGCGCGGTTGTAGTCGTTGTAGCCGCTGGTATAGCGGTTGGTCAGCGAGGCGCCGAGCGGGCCTTGGTTCCAGGTGCCGGTCAGGCTATGACGCCAGCGCGCGACGGCACCGGCCGAGGAAAAATCACCGCCGCGAAAGTCACCGGCCTTGTCGATGTAGTCACCCTTGAGCTGTTGCTGGTACACATAACGATCAACGTAAGTGCCTTGCAGGTTGGCGCCGAACTGGCCGAATTTGGACTCGGCAAAGCGGTAGTCGAGGCTCACGTCGACACCATTGGTCTTGACCTTGCCCAGGTTGGCGAGCCCGGTGACGATATGGTCGATGGAGCCATCGGCCTTGTGCACGATGCGGTCGGCGTACAGGTCCGGTTGTTCGAACACCGCCGATTCGGGGAATTCGGCAATCTGGTTGGCGATCTTGATCCACCAGAAGTCCAGGCCCACCGACAGGTTGGTGACCGGCTGGTACACAAAGCCCAAGGTCACGTTGCGCGCGGTCTCGGGGCTCAGGCTCTGGTTGCCGCCATTGCGGCTGAAGAACTGCTGCGCACAGTCGCGATTGGCCAGGCCACCGTTGCTCGGCCGGCCACCGGCGCACAGGCGCGGGTCGTTGTAGTTGGCCACGGTGAAGGTAGTGAAGTTCGGGTTGTACAACTCATACAAGGACGGTGCCCGGAAGCCTTCGCTGTAGGCGCCACGCACCACCAGCTCGCGGAAGGGCTGGAAGCGGAACGAGTATTTGGGGTTGGTGGTGTTGCCAAAGTCACTGTACTTGTCATGGCGCAACGCGGCCGAGAGTTCCAGGCTGTCGAGCACCGGCACATTCACCTCGGCGTATTGCGCTGACACGGTACGGTCACCCGCCACCGTGGCGGCAGGGTCGACGCCCAGGCTTTGCACATTGGCGGCAAAGGCGGCGAAGTCCTGGTGGAAGTCTTCCTTGCGGTACTCACCGCCCAGCGCCAGCGCCGACGGCCCCGCGCCGAACCAGTCGCCAATGTCGCGGCTGATGCGCCCATCGATACTTTTGACCCGGCCGACTGCGGTGCCGTAATCGCCATCCACACCACTGGCATCGAGCAATGCGCGGCCGGCGGCTGACTGCGGGCCGAACGGGTTGATCACGCCGGTGTTGATGCCGTTGGCCACCGCGCGGTCATCCACATAGCCGCTCTGGATCGCGTTGGTGACTTTGTTCTGGTTGTAGGCCGCGCCGACGTTGTAATCCCAGCCCGCCAGGGTGCCTTCGAAGGTCAGCAGCAGGCGCTGGCCGACGTTGTCGTCTTCATGCTTGCGCGGCCCCACTTCGCTTTCGCGCCAGTTCACGTCGACCGGTTGCGTGGGGTCCAGCGCAAATTGGCTCGGGCCTGGGGTGATACCGTTGCCAGGGTAGTACGGCGTGCCGGGTTGCACTTGCAGGCCTTGCAGCAAGCCGGGCCCGATTTGAGTACGGTTAAGGTTGCGCGCCCAGAAATATTCGAGGCTCACAGTGTGGTCATCGGCCAACTTGCCGCTGGCCTTGCCGAAAAACGAGGTCTTTTCGGTTTCCGGCACCAGGTCCAGGTAGCTCCAGAGCGATTGCCGGCAAATGCCGCTGCGCGAAATCAAGCCGGGGGCATTACAGCCGGACGCCGCCAGTGGGTTGCTCGCATTCGCGCCCTGGCTGTAGTTGGCCGGTGAAGCGATGCCCGATGAATAATCCAGGCCACGGCCCGGCTGGTAGTTGTAGGTGTAGTCGCGGTCCTTGGCCTTGAGGCTTTGCTGTTTGTCGTGGCTGACCACGCCGAACACGTTGAAGCGGTCTTCTTCCAGGTCGCCAAAGCCCCAGCTGCCGCTGAAGTTATTGGTTTCACCGCCGCCGGAACGGGTTGGCGTGCTGCCGCCCAGGGTCAGTTGGCCGTCGGTCACGCTTTTTTTGGTGATGAAGTTGATCACTCCGCCGATGGCGTCCGTGCCATACAGCGCCGAGGCGCCGTCGCGCAGCACTTCCACGCGGTCGATGGCGGCAAACGGGATGGTGTTGAGGTCGACACCCGAGCCGTTGATCGCATTGGTGGCGTTGTTGGCCAGGCGGCGGCCATTGAGCAGCACCAGGGTTTTGTTCGGGCCAATACCGCGCAAATCGGCAAAGGCCGCTCCACCGCTACTGGAGCCGATCGAGCGACCGGAGCCGACCGAGGACTGGTTGGCGGAAATGCGGCTGATCAGTTGCTCGGTGCTGGTGACGCCCTGTTTTTTCAGTTCTTCGGTGCGCAGGATGGTCACCGGCACAGCGGTTTCCGCATCGACCCGGCGGATGGCGCTGCCGGTGACTTCGATGCGTTGCAATTGCGGGATCACCGAGGGGCTTTCCACGCCCGTCGCGACTGAAGCAGTGGCGGCTACCGGCGGTGCAGCGCTCAAGACAATGCCGCTGGCGCTTTCGCTGTCCTGCAAATCAGTGCCCTGCAAGGCAATCTGCAAGGCCTCGCCAGCGCTCAAATCGCCCTTGATCGCCGGCGCATTCAGGCCGCTGACCAAGTGTTGCTCAAACGATATCGGCTTGCCGCTTTGCTGGGAAATGCTCAGCAGGGTTTTGTCCAGCGAACCGGCCGGAATATCCAGCGGCGTGGCGACCACGGTGCCGGTGGCGACCGTGGCGGCGAGGCTGAGTAAAAAGCGTGTGTGTCGTGGCGTAGGCATGCGTCGAGGGCTCCCTGTCCTTTGGTCTGGGTATGCAGGGTTGTGCGGCGGCACCAACGTTTTTATAGGGCGCCGGTTAGACCGTTAACGCATGTCCTTATGCACTCATTTGCCGAAGTGGTAACTCACGTCCAGCCAGACTTGCCGGCCGTAAGGGTCGTAGTTGCCGACCGGGTAGTACGGCCACGCGGAGTCATCATGCTTGTAGGTATTAAACAGGTTATTGACGGTCAGGCCGACGCTGGCCGCATCCGTCACCTGGTAGCGCGCACTGGCGTTGAAGGTGGCCCACGGTGACAAGCGCCCAGTGCCAGCGGCGTTGGTGACGCTGCCATAACGCATTCCGGTCAGGGTGGTGGTGAAACGTTGGTAATCCCAGGTGAGGCTGGCGTTGACCTTGCTGCGCCAGTCGTAGAAGTTGGTGCTGCTGCGCACGTTCTGGGTTTGCGCCTCATCCGAGTCCTTGAGGTAGTGGGACAGCACCAGGCTGTAGCCGATCACCGAACTGAACGCGCCGTACTCGCCGGCGCCCCAGCGGATATTGCTCTTGAGGTCCAGGCCGCTGGCCCGCTCGCTGGCGGCGTTGATGGCGTTGATATGCACCTGTTGCAACTGGTTCGGGTCGACGGCAGCGTTGCCGGCGTTACGTTGCACCCGCGCCAGCACATCGGCGCAGGTGGTGGCGTCGAGCAGGCCGTTGCGGCATTGGTCTTCCTGTTGCAGCAGGCGGTTGATGTCGACGGTGGTCAGCAAATCCTTGATTTGCACGCGCCAGAAGTCGGCCGACACATCGAACTGGCGCGACGGCGACCAGACCACGCCATAGGTCCAGGATTTACCACGCTCAGGCGCAAGGTCCGGCGTGCCACTTTGGGTGTAGTCGACACGCCCGCGATTGCACGCGCTTTCGATGCCCTTGCTGCAACCGTAGTAGTCGATCTGGTCCGGCTTGTAGCCCCGGGTGTCGGCTTGGTAGATGTAGTTGAGGTCCGGCGCACGGAAGCTGGTGCCATAGCTGCCACGAAACAGCAGGCTGTTGATCGGCCGCCACTCAAGGCCCAGGTTGTAGGTTTTTTGTTGCTCGGAGCGGCCACTGAATTTGTACTGGTCCCAACGCCCGGCGGCCGAGGCCAGCAGCGTGTCGGTGACGGGGATGCTGAACTCGCCACCCGCCGCATAACGGTCGCGCGAGCCGCCGGAATTGGAGGCTGGCGTGGTGTTGTAGAAGGTGCCGTCGTTAAGTTGGTCATCCACATGCACGCTGTAGGACTGGCGCCCCACTTCGGTCACACCGGCAAACCCCACCGGCCCGGCCGGCAGCTCGAACAGGTCGCCGTTGATGTTGGCGCTGAAGGTCTGGGACACCGACTTGCTCTTTTGCACCAGGTTGCCGCGAAACTGCCGCCACTGGTCTTCGGTCAGCGGCTGGTCGAGCCGCGACGGGTCCGGGGCAAACACCGGGTGGCCATCCTGCGTGCCCAGTTGCGGCCCCAGGAAGTAATCTCGGATGCCGCTCAGTGGCGTGTAACGGGTGGTGCGGTCGCTGGTGTATTCGGAGCGGTTGGCCGCCAACTGATAACCCCAGTCGCTGTTGGCGAACTTGTCTTCAAGGCCGAGGGTGCCGGTCCAGGACAGCTCGCGCCATTTGCTGTTGTTGCTGGTCTTGCCGCCGATTTCTTCCGCGGCAAAATTGCGCGACCAGCGCTCCAGGTTGCTGGTGGTCTGGTTGATAAAATCCGGCGAGGTGAAGCTCGGCCCACGCGTGTTGTTCTGGGTGTGATCGAAGCCGAACATCAAGTCGGCAAACACCTTGCCGCTGTCGCTGAAGTGCCAGGTGCCTCGGGTGTAGCCGTCGTAGTTTTCCTTCTCGGCTTGCAGGGTCGAGTAGTCGTTGTAGTACTGGTTGGTGGTGCAGCGGTTGCCGGTGTTGCCCAACTTGCCGTTGTAGATACCACCGTAGGCACCGCAACCGGGGCCCAGGTACGCACCGCTGTCGAGGTTGCGGCGGTAGCCGACGTTGACCGCCGGGCCGTCGGTCATAAAACCGCGCTGGTTGCTCCAGATCGGCTGGCGGTTGGTCAGCTCCAGGCCGAACACGCCGTCAAAATCGCCCCAAGTGTCGCCACCGCTGATTTGCAGGCGCTGGTTGTCACCGCCGCCCCGCTCGGCATAACCACCGCGCACATTAACGTCCACGCCGCTGATCTTGTCCTTGAGGATGATGTTGACCACGCCGGCAATCGCATCCGAGCCATACACCGCCGAGGCGCCGCTGCTGAGGATTTCGATACGGTCGATCATCACCGCCGGGATGTTCGCAAGGTTGGTGAAGTTGACCATGCCATCGTAGGCCGTGGGGTAGTCGGCCACGCGCCGGCCGTTGATCAGCACCAGCGTGTGGTTGGGCCCCAGCCCACGCAGGTTGAGGGCGCTGGCAGCCGGCTGGAAGGTGTTGCCGTAGTCTTCGCCCTGGGTCATGCCGGTGTTCTGGGTTTGCGAGGCGATGGCGTCGTAGACGTTTTTGTAGCCCCGATTGGTGATCTCTTCGCTGCTGATCACCGTGACCGGCGACGGCCCTTCGACTTGCGCGCGAGCGATACGCGAGCCGGTGACCACGACTTTTTCCAGGGCCACATCGCCGGGTACTTTGGCCGCCACGGCGGCAGGCTTGACGCTGGCAGCGGGCGCCTTGGCGACCCGATGCAGCACCCAACCGCCGTCGCCACTTGCCACGGCATCCAAGGCTGAGCCGCGCAGCGCCTGCTGCAACGCTTGCTCGGTGGTGAAGCGGCCGCGCACGGGCGCGCTGGTAAGGCCTTGCACCAGGTCTTGCTGGAAGGCGATGTTCTGCCCGCTGCGGCGCGACAGATCAAGCAATGTCTGGTCAAGCGGGCCGCTGGCGATATCAAAGTCGAAGGTGCGGGCCTGGGCGGCCGCAACCGGCGCTGGCTGCCCGAAGGCAATGGCGCCATGACCGGTCAAGGTCAAGCCAATGGCCAGGGACAACGCCGCCAGCGATGTGCGGCTAAGGTGTGTGAATTGCATGGTTGAGCTTCCCCATCAGTGTTATGCAGTTGATGGGTTGAACAACCAATCAGTGGTTTTTATAGGCCGCCGTTAGGCTAAAAAAGCATGGGTTTATAACGCCGCAGCAGCGCGCGTGCAGGTGGATAAACCTCTGCCTGCATTGGGGTGTGCAACAACCTCGAGGTTTTTATAGAGCGCCGCGAAATTATTTTATCGGCGCTCGATGCTGACCCAATACGGGCTGTGATACTCGATCTGCACCGGCAAGGATTTGGCCAGCAGTTGCAGTGCGCTCTGGCTGTCGTCCAGCGGGAAAATTCCGCTCAAACGCAGGCTGGCCGCCTCAGGGCTGATGCGGATAATGCCGCGCCGGTAGTCACGCAGCGCCTCCACCACTTCACCCAGTGAACGGTCGCGCACCTGGAGCAGGCCTTGCGTCCAGGCCGCCTCGCCACCACGGACGGCTTCAAGCTTGAGGATGCCTTGTGCGTTGAACGTGGCTTTCTGGCCGGCGTTGATGACCTGCACGGCGCCGCTGCGTGTGATGATCTGCACTTGGGAGTGCAGCATCGTGATCTGCGTTTGGCCTTCGCCCTGTTGCACCAGGAACCGCGTGCCCAACGCACGCATACGGCCTTGTTCGGTCTCGACAATAAACGGGCGCTGGCTGTCCTTGGCCACGTCCACCAGCAGCTTGCCATCGAGCAATTGCAACAGCCGTTGCTGCGAGTCGAACTGCGTCACCACCTTGCTGCGTGCATCCAGGCTCAGGGCGCTGCCGTCTTCCAGCGTGAGGTGCAAACGCTCGCCGGTGCCAGTGCGCAGGGTTCCGGATGGCAGCCAGGTGTCGGACAGCCGCGTGACGATACTTGCCAGAGAAGCGAAGCCGGCCAGCGCCAGGGTGGTGCGCAAAAAACTGCGACGGCCGGAAGGCGCGTTCAAGGTGTGCAGCAAGTTCTCGCGGGGCATGCGCCGCAGGCCTTCGTTGCCGAGTATCGACAGGCCGCTGCCCATCCTGTTGAAGACTTCGGCGCGGCGTGGGTCGCCCTCGCGCCAGCGGCGAAAGGCATTCTGTTCCTGGGTACTGGCGTGCCCCGATTGCAGTAATGCCATCCACTGCGCCGCCTCCTCGATCATGGCCTCATCGGCTACGGTGCTGCTCATGGCTGCGCCATCGCCAGGTAGCAGCGCTTGAACGCATCAGCCATGTACTGCTGCACCCGACTGACCGAAACGTCCAGCCGCTCGCCAATTTGTGCATAGGTCAAACCATCCAGCTGGTGATACAAAAACGCCGCCTTGGCCTTGGCCGACAAGCCGTTGAGCAAACGGTCGACCTCAAGCAGCGTCTCGATCAACAACAAACGCTCCTCCGGCGACGGATGCACCAACTGGGGCGCCTGCGCCAGCGCTTCCAGGTAGGCGCGTTCCAGATCCTGACGGCGCCAGCCCTCATACATCAGGCGCCGCGCAATGGTGGTCAACAACGCCCGCGGCTCGCGAATGGCCGCAGGGTCCGGCAACGCCAGCACCCGTAAGAAGGTTTCCGAAGCGATGTCCTGAGCCCCATGCGGGCATCCCATCGCCCGGCCAACGCGCGCGCACAGCCAGCTGTAGTCGCTCTTGAACATCTGGCCAATCAGACCGAAGTGCAGGTTCTGATTCACACCCATTGCATGCTCCATGCGGATAACGGCCATAGGGCCTTGCGGTCGAGAGCGATGAAAAGTCATCGCAGGAACGGCGGACTTTGCATGAAGGAGACATAGGTTAGGAAAGAATAAAAAATTTCACAGTGCTATGTAATTGGCATATGCAAATAGACCGCAGGGTCATGAGCGGGAAATGCAGCCTGCCGCGATTTTGATTGTTTTTTCCCGCGCATTCCCCTCAACTACTGCCCTGCCCTCACACGCGAGTACTCACCTTGGAACGCTATGAATCGCTGGTCATCGGCCTGGGCGCCATGGGTGCCGCCACGCTGTATCAACTGGCAAAAGCCGGGGTAAACGTCGCCGGTATAGACCGTCACCACCCGCCCCACAGCTTTGGCTCCAGCCATGGCGATACGCGTATCACGCGGCTGTCGGTGGGCGAAGGTGCGCAGTACGTGCCCATCGTGCGGCGTTCGCACGCTATCTGGCGCGAGCTTGAGGCGCTGTCGGGGGAGGCGCTGTTTGAGCAGTCGGGGTTGCTGGTGCTCACCTCCCATGATGACTTCGACCCCAGCGATGCAACCGACTTCACCCTGCGCACGATCGGCCTGGCGCAGACCTATGGCATCGAACATGAGCTGCTGGACGCTGCGCAGATTCGCCAACGCTTCCTGCAATTTGCCCAGGTGGCGGACAGCGCCATCGGCTACTACGAGCCCGGCGGTGGCTTTGTGCGTCCCGAGCGTTGCATTGACGTGCAGCTCACGCTGGCCGAGCAACACGGCGCCACGCTGTACAAGGGCGAGACGGTGACGCACATCAGTTCGGATGCTCACGGCGTAACGGTGACCACCGACCAGCGCACGCTACAGGCCGACAAGCTGGTGGTGAGTGCCGGCAACTGGGCCGGCGGTTTACTCGGCGCGCCGTTTGACCGGTTGCTGAGTGTTTACCGGCAACAGTTGTTCTGGTTCGCGCTTGAGGCCGGTGCAGATCTGGTGGGTAAATCGCCCACTTACATCCTCACGCACGGGCAGGATCAGACCCACTATGGGTTCCCGGCGTTGCCCGGCGAAGGCAGCATAAAGCTGGCCACGGCGCAGTATCACACCACGGCCACGCCTGAAACGTTGGACCGCACTGTCTCGACGGCGCAAGCGCAGGAGATGTACGAGCAGCAGGTAAAGGGCCGTATCGCTGGCGTGTCGGCCAACGTGGTCAAGTCGGCGGTGTGTGCCTACACCGTGACCCCGGACCACGATTTCATCATCGACAAACACCCCACGTTGCAGCACACCCTGGTGGTGTCGCCGTGCTCGGGGCACGGCTTCAAGCATTCGGCTGCGCTGGGTGAGGCGTTTGCGCAGTGGTGCATGCGCGGGTCGAGTGACCTGGACCTGTCGGCGTTTTCGTTGAAGCGCTTCGCGGGCAAAAGCGTTTAAGAAAAGGCAGACACGAACCCGTGGCGAACGGGCTTGCCACAAGGGTCAATTGTGCCAGCTGCGCCGGCTTACTTGGCGAATGCGTATTCGCCGCCCTGCTCCACCGCCTTGCGGTACGCAGGTCGAGCCTGGAAGCGTTGCACCCAGGCCGCCAGGTTTGGATAGGCTGGCAACTTGCCTTGGGCTTTGGCGATTTCGCCGATAAAGCTCATCTGGATGTCCGCGCCGCTCAGTTCATCACCCAGCAGATAAGGCGTGTCCGCCAGGACGCTGTTCAAATAGCCCAGGTAATTGGCCACTTCCGATTCGATACGCGGGTGCAAGGGCGCACCCGCGTTGCCCAAACGACCTACGTAGAGGTTGAGCATCAACGGCAGCATCGCCGAGCCTTCGGCAAAGTGCAGCCATTGCACGTATTTGTCGTAGGTGGCGGTGGCAGGATCAGGCTGCAGGCGGCCTTGGCCGTGGCGGCGGATCAGGTAGTCGATGATGGCGGCGGACTCGATCAATACCAGGCTGCCATCTTCGATGACGGGGGATTTTCCCAGCGGGTTGATGGCCTTGAGTTCCGGCGGCGCCAGGTTGGTTTTCGGGTCGCGCTGGTAGCGCTTGATCTCGTAGGGCAGGCCGAGTTCCTCAAGCAACCAGAGGATGCGCTGCGAGCGCGAGTTGTTCAGGTGGTGGACGGTGATCATGGGCAGCTCCGCAAAATAAGGTTGGGTGTGTGGCCATGAGACTACGCCGGCCCAGTGGAGTGCCCTTGAAGGACCCGCCGTCCGCAGCGCTTGTTGTGCTTGTAGGCCTCAAGCATCCATTTGCGATAGGTAAACCCCGGAACGAATGCCCGGGTGTATCGGCGGTACCTATTGTTCAATTGCCAGTGCTTCAGCTCAGCCGGAACCGCGCGGTGTTATCACTCAATGCCCGGCTGCCCTTGCTCAAGGTGTCCGCCGCCTGATTCACCGCCCGTGCGCCGTCCAGCAAGCGCCCTGCCGCCTGGTCAACCTGCTGGATGTTACCGCTGACCTCATCGGCCGTGGTGGCCTGTTCTTCCACCGCTGCCGCGATCTGCGCCAGGGTGTCGGTGACGTGTTGCACCGCACCGGCAATTTCGCCCAGGCGGGTGCCAAGGCCCGTCACGGATTCGGCGTCGGTCAGTGCCTGGTCGCACGCCGCGCCCATCAGGCTGACCGCTTGGCTGACGGTGGCGCGCAGGCTGTCTACGGTGCCGGCGATTTGCGCGGTGGACGCCTGGGTGCGTTGCGACAGGCTGCGCACTTCATCAGCCACCACGGCGAACCCACGCCCCTGCTCGCCCGCGCGCGCAGCTTCGATGGCGGCATTGAGCGCCAACAGATTGGTCTGTTCGGCAATGCCGCGAATGGTGTCAACCACCGATTGAATCTGCTGGCCCTGCTGGCTGACCTGCTCCAGGGCGTTGGCGGTGTCGGTCAGGCGCTGGTTAAGTTGCTGGATACTTGCCGTGGTGCGCTGGCTGTCGCGGCTGCTGTCTTCGGCAATCCGGCGGGTGTGCTGCGCACTGCCCGAGGCCTGCTCGCAGCTCTTGGCCACGCCCATGGAGGTAGCGGCCAGTTGGGTCGCGGCGGCCGCAATCTGGCTGATTTGGTGTTGTTGGTCTTCAACCTCAGTGAGGGTGCTGCCCGACTGCCTATTGAGGGTCAGCACGGCTGAACCGAGTTGCTGGGTCTCGTGGTTGACGCCCAGCAGGCTGGTGCGCAATTGCATCACGGCGACATTGAGCGCGGTGCTGATTGCCGCCAGCTCATCGCGGCCTTCTACCACTACCTCGACGCACAGGTTGCCGTCGCGCAGGGACTCGGCCAGTGTGGTGATGCCACTGGCGCTGCGCCGGATCGAGGCTTGCAGGCAGATAAACAAGTACAGAGCGGCCAGCGCCAACAGGCTGAACGTCGCCGCTACCGGAATAAAGTGCTGGAGCGAGCGTTCGCGGTAGTAACTCAGGCGCGCATCCAGTGAGTTCAGCGACTGGCTGCGCAACGCCCCCAACGCGCCCAACATGCTGTCGACGCTGCTGTCGAAGGCGGCGGTGTCCAATTTAATGGTGCCGCCAAACACGCCGTCGTCCAAGGTTTTAAGTTGGTTATCCAGCAGCAGCAGGCTGCTGTCATATTGCGCCGTCCATGGCTCGATCCCGGGATATTGCTTGGCTTTGAGCGAAGCGGCGGCTTTGGCCAATTGGTCGCGTGCATCGCCGATACGGCCGCGCAGGTCGCGCATCTGCAAGCGGCTCTGCAAGGTGAACTGCCCCGAGGCGATGGACGACTGGCCTACGCTGGCAGTGCGACCGATGCGCTCGATCAGGTCCGGGGTGTGCTGGGTGGAAATCTGCATCAGCAGGTAGGTTTCCAGCCACGGGTCGAGGATCAGGCCAGTGTCCAGCGTGATTTGCTCGCGCAGGGTCTGCAGCGCCGTCAACGCGGCGGTGAAACGGTCGTAGCCGTCCGGCCACCAGCCCACCGTGCGCAGGGATTGGGTGTCCATGCCCTTGACCGCCGCCTGCAACGTCTCGAAACGCGCCAGCGTGTCGGCACTGGCATTGCGAGCTTTGAGCGCCTCACCCAGGGCTTGCAGGCTTTGCACAATAAGCGGGTTGCCAGCATCCACTTTGTCCATTGCAGCCTGGGCGGCAGGGGTTGGGGCGTGGAGGATATCCAGTGCTTTCCAGCGTGCGGCCAGATTGCGTTGCGCGGTCAATTGGCCATCGAGCGTGTCCAGGGCCAACAGTTGGTGCACGCCGGACTGCTCGCTGGAAATCACGGTCAATTTATCGCGATAGTCCGAACCAATCATCCAGAGGCTCCCGGCCAGGGGCAGCATGAACAGGAAAAACAGCACCTGGAACTTGCGCGCAAAACCGAAACGGCCGAGCAAATGGATACCGGGTGATAGAAGAGTGTGCATGGCCGACCGCTCCGGAAAACAAGCTGGAAATGACTAGAAGCAAAATGCCATGTCATTGATTGAGAAGGCCCAAGCAAGATACGGGCCGTTGATGAAGGAGTCGGAAATAGGCGCATCGGCAATCAAAATAGGCACTGGCGTGCGCGAAAATGGGGCAAAAGCACTCAATGTGATAGAAAACCCGTAACAACCTCAGACCATGTGCGTTAAATCTAGACATGGAAACAATAAAGATCCTCCCTTCCTACAAGGCCCCGACGCGTTTCAACTCACCTAGACACATCAATGATGTCATACTAATATCACTTTATCGAAGCGCACCTTGCACAGCGCTCAGGTAGTGGTGCGATCTGACTTTTTATAAAATAGAGGCAAACATGGAATTTTGCGTTAGTAATTACTTAGAAATCACAAATCTGTGCAGCAACAAAGTTGATGTAGAACTCCACGCTGAAAAGTCTATTACTGTATTTGCAAACGATGAACCGCCTATAGCCTGGAAGGCTTTCCCTCCGACACTTTTATCTAACAAAGATTATGCGCAAGTTTTAGTGGGTGCAGGCAATGACGCCAGGGGCAAACTGATAACACTCGAACTACTAATACACCTCGACGGAGGTCAAGTTTTTTACAAAGCACTTAATGACAAGTACATAAACTTAAAAATTGTCTGGCCAAGCGTCTAACCAGGCAGCTGCTAAAAACTCCCCACCCACACTGCCTTACTAGCACGTCAGCCTACAAAAATCACTTAGGCTAAGTTATGGAGTCCACCTTGCAAGCCATCACAAAAACAATTTTAGAACTGGGTGCCCCCAGAGTCCTAAAAAAAGAGGCAGAGGCACGCTTGAAAATCAAGCATGTTTTGCAACAAGAAAAGAAATCGCATTCAGATGGCGACATTGACAAAATATTGGACGAGCATGACGCATTATATGGAGTACACATCGATCATTATTGGTTGCTCACCGATCTGATGCTTGACTTTAAAACAAACAGTCAGCTTTACTTCATAAACCTTGAACTGACCAAGGCTACTGATGCAAAAGGCAGATCACTGGACAAAGGATCACACATCCGACTACACCTAACGCTAGCAGTCATTCACTACTCAAAGCTCAACGAATTAATTGACAGCTACGGAAAATATAAAAACTCACTAAACCAAAACACGCTTATAAAAGAGCTAAATGACATCAACAAGCTGATACAAGAAAGCGGTATTTACTCCTACCGAAGCCAATACATCGCACACGCCTTCTCTAAAGAAAAAAAAGTTCAAACCGCGCTACACTACAAAGAAGGCATAGAGAAGATCCATGAGATCTTTTGTAAATTCACAGAGACCGATGACGCAACGAAACTGAATGATGCTTCCGCCGAAAAATTCTACAAAAAAATTTACGACGGCAAGAATCATTCAATTGTCTATTTAATCCACAACTTCAAAGAAGCCATCAGAAGTGAAAAACTTTACAACTACAACATCAATCGCTAGTTAGTACTCGCCGTACCTTCGCCCGTTGCAGGCTCTGCGATGGGCTCTCGGCATTTCATAAAACCCAACACTATGAGTTGTTGAGATCGACCACTGATATCACTCAATCTTTTTTGAACGAAAAAAAACAAACATTCAGACTTATATTTTCGCACCCCCTGCTCAACACTTAGAACATTACCAACGCACACTTTTCAAGCTGTAACTGCAAAAACTGCAAGAGAACAACAATAGAAAGAAGGCAGATGGCTCAAAGTCATCCCGAAGGTAAGACACGCTTGAACTCCGCTTATTTCAGAAGCATGTACTGAGCGAAATTATTAATGTGATCATCCAGATTATCCTCAAGCATCATCCGGTACTGGTCACAGAAATACTTCAGCATCGCCTCCCGGGCCTCGGCCATTTCGGCGCCGGACTTGAAGTTGCGGGCGCTGGCCCAGGCATTGAAGCGCGTGGTGCCGAACATCATCGAGGCACTGACCTCACCGAGGTTTTCGCAGGTTTTGAGCTGCTCGTTGGACAGTTCGATATGCGCGTCTGCGCGGTCGTAGAAGGCTTGGTCGGTGGTCTCGGCCATGACGGGGTTCCTGGGTCTGCAAAAGAAGGCGGCTATTGGAGCATATTCGAGGGCGGCAAAGCAGGCGCCTCCCACTGGGAGGCGCCTGGTGCTTCACGCCAACGCCAGCACCAACCGCTCAAGCCCGATACCGAAGCCCGCGCCTTCACGGTAAGCCCCGCCGCCCACCACTTGCTGTTGCGCACCCAATGTCGGGCAGCGCACCTCGAAGCCGTTGCCCTCAAGGTAGTAACTCAGCCCACGCTTCACGGCCAGGTTCAGCTCATAGTCGAGCCCCACCGTGTCCAAAAAACCAGTACACAGGGCCTGGCTGCGTTGTAACGCCAATTCGGGGTCAGGGCCGAGAATCTCCAGCCCCAGTTGAGTGAACTCGCGATAACGTCCGGCTTGCGGGCGCTCATACCGGTAACACCGCGCCACGTAGAAAAACATCGCCGCCGCGCGGCCGTCGAGCAGCAAGGCGGCGTTGCGCTCCTGGAACAGCGCGGTGGCCTCCGGGATCAGGCAACACTTGCGGCCCGCCTTGTCATCGAAGGCCCACATTTGCCCGATGATTTCGCTGCCGCCGGTTTTTTCGATAAACGTATCCTGGCCCCACAGGGCCGGCACGATGACTTCTTCAGCGCCCGCTTCGATGAAGGTAGCTCCGGAAACGGCTTTCTACTTCACGCATCATTGCGGCTTCTTTGCCGGTGACCATTCGGGTTCCACGTAGCATTGTCATGGGTTGAATCTCCAGTGTTTGCAGGCAATAAAAAAGGCGCCATAGGCGCCTTGGGTGGGGTTCATTGAGTGATCAGTGGGTCTGGTCAATCAGTGAGCGCAAGCAACCACGGCACCTGAAGGAAGGTCCGTGATGATGATGGCGGTTGCTTTGCGAAAATTGAGTCATGGGCAGATCCTTGCATACCCGTAGGAAAAGTTACAAGTCACTTCACGCCAGCAGCGCGACAATCCAGCGCGCCTGCTGGGCAATTTCTTGCAGTTTTTGCTCCGGCACCGCTTGGCGGGCTTGCTCAAAACTGGCCAGGGTCTTGTGCTTCTGGCGCAGCATCCGCTGCCACTTGGCCAGGAACTCCGGGCTGCGGGCTTGCATTTGCAACGGGCCGAAGTACAGCTGCTCATCGGTGTAGGCCACTGGCCCGGCGCGCTCGGCCACGATGATTTCGTAGTAAAAGCGGTTTTCCCGCAACAGCTCTTCGCCAAGGATGCGATAGCCGTTATCCATCAGCCATTGGCGCAAGGGTTGCTCGCCGCCATTGGGTTGCAGGATCAGCCGCTCCTCGCCGCTCAAGTAGGCTTTACCGCTGTCGAGGATGTCGCGGATGGTCTCGCCGCCCATGCCACAGATGCTGATCGCGGTGATCCCATCGCCCGGCTCAATCGCCGCCAAGCCGTCGGCCAGGCGCACGCTGACGTGCTGCTCCAGGCCGTTGTCGCGCACGGTGCGTTGGGCTGCGTGAAAGGGCGTGGTTGCCACCTCCCCCGCCACTGCCGCCGTGATTACCCCACGGCGCATCAAAGCCACCGGCAGGTAGCCGTGGTCTGAGCCGATATCGGCCAGGCATGCGCCGACAGGTACGTTGGCGGCCACGCGCTCCAGGCGCATGGACAATGTGTGTTCGTTCAACGGTGGTTCCTTGTCATTCCCCGGAAAAGCGGTCCCGGCTGTTGGTCAGGTGCAGCACCATGGCGGCCCGCGCCGCGTCCGGGTCCTGGCGTTTGATGGCATTGAAGATCGCCTCATGCTCAAGGTTCGCCAACTGCCCCAGCTTGGCGAAATCGGCAGCGCCACGCTCAGCGCCCTTGACCTGAGTGCGCGGGATCATCGCATTGCCCAGGTGCAGCATGATTTCGGTAAAAAAAGTATTGCCGGTGGCCTCGGCGATCAGTTGGTGAAAGCGCTTGTCCTCCTCCACACAGCTGTCGTTGTTGGCCAGCGAGGCCTGGTAATCGTCCAGCGCCTGGCGCATGTGGGCGAGCTGTTCGTCGCTCCTGCGCAGCGCGGCCAACGCCACGGCTTGCACCTCCAGGCCCAGGCGCAGCTCGAGCATGTTACGCACGCTGGCGACCGTGTCCACATGCAAGCGCAAACCTTGCTGGGCGTGTTGCGCCAACACAAAGGTGCCGATGCCGTGGCGCGTCTCCACCAGCCCCGACGCCTGCAGCTTGGAGATGGCCTCACGCACCACCGTGCGACTCACGCCATGCTCCAGCACGATACTGGACTCGGACGGCAATTTTTCACCGGGCTTGAGTTGGCCCAGCAGGATGCGCTGGGTCAGCGCCTCGACCACGCCCTGGGCGAGGTTATTGGAACGTTTACGCACAAGGGTTCCACTTTCAATGGGCATCGCTACGGGTCCACGGGGTTGGCTCAGGGGAGCTTAACACCCTGCCCCGAGCAGGCGCTGGCTTGATTAATAAAGAGCCACACTTGTATGACAACCAATCTTAATGGCGCATAACTCGCTGGGCCTGGCAGCCAGCGTGTTGAGGTGAAGCGTGCGAGAGCCACATCGACAAACAACATACAAACCCAACAAATGCTGGAAAAATAACCAAAACACTCAATCAACCAGCAGTCTTATAAGAACAAAAACAGTTACAGGTAGATTGCGAACTCAAGAAATTCACTTGTATGATGTCTGTCAACAAAACACGCAAACCCGCATAAAAATAAATCAGGGGGAGTTTTGAATTGTGAACAATTCAAACCATGCATCTGCCGCTCCAAAAAGTGATTCGGTCCTCACGCGCGCCGTGAGCAAAGTGAAGGGCCACGTGCTCCCACTGTTCGTGATCATGTTCATCCTCAACTACATCGACCGGGTCAATATCGGCTTCGTGCGCACGCACATGGAGCATGACCTGGGTATCGGCGCGGCTGCCTACGGCTTGGGCGCCGGGCTGTTTTTCATCGGTTATGCACTGTTTGAAGTGCCCTCCAACATGCTGCTGCAAAAGGTCGGTGCGCGCATCTGGCTGACCCGCATCATGTTCACCTGGGGCATCGTCGCCACGCTGATGGCGTTCATCCAGAACGAAACCCAGTTCTACATCCTGCGCTTTCTGCTGGGCGTGGCCGAGGCGGGCTTTTTCCCCGGGGTGATCTACTACTTCACCCGCTGGCTTCCCGGCGTGGAACGCGGTAAAGCCATCGCGATCTTCCTCAGTGGCTCGGCGGTTGCGTCGCTGATCTCCGGCCCGCTGTCGGGGGTATTGTTGCAAATAGAAGGATTCGGGTTCCACGGTTGGCAATGGATGTTTGCCATCGAGGGGCTGGCTTCCGTGGCACTGGGCTTCTTCGTGTGGTTCTGGCTCGACTCCAAACCTCACGACGCTCAATGGCTGACCCGTGAAGAACAGGACGCGCTGGTGGGCGCCATCGACCAGGAACAGCGCGAGCGTGAGGCGCTGACCACGGTCAAACCGACTATTGGCAAGCTGCTCAAGGACCGCCAGATCCTGCTGTTCTGCGCCCTGTACTTCTGCATCCAGCTGACGATCTACGCCGCAACCTTCTGGCTGCCGAGCATCATCAAGAAGATGGGCGATTTGAGCGACGTGCAGGTCGGCTTCTTTAACTCGATCCCGTGGCTGATCTCGATCATCGCCATGTACGCGTTCGCCGCGCTGTCGGGCAAGTTCAAGTTCCAGCAAGCCTGGGTCGCCGCCGCGCTGTTGATTGCCGCCGCCGGCATGTTCATGTCCACCACGGGTGGGCCGATCTTCGCCTTTGTCGCGATCTGCTTCGCGGCCATCGGGTTCAAGTCCGCCTCCTCGCTGTTCTGGCCGATCCCACAGGGTTACCTGGATGTGCGCATCGCCGCTGCGGTGATCGCACTGATCAATTCCATCGGCAACCTGGGCGGCTTCGTGGCCCCCACCACTTTCGGTTTTCTGGAACAGAGCACTGGCTCGATCCAGGGCGGCCTGTATGGCCTGGCCGGCACTTCGGTGCTGGCGGCCATCCTGGTGTTTTTTGCCAAGACTTCGCCTTCTGCCGTGCTGGCGCCGCCGAGCGGCGCGCCAACGGCTACCGCTATCAGCAAACCTCTTTGAGCTTATAAGGACCTTGCCATGACCACGCCAGTCGTCACCCATTTCCAAGTCATTCCCGTCGCCGGCCACGACAGCATGCTGCTGAACCTGAGCGGCGCCCATGGGCCGTTTTTTACCCGCAATATCGTCATCCTCAAGGACAGCTCGGGCCACACCGGTGTCGGTGAAGTGCCCGGCGGTGAACGTATCCGCGAAACCCTGGAAGACGCCCGCAGCCTGGTGATCGGCCAACCCATCGGCCAGTACCAGCGCATCCTCAACCAGATGCGCACCACCTTTGCATCGAGGGACGCCGCCGGCCGAGGCCTGCAAACCTTTGACCTGCGCATCACCATCCACGCCGTCACCGCAATGGAAGCTGCCCTGCTCGACCTGTTGGGTCAATTCCTCGAAGTGCCCATCGCCGCCCTGCTGGGCGAAGGCCAACAGCGTGACGCGGTAAAAATGCTCGGCTACCTGTTCTACGTCGGTGATCGCACGGCCACCGACCTGGCCTACCGCAACGAGGCGGACGCCGATGACGAGTGGTTCCGCCTGCGCCATGAAACAGCCCTGACCAGCGAGGCTGTGGTACGCCTGGCCGAAGCCGCCAAAGCCAAATACGGCTTCAACGACTTCAAGCTCAAGGGCGGCGTCTTGAGTGGCGATGAAGAAATCGAAGCCGTCACCGCACTGGCCGAACGCTTTCCGGATGCCCGTATCACCCTCGACCCCAATGGCGCATGGTCACTCAAAGAAGCCATACGCCTGTGCCGCGATCAACACCACGTGCTGGCCTACGCCGAAGACCCCTGTGGCGCAGAAAACGGCTACTCGGGCCGTGAAGTCATGGCCGAATTCCGCCGAGCCACCGGGCTTAAAACCGCGACCAACATGATCGCCACCGACTGGCGTGAAATGGGCCACGCGATCCAGCTGCAATCGGTGGATATTCCCCTGGCCGACCCGCACTTCTGGACGATGCAAGGCTCGGTGCGCGTGGCGCAGATGTGCAATGAGTGGGGCCTGACCTGGGGCTCGCACTCCAACAACCACTTTGATATTTCCCTGGCGATGTTCACCCAGGTGGCCGCCGCCGCACCGGGCGACATCACTGCGATAGACACCCACTGGATCTGGCAGGACGGCCAACGCCTGACCAAGGAGCCGCTGAAAATCGAGGGTGGTTATGTGAAGGTGCCGAACAAACCGGGCCTGGGCGTGGAGATCGACATGGACGCCGTGGCCAAGGCCCATGAGCTGTACAACGGCATGGGCCTTGGCGCGCGGGATGACAGCGTGGCGATGCAGTTTTTGATTCCGGGCTGGGCTTTCAACAACAAACGGCCTTGCCTCGTGCGCTGAGGTCTTCGTTTGCGGCAGCCAAGGCCAGCTTCACCAGCTCCTTGCGCTGCATCGCACGCGCCAGCACTGCCCGTGTACCTTGCCAATTGAGCGACAGCAGCAGGCTCAGCTTCTGCTGGCTGGACGAAGGCTCGGCCAACCAGTAGCTCTTGCGCTCACGGATGCTGATGGCGTTCAACAGCCAGTCCTTACCTTGCGCCGCCAGCCAGTGCTCAATGCCTGCGTGGTGCCGCTCAAGCAACCCCTGCGCATCCCATACCGTCATTTGCGCGATGAGCTGCGGCAGGTTGCGCGTGGCCGTCATGTGTTTCATATCAGCCGCCAGAGCGACCTCAAGGTCGGCTTCGATCGCAGCCTGGCATTCGCTGAAATAACGCTGCGGCCAATCCGCCGCCAGCCCCGCCCGCCGCGCCAACACCTCGTAGGCCCAGATATCCAGGGATGCGGTCATTTTGCCGGTGAAGTTAAGGGTATTGTCCAGAATCGCCGTGGCCAATAAGGCCGCGCTGTGTCGGCTGATCTGCGGCAGCAGGCCGGACCTTTCCCAGCGCTGGAAAACCAGCGTTGCTGCGGCACCGATTGGCCGGATGTCAGCCTGCGCACCCAGCTTCTGCGCCCAGTGGATTTCAAAGCCCGGATGATGGTCAATCACTTCGCACACCTGATCGAGTACCACGACCGGGTCAAAATGATGGTAGTCGGAGACATCCACCAACACGAACTCATCATCGGCGCCGGGCCGGTAATCGTCCAGCGAAGCCTTCCAGCCAAGCACACTGGCGCAAACGCTGAAATTGAGCGGCGCGCTGCTCACCGCCCGCGCTTGAATACCCTGGTGGTTGAGCAGCTCGGCATAGGCAATGCAACAGGCGTACGCGTCAATATCCAGATAAGCAGAGCCTGAGGTCACGACCCTCATGATTAAATCTCCTTGAAGTACCACTCAGGCGTAGGCAGGTGCCCTATGTTCTTTGGCTGATGAACGTTCGCATCAGCGTGTGACAACACCATGACTTCAAGGGGAAAGATACTGTGAAAACTGACAGTTGCTGATTATTGTCCGTTGTGCCGTGGCAATTTTTTGTTTGCGCCCGCTGCGACAGGCTGCACAGTCAGCTCAACGCCTAACGCCAGCATCAGCTTTTTGATCGTTTCAAAACGTGTCTTGGAGCCGCCCTTGAGGGTTTTGTACAAGCTCTCGCGATTGACGCCCGCCGCCTCGGCCACCTTGTTTACACCCTGGGCCTTGGCGACCTCGGCCAGTGCCTTCATAAGGATGTGCAGGTCTTGGGACTTCATGCTTTGCGCCAGGTAAGCGCTGATGATTTCGGGGTTGTCGAGGAAGCGCGAAGCTTCGTAGACGCTGGTGCCGGATGTATCAAGATCGAGGATCGGCATGTCCTCGGGTTTGAATGTCGAATTGCTCATTTCACCTACCTCTCAGGGCATCGAGAATCTCTTTTGCCCGCTTTATGCCTCTTTTTTGGTCGGTTTTATCACTGCCCCACAGCATCAGGTAAGCCGTGATGCCCGTGCGCACAAAGTAAATTCTGTAGCCAGGCCCGACGAATACACGCATTTCACTCAGGCCGTCACCGGCTGGCTCGCAATCGCCAAAATTGTTTTCTTCGGCGCGGTCCAGGCGGGTCAGAACCGCCGTTTTTCCCCAAAGGTCCTTCATACCGTCGAGCCATGTATCAAACTCCGGCGTCCTGCCGATCGAATTGGTCAAAGTTTCACCTGTAGCCTACTGGCTACTCCATGCTGATGCCAGTTAATTTTTTATTCCGGCGCCAACCGGAATAAAAAAACCTAGCTCAGCCCCCTATCAACAGGCGTTCGAGACTATTAGCGCGTGTTACCTGCGCGTTTAAAGGGCCTGATCAAACAACGGTGTCACGTCGTAATGCTGTTTGAGCATCTGCGCATCCACCAGGAAATCCGCCGTGGCCTGGGCCTCACTGACAATGGCCGGGGAGATCGGCAGCACCTTGATCGCATCCCGCTTGAACCACACCTTGGCAATCTCCGGTGCAGACTGGTTGGCCTTCGACCACGCCTCGGCATACTCATCCACGTGGGTGCTGCTCCACACCCGGGCACGGGTGAGGCGCGCGATAAAATCCTTGATAATCGCACTTTTCTGCGCCAGCGCCGGCTCATACGCAACGATATAGGTTGGCGCACTCATCAGGCCCTTGGCATTGCGGATCAGGGTGCTGCCCTCTTTCTCCTGCAACGACACGTAGGGTTCCCAGGTGCCGAAGGCATCGATGTCGCCCTGGCTAAGCGCCAGGCTGGCTTCAGCGGGCAGCAGGTATTTGAAGGTCACGCTGTTGCGTGGCACACCGGCTTCATCCAGGGCCTTGTAGGCCAGTTGCTGGCTCCATGAGCCGTTCCAGATCGCCACCGTTTTGCCTTTGAGCTCGGCCACCGAATGGATGCCTTTGCGCGCCACAATGCCCACGCCATCAAGGCTGGTCTGGGTGCTGGCGACCACCTTCACCGGCGCGCCATTGGCGGCGAGGCTGATCACCGGCGTGTCGCCGACAATGCCCACGTCCAGCGCGCCACTGGCGACCGCCGAGGCCACCGGGGAGCCGGTATTGAAGCGCTTGAAGTCAATTTTATACGGCAAGTCTTTCAGCTCGCCGGACAGCTCCAGGACGATGCGATTGGAGAAAAACTGGTCGCCCACCGTGAGGGTCTGCGGCGCTGCCGCCCACACCGATGAGCCGTGCAGCGTCAGTGAGGCCAGGCCCAGCATGGCAAGCAGGTTACGACGATTGATCATAGGAGGAATCCACACAGTTAATGGCTGGCTCAACCATCTGTGGGCGTGCAGTCTGGCAATGAGGGAAGGGTTTTGGCGGTCGCCGAGCGTGGCGCCCGTAGAAGCTACCGCAATAAAAGCGCCGGGTTTAATACTGTTGTGCACTATCGATAGAACCGCTGCACAGTGGGTTAGCTATTTTTCGTATTAAAAGTTTGCTGCCCACTGAGTTAGGGTGACGCCACCAGACCACTGGACCCCGCGCCTGAAACCCTTTCTGCAAGGTCCATTGCATGTCGACTCCCGTATTGAACATCTGGGGCACTGCGCCCTCCGCCCGTTACGAACAACTGGCCGCTCCGTTTCGCCCGCTGTTTGCGCAGATCCTTGCACACGCAGCCGAGGCGGATCAGACACGCGCCAGCCTGGCGACGGTGATCCAACAGCTCAACGCACTGGGTTTGCCACGCTGGCGATTGCCAGTCAGTTGCGGCGGGCAAGGCGCGACCTTCGCTGAACTGCTTGCGCTGTTGACAGAACTGTCCGCCGCCGACTCCAACATCACCCAGGCCCTGCGTGGGCATTTTGGCTTTTGCGAAGACGTACTGTGCGCCAAAGACCACGACTGGCGCGCCCAATGGCTCGACCGCCTCGGCCAAGGCGCCCTGCTCTCCCCAGGCAGCACCGAAGTCGGCAACCAGGCCCGTGGCGATTTCGGCACCCGCCTGCACCGCCACACCGATGGCACACTGCGCATCAGCGGCAAGAAGTTCTACACCACCGGCGCACTCTACAGTGACCTGATCAACACCGTGGCCACCGGCGAAGACGGCGTGGTGTACAGCCTGGTGGTCGACCTCAAGGCGCCCGGTGTACAGATAGTCGACGACTGGAACGGCTTCGGCCAACGCCTCACCGCCAGCGGCACCTGCCTCTTCGACAACGCACCGGTGGTGGATGACGATGTGCGCCCCACCACGCAACGCTTTGCGTATGGCCAATCGTTCTACCAAATCTACCACCTCGCCACCCTGGCCGGCATCGCCCGCCGCGCCGCGCTCAGTGGCGCGGCAGAACTCAGACAGCGCGCCCGCACTTTCACCACCGGCAATGCCGACACGGCCGCCCAGGATGTGCAGTTGCTGCAAGTGATTGGCGAAGTCGCCAGCCAAGCTTATTCCGCACACGCCATTACCCAGCACGCGGCGCAGCGCCTGGACCAGACGGCGCAGTATGTGATTGCCCATGACCAGCCGTTGCAGGATGACGACCCGCAGGTTGCGTTGGCGGAGTTGGAGGTGTGCCTGGCGGTCAATCCCGTGGTGGATGCAACGCTCGCGGCGACCACCGGGTTGTTTGACGCACTGGGCGCCAGTGCTACGGCGAGCAACAAGGCTCTGGACCGGCTGTGGCGCAATGCACGCACGTTGGCGAACCATAACCCGCGGGTGTACAAGTCGCGGATCGTGGGCAATTACCTGGTGAATGGGCTGCTGCCGCCGGCGCAGTGGCGGGTAGGTGTGGCCAAAACCTGACCGTCCAACCAACACAGACCCCTGTGGGAGCGGGTTTGCCCGCGATGGCGGAGGTTCAGTTAACTAATTTATTGACTGACACACCGTAATCGCAGGCAAGCCAGCTCCCACATTTTGTTCGGCGTAAGGCTCATGTCCTACAACGAAGCCTGAAACAGCAAAGTCCGAGGCCACAGCGCCTTGCTCCATTGCCTACGCTTGCGTCAGAATCCGCCGGCTTGTGCGCTCTGGTGGGTGTCTCTAAGGTTGCTCGGTCGCTGACAATTCAGTGATCGGGTTTAGTAGCCCTGGGGTCAATTACACTTGGTGCATGAGCTTCATCTAACAGACGTTCCTGTCTGTGCCTGATGGTGGCTGTGCGTAGGGCGCCTTCGGGCGCGCCGGCTTTGTGTAATTCCCCGGTCTACTAACCTGCGTACAGCTGCCACCCTCTTTGTGTAGTAGCGAAAGGGTGTCGGCCCCATTCAGGAATTACATGATGTTCAAAATAACGCCGAACCCTCCAAGCGAACCCGACCTGAAACTCAATCAGGCCGCGCATCGCGCAATTGATCATTACCTCAATCCAAAAGCCGACCCGGCTATGCCACCGCCCGCGCTGTTCAACGTCGCCGCCGACGCCAGCAACGAAACACTGATCACCAACAGCTACGAAACCTTTTCCTCGGTCACCGCCTTGTTGCTCGACCTGTCGGAAGACTTGTCGGGAAAACAGCGCGACGTGGCGCTGGCGATTCACCAGTTGAGTGAGTTGGGAGTGTTGCTGATGGACAGGCTGCTGGAGCGCGAGGCCGCCGGCTAACGGTGCAATGGATCACTGAACACGAGACAACCCAAGGCTAATGTGGGAGCGGGCTTGCCCGCGATGGCGGAGGATCAGTTAACTAATTTATTGACTGACACACCGTAATCGCAGGCAAGCCAGCTCCCACATTTTGGATTGGCGCAGGGTTCACGTCATGCGAACTCTCAAGCCCGTTTCGGCAACTTCCAGTTCGGCCGAATAAAGTGGCAGGTATACCCATTCGGTATCCGCTCCAGATAATCCTGATGCTCAGGCTCCGCCTCCCAGAACGGCCCTGCCGGCTCAATCTCGGTGACCACTCGACCAGGCCAGAGGTTCGATGCATCCACGTCGGCCGCCGTATCTTCGGCAATGTCGCGCTGCTGCTCACTCAAATAATAAATCGCCGAGCGATAGCTGGGCCCCGTGTCATTGCCCTGGCGGTTAGGCGTGCTCGGGTCATGGATCTGGAAAAAGAACTCCAGAATCTGCCGATAGCTGATCACCGCCGGGTCAAACTCGATCTCGATGGCTTCGGCATGGTTGCCGTGGTTGCGGTACGTGGCATTCGGCACATCGCCGCCGGTGTAGCCGACACGCGTTTGCAGCACGCCAGGGTAGCGCCGCAACAGGTCTTGCATGCCCCAGAAGCAGCCGCCGGCAAGGATCGCGGTTTCGGTTGGGTTGGTCATGGTCTGCGCCCTCAGTGGATACGAGGGTAGTTATGGGGCTGGGTTGGCCAATACCAAGGTCGGACAGGGGATTAATCTCAGGCAAGGGGCCTGGAATTAAGTGCAAACAGGGGATGTGCAGACCACAGGGTTTCAGGTAATGATTCGCCACCTCATCAAGGACGATAAAAACAATGAAAACCGCTCTACGCGCCCTGTTCCTTTTCTGCCTGACCACACCCGCCTTCGCCGACGAAAACCCGGTCGGCTTCAAAACCACCACCCTGCCCGATGCGCACAACAACCGCCCACTGGAGCTGGTGGTCTGGTACCCCGCGACCACCACGGCCAAACCCAAGCTGATCGCCGACAACGCGGTCTTCATCGGCGCCCTCGCCGTGCCCGATGCACCGCCGGCTGCGGGCGAGCATCCGCTGGTGGTGCTGTCCCACGGCTACGGCGGCAACTGGGGCAAGCAGGTGTGGCTGGCCAGTGCATTGGCGCACAAAGGTTACATCGTCGCGGCGGTCAACCACCCCGGCACCACCACCAAGGACCGCAACCCGCAAACCGCCGCGCAGCTATGGCAGCGCCCGGCCGACCTGAGCCGCGCCATCGACGCGGTACTGGCTCAACCCAAGCAATTTGGCGCGGTGGCGAACCAACAGATTGCCGCCGTCGGCCATTCCCTCGGCGGCTGGACCGTGCTGGAAATCGGCGGAGCGCGCTTCGATCCTGACCTGTTCGCCCGCGACTGCGCAGCGCACCCAAAGCTGGGCGGTTGCATCGGCTACCACGAGATGAACCCCGCCGCGACGCCCGACGGCAAAACCCGGCTGGCCGCGGACTTGAGCGACAAGCGCGTCACCGCCATCGTGTCTCTGGACCTGGGCCTGTCACGCGGCATGACCGACGCCAGCCTGGCAGCATTCAAAGTGCCCGCACTGGTCATCGCGGGGGGCGTGCCAACCGAGGATATGGACCCCAACCTGGAATCCGCCAACCTGGTCAAGCGCCTGCCAAAAGCCTCGACCCAGTACGTGGAAATCAGCGACGCCACGCACTTCAGCTTTATGTCGATCTGCAAGCAGGGGGCAATCGAGTTGATTGAAGAAAGCTCGCCAGGGGATGGCATGATCTGCCGCGATGGCGAGGGTGGACGGCCACGGGCGGTGATTCAGCAGCAGGTGGTGGGGTTGATTTCCGGGTTTCTGGAGCGGATGGCCTCTAACGAAAAGCCAGGTCTGCACCAATAAAAAGCGCACCGTATACGATGCGCGAATGGATCAACCCCGGTAAATGCACCGCGTAGCGGGATTCAAGGCAGCACATAATGTGGCTGCCATAGCCCAAACCCCATGCAGCGCCGGGCCGTTACTCAGCTGATCAGAACGGCTTGGTCGGCAGGTACTTGCCATCCAGGGTGATCACGGCGCGGGAGCCACCGTCCGGGTCTTCAACCTTTTTGACGTCCAGCTTGAAGTTGATCGCGCTGATGATGCCGTCGCCAAACTTCTCGTGGACCAGTGCCTTGAGCGTGGTGCCATAGACCTGGATCATTTCGTAGAAGCGGTAGATGGTCGGGTCGGTCGGCACACCGTTGCCGATGCTGCCACGCACCGGGATGGTTTGTAGCAGGAGCACGGCATCCGCATCCAGCCCCAGGGTGTCGGCAACGGCTTGAGCAGCGCTGGCCGGCAGTGGGTGCTGGCCGAGCAAAGCAGCGGTGACGAAGGCTTCGTGCAGGCCGGTGCCTTCGGCGATCTGGGCGAACGACAGGTCTTTGCGGGCTTTGGCCAAGAGGATGACGTCGGTCAGGGCAAGGCGAGTGGTCTGGCTGATTTGCGACTGGATCATGGGGTTATCTCCGTGGGTAAAAAGTCGAGTGTTAGTAGGAAACGGCGCGCGCAGTCGGGTTGTCGGCAAGGGCGACGAATTGGCCGGTGCGGCCATCGAAGGCCTGGATGCAGCCGCTTTCGATGTCGTAGACCCAGCCATGCAGCGTTACGCGCTTTTCTTCGAGGGCAAGGCGCACTGATGGATGCGTCTGGATATTGGCCAATTGCGCGATGACGTTTTCGCGCACCATCGAGGCCACTTTGGCGGGCTGGTCGACATGCTGGCGGGCCTCATTGACCACCCGGCCGGAGTCGGCGTAGCGCAACCAACCGGCCACGGCGGGCATGTGGTCCAGGCATTTGCAGGTGGCGATGGCGGTCATGGCGCCGCAATCGGAATGGCCGCAGATCACAATGTCGCTGACTTGCAAGGCCGCGACGGCGTACTCCACCGAGGCCGACACGCCGCCCGGCTCAGGGCCGTAGGACGGCACGATATTGCCGGCGTTGCGGATCACGAACAGGTCGCCCGGCTCGCGCTGCGTGACCAACTCTGGCACCAGGCGGCTGTCGGAGCAGGAGATGAACAGCGCCCGTGGGCTCTGCTGGTTGGCCAGGTCTTTGAACAGGCCGGCACGCTCGGGGAAGGCGTTACGTTGAAACTTCAGGAAACCGTCGATGATGTCTTGCATGGGTGACTCCTTTGGTTCGCGATGCGATGAAGCAAAGGTTACGCAGCCACTTAAATAAGGTAAAAGTCTCATATATGATCAGACACATCAGATAATCTTATGAGTACAAATATGCTGGCGCGCCATATCCATTACTTTCTTGCCGTGGCAGAGCATCAGGGCTTTACCAAGGCGGCGACGGCCCTGCATGTCTCGCAGCCGGCGCTGTCGCAGCAAGTGCGGCAGTTGGAAGAAAGCCTCGGCGCGCAGTTGTTTGACCGCTCAGGGCGCAAGACACGGCTGACCGATGCCGGCGAGGTTTACCTGCGCTATGCGTTACGCGCGGCGCAGGCATTGCAGGAAGGCACGCGTGCGATCCATGACGTGGGTGATTTGAGCCGTGGGACGCTGAGGGTTGCCGTCACGCCCACCTTCACCACCTACCTCGTAGGGCCGCTGGTGGAAGCCTTTCACGGCCGCTATCCGAACATCACGCTGAACGTGCGTGAAGTCGCCCAGGAGCAGATGGAAAACCAGTTGCTGGCTGACGAGCTGGATGTGGGCATTGCCTTTGATCAAGCGCACGCACCCGATATCGACAGCTATCCACTGCTGGTGGAAACCCTGGCGTTGGTGGTCGGCAGTCAACACCCGCTGGCAGGCGAGACAGCCATCGGGCTGCAGGCGCTGAATGGCGAATCGCTGATCTTGCTTAGCAAGGAGTTCGCCACCCGCGAGCAGATCGACCGCTACTGCAACCAACACGGCATTCGCCCACGCGTGGTGATGGAGGCCAATGTGATTGGCGCATTGATCGAGGTGGTGCGCAGGACCACGCTGTCGACGCTATTGCCGGCCGCGATTGCACGGGCGCATCCCGAGTTGGCAGCCATTGAACTGGGGCCGCAACGGTTGCAGCGCACGGCGGTGTTGATGCAGCGCAAAGGGGTTTACCAGAGTGCGGCGGCGCGGGCGTTTATCGAGGTGGCCAAGGAAGTAGCGGTAGCACTGGGAGAAGACGAGCGTCCAAACGCCGC
>NZ_JAAAFV010000042.1:101390-166340 GCF_019352915.1 Pseudomonas sp. Xaverov 259 | reverse complement strand
TCGCCACAGGGGAATATGGATACCTTCAATAGGTGTGTAGACACCGATGGCTATCGCAGGCAAGCCTGCTCCCACATTTAATCGGCGGCGCGTTCAGTGAATCCGATAAGCACACCGCCGCGCGCCCAACTGAATATGCTCCACGCGCTCGACCTTGGCCCGCAACACCTGCTCGAACACCTGCAATTCTGCGCGGCAAAACCCTTGGCACGCGGTCGCCGCTGCGCAGATCGGGCAGTGGTTCTCCACCAGGATCAGGGCACCGTCCGGCTGCTCGCTGCACTGAGCCATGTAGCCTTCACGCGTGCGCAGCGCCGCGAGTTTTTCGACCCGCGCCTTGAGGCCGCTGACGCCTTGCATCTCACGCTCATACAACGCCTGGGTCTGGCGCTCGCGCACGTCGATCAAACGCTCAATGGCCTCTTCACCAAAGGTCTCGCGCACGGTCTGCAGCAGTTGCACGGTGAGTTCGGAATGGGTGTCGGGAAAGCGCGCATGCCCTGCCGCCGTCAGTCGCCAGACCTGGGTTGGGCGCCCTACCCCACGCACTTCGGCGTGAGCCTCGACCAACCCACTGGCCGCCAGCTTCACTAACTGCTGGCGGGCCGCTTCACCGGTTGTGCCGAGAAACTCACCGGCATCACTGGCCAATTGTGGCCCACGGGTCTTGAGCAGGTGCAGCAAACGATCCGCCGGTGACACCGGGGAATATTCCAAGTCATTTCTTGACAAAATAAAGTGCCTCACCGCAATATTCAAAGCAATTGCTTGGCAAATTAACTCAAGCCCGACAGCGGCACAAGGAATCGTCGATGCACACCCAAGACAGCAGCTGGAGTGAGTTACTCCGGGGCAAGAACGCCACCCGTTCCATCGCCCTTTCCGGCGGCATTGCGCTGTATGCCACCAACACTTACATCGCCACGACCATTCTGCCGTCGGTGGTCGCCGAAATCGGCGGGCTGGCGCTGTACGCGTGGAGCACCACGCTGTATGTGGTGGCTTCGATCCTCGGCTCCGCCCTCACATCCAAGCTGCTGCAACGCACCGGGCCACGGCTGGCATACACCGTCGCCACGTTGATCTTTATGGTCGGCGTGCTGATCTGCGCCTTGGCACCGAGCATGCCGGTGATGCTGGCCGGGCGCTTGATTCAGGGGTTGGGCGGCGGCATGTTGCTAGCCTTGTGTTACTCGATGATCCAACTAGTGTTTGAAGAGCGCCTGTGGCCGCGAGCAATGGCGCTGGTGTCGGGCATGTGGGGCGTGGCGACGCTGGTCGGGCCGGCCGTGGGTGGCGTGTTTGCCGAGCTGGACGCCTGGCGTTTTGCCTTCGGCGCCATGGTGCCGATAAGCCTTGCCTATATGGTACTGACCCACCGTGCGCTACCGCCACGCGATCCCACGGCGAGCACGGCCAGCCGCTTGCCTGTGCCACAGCTGGTGCTGTTGGCCGCCGCCGTGCTGGCGGTGTGCGCGGGCAGCGTGTCGGCGCTACCGAGCTGGAACCTGCTGGGCATCGCGGTGTGCGCCGTGTTGGTGTGGGTGCTGATCCGCCACGAGTCCAACGCGACCATACGGCTGCTGCCCAAGGACGCGCTGAAGTTCAACACCCCGCTGTGCGCGCTGTATGCAACCACTTGCCTGCTGGTGATCGGCATGAGCAGCGAGATTTTCATGCCGTATTTTCTGCAACACCTGCATGGTCAATCACCGCTGGTTGCCGGGTATATGGCCGCGCTGATGGCGGCCGGCTGGACCGTGTCGGAAATCCTCAGCTCCGGCTGGAGCGGCCGTAGCGCACAGCGCGCCATCCTCGCGGGGCCGCTGTTTATCGTCGCCGGGCTGGTGCTGTTGGCGATTACCACGCCTGTGGCCAGCCTGGGTGAATGGGCGCGGCTGGCGCCGATCTGCCTGGGGCTGTTCCTGGTCGGCTTCGGTATCGGCCTGGGCTGGCCGCACCTGCTGACGCGCATCCTGCAAGTGGCGTCGGAGCAGGACAAGGACACGGCCGCCGCGTCGATCACCACCTTGCAGCTGTTCGCCATGGCCCTGGGCGCGGCATTGGCGGGAGTGATTTCCAACGTGGCGGGTATCAACGACGCAACCGGCAATGCCGGCATCGCCAATGCGGCACAGTGGCTGTTTGCACTGTTTACCCTGGCGCCGGTGTTGGCCTGGGTGATGGCACGGCGCGCGACGCGGGTGAAGGTTCAGGCAGCAGAATTAAGCGCGTCCTGATTCCACCTCACCACGCTTGGCGATCCAGCGGCGATACTGCCGCGTGCGCAAAGCGTTGCCCAGTTGTTGCTCGATCAATGCGCGTAACGGTGATACGCCGGGATCAGGCTGCTTGCGCTGGCTGAGTTTGCGCAGCTGGAACTTGACCAGCGCCATATTGGCCAAGGAGGCGAAGGCTTTGTTTTTCCAGGTGATCGGTGGCAATTCGGGTGCGGTGTCTTTGCCCTCAAGCCACGCACGCGGCAGGTGCGGATCAATCGCCAACGCGGTGCCGATGCCCACCATGTCCACGCCGCCTTGCACTACGCTTTCAGCCACCGGACGTCGACGGATACCGCCGGTGACCATCACCGGCATCTTGGCGACCGTCTGGATGTCGTGGGCAAACTCAACGAAATAGGCCTCACGCGCCAGGGTGCGGCCATCACGCGCGTCCCCCTGCATGGCGGGCGCTTCGTAACTGCCACCGGACAATTCCACCAGGTCCACACCCAGGTCGTTGAGCCATTCAACCACCTGCTTGGCATCCTCGGCGGTGAACCCGCCGCGCTGGAAATCGGCGGAATTGAGTTTGACCGCCACCGCAAATTCCCGGCTAACCACTGCGCGAACCGCCCTTACGGTATCGAGCAACAGCCGCGCGCGGTTTTCCAGGGAGCCGCCCCACGCGTCTGTGCGCTGATTGCTCAACGGCGAGAGGAACTGACTCAACAAATAACCATGGGCTGCATGGATTTCCACACCGGTAAAACCGGCCTGTTCGCCCAGGCGAGCGGCGCGCGCAAAACGCTGGATAACCTCGGCAATCACCTCGGCGGTCATCGCCTGGGGCCGGCTGAAGTGTTTGGATAACGCGCCCAGGTCCATGGCGACAGCCGACGGTGCCCAGGTCTGTTGCCCCAGGTTGGCCTGCATCTGCCGCCCGGGATGATTGATCTGTAACCAGAACTGCGCGCCACCTGAGCGGCCCACTTGGGCCCAGCGCTTGAACTTGCCCAGTTGCTGGTCATCTTGTAACACCACGCCGCCGGGGCCGGTCATGGCGCGGCCGTCGACCATTACGTTGCCGGTGATGATCAGGCCGGCGCCACCGTCGGCCCAGGCCTGGTAGAGACGCAACAGCTCGGCGGAAGGCGCCTGCTCGGCGTCTGCCATGTTCTCTTCCATGGCGGCTTTGGCGATGCGGTTTTTGATGGTCGAACCGTTGGGTAACAACAGGGGGTCGAACAGATTCATGGGGCAGTCCTCAGTTGGCGTGGGACCAGCCTAAGATTAAAGCCAACTTTAAGGTCAATGGCTTTTTTCAGGTCAATGCACGGCTTTCTCGCGTTCGTCCTGCAGTCGGTTGAGTAACAATTGCGCATTGTCCGCACACGCCACGCCCTCAGGCTTGCCTTCGATGCCGTCAATCACCCGCAGCAACTGGGCTTTATTCTGCGCCAGGCGTTGCTGCACCACCTCGATTTCCTCGACCTTGCGCTTGAGGGCAACGAGCAACGCTTCGTGTTGCCAGCCGCTGGCATTCATCGGCAGCAATTGGCGGATTTCGTCCAGGGAAAACCCCGCCGCCTGCGCGCCCGTGATCAGTTGCAACAACGCCGCAGCCTCCGGCGCATAGTCACGGTAGCCATTGGCCTTACGCGTCACCGACTTGATCAGGCCGCTCGCTTCGTAGAAACGGATGCGTGACGGCGCCAACCCGCTGAGTTTCGCCAGTTCGCCTATTCTCATGTTCCACTCCGCACACTCATTGACCTTGACGCGGACTGTAAACCTCAAGTGATCCGGCAGCCAAGCGTGGCCGCCCATCGGTTGAGCTGCACTTTGTTCAACGGCGCACGATCAACACATTGCTGTTGATGGCCGATCTATCACTTTGGAGAGATGAACATGGGGTATGTCACTACGCAGGACGGCGTTGAAATCTTTTACAAAGACTGGGGCCCACGCGACGCGCCGGTGATCTTCTTCCACCACGGCTGGCCACTGAGTGCCGACGACTGGGACGCGCAGATGCTGTTCTTCCTGGCTAACGGTTACCGCGTCGTCGCCCACGACCGCCGCGGCCATGGCCGCTCCAGCCAGGTCTGGGACGGCCACGACATGGACCACTACGCCGACGACGTCGCCGCCGTGGTCAACCACCTTGGCGTACAGGGCGCCGCCCATGTGGGTCACTCCACCGGCGGTGGCGAAGTCATCCACTACATTGCCCGCCATGGCGAAGACCGCGTGTCCAAAGCCGCCATCATCAGCGCCGTGCCACCGTTGATGCTGCAAACGCCGAGCAATCCGGGTGGCTTGCCCAAGTCGGTGTTCGACGACATGCAGGCGCAACTCAAAGCCAACCGCGCGCAGTTCTATCGCGACGTGCCGTCGGGGCCTTTTTATGGCTACAACCGGCCCGGTGCCAAGCCGTCGGAAGGCGTGATCCAGAACTGGTGGCGACAAGGCATGATGGGTTGCGCAATCGCCCATTACGACGGGATTGTGGCGTTTTCCCAAACGGACTTTACTGAGGCTTTGCGGCGCATCACGATCCCCGTGCTGGTAATGCACGGCGATGATGACCAGATTGTGCCGTATGAAGATTCCGGGCCGTTGTCGGCAAAACTGTTGAAGAATGGGACGCTGAAGACGTATGCAGGGTTTCCCCATGGGATGCCGACGACAAACGCGGATGTTATCAATGCGGACTTGCTTGAGTTTTTGCGCCAGTAAGTGATTGGGGGGCAGGTCAAAATCCTGCCCTCCTCTTGTCCATTAAACCTGTGCGGCGATGTTGCAATATTGCCCTTTGAAGTACAGCAAGGGCTGCGCCGCCGCAGGTTCTTGCAGGCTTAACGCTTTCACTTCACCAATCACAATCAAGTGGTCACCGGCAACGTGTTCGGCGTGAATTTCGCAATCCAGCCAGTGCAGGCTGCCGGCAATGATCGGATTACCCAGCGGCGATTGCCGCCAATCGACACCCGTCCATTTGTCCGTGCCGCGCCGGGCAAATTGATTGGAAATCCCGGCCTGCTCACCCGAGAGGATATTGACCACGAATCGACCGGCCTGGCGAATTTTGGGGTAGCTGGCCGAATTGGACATAACGCTGAATGACACCAGCGGTGGGCTCATCGACACGCTGTAGAACGACTGGCACGTGAAGCCGACCGGCTCGTCATCCAGGTGCGAGGTAATCACCGTAATACCGGATGCGTAGTGCCCGAGCGCTTCGCGAAAGCTCAGTGGCTCGACCGTCGTAGTGGGAAATGACATGGTAAATCCTGAACAGGGGGTGCAACTGCGTACACCCCTTCCAATGTTGGCTCAGCGCGCGTTGAGGAGTTCTCTTCGAACGATCTCTGCACCTGCACTCAACGCATTCAATTTGCCCCTTGCCACGTGGCGAGGCAAGGGCGCCATGCCACAGTTGGTGCACGGATAAAGCTTGTCGGCATCAACAAACTGAAGGGCTTTGCGCAGGGTATTGGCCACTTCTTCGGGCGTTTCAATGCTGTGGTTTGCCACATCAATGGCCCCAACCATCACTTTTTTGCCACGAATAAGCTCAATCAGGTCCATGGGGACATGGGAGTTGTGACATTCCAGCGAAATGATATCGATGCTGGATTTCTGTAGCTTGGGGAAGGCTTCTTCATATTGCCGCCACTCCGACCCCAGGGTCTTTTTCCAATCGGTGTTGGCCTTGATGCCATAGCCATAACAAATATGCACCGCTGTTTCACATTTAAGGCCTTCAATCGCCCGTTCCAGGGTGGCGACGCCCCATTCATTCACCTCGTCAAAGAACACGTTAAAAGCCGGTTCATCAAACTGGATGATGTCGACGCCCGCCGCTTCCAATTCCCGGGCTTCTTCATTGAGGATCTTGGCGAATGCCCAGGCGAGTTTTTCGCGGCTTTTATAGTGGTTGTCATACAGCGTATCGATCATGGTCATGGGGCCAGGTAGCGCCCATTTGATCGGTTGGCTGGTTTGCTGGCGCAAGAACTTGGCATCTTCGACAAACACCGGCTTTTGCCGGGCAACGGCGCCCACCACCGTCGGCACGCTCGCGTCATAGCGATCACGAATCCTGACGGTTTCACGTTTCTCGAAATCAACCCCGCTGAGGTGTTCGATAAACGTGGTCACGAAGTGTTGGCGAGTCTGCTCACCGTCACTGACGATATCAATCCCGGCGTGTTGCTGCTCCTGCAATGCCAGGCGCAAGGCATCTTGCTTGCCTTCAATTAATTCGTCACCTTGCAACTTCCAGGGCGACCACAGCGTCTCGGGCTCGGCAAGCCAGGTGGGTTTTGGCAAGCTGCCAGCTGTAGAAGTGGGTAATAACTTTTTCATGATAGGGACAACCTTGTACGTTTGATGAGTCAAGCGGCGTATTGAGCGGACCACTGTTCAAGCACAGCGTGATAGGGTTTGATGAAATTTTCCTCAACGAACCTGCCCTGCTCTATCGCCAGCCGACCACGTTCTTCTCGATCATAAACAATGAGTGTTAATGAATAATCCTTATGCTTCAAACTCGGTTGGTAGCGTTTTCCGGCAACGGAATTTGCATTGTAAATTTCAGGCCGGTAGATCTTTTGAAAGGTGTCCATCGTGCTAATGGTGCTGATAAGTTCAAGATTGGTGTAATCGCTGAGCAAGTCGCCGAAGAAATAAAACGCCAACGGCGCAGCACTGTTTGCCGGCATGAAATAGCGAACACTCAAGCCCATCTTCTTGAAGTACTCATCGGTTAACGAATACTCATCCTGCTGGTATTCAACACCCAGCACAGGGTGCAGATTTTCAGTGCGATGATAGGTTTTAGTGTTCGAAACACTCAGGCAGATCACGGGTAGCTTTTTGAAATTCCGTGTGTACGCACTCGAGCTCACGAAGCACTTGAACAGCTTGCCGTGCAAGTCGCCGAAATTGGCAGGCGTGCTGAACTCAGCCTGGCCCTGGTTATGGCCCAACAACACCACGCTAAAGTCATAGTCGCGTACATACGAAGAAAAATTATTGCCGACGATGCCCTCAATGCGCTCGTTGGTTTTACGGTCCACGATCGTGGTTTTCAACACTTCGATCAGTGGAATCGCCTGTCCATTGCTTTCAACACCGATCTGCATCTCGGCGGACACGATTTCGAGTTCGAGCGCATACCGATCACCGTTGGCATTATCCCAATGCGCCAAGGCGTTAAAGCGGTTATTGATCATCTTCAAGGTATTGCGCAAGTTCTCCTGGCGGCGCTCGCCCCTCGCCAAATTAGCGAAATTGGTGGTGATACGCGTGTTTTCGGAGGGGCGATAGTGTTCGTCAAAACAAATACTTTTAATCGTAAATTCAAACGCGTTGTTCATGACCACCTGGCACCTTAAAAAGTTGAGACAGACTTGAGTTCACTGTTTGCCTTTTAGCAACACGCCGACGTTTGACCCAAGTCTTTACAGTTTCAATAATTAAGGTGGAGTGTATGCTGGCCTTAGAGCAAGAGATAATGAAACGATTTCACTAAACCTTTAGCCCTGTTCATGATCGGTTGCCTGAAACCCAATGGGCCGTAGCCGTGGGCTGTTTAAGCCCTGGACGCGCGCAAATGAGATCGCCTTGGGTGATACTGGCAGGCCCTCTTCGTTTTGCGCAGCGCAAAGGATCATGGATAAACCCAAAGACGCCGGCTTTGCCTATCAAGCGGTCTACCGCTACCTGGTCGAGTTGATCGACGCCAGCCCATCGCGAGGCGAGCGCAAACTGCCGTCCCTGCGCCAATTGGCCGAGCGCCTTGGCGTATCTGTGTCCACCACCAAATACGCCTATGCCTTGCTTGAGGATGAAGGGCGGATCTACGCCCGGCCCAAACAGGGCTATTTCATAAAGGCCATGCCCGCGCCAGTATCTACTGACACCAACCTGCTCGATCAGGTGTTTACCAATGCCCGCCAGCCGGGAATGCTTGCCTTGAGCAGCGATGCACCGGCGATGCTGTTGTCGCTGGAAAACCCGCTGCTGATGCTTGAACGTGAACTGACCCGCCAGCACCCACGCTCCCTCGCGCCGCTTTATTTACCCTTCGGTGAGCCCGAGCTACGCGCGGCACTGGCCGAGCGCTACACCCAATCCGCCGACCGCTACTGGCAGGCCGACCAGGTGTATATCGGTGCGGACTTGCACAGCGTGCTGGATGCGGCACTCAATGCCCTGGACCTGTGCGGCACCGTGGCGCTGGTGGAGTCACCCTGTTCGTGGGCGATCCTGCGCCAGTTGCAGACGGCGAAGATTCGTGTGATCGAAATGCCCCTCGACGCCCACGGGCGTTTCGACCTGGCGGCGCTGGAAGGCGTGCTGATGCGTGAGCCGATTCGCCTGGCGGTGCTGTCGTCGACGGTGAATATCCCCCAGGGCGGGGTGATGCCGGCACAGGACAAGCAGCAGATCTGCTGCTGGCTGGCGGCGCGGGATATCTGGCTGTTGGAAAACGACACCTACGGCGAGCTGTATTTCGGGGCGTTGCCGGCGCGTTATCGCGACTTCGCCGACCTGCAGAAACTGCTGGTGTTTTCGACCTTCGATAAAGTCATCGGCTCGGAAGCGCCGTATGGCTATGTGTTGTGTCGCGGGCACGCGGCGCAATTGCAACGGGTGTTTATGGAGCGCGGGTTTCGGCTGTCACCGATCCGGCAGCGGGCCATTGCCAAGTTGCTCACCTCCAAGCGCCTCGACACGCATTTGAAAGCGCTGCGGGCGCTGCTGCTGGAGCGCATGACCGGCATGAAAGCCTTGCTGGAGCAACACTGGCAGGTAATCGCGCCCCAAGGCGGCGCCAGCTTCTGGCTGCAGGCGCCGCACGCGGTTGATATGCGCCAGGTGTTTGCGCGCCTGCTGGCCCAGCGCATCGTCATAGCCCCCGGCGAGCTGTTCAGCCAGCACGGCGCCTGGCCGCAGCACCTGCGCCTGAGCTACACCCTCGACTGGAGCAAGGACATCGCCCAGGCCGTGAAACTATTGGCAGAGGCGATCGATCAAAGCCCGTAGCAATGCCGCGCTTCAGGGAAACGGCCATGGCGCACGTCATCGGCAAACCGTTCGCAGGCATCGCGAATTACCGCGCCTACATCCGCGTACTGTTTGACGAAGCGCGGCAGGTGCTCGCCGCCCAACCCCAACAGGTCTTCGGTCACCAACACTTGGCCATCGCACGCAGGCGAGGCGCCAATGCCGATGGTGGGCATTTTCGAGTCCAGGGTGATCTGCCGCGCGACGCCTTCGGCTACCCCTTCGAGCAGCAGGCCGAAGGCGCCCGCCTGCAGGTTGGCACGGGCATCTGCGGCAATCACTGCAGCGGTTTCGGCCGTGAGCCCTTGGGCCTTGAAGCCGCCCATCACGTTGACGAACTGCGGCATCAACCCCACATGGGCCATCACCGGAATGCCGCGCGCCACCAGAAACTCCACGGTGCCCGCCAACGCCACGTTGGCCTCCAGCTTCACCGCATCGCAACCGGTGCGCGCCAGCACTTGGGCACAGTTGCGAAACGCTTGCTCGTTGGATTCCTGATAGCTGCCAAAGGGCATGTCGGCAATGACGCAGGCCAGGCGCGTGCTGTCGACCACGGCGCGGGTATGGCCGATGATTTCTTCCAGCTGCATGCTCAAGGTCGAGGCTCGGCCATAGCCGACCATCGCCGTGGAATCACCCACCAGAATGAAGTCGACCAGCGGGTCGATCAGCTTGGCGATGGCGCTGGAATATGCAGTGAGGGAGACGATTTTCTGTTGGCCCTTCATGGCGACCAACTGCGGGACGGTCAGGCGTTTGGTGCGGGTGTGGATGCTCATCGGTGCTTTCCGTTTGTGCTGAATTCACGGCCCGATTATTGGTAAAACCCCAGGGCGTTCAATGCACAGATTGACGCTAAAAAGCGACCCAGGTTTTTAACCTGATATCATCCGCGCCTTCACCCACCAGGCACCGACACATGAACCGCCAGAAAAAACTCAAGCAGCTCTTCAAGGCCAAAGCCAAGAAGGCCAGCGCCAAACTGGCGCCCAAAAGCAAAGATAAATACATCAGCAAAGCCGACCGCGCCAAACTCGAAGCCGAGGCCGATCAAGCCTCAACCAGCGGCGCCGACACGCCCGCTTGAAGGCGTGCCTACCGCATACTTGCTCCAGATACGTCGCAGGTGCCGGGCTGACCCAAAACCTGCGCGCTCGGCGACGGTTTCCATGTCCAGGCTCGACGCCATGAGCAGTTCACGGGCCACGCTGATACGCAGCGTGTGCAGGTAATCCAGCGGGCTGATGCCCACGTGCTCGTGGAACAGCCGCGCCAGGTGGCGGCTGCTGGTACACGCCAGTTCGGCCATGCGGGTGACGGTCCAGGCCTCACAGGGCGCAGCGGCGATGGCGTCCTGCACCCGATGCACCGCCGGGTGCAGGTGGTTGCGACCGGTGATCCAGGCTGAGAGCTGCGGGTCGGCGCCGCTGCGGCGCATGTACACCACCATGTCGCGCGCCACGCTGCAGGCCAGGCGTGGCCCGGCCAACTCGGCGAGCAGGTGCAGCATCAGGTCGATGCCCGCCGTCACACCGGCGCTGCAACTGACCGGGCCGTCGGTGACATACAGCCGGTTTTCCAGCACCCGGGCCTTGGGCGCCAGGGCCTGCAATGCCGCGCACAGTGCGTGGTGGGTGGTGCACTGGCGGCCATCGAGCAACCCGGCGCGGGCGGCACTCAATGCGCCGGCGCACACGCAGACCAGCCGCTGGCCCGACGGTGCAAACACGTTTTGCAGCCATTGGGTCAAGGTGTCGCTGGCCGACTCGAACGCCTGTTGCTGCGCCTTGCTCACCGTCGACGTGGAACCGACCAACACCACCAGCGTGCCGGGCGCCAGGCTGGGCGGCAGTGGCGCCAAGCCGGCCAGCGGCAAGCCGATGGAGGTTTGCAGGGCCGGCACCGGGCTGACGTACTGCAAGTCGAAGTCAAGGGCTGCCGGGTCCTCGCTTTGCGCGGCCAGGCGCAGCACCTCGGCGGGGCCGGCCAGGTCCAGCATCAGCACATTGGGCAACAGCACGAACAGCACCGGCACGCTCACGGGTTCAACTCTCCAAGGCCTGGGCGACGGTGACGATGCGCGCAAAGCGGTCTTCCAGCACCAGCTCGGTACGCTCGCGAATCTCGGCGGCGCTGTACTCGCGGCCAGTGCGCGCGTGGGTCATGGGGAAGGTCAGGGTCGCTTCGCTGACAAAATCCACGCTGAAACCGCTGTCCGACGCCTGCCGGGTGGTGGTTTCACAGCACTGCTCGGTGCGGATGCCACTGATGATCAGCGCGCTCACGCCCATCTGCGTAAGCCGCGCAGCCAAAGGCGTGCCGGCGAAGGCGCTGTGAAAGCGCTTGTGGATGATCAGGTCGGGGTTGATCGACAACTCGCTCAAGGTTTTGACATTGCCCGATGCCATCGAAAAGTGCCCTTGGTCTTCAACATGGAAGACTTGTATCACCGGGATGCCCTGTTGAACACACCCATCGATCAGCGCTTGCTGTTTTTCCAGGAACAATGGCAGGTCATTTTCGGACCAGTAAGCAGAATGACGGAATGAATGCTGCACATCGATAACGATAAGGGCTTTGCGGCTCATGAGAGGTCCTTGTGGCTTGCATCACAGTGGTTGATGCAAGCCATGGTAAGCACGCCAGTCGATAAGCAACAGGCAGGTGAAGGACCACTTAAGGACAGATTCGGACATAGTGTTTCAGCGCCGCAAGTCACCCTGTGAGGTTTCCCGCAGCGTGGTCAAGGCCACCAACGCACACACCGCCGCCCCGGCCATGAAAAACCCCGGCACCAGCAGGTTGCCGGTCGAGCCGATCAACGAGGTGACGATATACGGCGTGATCCCGCCGCCTAAAATCGCGCCCAGGTTGATACTGATCGCCATGCCGGTATACCGCACGCGGGTTGGAAACTGTTCGGCGTAGGTGGGATAGCCCACCGACTGGATCACCGGCATCGGCAATGTCGCGACAAAAAACGCCAGCACCGCAATCAACAGGCTGCTGTTGTTCATCAACACCATCATCGGAATAACCAGCACCGCATAGCCGACAAAACCAATCGCCAAGGCCTTCTTGCGCCCGATGCGATCAGACAGCCCGCCCCACAACGGCATCATCGCCGCCATGCACAGACTGACGCCGGCAATCACCCAGTAGATCTTGGCCTTTTCAAAATGCAGGTAGGTGGTGAGGTAGATGTTCATGAACACCAGGCCGATGTAGTAGCCGGCGTTCTGTGCAAAAGCGAACACCACCACGCGCAGCACAGCCGGCAGGTTCTGGGTGAGCACCTCCTTGACCGGTGCGGTGGGTGGTTTTTCTACCGCCAGGAAGGCTTTGAACTCCGGGGTTTCCTCGACGTTGTGGCGCATGACGCAAGAGAAGATCACCAGGGGAATGGCCAGGAAAAACGGAATCCGCCAGGCCCAGGCTTGCAGTTGTTCGGCATCGACCAGGCCGGTGGTAATGCCGCAGATGATTGCCGCCATCGAGCCGCCAATCGCCACGCCCACCGGAGTGAAGGCGCCATAAAACCCGCGACGGCCTTTGGGCGAAGACTCGGCCAGGAACGCCGCCGCGCCGATGACTTCGCCACCGGCAAAAAAGCCCTGGGCCAGCCGGATCAGCACCAGCAGGATCGGCGCAACAATGCCCACCTGGGCCGAGGTTGGTAGCAGGCCGATGGCCGCCGTCGCGGTGCCCATGCCGATCACGGTACTGAGCAATACTTTGCGTCGGCCGATACGGTCGGCCAGGCGCCCCAGCAGAATCCCGCCCAGGGGCCGGATCAGAAAGGCACTGCCGAATACCGCCAGCGTGGCCAACAACGCCGCAGCGGCGTTATCACTGGGGAAAAATAACGGCGCGATAATCGTCGCCATAAAGCCATATACACCGAATTCGTAATACTCCACCGCCGTGCCCGTAGCGGCGGCGATCGCAGCGCGCCTGGCTATTTTTGTGGCACTGGTGTCGGTGGTTATTTCACGCGCATTAACACGCGGCGATGGCGCTGTAGTAGAGAACACTCGAGACATAAATACCTTCCACTCCGACCTTGGGTCGTTTGAGTTATTGAGGTGGATTGCGCCACCTAGAAGTAAACCCGCCGGGATACCAGGGGTTTTAATGCTCGACAGTAAGAAGGTTGAATGTAGGCTTGATCATGTAGCGCTCCTGTTTTTATTGTTGGGTGGCTACGCAGGTTTATGAGTGGGCGGCCTCCCGTTTTTTAAGCCAGCCCATACGCGCTACCAGCAATGCCTGCGCGGTGGGCAAATCGATCAGTGCGAAGCGAATTTCATCCCCCGGCATCAATTGCGCGAGTTTGGGTAGATCGACACTGGCCACCTGCGCAATGCGTGGGTAGCCACCAGTGGTTTGCCGGTCGGCCATCAACACAATCGGCTGCCCGCCCGCCGGCACTTGCACGGTGCCGAAGGTCACGCTTTCGGAGAGCAGTTGCCTGGGCTGCGTCAGGTCCAGCGCAGCGCCTTCCAGCCGGTAGCCCATGCGGTCCGAGGCGGCCGTCATTTGATAAGGCTCGTTGAGGAAGTCATGACGGGCCGACGCCGAAAAGTCGCTCCATTCGCGGCCGTGCAGCACGCGGATCGAGACGGCATTGGCTGACGGGTCGAGCAGCCAGCCGGCTGGAATATTCACCCGTGGCGGGTTGGCAAATGAAGAACAGATAGGGATCACATCGCCGGCTTTGAGCGCGCGCCCGCACAGCCCACCGAACCCGCCTCGGCTGTAAGTGCTGGCACTGTTCATCACAGGTTGCAGCAGGTAACCGCCGCTGACGGCCAGGTAAGCCCGTACACCGTATTCGCGCTTTTCGAAGCTCAGCACCGCGCCCGGTTTTACGCAGATGGCATGCCCTGGTTTGAGCACCACACCGTCCAGGCGTGCGCCCAGGTCGGCGCCGGCCAGGGCAATCAAGGCCTTGGCCTGAAAGCACAGCACCGGGCCTTGCAGGGTGATTTCCAGGCTGGCTGCGCGGGTCGGGTTGCCCACCAGCAGGTTGGCCAGTGCGTGGGCGTCCTGGTCCATCGCACCGTTGACCGGCACGCCCCAATGCTGGAAGCCGGTACGCCCGGTGTCCTGGAACGAGGAAAACAGCCCGGGCCTGATCACTTTGATTGTCATGGCCGCACTCCGGCCAGGGACTCGAACTCACGGGCGCTGATCGGCACAAAGCGCACTTGATCGCCACCCGTCAGCAGGCAGGGCGGATCATTGGCCGGCGTGAACAGGCGCAACGGCGTGCGGCCGATGATGTTCCAGCCTCCCGGCAAATCCGAGGGGTAAATCACGCTTTGGCAGTTGGCCAACCCCACGCTGCCCTGCTTGACCTCAGTGCGCGGCACCGCGCGGCGGGCCAGCTTCAACGCGGGTTGATGCATGCCGATATAAGGATGGCCCGGCGCAAAACCGACCATCAGCACATCCACCCATTGGCCGCTGTGCGCGGCAATCACTTCGCTTGGGGTCATGGCGCAGGCGTTGGCGATGTGCAACAAGTCAGGCGCGTATTCGCCCTCATAGCACACGGGGATTTCCCACTGTTTAGCGGGCGTGCGAAGTGCGTTTTGCAGGCCCAGCAGGGCGTTTTCCAGCACCTGGGCAACGGCGTCAAAGGGCGTTAAGTGCGGAGACTGCATTGCGAAAGTGTAGGGGCAATAATGCACGCCGACCGTCACCAGTGCCGGAACGACATCCGTGATACCGCACAGCTTTCCACGCGCCTGCAAGTCCTGCAGCGCGGCGCTTAACGCCACGGCACGCCGGTTTGCCTGCGCACTGAACGCCGTGGCAAACACCACCACGATGCAACTGTCGCCACAGGCTTCGAACTGCCAACGCAGCGACGCAGGCACGGGCCTGGTCTCACAGTTAACGTCAGACATCACGGCATATCTCGCATGCGGCAGGCATGAAGATCCGCCCCGCAGGGCTTCACTGTCTTATAAACGCCGTCGCTCTGGTGGCGACGGTCGCACGGTGGGCGCTTACTTGGCGAACAGCAGGCTCATGTCTTTGAACGCCTTGAACTCCAGGGCGTTGCCGCACGGGTCGAACAGGAACATGGTGGCCTGCTCGCCCACCTCACCCTTAAAGCGGATGTAGGGTTCGATCACAAACCGGGTCTCCCGCGCGCGCAGCCGATCGGCCAAAGCTTCCCATTGGTCCCATTGCAGGATGATGCCGAAATGCGGCACCGGCACATCGTGGCCGTCCACCGGGTTGGAGTGCACCGACTCCTGAGATTCGGTTTTGGGATGCTCGTGAATCACCAGCTGGTGGCCGTAAAAATCGAAGTCGACCCATTGCGCACTGGAGCGCCCTTCCGAAAGGCCAAACACATCGCCGTAGAAGTGACGCGCGGCGGCCAGGTCGTAGACGGGAATCGCTAAATGAAAGGGAGAAAGGCTCACGGTGGCTACCTGCTGGTTCTGTTTGGTTAGAACCCGATTCTTCACCAGAAAGCCCCACGGATAAAGCGGATATCCTTCGCCCTGAGCCTCAATAATTTCGATGCTCGCGCCCTACTTCGGCGCACCCAGCACTTCGATGATGCACGCCCTGAATAATTCGAAGAGCGGCAATTGGCGCTGGGTGTACTTGGTCAGCAGCACGATTTCACGGTAGAACGTGAGCTTGTCCAATCGCAAAACCCGCACGTCGCTGCCATGTTCCAGCCACAGGCCGGCCAGGGGCACCAGCGACACGCCGAGGCCGCTGCGCACCATCTTGACGATGGCGTCCAGCTCGTCGAGTTCCAGCGCCTGCTGGGTCTGGAGCTTGTGTTCCTTGAGAAACTGCGTGACCTGGCGCCCGCCGAACGAGCCACGGTCATACCGCACGAAGGGTTGCTCACGCAGGATCTGCAGCGGGTCGTCGCCCTGCACGTCCTTGGCGGTAATCAGCACAAAGGGTTCACGGGCGATCACTTCGATATTCAGGTCTTTGGGCAGGTTGAACGGCGGGCGGATCATGATCGCCAGGTCCAGCTCACCGGCATCCACCTGGCTGAGCAGGTTGAGTGAAACCCCCGGCACCAGGCTGACCTCGATAAACGGCGCGCGGCGTTTAAGCGCGACCAGCGCCTGGGGCAGGATGCCGGTTTGCACACTGCCAATGGCGCCGATGCGCAGCGAACCGTGAAAGTTGTTGGCGCTGTCGGGCGCGCCCATACGCGAGAAAATATCCAGAATCTCCTCCGCCAGCGGCACCGCACGCTGCCCGGCCGCGTTGAGCGTGGCGGAGCGACCGGTGCGGTCGAACAGCTTGACGCCCAGAGCGTCCTCGAGGTGTTTGATCTGCGCACTCACAGCCGATTGCGTCAGCCCCACCTGCTGCCCGGCGGCGGCGAAAGTGCCACGGCGGGCGGCGCTCACGAAGGTTCTCAGCTCTCTGATCATGGGGCTACCTTATAGGTCGTTGGGGTTCAGCAACCGCTCAAGGCCACCTGCGGCCGCTCGCCTGCGAAGAAGAACGAGCGTAGGCGCACGCCGACGCTGTTACCGATAAACGCTGCCACCAACCACACCCAGCCATGCAGGCTGCCGGAGGCGATGCCGCTGAAGTAAGCGCCGATGTTGCAGCCGTAGGCCAGGCGCGAGCCATAGCCCAGCATCAAGCCACCGATCACTGCGGCCACCAGCGAGCGCGCCGGGATTTTCAGGCTCGGGGCAAACCGCCCGGCCAGGCCCGCGGCCAACAGCGCGCCGAGGACGATACCGATGTCCATCACGCTGGTGATGTCTTCCCACACAGGCGCAGCCAGGGCTTTGGCATTGCCCGGCATTTGCCAGAACGCCCAACTGGCCACGTCCACGCCCAAGCCGCTGGCCACTTTGGCACCCCACAGCGCAAACGCCGAGGTGATGCCCCATGGCCGCCCGGCCAGTGCCAGCGTTGCATAGTTAAGCAGCGCCAGGCCGATTGCACCCCACACCAACGGCCAAGGCCCGCGCAGGAAACGGCGCAGGCCGATGTGCTCGCTGCTCACGCCTGCTTCAAGTTGGCCGTGACGGCCCTTTTCCAAACGCACGGTGACCAGCGCAATGAGCGCAAACACGGCCAGGCTCAGAATCATGGCCGGCAACACGCCGAAGCTCTTGACGATGGACACCGCCGGGAACGCCGGCAACGCGAACCACCAATCCACATGGTGCGTGGCAATCAGCGAGCCGCAGATAAAGAACAGCAGCGTCACCAGCATGCGCGCATTGCCGCCGCCCACGGTGAACAGCGTACCGGACGCACAACCGCCGCCCAACTGCATGCCGATACCAAAGATAAACGCCCCGAACACCACCGACACCCCAGCCGGCGCTACCAGCCCGACCACCGGCTGCCCGAACAGCGTGCCCGCGCCCAATGCCGGGAAAAACAGCAACACTGCCACCGCCAGCATGATCATCTGTGCGCGCAAACCGGCGCCGCGCCGATCATTGATAAATACGCGCCAGGCTGACGTGAATCCGAAAGCGGCGTGGTACAGGGTCAAGCCCAGTGCTGCGCCGACCACCAGCAACAACACCTGGCGCGAGCCGACGCTGTTTTGCAGGAATACGGCGCCGACCACCAGGATGATAAAAGCCACCCACGGCGCGATGGGCTTGCGCGCGGGGGTCAGGGAAAGGGAAGTGCTCATGGGGGATCTCGGTTTATTTTTAACAGGAGTGGACTACCAGGGTGTCGAGTATAAAGGATCAGTCTTGTATAAACGCCCAACACGCTGTTGTGGCAAGCAGGTAAGCGCACTAGAGTTTTATGGGATTCTTGAATGACCTGATTGAGGGCTCCCATGGCTGTCACCTCGCTGGACACAACCCCGCCCCGATCATCGAGGACCTGCAACACGGCATTATCGGTTGCCCCTTCATTGATTCGATTGGCGCTGACGTGTTGCCCGCGAATTGGCTCGGATGATCTGCGAAATTAACCAGCAACCGGGGACACAGAAAAGACCATGAGCTTTCTCGGCACATTCCGCTCGCTGCGCAGCCCCAACTACCGCATCTGGGCCGCCGGCGCGCTGGTATCGAACATCGGCACCTGGATGCAGCGCACGGCGCAGGACTGGCTGGTGCTCACCCAACTCACGCCGCACAACGCCGCCGCGGTGGGTATCGTCATGGCGCTGCAATTCGGCCCGCAGTTGCTGTTGCTGCCGTGGACCGGGTTCGCCGCCGACCATTACGACCAACGCAAGCTGCTGATCTTCACGCAAGCGGTGATGGGCCTGCTGGCGCTGACGCTGGGCGTGTTCACCATCACCGGCTTTGTGCAGCTGTGGCATGTGTATGTGTTCGGGTTTTTATCCGGCTGCGCCTCGGCCTTCGATGCGCCGGTGCGGCAGATTTTTGTGGCCGAACTGGTGGGCGAGAAAGACTTGTCGAACGCCATCGCGCTGAACTCCACCTCGTTCAATATGGCGCGCATGATCGGCCCGGCGGTGGCCGGCGTGACCATCGCTTCGGTCGGCACCGGCTGGGCGTTCCTGCTCAATGGCTCAAGCTTTTTTGCGGTGCTGGCGTCGCTGTTTTTCCTGCGGGTTACGGGCCAGAACAGCAAGGTGCGGGCATTGCGCACCAAAGGCAGCCTCACCGAAGGCATGCGCTATGTGTGGGCGCGGCCGGACCTTAAGGCGATCCTGCTGATGCTGTTTCTAATCGGCACCTTCGGCATGAACTTCCCGATTTTTATCTCGACCATGGCGGTCAGCGTGTTCCATGCCGACGCTCGCGGCTACGGCCTGCTGACCTCGACCCTGGCAATTGGCACCATCGCCGGCGCGCTGATTGCCGCCGGCAGTGAACGCCCGCAGTTCAAGTCACTGCTGACCGGCGCGGCGGTGTTCGGGTTTGGCTGCGTCCTTGCAGCATTGGCGCCCAATTACTGGATGTTCGCGATTGCGCTGGTGATCATCGGCGTCGGCGCCATGACGTTCAGCAACACCACTAACAGCCTGATGCAACTCACCACTGAACCTGCGATGCGCGGCCGGGTGATAGCCCTGCGCGTCGCGGTTGCCTTGGGCGGCACGCCGATCGGTGCGCCTATCGTCGGTTGGGTGGCCGATCACCTTGGCCCGCGTTGGGCGCTGGTGGTCGGCGCCGTGTCGGGCATTCTGGCGGTGGGCGTGGCGCTCTACACCATCAAGCGGCAGTTGGACCGGCCGAAGGTGGTCATGTCCGACCCACCGACCCCGTAACCGGCAAATTGCCCAGTAACTTAAGCCCGGTGCTCTTCACAAAGGTGTCGTAGTCCATTGGCTTCTGAATACGGGTTTCGGCGTTGGGCAGCACATAGGCCCAGGCGCGTTTCGACGAAGCGTCGTACACCAGCTTGAACAGGCGCGTCGGCACCCACACCTTGTTGTCGCCGATGGTGCTGTAGCCGGCATCAAACAACGGGCCGGTGAACACAAACACATTGCCGCCGGCACGTACGGCGAACTTGCGCACGTCGGCCTCGACCTTGCTCCAGATCTTGCGGTTGTTGGTGGGGTCTTGCGGCACCATGTTCGACAAGGCGAAGGACTGCGCCATGGCATTCGCGCTTGGCGCATCGGCGGCCGGGGATTGATGGCCGCGGTCCACCGCCGGGTGCTGGCTGCGGTAGTCGCTCAATTCGGCGCGGGCGCCTTTGGGGATGCGCGGGTCGGGATAAAACTGGTTGGTGCGTTCTTCACCCTTGGCGTCTTTCAACTGTGCAGCGTTCAAACGCTCGACCACCACCAAAGGCGTCTTGCTGGTTTGCGAGTAGAGCACCGCAAAGTGATCCGAACACAGCGCCATGGGTTTCATCGAGGCGGGTACGGTGGCCGTGTTGATCGGCGTGGCGCCAGGAAACAGGTCCGCGCAGCCGTCGAAAGAGAGCCGTTGTTCTTGACTGGAATAGAGACCGAGGGCCGCGCTTTGGCTGATGGAGCTTGAGCGCGAAGTATGTTCATGGGCGGGTGGTTTGATCAGGTCCAGCAGACCACGGGCCTGTGCGCCGGGCGAGAGCAGAACAAGCGCCGACAGGCCGACTGCAATAATGCGTAAGTGCATGTTTTATATCTTAAAGTGAGGGGCCTAATGGACCCTCACTTTAAACTTTAGTGCGACGCCTGACTGATCGAATTCCAGGCTGCCTGAGCCAGCAACTCGCGATACTCCCAAGGGCTCTTTTTGACCTTGGCTGACAGCCAGGCCCGCGAATAGCTTTCGGCCGCGCCGATGATCAGCGAAGGAATGAGTTCGGCGGGCAACTGACTGAAATGCTCCTTGCGCCCTTCTGCATTCATCCAGTCTTTTAACTGATGGTTACGCCGTTTATTGCGCTCAACCAGCTCGTCCTTGAACGGGCCGTTGGACACTGCAAAGCGGCTTTGGAACACGAACCGCGCCCACTCCGGCTGTGCCTGCACCCATTCAACGTAGCTGTACACCAGCGCCACGACGCCAGCCTGCGCAGTTTGCGCGTCCTGCAAATAACGCTCGCGCAAGGTGGCTTGGTCTTCAAGGGCGGCAAAAAACAATGCGGCCACCAGCCCCTCTTTACTGCCGAAATGATGGTAGATGGCGCCCACGCTGGTGTCGCAACGTGCGCGAATGGTTTCGATATTGGTCGCCTCGATCCCCGCCTCGTTAAAGCACGCCAGCGCTTCACGCAGGATGCTGCGCTTGAGGTCGCTGCGCCTGCCGGGGAAGGTACGCTCAATGAGGTCGATGGAGTGCATGCGAAGAGGCGCCAAATAAAAACAGTTTATAGGTTCATCGACCGCCAGAGAAAGCGTGGGTTGACGCGAATGGCATTTACAGAATATTGTTCTGTTACGGAATTTTATTCCGCAAACCACAAAAAGGAATACCCCATGAGCCAAGTACTCAGCATGTTCAACAGCGCCGGCCCCGCCGCTTTCAGCAAAATGGTCTGCCAGATGGCGCCGTATTTCAGCACCATCACCCCCGAATTCGTCGAACTGAGCCCCAACCGCGCGGTGGTCAACGTGCCGTTTTGCAAGGAAATCACCAACCACCTGGCCTCCGTGCACGCCATCGCGCTGTGCAACGCAGCCGAGCTGGCAGGCGGCACCATGACCGACGTTTCGATCCCGGCCGGTGCGCGCTGGATTCCCAAGGGCATGACCGTGGAATACCTGGCCAAGGCCAAATCAAATATCCGCGCCGTGGCGGATGGCAACGCGGTTGACTGGCAAACCGCCGGCGACAAGATCGTACCGGTGGATATTTTCGATGAGGGCGACATCAAGGTGTTCACCGCCCGCATCACCATGAATGTGAAGCTCGCTTAACGCCTAGTGACCCGCCACCGCAGGCCCATCGGCCGACCGCCGTCCCGGTTTAAAGCCATGGGCATGCGCCGCGCAGGCAATCACCAACGCCACCAGCAGCAACAGCGCCATTGCCCATGGGAATGAGGCGGCGCCCCACGTCTGCAGCAACACCCCGCCGACTACGCCGCTGGCCGCAATGGCGCTGTTCCACGCCACCACGTTCAGCGACAGCGCCACATCGGCGCCCTCTCCGGCGGCATCGGCCAACGCGGTTTGCAGCAGCGTTGCCGCACCACCAAAGCTCAGGCCCCACACGGCCACGCCGAGGTAGATCACCTGCGGCACGCTGCCCACAAAGCCGAACACCAGGGTGACCGCCGCAAACGTCACCAGACTTGCCAGCACGGTCTTGCGCAACAACGGCTCGACCAGCCTGGCCGTCAACCAGATCCCCAGCAGCGCGGCAATGCCGAACACCAGCAAGACTAGATCCACACGCTCACCCAAGCCTGCACGCGCCACAAACGGGGCAATGTAGGTGTACAGAATGTTGTGGGCCAGCATCCAACTGATCACCACCGCCAGCACCGGCCGCACGCCGGGCGTGGTCAGCACTTGGCCCAGGGACAGACGCTGGTGCGCGGGCTGCGGCGGATAGTCCGGGACTTTCACCAGCACCCACACAATCAGCACCAGCGTCAGTACCGACATCAGACCGAACGTGGTACGCCAGCCCACCAGGCCGCCCAGCCACGTGCCCAGGGGCACACCCAGCGACAGCGCAATCGGCGTACCCACCATGGCCAGTGCCAGTGCCCTGCCCTGTTGATGCGGCGCAACCATGCGCCGGGCATAACCGGCCAGCAGGCTCCAGGCCAGCCCTGCCGCCACGCCGGCAAAGAAGCGCGCCACCAGGGTCACGCCGTAATGGGACGACAGCGCAGTAATGGAGTTAAACAGCAGAAAGCCGACGATGGTCAGCAGCAACACATTGCGCCGCCGCCAGCCACGGGTGGCAATGGTCATGGGGATCACCGCCAGCACCGAACCCAGCGCATAGGCCGTGACCATCTGCCCGGCCATCGACGGCGAAATCGCCAGACCGTCGCTGATCAACGGCAACAGCCCGGCAGGCAGGGTTTCGGTGACGATGCAGATAAAGCCGGTCATGGCCAGGGCGAGCAAAGCGCCAATCGGCAGACGGTCGGATGACGCGGATAGGCTGAGTGAGGGTGTCACGGGAGACTCCTTGGGAAGACTTAAATACTGATCGATACAAATGTTGCGTGCGCACCTACCTCGTTGTCAATGACTTATGTATCGACTAGTATTTATCTCGCTTACCCAGAGGATTCCCGACATGGCACAAATGGGCCGCCCGCGTAATTTCGACCGAGACCAGGCCGTAGAACAGGCCATGCACCTGTTCTGGCAGCACGGTTACGACGCCACCTCCCTCGCCCAGCTCAAAGCCGGGTTGGGTGGTGGTATCTCTGCGCCGAGTTTTTATGCGGCATTCGGCTCCAAAGAAGCACTGTTCGATGAGTGCGTACAGCGTTATCTGGCCACCTATGCCCAGGTCACCGAGTGCTTGTGGGATGAGGCTTTGCCGCCACGCAAGGCCATCGAAACCGCGCTGCGCCAGTCAGCGCGCATGCAGTGTGAAGACGGGCACCCCAAGGGCTGCATGGTGGCGCTGGGCGTGATGAGCGCACCCAGCCCGGAGAATGCGCGGGTCGCGGACGCACTCACGCAATCACGCGTGCGCACCCGTGCGGGCATTGTGGCCTGCATTGAGCGCGGGATAGGTCTTGGGCAATTGCCGGACACCACGCACGCGGCGTCGATGGCGACGGTATTTGACAGTTTCTTGCAGGGCGTTTCGATCCTGGCGCGCGATAACGTACCGCATGCGGCTATCGACGCGGCGATCAGTCAACTACTGCTGGTATGGGATGTTGCAGCGTCAACCGTCGCACCGCGCGCGCACATCAATCGCGGCTGAACCGGCCTGTTATCGGTCCAGCCGATGCACACCCGCGAATTATCGATTTGAGCCTTTGTTGAAGCGCCCCGACTATGGGGCCACTTCCAACAATAAAAACAAAGGACTCGCCATGACTGCCCGATTTCACAATCCAGTAGACACGCGTTTCGGCTGCGGCAGCCTGCTCGAGCTTGCCGACATCACCCAAGGCCAGACCGTGGCGCTGGTGACCTTTCCCGAAGCACGCGGGCTGGGGCTGGTGGAACGCATCCAGGACCTGCTCGGCGACCGCCTGGTGTACCTCATCGAAGACGTGCAACCCAACCCTGACGTGGCGCAACTGCGCGATACCTATGAACGTTTCTGGCAGGCAGCCGGCGACTGTGATGTGGTGATTGCCGTAGGCGGCGGCAGCGCGATCGACACGGCCAAAGCGCTGATTGTGGGCACCGAGTCCGGCCGTTTCGATGAGTTGCTGGCGTTGCTGGCCACCGGCAAACCCTTTGTGCCAGCGCGCAGCAAAGTGTTGATCGCCGCGCCCACCACGGCGGGAACCGGCAGTGAAGTCACGCCCTGGGCGACCATTTGGGACTCGGCGAGCCTGAAAAAGTACTCGCTGCACCTGGAGTGCACCTGGCCGAAGGTGGCGATCATCGACCCGCAATTGATGCTGACCGTGCCCGCCGGCGTCACCGTCTCCACCGGGCTGGACGCCTTGTCCCATGCGTTGGAAGCGGTATGGAACATCAATGCCAACCCCGTCTCGGATACGTTCGCCATCTCGGCCATCGAAGACATCCTCGAATGCCTGCCATTGCTGCGCCGCGATCTGACCAATCAGGAACTGCGCTCGCGCATGGCGTTGGCGGCCCTTAAAGCCGGGTTGGCGTTCTCCAACACCAAGACCGCCCTCGCCCACTCCATCTCCTACGAGATGACTCTGCACTACGGCCTGCCGCATGGCATTGCCTGCTCGTTCACGCTGCCGCTGGTGCTGGGCCTGGCCTGGGGCCGCAATGCAGCGCGTGACCGAACCCTTCAGCGCATTTTCGGCAGCGACTTGCAGCAGGCCCAACACAGGCTGCTCGACTTTCTGCACAGCCTTGAGGTGAAGACGGAGTTTGCCGACTACGGTGTAACAGCCTCCCAGGCCGACGCCATGATCAACTTCGCGCTGCAAGGCGCACGCGGCAAAAATTTCATCGGTGCCCACGCCGACTGAAGCAAGCCGTTCACCCCTGTAGCGACGATTTCCTGCCGCACCTCGCAAGAGTGCGCCCACCGACACCACTCGGTGGGAACCAACAATAAAAAAAGGAAAAGATCATGAACCGTGCCCAAGCCTTGCCTGGCCTTACCCTGAAAACCGCTTCGTTTCGAGTCGCCCAATGGCGAATGCTGCTGGCAGCGATGTTCTGCTACCTGTTTTTCTACACTGGCCGGCAAACCTTCGGTTTTGCCATCCCAGGCATCCAAGCCGAGTTCGGCTTGACCAAGGAAACCCTCGGCTGGGCCTCTGCGGCCATGCTGTGGGCCTACGCCATCGGCCAGGCCATCAACGGCAACCTTGCCGATAAGTTTGGCGGGCGGCGCATCATGACCCTCGGCGCGGTGCTGTCGTGCGCCGCCAACTGGGTGACCAGCTTTGCCGGCGGTTTTGCCAGCCTGATCCTGCCCTGGGGCCTCAATGGCTACTTTCAGGCCTTGGGCTGGGCGCCGGGCAGCCGGCTGATCTCCAACTGGTGGAGCGCGGGCGAACGCGGCAAGGTCTACGGCTTTTATGTCTTCGCCGCCGGTTGCGCGTCGATCCTGTCCTACGTCACCTCGATTATCGTGCTCGAAGTGCTGCAACTGGAATGGCGCTGGATCTTCCGCCTACCGGTGCTGCTGATGCTCGCCGGCGGCATCATCTTTTACCTGGTGGCCCGCGAACGCCCACAGGACATGGGTTTCGAAGCCCTTGCCGATACCGGCGTGGCCAATGCCGAAGACAAGAACCATGAGGTGGCGCACGGCGCCGTCGAAAGCTCGTTGCAGCGCTACAAGGCGGTACTGAAAAATGCCCGCCTGATTATCGCGGCCGTGTCCCTTGGGTTTCAGAACGCTGCACGCTACGGCTTGATCGTGTGGGTGCCGGTGCACTTTCTGGGCGCCAACTGGAAAAGCGGCGACAGCCTGGTCGACCCCAAGTGGATCACCGTCGCGTTGCCCGTTGGCATGGCCATCGGCGCCCTTAGCAATGGTTGGGTGTCGGACAAGCTGTTCGGCTCAAAACGCTACCTGGCGATCATGCTGTACATGGTCCTCGGTGCGGCCACCAGCCTGTGGATGTGGAGCTTGCCGCCGCACAGTGCCATCGGCCTGGTCGCGTTGTTTCTGTGTGGCTTTTTCGTCTATGGGCCGGCGTCGAGTTTCTGGGCGCTGTGCCCGGACCTGGTCGGGGCCAAGCGCGCCGGGACCGCGACCGGTGTGATGAATTTCTCGTCCTATCTGTTTGCCGGGCTGGCGGAACCGCTGATCGGCAGTATGCTCGACAGTACCGGCAACACGTCGCTGATCTTTCTGGTGGTGACGACTGCCTGCCTGAGCAGCGCGGTGGTCGCACTGTTCATCAGACGCTGAGCCAGCCACAGGACCTTTGCATGTACCAGTACCACAAGTGGCTGCGCTCCTTTCATGCGGTGGCGAAGACCGGCAGCTTCACCCTCGCTGCCGAATTCCTGAGTGTTGGCCAGCCGACCGTCAGCGAACAGGTGAATGCCCTGGAAAGGAAGTTCTCCGTTGAGTTGTTCCACCGGCGCGGGCGTTTTGTCGAAATGAGCGCCGCTGGCCATCAACTGTATGCGATCACCCAGGGGCTGTTCGGGCAAGAGGATGAAGCCGTGCAATTGCTGCAGAGTTTCAAGCAACGCAAGCTCGGGATGTTGCGCCTGGGTGCGGTGTCGCCGCCGATTGCGATGAACCTGACGTATGAGCTGATGCAACGTCACCCGGACATCGAGCTGGAAACCTCTTTTTCACCCGAAAAGGAAACCCTGGACCGGCTGTTCAATTTTGATATCGATGTGGCGATCCTGGCGCTGTCCGAATTCGACCAGCGCTTCGACACGCAGCTTTACCACCGTTACCCGATCATCGCCGTGGTGCGCAACGACCATCCCTGGGCCAGCCAGAAGGAGGTGCATGTGGAGCAGATCAGTCAGGAAAAATGGGTGATGCGTGAAAAAAGCTCGCGCACACGCCAACTGGTGGAAGAAAGCTGCACACGCCTGGGTGTCTCGCTCAACTGTGTGATGCAACTCAACAGCCGCGAAGCCATCGTGCATGCGATCGCCAAGGGCATCGGCATCGGTTTTGTATCGGCGGTCGAATACGCCGAAACACCCGGCACGACCCCGATTACCTTTGTAAATCACCCGTTTTCCATCGACTACCACCTGTGTTGCCTGGGCATTCGACGCAATCGGCCAATGATCGCCGAACTGTTCGACTCAAGCCCCACGCCGACCACCTGAATACCCCACACGCTTGACCCCTGAACTGGCCGCCTACCTCTCGCACGCGAAAGGGACGGCCTCCCTGTACCCGCAACTGGAGATTGACCATGCATTACCAACAACCGACCCAACTGCAAGCTGTCGTCCTCGACTGGGCAGGCACCGTGGTGGATTTCGGCTCGTTTGCCCCCACCCAGATTTTCGTCGAAGCCTTTGCCGAGTTTGGCGTGGCAGTGTCACTGGAGGAGGCGCGCGGCCCCATGGGCATGGGCAAGTGGGACCACATCCGCACGCTGTGCAACCAGGCGCAAATTGCCGAACGCTACCGCGCCGTGTTTGATCGCCTGCCCACCGATGAGGACGTCACCGCGCTGTATGAGCGCTTCATGCCCCTGCAAATCGAAAAGATTGCACTGCATTCGGCGGTGATCCCCGGTGCCCTGGACGCCATTGCAGCCCTGCGCAGCAAAGGCCTCAAAATCGGCTCGTGCTCGGGCTACCCGGCAGTGGTCATGGCCAAAGTCGTAGAGCTGGCACGCCAGAACGGCTACATCGCCGACCATGTGGTGGCCACCGACGAAGTGCCCAATGGCCGCCCGTACCCGGCGCAGGCATTGGCGAATGTGATCGCGCTGGGCATCAGCGACGTGGCGGCATGCGTCAAGGTGGATGACACCTGGCCCGGTATTCTCGAAGGGCGCAGCGCAGGCATGTGGACAGTGGCACTGACATGCTCCGGCAATGCCCTGGGCCTGACCTACGAGCAGTTCAAGGCGCTGCCGGCGCACAAGCTCGCCGACGAACGTACTCGCATCGGCCAGCTGTTCGAAGGCGCCCGCCCGCATTACCTGATCGACACCATCGTCGATCTGGCGGCGGTGGTTGAAGACATCAACGCTCGCCTGGCACGCGGGGAAACACCCCAAGGCGTCTGACCGGATCGGGGCACGCCTGCCGTCAAAGCGTGCCCCATTCGTCCCGACACGCCAGTAAAAAATCCACAAACGCTCGCACCCTATGCGGCACATAGCGCCCATGGGGATACAGCAAGGTGAAGGGCCGCGAGCGCCCGCCAAACGGCTTGAGCACTTCAACCAGGCTGCCGTCGGCCAACTCACGCTCAACGATAAACTTGTAGGTCTGAAACAGCCCCGCGCCGTGTTTGGCCAGGGTTATACCGCCCAGCACGTCATGGGCAATGCTGTAACCGGCCTCCCCGGCAAACTCCTGCTCCTGGCCTTGCACCTGGAACAACCACGAAATGCGCCGGCCATTGCTGGGCAACTCAAACTGAATGCACTCGTGCACAGGCAAGTCGTCCAACGTCTGCGGCGTACCGACGCGCTGCAAGTAAGCCGGTGCGGCGACAACCACCAACTCGGCATCTTCCAGCCGCCGCGCAATCAGCGATGAGTCCGGCTGGGCGCGCACGCGAATGGCCAAGTCATAGCCTTCGGCAACGAAGTCGATATTGCGGTTGCTGATATGAATGTCCACGGTCACTTGCGGGTACTGCGCACGGAACCTGGGCAGCAGCGGCAGCAAGCGGTGATGCGCGTAGGTGGTTGGCACACTGATGCGCAAGCGCCCGGACGGCACCGCCTGCGCACCCATCACTTCCTGCTGGGCCTCCACCAGTTGCGTCAGCGCCTGGCGGCATTGCTCGAAAAACGTGCGGCCGCTGTCGGTGAGACGAATGCTGCGCGTGGTGCGCACAAACAAGCGCGACCCCAGGCGTTCTTCCAGGCGCGAAATACTGCGGCTGACGGCGGCCGGGGTAACGCCTGCGGCCTGCGCAGCAGCGGTAAAGCTGCCGGCTTCGGCAGCGAGGCAGAACAGCTCGATGCTGCCCAGCTGCAAATCTTCGAAATGGCGTTTCATGATTGATTACATCGGCTCAGCTCACTATCCGACGTCATACTTACCAGCCTCTTGCCCTTTAATACAGCGTGCCGGGCGAGAATGAGTTATCAGTCTTCCTTGTGTCCGGTAGGTTAACGCACGATGGCGGCGGCACTGAATGCGTGGATCTTGTCGACGATCTGGCGTGAGGCCGTCCGAATTGCCGTGGTGGTATTGCCGGCAATGTGCGGCGTCAATTGCGCATTGGTAATCGCGGTCAATGGCGAGTCGAAGCGGTCTTTCTCCAGGGCAAAGGTATCGATGGCCACCGCTTTGATATGGCTGGGAAACTCGCCCATGAAGGCGGCCAGTTGGTGTTCGTCGACGATCCCTCCGCGCGCGGTATTGATGAGGATTGAGCCCTGGCGCATCTGCCGGAATTCGGCAGTGCCGAACAAGCCTCGGGTCTGCGGCGTGAGCGGTACGTGGATCGATACGATGTCCGCCTCGGCCAGTAACGGTTCAAGACCCGCCCGTCGTTCAAGCCCAAGGCTGCGCGCCACCGGTTCGGTAAAGCGTTCGGACCCGGTAGCGATCACCTTGATGCCCAGCGCCGCAGCCTTGCGCGCCACCTGTCGGGCAATGCTGCCGGTGCCCACCAGCCCAAGCGTGAGTTCGGCGTATTCGCAGGCAGGTGCCAAGGTGCCTTTTGCCCAATGGCCGTTGTGCGTTTCGGCGTTGTAGGCATCCAGATCGCGCGACAGATACAGCGCCTGGGCCACGACGTATTCGGCAACAGCGGCCGCGTTGGAGCCCGGCGTGTTGAGGATCGCCACGCCACACTGCTCGCACGCCAGCCGATCAATATGATTGACCCCTGTGCCAGCCTGGGCAATGGCGCGCAGTGGCGTGGTCAATACCGGCGAGGTGGCAGCGCGGATCAGGCCGGCGCCCAAGGGGATGTTCAGGCGCGTCTTGAACACGCTGTAGCCCCCGGCCTGACTCACGGCGGCAATAAAGCCAGGCTCGTCATGGCAGTTGATCTCGGCATAGTGAATGCGCGTGCCGTAGTGCTGCCGAATGCGCGCTTTGTCTGCGAAATAATGCAGGTTGAGGGTGACGCCCAGGCCCAGTTCAAGAAAGCGATCGACCTCCTCAAACAATAACGGCGGCCCGGGGGCATCCAGTATCAGGGTGGTAAATGCCATACCGTTGATCCTCTTGGAGGGTAGTACCTGCCGATACCCAGGTTGCCCTGGGGATTTTGATCGTTCCCACGCTCCGCGTGGGAATGCCGCCCCGCACGCTCTGCGTCCAGCACTTGAAAGCGTGACGCGGAGCGTCACCGGATGCATTCCCACGCAGAGCGTGGGAACGATCATCACAGCAGTAACCGCGAAAAATCGCAGCATTGTTGCGCCATCTGCGCCACGTCCTGGTTCAAACCGAACTGCCGGTCCACCCGGTGCAACGCCACGTACTGGATGCGCGGCAGTTCGGGCTCGGTGACCAGCGCCCGCAGTGCGCCTTGTTCGATCAAGTGCGACAAGCACGCCCTGGGCAGGTAACTCACGCCAATCCCCGACAGCGCCAACCCCACCTGCACCAACAGGTTGTGGCTCGACAGCGTGCGGGGCATCTGCACGTTGTGCGCGGCCAGCCAACGCTCGTAGATCAACCCGGTGCCCGACTGCGCGCCCTGGGTGAGCACGGTGTAGTTGGCCAGGGCCTCAAGGCTTACCGGGTCGGCATCGGGGATCAGGCCGGGCGCGCAGATCCAGGCGTTTTCCACGCTTTGCAGCGCGGTGCTGTGAAAGCGCGGGTCGCTGAACACGTCGGGCACGATCACCAGGTCAAGCTGGTCGCTTTCGAGCTTGCGGAACAGCTCGCTGCTCAGTTCCACCGAAGGCTCGATCTGCACCTTGGGGTAAGCCTGGCGCAAGGCTTCGACCAGTGCCGGTAACCAGGTCAGCGCGGTCAACTCGGTAACGCCGAGGCGAAACCTGCGCACCAGCACTTCACGAGCGCTGACCCGTTCGAGCAGTTGGTCGCGGCCCTTGAGCAGGTCGCGGGCATAGTCGAGCAGCTCGCCGCCCTTTTCGGTCAGCCGCGCATTGCGTTTGCTGCGGTCGAAAATCTCCACATCAAAGGTGTCTTCCAGCTCCTGGATGCGCTTGGAGATCGCCGACTGAGACATGTTCAGCTTGTTGGCCGCCGCTTCAAAACTGCCCAGTTCAGCGATCCAGTACAGCGCGTCGATTTGCTTGAAGGTGATCATGGCGGCTAACTCATGAGAAAAATCGATGCTATCACATTATAAAATATCGCTAAAACTGTCCGTTTATCACTCCTAAGATCCGGCCATAGCCCTTCGCTATCTGACGACTCTGGAGATTTGCCATGTCCTTGCCCGGTTCACGCATCCTTCCCAACGCCCCGATGGCCCCGGCCGAGTTGGTCGAAGCTTTTGCCCATGTGGTCACGCCGCATATCAGCGACAACCTCGGCCGCCATATCGGCGCCCGAGGGCTGACGCGTTATAACCGCAGCGGCAAGCTGGTGGGCACGGCGATCACGGTCAAGACCCGGCCCGGCGACAACCTGCTGATCTACAAGGCCATGAGCATGATGCAGCCCGGCCATGTGCTGGTGGTGGACGGCCAGGGCGACACCAATAACGCGGTGATCGGCGAGCTGATCAAGCTCTACGCCCAGCAACGTGGTTGCGTGGGTTTTGTGGTCGACGGCGCGATTCGTGATATCGCCAGCTTTGACAGCACGCCCTGCTACGCCCGCACCGTCGTACACACCGGGCCTTACAAAACCGGGCCTGGCGAGGTGAATGTGCCGGTGTCCATCGGCGGCATGCTGATCAACCCCGGCGACTTGCTGGTGGGAGATGAAGACGGGCTGGTGGCGTTTTCCCAGGCTGACGCAGCCGAAGTGCTGCGCCGTGCCGGGCAACATGCCGAACATGAAGAAGCGGTCAAGGCCGAAATCGCCACGGGCGCGGTGCGCCAGAGCTGGATCGACAAAGTGCTGGCGAACGCCGGCTTGGCGGATTGAACATGAGCACAGCCTTTCTTTCCGAGCGCGTACTCGGCATTGCGCCGTCGCCGAGTGTGGCCGCCAATGCCTTGGTGACTGAACTGCGCGCCCAGGGCCGCTATATCGTCAACTTCACTGTGGGCGAGCCGGACTTCGATACCCCGGCGCATATCCTCCACGCCGCCCGCCTGGCGATGGAGAGCGGCGACACCCATTACACCGCCACCACCGGCACCCTCGCCCTGCGCCAGGCCATTTGCCTTAAGCTTTCCCGCGACAACGACCTGGCCTATGGCCTGGACGAAGTCGTCGCCGGCTGCGGCGGCAAGCACATCATTTATCACGCGCTGGCCGCCACGTTGAACCGTGGCGATGAGGTCATCGTGCACACGCCGTATTGGGTGTCCTACCCGGACATTGCACGGCTCAATGACGCTACACCAGTGATCATTCCCGGCGATGAAAACCAAGGCTTCAAATTGTCGCCCGAGGCGCTGGAACAGGCGATCACCCCGCGCACCAAATGGGTGATTCTAAACAGCCCCAACAACCCCAGCGGCGCGGTTTACAGCGAAGCCGAACTGCTGGCGTTGGCCGAGGTGTTGCATGCGCATCCGCATGTGCTGGTGATGGCCGATGAGATCTACGAGCACTTTGTGTATGGCAATGCCCGCCACGTGCCGCTGACGCGCCTGGCGCCGGACCTGAAGCCGCGCACCCTGATCATCAACGGCGCTTCCAAAGGCTACGCGATGACCGGCTGGCGCTTGGGTTTTGGCGCAGGGCCGGCGTGGTTGATCGCGGCCATCGGCAAGTTGCTGTCACAAACCACCACCTGCCCCAGCTCCTTGAGCCAGGCCGCTGCGGTGGCGGCCTTTGCCGGTGAGCAGGCCCCCATCAGCGCCATGCGCGAGGAATACGTGCGCCGCCGTGCACTGATGCTGGACCGCTTGGCGGGCATTCCCGGCTTGAGCGTGACCCCGCCGGACGGCGCGTTCTATGTGTTCGCCAATGTCAGCGGGCTGATGGGCAAGCTCACGCCACAAGGGGAAACCCTGGAGAGCGACACCCAATTGGTGGAGTACTTGCTGCGCGATTACGGCCTGGCCACAGTCAGCGGCGCGGCGTACGGCATGTCGCCCTATGTACGCCTGTCCTTCGCAAGCGCGCCAGACGTTATCGAAGAAGGTTGCCGTCGCCTCCAGGACGCGTGCCACGACCTGCGCTGAGCCCAACGCTGCACCCGGCGGCCAATGGATGGCCGCTGTTTTGACTGCCTAGAACAACAACTTAAAAATCATTGATCGCAAATGAGGCATTCCCATGCACACGCCCCGCATCGCGCTGGTCTGGCAAATCATGATCGGCTTGCTCGCCGGCATCGCCATTGGTGCCCTGTTGCACCGTTTTCCCGAATCCCGGCCGTGGCTGGTGGACAATATTCTGCAACCGGCAGGCGACATTTTTATCAAGCTGATGAAGATGATCGTCGTGCCTATCGTGTTCTCTTGCATGGTGGTGGGCATCGCCGGGCACGGCGACGGCAAGGCCCTGGGCCGTATCGGGGTCAAAGCCCTGAGCTATTTTTTCTGCATCACCACCCTGGCGATCATCGTCGGGCTGGTGTTGGGCAACCTGCTCAAACCCGGCGCCGGCACTGAACTGGCCAGCCTGCATGCGGCGACTGTCACCCTACCTACCAGCGGCGGCGGCGGCCACAGCCTGGGGCAGATCATCGTCGGCATCATCCCCGATAACGTGATCAGCGCCATGGCCCAGGGCAGTCTGTTGTCGGTGCTGTTTTTTGCGGTGATGTTCGGCCTTGCGGTGTCGCGCCTGCCCGCCGAACGCAAAGACCCGGTGATTGCGCTGATGCGTGGCCTCTCGGATGCGATGTTCAAACTGACCTCGATGATCATGGCCTACGCGCCCATCGGCGTGTTCGGCATGATCGCCGTCACCGTGGCCAACTTCGGTTTCAGCGCACTGCTGCCGTTGGCCAAGCTAATCATGGTCAGCTATGTGTCCATCGTGTTTTTCGTGCTGGTGGTGCTCAACCTGATCGCGCGGTTGTGCGGGATCAATCTGTTTGCCTTGATGCGGCATATCAAGGATGAACTGGTGCTGGCCTTCTCCACCGCCAGCTCGGCAGCGGTGATGCCGCAACTGATGAAGAAGCTCGAAACCTATGGCGTGCCGCCGTCGCTGGTGAGCTTTGTGGTGCCGGTGGGTTACTCGTTCAACCTCGACGGCGCCTCGCTGTTCCTTGGCATCGGCACGTTGTTTGTGGCGCAGTTGTATGGCATCGACCTGAGTCTGTCCGACCAGGCCTTGCTGGTGGTGACCATGGTGCTCACCTCCAAAGGGGCTGCGGGCGTGCCGGGGTTTATGTTTGTGATCCTCTCCGCCACCTTGGGCAGTGCCGGGTTGCCACTGGAGGGCGTGGCGATTATCGCGGGGGTTTATCGCTTGATGGAAATGCCGACCACCGCGCTGAATGTGCTGGGCAATGCGTTGGCGCCGTTGGTGATTGCCAAGTGGGAGCAGCGTGAGGCCAAACCGGCTTTACAGGTGGATGCCAAGGACCTTTCCACACCTATCTAGTCAACAAATAAACAGCAGGCCAATCGCCGCCTCTATATAGTAACGCTTCGCATTTAGCGATTTACCAAGGAGCGCGCACCCTTGCTCACAAGGTGCGCGTCATCGCTCAGAAGGATCTTTATGCAAAGCGTTACTCTCCTCCCGACGCGCCTGTTCGGCGCACTGGCGGTGGTCACCTGCCTGCTCTTGACGGCGCAGGCCCGTGCCGATTACACCGACCTATCCCTGACCCATGAAAAAAATATCCAGACCTACGTAGTGAATGCCGACGGCAGCTTCGTACTCGACGTCGAACAGGTGTCGCTGATCAAAGAAGAACGTGCGATCAAACCCAACGCCCAGCACTCGGTGAGCTACAACCGCACGCTGGAAACCCTGGAAATCGTTGACGCCTACACCTTGAAACCCGATGGGCGCAAAGTCGTGGTGTCGGCCGACCAGATCAAGGAGCAGCAAGAGCAAGCCTCGGCAGAGGCGCCAATGTTCCGCGACTCGCGAGTCAAAGTGGTGATATTCCCCGAGCTGCAAGTGGGTGATCGTATGGTCCTGCACTACCAGCGCCATCGCAACACGCCGCTGTTCCCAGGGCAGTTCGAAGATGTGTTCTCACCGGACTTCTACCGCAACGAGGAGGTGCGATTCAGCTACGACATGCCCGCCGCGATGCCGCTGCACGCAGACGCCCGTGGGTTCAAGGCGTCCACCCCCGTCACGGCCAACGGGCGTACGGTGTACCGCTGGGACTTGCAGCCTGCCGAGAAAAATCGCGTAGAAGCAAGCTCCGTCGCCTACAGCGATTACGGGCAACTCCTGGCCGTGTCGACCTTCAGCGACTACAAACAATTTGCCCAGGCTTACGCCACCCGCGCACACGTCGATGTGACCCCGGCCATTACCCAATTGGCCAAGGAACTCACCGCCCATCTCGACACGCCCCGCGCCAAAGCCCTGGTGCTGAGTGACTGGGTGCGCAAGAACATTCGCTACGTAGCGGTTTACGTCGGTGCCGGCGGAGTAGTGCCACATGCGGCGCAGGCGGTACTGGACAACCGCTACGGCGACTGCAAAGACCATGTCGCTCTGCTGGAAGCGTTGCTCCAGGCTGCAGCCATCGAAAGCTCACCCGCACTGATCAACTTCGGCAACGCCTACGAACTGCCGAAGGTGCCGACCCTGGGTATCCTCAACCACGTGATCACCTATGTTCCCAGCCTCGACCTGTACCTGGATTCGACAGCCACACCCATTGCGGCGGGTTACCTGCCCGTTGAGGAATTGGACAAGCCGGTAGTGTTGGCCCAGACCGGTGAACGCGGGCATACCCCCAACAGCCAACAGGGCAGCGTGGCCTCGACCCTGTCGTTCAAGGTCAACGCTAAAGGCGCAGCCGAGTTCTTCCACGAATCCACTGTGCAAGGCTGGGGTACCGAACTCACGCGCTTTATCATCAAGGCCATGCAGCCGGCCGATCGTGATCAATTGGTACAGCAAATCCTGAGTACGTACGGGCAATCCGGCAGCGGCGTAATCGAACACGACTCGCTGGAAGGCAATGCGAACACCTTCAAGTCGACGGTAAAAGGCCATACCGACAACATGGTGAACCTGCCCGGCCCGACCGGCGTTCCCACCCTCTCGAGCCTGGCAGGAGGGATTGCCCACAATGTGTTTTCGTTCATCGCGGAAAACGAGCGCACCCAGGCCTTTACCTGCCTATCGGGTGAAGTCTCAGAGGTGGCGCGGATGGAGTTTCCCGGCAAGGTGAAGGTGCTGGCAGTGCCCAAGGCGGTCTCCCTGAAACAGACTGGCTTCGACTACCGCTCCACCTATGTGAAAAAAGCCAACACGGTGCTGATCACGCGCCACTATACCTTCACCAAGCCGGACGCCCTGTGTTCCCCGGAAGATTTCGCGGCGATGAGGCCGGCGATTGAAGGTATGGTCAATGATTTGAAAAGCCAGATCATTGTGCAGGCGATGTAACCTCCTGAGCGCTAGGAACGGCGCTGCCTGCCAGTGGGCGAGCGTGAACGACGAACGCCGTCACTTGTGGCGAGCAGGCTCGCCCTGCGTTGGGCTGCGCAGCGGCCCCTGCTCCTTCTAGCTGTCTCACCGCGTCACCTGAATTGGGCTGGCTTCGCCACCCAACGCAGGGCAAGCCTGCTCGCCACGTTAAAGGTGTTCAGCCCTAACTGATGGGTGTTGCCTGGCCCTTAGAACTTCGCCTGCACGCCCACCCGCACTGTACGCCCTGGCGCTGGCATAAAACTCTGCGCCAGCGGGTCCAGGTAGTAGCGGTCGGTGACGTTCTGCAGCGATACATTCAGGCTCGCGTCCTCCTGCAACTTATAGTTGAGGAACAGATCCACCAGTGCCACTTCGCGGTAGTTCAGTTGCGGCGTGGTGGCGCCGGTCTGCCAAGGCTTGTCGGCGGTGACGATGGGGCCGCTGGTGTAGGTAATACGTGTGCCGAGCGTGAGGCTTTGGTCAAAGAAGCGCAGGCCAGTGGTCAGGTTGCCCGCAAGTCGGGGCGGGTTCTGGGTGTTGGTGTAGGAACCCATGAAGCTGCCCGGTGTGCAGTTCGGGGTGTCGGCGGTTTTCTGGTAGCTGTCGCTGGTGGCGCGCAGTGTGGCGGCGAAGGCCGCATCGCAGGTTTCGGTTTTCAGGTAGTAGGTGGATGACAGGTCTGCGAACACGCGCCCGGCATCGTAGCGGGCTTGCAGTTCCAGGCCGCTGGTCTTGTAGCTGTCGGTGTTGCTGAAACGCATCTGGCCCCACGAGCCAGGGCTTGGGTCGTAGTAGCGGGTGATGTAATTCTTGATGGTGTTATTGAAGTAGGCGAGCTTGATCGCCGCCGTGTCATCCTCGACCAACAGCCCTTTGCGCAACGTGCTGGCGCCGACCTCCCAGTTGCTTGAGCGCTCGGGTTTCAAACCCTTGCCGGGCAGGGTTTGCAGTACGCCCTGGCTGGTTTCAAACAACGAGGGCATGCGAAACCCCTGGGTGTAGGAGGCATACACGAAGGTGTCCGGCAGCACTTCGATATTGATGCCCAGCGCCGGCGAAAATGCCCCGCCGCTGTTGCTGGCCTTGCCGGAATAGTCATAACCGCTCACCACGTCACTGACCTGGGACGGGTAAACCGTCGAATCGATCACGCCAAAGTCGTTGTAGCGCACGCCCTCGAAAGGGAAGTTCGTGTTCTGGAACACGATGCCGTTGTTCAGGCGCGGATCGGTAGCGTTGGTGTACTCGCCGTTCTGGTCGGGGAACCACATCATGTTGCCGGAATTGTTGCCGTTGTAGACGCGCAGGTAGCGCAGGTCACGCTCCTCGCGTCGCGCGGTGGCATTGGCAATATGGTCTTTGCTGCGATAGTGGGTGTAACGGCCGCCGCCCCATAAGGTCAGGCGGTCCACCGGTTTGTATTCGAGTTTGCCATTGAAGCTGTACTCCTGCCGCGAGCCTTCGCGCAGCATGCGGTTGGCGTTGATATCGTGCTGGGTGGTGGCGACGCCTTTTTGCGGGCGCAGTTCTTCGAGCTGGAACGAGCTGCCGAGGTCGAGCTTCAGATCACCGTAGTCGGTCGCCCAGCGTGAGGTGTTGGCCAGGCCGCCGCCGATGCGCTGGTTGGCCTGCCGGCTCCAGGCGCGGTCCGAGCGATAAGCCTGGGACGCAGGTGCGGCCACCGAGGTGAGCTGGCTGGTTTGGGCGTCGGTCATCCACAGGTCGGCGGTCAGGTCCACCAGCGGGTTGCCCGAGGGCAGGTAGTTGTAGCGAGCGGTGTAGGTGTCGATCCTGGTATGGCCCAGCGGGTACTGATAGATGCCGCCGGTGCCGAAACGGAAGATATCCGACGGCATGATCTCGCCAATGCGCCCGTCATAACGACGATAGCCGAGGTCGAAGGTATGGCCGTCCGCCGGGCGCAGGGTGGTCTTGAGCAGGAACGATTCGGTCTTCGCCGAGGAGTTGAGCACTTCTTCGCCGGCGTTGTAGGTGGTGGCGACGCTGGTGTCTTCATCGCCCCAACGGTTGTAGGTGCGGTAGCGGTCCTGGCCTTTTTTACCGGCAAAATAATTGCCCTGATTGCGCTTGGCGTAGGCCGCCACCACGTCGAAAAACTCATGGGTGTAGGCAAACGCGGCGCTGCCCGCTTCGGCCTGCGAGCCGAACAGCCCGCCGCGGCTCTGGTGCGGCTCGGAATACAGGTCCTGGGTTTTGGAGTGCGGGTCGCGGGAAGCCGGGGCGACGCCGTTGTTCCAAAAATCGCCCTTGAGGCGCAGGCCGATGTTCTGGCCGTCCTTGAGGATGTCGCCAACGCCCAGGGTGCGCATTTTTACCGTGCCGCCAATGGCGCTGGAGGTCAGGCTGGGGCCTTTGTCGATGCTAATGTCGCTGATCAAATCCGGGTCGATGTAACTGCGCTGCTGCGTACCGGCATAGCCGCGATACACATCCAGCGCCTGCTGCGAGCCGTCCACCGTGACCGCCACCCGGCTCTGGCCCTGGATGCCACGAATGTTCACATCCAGCCCGCCGCCATTGCGGCTGTCGCCGACCTGCACGCCGGGCTGGCCCTTGAGCACATCACCCACCGACACCGCGCCAAAACGTTGCATGTCTTCGCCGGAGATGTACACCGACGAACGCGGCGCGCGGTAGACCTCCTCTTCGTCGAAGTTTTCGCCCGTCACTTTTTGCGTCGGCAGTTGCACGGCCTCCTGGCGCAGGCGCAACACATAGCCACCATCGGCCTGGCGCTGATAGTCCAGGCCGGTGCCCGAGAGCACCTGGGCCAGGCCGTTCTCCGTGTTGAATTCACCCTGCAGGCCCTGGCTTTTTCTGCCCGCCGTGAGCAGCGAACTGCCCGCCATGCTGATCCCGGCTTCGGCACCAAAGCGCGACAGCACTTGGTCCAGAGGCCCGGCACTGATGCTGTACGGGCGTTCACCGGCGGCCAATACCAGCTCACCGCACAACGGTTGCAGGCCGAGAAATAACAAGCTGAATGTATGACGACGCAAGACACGAACGGGGGAAATCATGCAAGGCTCCTAGGGATCGAAACCCACCTGTGCGGGTGGGTAATACCTAAAGGCCAAGCCAGATCGAAAAAACTATCGCGTCGGCGAAAAAAAACTTCACGCAGGCACCACCGTCACCCAATAACGGCTTCTTCGCTCGATGCGCACCGGCAAGGTTTTGGCCACCAGGGCCAGCGCGGCATCGGTGTCGTCCAGCTGGAAACTGCCGGTGATGCGCAGCGCCGCCACCGCCTCACTGCAACGCAGCACGCCTGGGCGATAGCGCGAGAGTTCGGCCAGCAACTGATCCAGGCGCATGCGTTCGGCCGGCAGAATGCCGTGCATCCAGGCCTGGGCCAGCAACAAGTCGACAGGGCGTGGATGCCCGATTGCGTAGTCTTCAACGTTTATCTGCCAGCCAGCCTGCAACGGCACGGGCGTCGGTTGATGCCGCGCACTCACCTGCGCCCGCCCGCGCAAGACAGTCACCTGCGTGCCTTGATGATCGTGGCGCACCAACAGGTTGGCGCCCTGGCTGTAGAGCCGCGCGTTCGGGGTTTGCAGTTGCAACGAGGCAGACCCTGCTGGCGTATCGAGTGCCAGCTCGCCCTCGACCAACTGCACACTGCGCTGGTTTGCACTCACGTCCAGGTTGACCGCACTGGCGGTGTTCAGCCAAAGCGAACTGCCGTCCGCCAGGGTCCAGTGTCGGCGTTCGCCAGTGCGGGTGCGATAACTCGCCAGCGCTGCGCGTACAAGCGTGGAGTCCGCACCTTGCCAGGCAACGCCGCCGAGCAGCCCCAGCGCCAACAGGCATTTGAGCACCTGACGACGGCGTTGTGGATCAGTCCCGGCCGCCTGCAATGCCCGGCGTGCGGTGGCGTCGGCCAACACATTGGCGCCTGGTTGCAACAACAGCGGCAAGCTGCTGACCCGCTGCCAGGCGTACTCATGCGCGGGGTTGGCCTGGCGCCATTGCTGCAAAGCCTGATGGTCGCCGGCATTCATCAAGCCGGACTGCAAACGCACCAGCCAATCGATGGCACTGTCACGCACCTGCGGGTCAACCGCCGCACAGCTCATTCAAACCGGCTCGCATAGCAGACACTGAACGCCTTACCCATGGCGCGCTGCACCTGGGCCACCGTCAGGCTCAACTGCTTGGCGATCTGCGGATAGGTCAGGCCATCAAGCTGGGACAAGAAGAAAATCTGCCGCACCCGCGCCGACAAACCGACCAGCAGCGAATCCAGCTGCAACAGGGTTTCGATCATCAGGTGCCGCTCTTCCGGCGAAGGCTCCACGGCCACCGGCCGCGCCGCCAACGCTTGCAGATAAGCCCGCTCGATGGCTTGGCGACGCCAGCGATTGATCAGCAAGCCATTGGCGATCGTGGCCAGAAACGCCATGGGCTGGCGTAATTCACGCACGTCCTCTTGGGAGCGCAGCACGCGGATAAAGGTGTCGTGCGCGAGGTCTTCGGCATCGGCCGTGTGCCCCAGCCGCCGGTGCAACCAGCCTCGGAGCCAGCTGTGGTGATTGGCGTACAGCTGGGCGACGGGCGAGGGGGTGCTGTCGTTGTGCATGTCTGACCCGGCTCAAATGATAATATTTCTCATTTTAGAGTTTTGAAATGGGCCTTGTATAGGGGTGGGGTTGCTGCCATGGGCCAAAAACAAAAAAAGCCCGCATCTCTGCAGGCTTTTCTCTATCTGGCACCCCAATGCTGAATAGAGCCAATAGCAGTGAAGGAGTAGTTTATTTCGGCTAACAGCACACTCACCACACGTAGATTGACGCTTCTGTAAGGGCTACCCAATCTAACTAATGCACCCGACAAACTTTGGTACAACCAAAATAACAAAAGCAATTATCAGCGGAAGAGCAAACATATGTAAGTGCTTACCCTGGATATTTCGGCCAAACTTTTCACCTATAAGAGACGCCGCACCTTTGGCCGCGAACGATAGAACCAAAGCGCTTACGAGCGAGAAGATTATTAGCAATTGCTCACCTGAACCTTTAAAAACTTATTAAGCCGAACAACCACCTTACTCTAATAAAATAGCGCTCTACCAATCGCTATCTCAAACAAATAAAGCAATGTTTTAATTATACCTTTGTGCTCTAGGAGCCATTGGCTAGCCGATTCGCGTTACTTAATATAGCACCCGAGGTAAAACTTAAACCTGCATTACCCAACGTCCGACCTATACCTACCGGCCCAAAAACCGCTCCTCCCAGGGCTCCAGTTCCCACAGCAGCCGCAAACTCACCGCCATTGAAAGACCCCCCACCTATAAGGGTCCCCACATATCCAACAGCGCCCGCCGCCCTTCCAGCAATTGCTCCGGGAACGCCATAAGCACCAACAACAGACTCTGCCTCTTCTAATGTAATCTCACGCATGTCTACTCTCCAATAATAATGAAACAGCCCTTTACACCTACACCTAAACACTGCACTGCACTGCATATTCGTGAACTGTTTCGCGCTTGCCTGTATGAATAAACACACCGTGTGTACATCGATACTAGTTAGATGTACCGTCGCGCTTACGAGACAAAGCACCGGATTGAAAGCAAGGCCACTATGAGATGCGTATCAAACCAGGAGCACTTAGAAAAGTCTCCCAATCCTAGCTCTGGCAAACGAAGACATGCAAGCCCTACATCTGCAGGGGAGAAGCTACTAAATTCCGACAGGAAACCTTTTTCACCGAGTAGTCCATATTTCTACGGACCCAATTCACCTTTTTGACATTCATACTTAGAAACAATTTTTTCAGATCTTGACATGCATACGTCAAACCCCCACTAGGAAAACAACAGTCAATGATCCACGTGCTGCTGCCTTCATCCCACTCGGACTCATGCAACAAAAATTTAGAATCATTCAATAATCTCTGCTCGCTGTCAGGCGCTAAATTTGCCCAGACCACATAGCCAGTGGGGTTGTCGAAGTCATCAAAGAAGAATATGATTTGCTTATGGTCGATCGCCGGAATAAGCCATACTCTAAAATCTATAAAACGGAGCATAGAATAACGGCGGCACTGCATAAGTATCCAGGAGGCAAATCCTATCAGCCTGGCTTTCTCGATCAAGTTATTTTTTCGGCACAGTGTAAATAATTTAAACTTTTTACTCATGGCAAAAACTCCTTTACATCATTATAAAACACAAGCAGATCAGCCCCACCCTTCGCGACCGCAGATACATCAAGAAGTTTACTGAATTTAACCTTACCGCCAGCACCATCAACCTCGACAAAACAACCACTCAAGCCATCAAAATAGATGACAACTTCATCAGCGCGCCATAACAACGTTTCAAATGAAATGCTTTCATTATAGGCTAACCAAGCATCTCGCCGCGCGCCGTCAAATAAAGCACTATAAGAACATATCCCAGCATTGTTTGCGGAGGTAGCTCTCAATTCAGTAATTCTTTCAAAAACATTCAATAGCGAAGCACCTACCCGATTCAGTCGTGTGGTGTTAATCGCCATGCAGGCAATGAAATTTTGACGAGTGACCTTGTCGACCTTCGCTTTAGCTATCGCTTTTTCGACTAGCTGATCATAAGCCTCCACAAGCCTCGTTATAAGCACTTTATCCTTACAAAACCAGGATAGATCCTGCGACGCTTTGGTGAATTTTTGGACCAGCAACTGTCTGTATAAGAAAGCAACATAATGCTCATAGCCCTGCCAACTAGCGGATGGCGAGACCGGTACCAGCGAAAAGTCATCATGATCCAATACTTTTTGTAATGCCACAGAGAACTCGACAAAGAGCGGATCATCGCGCATATCCTGAATAACCCACAAGGGGAATCCGACTTGCACAGCCGTGTACACATACAGGTGATGTTCATATTCACGAGTAAACGCCACCACGCATTTTTCCCAAATGTCATTTGAGCGAGTAACGCTAATAACTTTATACTTGCTCAGATAAAAGCACATACTCTGTAGACTCTCCATCGCAGGAGAATACTCATTCATGAACCTGCTGATATTAAATCCGTCCCACCATAATACATTTGAAAATACGGTTGCACCCGCCAAATCCATCCACGCACCGTCTAATGTTACATTGGACGCACTGATACTCTGATGAAATATTCGTTTTGCCCTTGCGGCAGCGAACTGATTAGCGAATCGTTTCGCCAACTCCTCCATCCCTATTTCAAGACGCTGCTCCATACTACCGACGTGTTCCTCACCTCCTTTTTTGGGTAGGAAATGCACTAACTTTCTGACGACCAACATAACTCGCTTGGCGTCCTCGCTCAAGTCACCGTGTTTTTTTTCTTTAAAATAAACAGCCCTGATAAAGTGTGCGGGACGCACGGCAGGCACTCTGACCAAGAGCCCGCGAGGGTGTATCTGATCAGGTTCCTTAAAGTCAACCTCCAAGTCTATGACTGCTGCTGACCTTACTGAACCATGAGGTAACGCTATGTCAATTATTTCGGCCCAAATAGATTCATAGATCGCGATATTCAGTGATAGAAAGCCATTTCCATGGGAGTTGCCATAGCCATCCGGCGGCCTAGCGCCGACCAGTTGATTAGCGCCTAGCCCTTTCAAATGAAAGATACCGTCGTAGCCGCATCGCCCACCGCCGCCGTTGGTTAAAATTCCGTCCCCACCATAGCGTTCCGCATAAAATATTTTCTTTTCCACAGCGCGCTCTGCCTCAGCTTCACTGCCTGCAATGACATAATTGTATTCAGACAACAGCGCTGATTCGCTCAAGTTCCATTCGAGCTTTTCATTATAAAAAACAATCTTTCCTAGTTTTGCCTTAACAGTCTCAAAGGATACCAAAACCTCTGGCAAATCAGACAGTATCAACCGCCTCATGACACTTCCTTATTTACAAATCCATCTGAATGCGTCAAACCAAACTTATTTTCGGCGTGCCGCGCCAGTGCATCATCGAACGATATAAGTCTATCGGTCGTCGCCTTCCACTCAGCGATATTGTGATAAGCACTTATAAACCAACTCAAATTTTCACATAAATTTCCAAACGCTGAATTTATCTGCATGACATCACCAAACATAATGGAGCCCGAAAAAAACCGCGGAACTGCCAACAAACTACTCAGGACCAGGGATAGCTGACTATAACTTTCCGTAAACAACGAAAGTCGCACCTTGACATGGATAGTGCGAAGCCTATTAGTCAGGCTTACCTCAAGTTTATCGCTGATATGGTTTCTTTCATACTTTCGCGTAGGCTTGGCAAAATCCAAATCTTTTCGGTCGCGAAACTTAACTAAAAAATACCTAAGATCAGCCTCAGATTTTTGCTGACCATTATTCAATGAGATTAACTTGAAACCGATTTTCTGGCTGATATACATACCTATAAACGTGTATAAAATAGCGCTCCAGAACATATAAGCAGGAATCGTTACCCCCCACAATGACGCACTGCCCGAAATAGCGATTAAAACCACGCTAAATGACACCACGCTTGCCAATGTATAAATCAGTCCGCAGGCTAGGTAAACCGAAGAAAACGTAAATTTATTTATATCTTCAGCAATACGTTGATCTGGATTATCTACGTAACGCCCAACTTTCTCGGGTTGCGGGGTTCGAATGATCCATGCCGAAAGATAATGGTTAGTCAACCATCGGCGCCATTTCAACGCTAATATATCCACCAGATAGGTCGTCAGCACTGAACGCGCGACCGAAAAACACACAATTCCGAAAAAAATGCATACTAATGTATAAAATCTACGGGCATTTAGCTCTTGAATAGCGTTATAGAAATGTTTATACCACTCATTAAGCGCCAACGCAGTCGCAACCCCTAGGAGCGAAAGCGTCACCAAGGCAACCAATGCGCACCATGCGAACACCTTCTCTTCTGACTTCCAATACATCGAAAGTAGTAATAATGTATTTTGCAAAAAGCTACTTTCATTAATTTTTGTCGCATCCGTACTCGCAGTATCGGCATCCATCACGGCTTCTCGGTTTGTTTACATTTATATTTTTTTATTTTTTAGTTTGTTTTTTTGCAAGATACTTTCAGACAGGGACGCTATAACACCCAGAATCCCAGACGCCCTAAACTCGCGGCTAATTTCAAGCGCGCCATTTGCCAACTGTTCAATGCACTGATGTGTTGCTGCTCCGCCGTCGCGTATGCAGTCAACGCGTTGAGCGATTCGATCATGCTGCCAACGCCGGATTGGTAGCGGCCCTGAACAACGTCCAGTGCCTGGTTGGACTGCTCAACCCATTCGGCCGTTCTTTCCAGTGACCTCGTTTCAATGATGAGCGCCTGGTAGTTACTCCACAGGTCTATTGAAATCCGCTGCTCAACATCGCTCAGCTCAGCCTCCCTAGCCTCCAGTTGCGCCTGAGTACCGCGCACCTGGTAAGTTCGCTCAAACCCTTCAAACAAGGGAATATTCAGTTGTAGCCCAATGCTGTTGTCACGTACTCGACTATTGCCGTTGAACGCCATTGACTGGTTGAAACGCACGTCTGACGCATTGGCGATAAATGACAACGTAGGACGGCCTTCGGCCTTGCTCTCGTCGATGGTAGCTTTTGCCGCATCCAGCCGAGCCTTGGCAGCGAGGAGCGAAGGATGATCCTGCTTGGCTTGCTCAAGTAACTCGTCAATACCTTTGACAAACTGGGTGTCCGGCCGCCGAGTCAAACTTCCTGCCAGCTCCAGCTGTGTTTGTGGCGCCAGCCCCATGCGCAGCGCAATCAACCCTTTGGCATTGACTAACGCACCATTGCTGCGGACTTCATTAAGCGCTGCCTGCGAATACGCTGCTTGAGCCTGGAGGCGGTCTGAAAGCGCGGCAGCGCCTGCATCATATTTGGCACTGGCCGCCTTAAGGTTTTCGGCAGCCAGCACCGCCACTCGGGCAGCAGCAATTTGGTTGTTTTGTGCCGCCAATGTGTCGTAGTAAAGCTGGGCGGCGAGCACAAAGGTTTCCTGCAATTGCTGATCTTGACTGGCGTTTGCGGCAACCAGCAATTGTCGTGCGTTACGCAAGGCCGCGTCGCGCCGACCAAAATCAAACAACACCCAACTCAAGGCCAATCGGTGATCGATTTGGCTTTTATGACCGTGGCTGGAGTACTCCCCGCGCTGGTCATAATCCGTGTCGTTACGACCCGTAGTAACACCAGAGCTGGCGTTGAGCCTCGGCAAATACGCCGACTGTCGCACCCCAACATTCGCAGCCAGAGCCCTGGCATTTGCCCAGTTCAGGCGTGCTTGTGGATCGTGACAGAGCACCCGTCCTATCATGTCCTCCAGCGTTAAACGTGCAGGTACCGGACCGGCTTCACACAAGCCGGGGACGCTGTCGATGTGCTGAGTGGCTGTGCGCGAGACCGAGCTCCCAGTCGCGAACACATCCAAATCTGCAGCCTCGCAGAACTGAGAGCCGGCGTAAAAATAAACTGCCAAAACAGCGACACGAACAGCTCCCATCAGGAAGTGACCGTGCCAATCGTGGGCATGGCATGAGCCTCGACAGGTTGAACCGATACAATCCGCCCGTTTTCTAGCACCAATACTCGATCTGCCGATGCAATCGTCTCTGCGCGGTGAGCAATAATAATCCGCGTCACTTGAAGCCCTCGAACCGCCTCATTCACCTGACGCTCGCACGCCATATCCAGATGGCTGGTGGCCTCATCAAGAATCAGGATGTCGGGCTTCTTGTAGAGCGCCCTGGCTAACATCACCCGCTGTTTTTGGCCACCCGACAACACCGTCCCCATATCGCCCACCAAGGTGTTGTATCCCATCGGCATGGCCATGATGTCGGTATGGATGGACGCCATGCGCGCGCACTCCATGGCCCAGTCCAAATCAGGGTTTGATTCAAAGAACACGATGTTGTCTGACAGTGAACCGGCGAACAGGCAGTCGTCCTGCATGACCGTTCCGATCTTGCCGCGAAACTGCTCGGCGCCCAATTGCTGCAGGTCACCTCCAGCCATGAATAGCTGGCCTTCAGTGGGTTGAAAGATTCCTAACAGCAAGCTGACAAGGGTGCTCTTGCCACTCCCCGAAACGCCTGTAATTGCCACCGACTCGCCTTGAGCGATGTACAAATCAACGCCATTGAGTACAAAAGGTTCTTGGTCGGAATAGCGGTATTTCACACCTTTGAGTTCGATATCCACCGGAGATGTGGGCCATGTCGCGCCCGCTAATGTGCCACGGCTATCTTCCGGTGGATGCATGACAATATCGGCCAACCGCTCACCCTGCAAACGCAGCATGTAAAGCTCAAAAAAATGATCGATCAAGTTTGCGACGCGACTGACAAACTGATTTTTGTATGCCATAAACGCGATCAATACACCCACGGTGAACTGGTTGTTCATCACCATCGATGCGCCCAGGCCGATGGCAATGAGATTTTCCAGCCCGAATATCAGACCGTTCAGCTGTGTGTAGATCAGCTGCAACTTCTGCGTTCTCAAACCAGCGTTGATCTGTTCTACCAGCAAGCCAAGCCAGGCGAGACGCCGTTCGTTCTGGCGCTGAAACAGCTTGATCGGTCGTATGCCGCGCACGGTTTCCAGAAAGTGACTTTCCTGGCGAGCGGCATGCACAATCTGTTCTTCACTGGCGCGTCGCAACGGGTAGTACCACGCCCATCGAACCATCACGTACAGGATCATTGCCGTAGCGGCAATGGCCGCCAGCAACGGGCTGTAGACAAACATGAGGATGAAAGTGGCGATGGTCATCAGTCCATCGAGCACCGCAGAAAAAAACGCCGCTGTCAGGGTCCCCTGAATCACATCGACAGCACCGAAGCGCGAAACAACATCGCCTAGATGCCGCTTTTCAAAATAGTGGATTGGCAGGCGTAACAGGTGGCTGAAGACATTGGCTCGCCATTGCACGCTTAACAGCGTGCTCATATGCATCATCACCCAGGCCCGTATTGCGCTCACCACTTGCTGCATCAGCAACAACAAACCAAAACCAATGATCAAGGTTGTCAGCAAATCACGATCTTGGGTGACGAGCACGTTGTCGAGCGTCCATTGCAGCAAAAACGGACTGACTAACGAGAACACTTCCAGCGCCAGTGCCAAGACCAGCACCTGTCCAAGGGAGCGGTAGAGACCACTCACTTTTCCCAACATACTCATCAGTTTGACCTGAGGCTTAGGCTCCTGTTTTTCAAAGCTCCCGCCTGGCCAGACTTCTAGCGCTACGCCTGTAAAAGACTTGCTGACCTCGGCCAAGCTCAAATGCCGGACGCCACAGCCAGGGTCATGCACAACAACGCGCTGGTTTTCCACCGCCTTGAGAACAACAAAGTGGTTAAAGTTCCAGTGCAAAACACAGGGCAACTTGAGTTTGCTCAGGTCTTCAAGTTCTAACCTGACAGCCCGAGTACCGAGGTTCAATTGGTCGGCCGTCTGTATCAGTTGCTTGAGCGTACTGCCCTTGAGTGACACATTGAATTGGCGGCGCAGATCCATCAGCGTTACGTGGTGACCATGGAACCCCGTGATCATCGCCAGGCAGGCCAAGCCACACTCCGTCGCCTCGGTTTGCAGGATCAAGGGAAGGCGTCGGCCCACTCGCAAGGTGATCGCATCGAGGTAGTTCATGCCATCGCTCCTAGAGTTTGCCGGTCAGGCTGTAGAGTGGTTCAAGGACCCACTCATAGAGACGACGGGTCTCCTGCAGAATGTCAGCCTCAACCAACATTCCGGTTTGCAGCGACCGTGGCTTGCCGTATGCCAATACGGATTGCGCTTCGATATCAACGCGAATGCGATATATCTGCTCACCGTCCAAACCAAGACCAGGCACGCTACCGGTCATTGCCGCCAATTCAGTAGCCGACAGCGTTGCCTTGGAAATAGAGATAACACTGCCGTTGTGTTGTCCGAACTTTTGGTAGGGGTACGCCTGATAACGCACCCTTACAGGGTCGCCTGCATGAATGAAGCCGATGGCTTTGCTCGGCGCATATAGCTCGGCTTGCAGGTGAGAGTTTGCAGGCACGATGCTCATCAAGACGCGCGAGCTATCAACCGTCTGGCCAGGTTCAACAAGAATCGCCGTCGCCACACCCTCCTTGGGAGCAGTGATGACTACAGCGCGCTTGGCTTCACTTTCGATCAGCTCTTGCTGAATGCCAGACAATGAACGCGCAATGCCAGCGAGCTGGTTCTCATGCAGTGCCGAAAGACCTGCAGACTCATGCTGGGCTTCGACCAACTGCTGGTTCAGCGCCGCGGTTTCGCGAGCCAGCCCCTGAAGAGTCTGGTGCTGACCCAACAGCTCCGACTGACGCTGTTGAAGCTGATCCATGGAGATATATCCCTTCTCCATCAGTCCTTGATAACGATCAGCCGCATTGCTCGCCAGCTTCACAAGCTTCTCCTGACTGGCGGTCTGCTGCGCCAAAGTCCGTAACTGTCGCCGCAAACTTTCCAGCTTGCTATGCAGGCTTTGCCGCTCTTGTGTTTGAAGTTGCTGCTTCTTTACCAACTCATCGCCCAAGGAACGCTGCCGCAAGGTGAGTTGATCACTTACGTCCGCTTGGACCGGCCGCGAATCCCCTGAGTAGCGCTCGCTGGATATTCGCAACAGTGGCGCTCCCTGCTTAATCGGCTGGCCTTCCTCGACAAATCGTTCAAGCACCAAGCCATACTGAGGCGCGTATATTTTCAGCTGTCCCAAAAAGGGCACTAACTGACCTGGAACGGTAATACGCTTGGTGTAGCTACCCCAGAGAAAAAAAGTCACTACCATCGCAGCGAAGAGACCAGCAATGAGTGTCAACACGACGAACGATACCGGCCTGACAAGCACTATTTCTCCCAGCCAGTTCACGTGCCGCGACGTCAGCGCTTCTGGCCGAAATAATGGATTTCGCAATGTCACAGTTCGTCCTTTATCGGTTTTTTGTGCAGGTTAAAAACTGGAGCAATACGCACCATTCAAGGTCGAAAAAAACCTACTGATTAGCGACTAGCGTGATGCCTGATAAAAAATCAGCGCACTGTGTAAATTTATGATGCCTTCATTCGTAAGCCATATAAGCGCGAAACACCGGACCGAAGGGAGCTTGCTTTCTAGATCCGACTCATATATCCCGCAGTGATCGAGCAAGGAACAGTGTATTGAAAATCACCAATAGGGAGTCCGCAGTAATAGATCTTCTTATTCGCGGCCTGACCAATAAGGAAATTGGTCGGGCACTAGGAATCAGCAACCACACTGTCAGGGACCACATCTCAACGATGATGAGAAAGACAAATACAGTAAGCCGTGTGGAATTGGCGGTTCTGATTAGCACTCGCGAAAAATGCACCTAGTGTCTCTCGCATTATCTGTATCCTCGGACGCCCTCAGCATTTAAACACTCACCTACGCGCCGCAGTTGTTAGAGCATGTTAAAAAACAAGCCTAGTAAAGAGCACATCGAAACCATGTGCGCGTGTAAAATCGCCTAAAACGGAGGCGGAAAATAGACGCACATGTCAACGCGACACACAACGAGATGGGACACTCAACCATCGCTCTTAGCACCTGAGAAATCGTACGTCACTTAACGATCTCAAACCCAAAGATCAGTAACCATGACGTCCCCACGATCATTGCCCTCCACACCAGCATATTGAAAATACTAGCCCATACCGGGATACCTCCCAACAACCTGACCGAGATACAAGAATGATCAGTCAGAGAAATCTAACGCAAACCAGATCGTTTATAACAACGTCACCCATTAGAAGATCAACAACTACCGAAACACACGACCTAGCGAATGAATAAGACAGAGATGCCACTTGAAAACTTCAGACAGATCATTATATGAAAACCTATCTGACCCCACTTCAAAAAACCGTTAACCATCAAAGCATACTAAACAAGAAAAACCCAGTGCCCCCCCCCAACATCATCGAAGCGTGTCCAATGCTGAAAGAAGACCGCGATCAGTATCAAATGGCAAAATAAGGGTACCATCACTCCGAATATCTAAACCACTAGCGGCTTAACGTGCAGCTTGTAACCAAAAATTTATGACCCATCAAAACTAAAATAGAAATCAAATACTAACAAATGCTGTGTGCTCTTTGCCCCCCTACACGTGTAGGGGCAGCCAAGATCTTAATGCTCAACTCAATCTAAATTTCAGCTGAACAAATGTGGTTATTGTGCAAAACACATCAAGCCTATTAAGCTAAATCGGCCACCCGCAACATAAAGTAACTATTTACTCCGTTATTTGAACAGATCATTCGAATAGACCAACAATAGATAAGACTTGAAGGCATTAGAGATCACCCAGCCAATTTGTGCTGCGCTTTAAATGCGTAGCGCGATAACATATGGAACAAGAACGACGATGCAGTTTATCGGCCTGCACACCTAAGCAGAGCCAAATCCAAGGCAAAAAAAAGCCCGCATCTCTGCAGGCTTTTTCTCTATCTGGCTCCACGACCTGGACTCGAACCAGGGACCCAATGATTAACAGTCATTTGCTCTACCAACTGAGCTATCGCGGAATGCGCCGTATGTTACTGATTAAAAAGAAGAAGTCAAGCACAGAGGTGCATTTTGACGAATTCCTACAAATAGCGGCCGCAACCCGCTAGCCCGGGCTGGCCATTTCCTTGGCCAGATCCAGCCACGCACGCGCCGCCGGCGGCAGGTGTGCGCTGGCCCGCCAGGCCAGGGCGATGTGCCAGTCGGTGTGGGGTTCGTCCAACGCAATCAAGGCGATGCCCGCGTGTTGATGTTTGAGCGCGAGCATGCGCGGCAGGAAGGCGACGCCCAGCCCGGCCGCCACCAGGTCAACGATAAAATCGATTTGCCCGCTGCGCGCGGTCACGCGGGGCGTGACGCCTTTGCGTTCACAGGCAGCGAGGATCTTGGCGTTCAGGGCAAAGCCGGCTTCGAACAAAATGAACGGTGAATCGGCCAGGTCGGTGAAGTCGATGCGTTTGCGCTTGGCCAGTGGGTGGCTGATGGGCAATACCGCCATCAGCGGTTCATTGCGCACCGGCTGGTAGTCGAAGACTTCGTCCACCGGCAACAGCAGCGCGGCGAGGTCGACCTCCCCTGCTTCCAGGCATTCGCGCAGTTTTTTGCTGCCGTATTCGGTGAGTTCGATCTCGATCTCCGGGTAGCGGCTGCGGTATGCCGCGAACATCGCGGCAAACAGCACGCCGCAGCCCACCGGCGGCAGGCCGATGCGCAGCACGCCGCGCTTGAGGCCGCGCAGGTCGTTGATCTCGGCCACCAGGTTGTTGTGCTCGGCGAGCAACACCAGAGCGCGGCGGTAGGCGATTTCACCGGCGGCTGTCAGCTCGTTACGGTGCCCCAGGCGATTGAGCAGCGGCGTGCCGAGTTCGTCTTCGAGGGTCTTGACCGCCTTGCTCACGGTGGATTGGGTCAGGGCCACCACCTCAGCGGCCTGGGAGAAACCGCCCTGGCGCACTACTTCGACAAAGGCCCGCACGGTTCTCAGGTTCATCGGTATTCCTATAACGACTGGGTCTTAGTAATAAAAGTTGTTTTTATCATGCCAGCTTTTTGCTTATGGTGGTGCGACCCAGCTCTGTGGAGAACCCGTTCATGATCATCTCGTCCGCCTCCGACTACCGTGCAGCCGCCAAACGCAAGCTGCCGCGCTTTCTGTTCGATTACATCGACGGCGGCGCCTACGCCGAGCACACCCTGCGCGCCAACAGTTCGGACCTGGCCGAGATCAGCCTGCGCCAGCGCATCCTGCGCAATGTCGACAACCTGAGCCTCAAGACCACGCTGTTCGGCCAGGAGCTGGCCATGCCGGTGATCCTCAGCCCTGTGGGCCTGACTGGCATGTACGCACGACGTGGTGAAGTGCAGGCGGCCAAGGCGGCGGCCAACAAGGGCATTCCGTTTTGCCTGTCGACGGTGTCGGTGTGTCCGATTGAAGAGGTGGCGTCGCAAAGCCCGCAGTCGATCTGGTTCCAGCTCTACGTGCTCAAGGACCGCGGCTTTATGCGCAATGCGCTGGAGCGCGCCCAGGCGGCGGGAGTGACCACGCTGGTGTTCACCGTCGATATGCCGACACCCGGCGCGCGTTACCGTGATGCGCATTCGGGCATGTCCGGGCCGTACGCGGCGCAGCGCCGGATGCTGCAGGCCGTGTGCAAGCCGCAATGGGCCTTTGATGTGGGCTTGATGGGCCGCCCACACGACCTGGGCAATATCTCCAAGTACCTCGGCAAGCCCACCCATCTGGAAGACTACATTGGTTGGTTGGCGAACAATTTCGACCCATCGATCAGCTGGAAAGACCTGGAGTGGATCCGTGAGTTCTGGAAAGGCCCGATGATCATCAAGGGCATCCTCGACCCCCAGGACGCCAAGGACGCGGTGAGTTTCGGTGCCGATGGCATCGTGGCCTCCAACCACGGCGGGCGCCAACTGGATGGCGTACTGTCGACCGCCAAAGCCTTGCCACCGATTGCCGAGGCCGTGGGCGATGACCTGACCGTGCTGGTGGACTCCGGCATTCGCTCCGGGCTTGACGTGGTGCGCATGCTCGCCCTGGGCGCAAAGGGTTGCTTGCTGGGTCGCTCGACTGTCTACGCGCTGGCCGCCGCCGGCCAGTCCGGGGTGGAAAACCTGCTGGATATCTTCGCCACGGAGATGCGCGTGGCCATGACCTTGACCGGCGTCACCTCGATTGACCAGATCGATCACAGCACCTTGGTTCAAACAGCCAAATAACTGACGTCACTGCACAGCGACTGTTTTAGTATTTTTAAAACAGTCGTTGATTTATAAGGCATTTTTAAAAGTTAAACAAAGTGGCATGAATCTCGCTCTAACCCCTTTCAAGCAGGTTAAGCGATGACAAGACGTGTGGCAGGGCCCAGGGGTTATAACCCATGGCAAAGCGGTTTAAACTGTTTCCAATGTTTTACGGAACTGAAGGAACAGTAAGACGCTTGGCATTTGCCGCTCTCGTGCAGCCTGTAAGACAGTTAAGTGCTTAGAGGCCGTCAGCTTATGAAATCACCGACCCAGACCAACGCAATTGACTTCGACAGTGCCAAATTGCAACGCCTGGGGTTTGGTCAGCCTTCCCTGCTTCCACGTCGTCCCACCACACTTGCGCAACTTCGCCAGCAACTGAACCAGCAATTGCAGACCAGCCTTGAGCCGGAGCGCATCCTCGCGCTGTTCTTTCGCGAAGTTCAGCGCCTGGTGCCGTTGGACGCGCTGCAATATCGCCATGAGGCCAGCGATTTACGCCTGGAGTTCGGCCATCGTGGGCATCACTCGGTGAGCTACACCTTGAGCCATGAAGGCGAGCATCTGGGCGAGTTGATATTCCGGCGTAACCAGCGCTTGCTGGACGATGAGCTGGCGCAGCTTGAGTCCTTGCTGTCGACCTTGCTGTACCCGATGCGCAACGCCCTGCTCTACCGCGCGGCCACCCGCAGCGCCCTGCGTGACCCGCTGACAGAAACCGGCAACCGCATTGCGATGGACCAGACGCTGCAGCGGGAAATCGACATGGCCCGGCGGCACCTGAGCCCGCTGTCCTTGTTGATGCTGGACATTGACCACTTCAAGAAAATCAACGACACCCACGGCCATGCGGCGGGCGACATCGTATTGCGCGCAGTCGCTGACTCGATCAAAAGCCAGTTGCGCAATGTGGACATGGTGTTTCGGTTTGGCGGGGAAGAGTTTTTGATCCTGCTGTCGAACACCGGCCGGGACGCGGCAGGCATGGTCGGCGAACGCCTGCGTCGGGCGGCAGAGGCTCAGGACTATTGGGCGGACGGTAAGCGGATTGAACTGACGGTGAGCCTGGGCTGCTCGACCCTGTTGGCTGCCGAGTCGGCCGAAAGCTTGTTGCGGCGGGCCGATAACGCTCTGTACGTGGCCAAGCGCGAAGGTCGCAACCGCTTGGCAATGGCGGGGTAAAACCCCGCCATCACGCTTACATCACGCCTCGCTGGCGACGCGAACCTGACGTTCGCGAACGGCTGCTGGCGCCTTTGCTTTTTCGTTCTCCAACCGCATGCAACTTTCCAAAAACAGGTACATGTAGTCGTAGCTCTTGCACACCGCCTGGCGCAGTTCTACCTGCAAGGCTTTGCTCGGGTTCATCCCGGCCAGCGTGCAGATGATTTCGAGCGCTTCCCAAGGGTGGGCATCGTCGTATTGCGCGTGCATCTTCAACCATTTCATGGCGCGCTTGCGGTCTTCTTCAGGGAAGGCGGCCGCATACACACCCGTAGAACACACCACGGCGGACCACTCCCCGGTCGCCCCCTCGATCGCGTAGTTGGTCGCGGCAATCGCCACGATCAACGAATCGGCCGAGCTGGTGTGCCAGCACCAGTGACTCAGTGCGTGCAACTCCGGTGGTACGTTCTGCGCTTGCAACTCTTCCAGGCTTACCCCGTGGGCACGCGCCCAGTGCACCCAATAGTCGGCGTGGTTGAGTTCCACGCGAATATTGCGCATCAGCCACCGGCGCGCCATATCCTCCCCAGGATGACGGGCAAACTTGGTCTTGGTGAGGTTCTGTGCCATGTACAAGGCAAACTGTTCAACCACTGGCCAGCCACCGATAAGGTAGTGGCGCATGGTCTTGGCGCTGAGCGTGTTGTCACGCATGCGCTGGTACAGTTCGTGTTCGACAACGCGGCGCTTGCTCTCGCTACAGTCCAGGATCAATTGTTGCGCCCAGGCTGGGTAACTCGAGGCTTCCATAAGCGGGCCGGTTCGGTTGAAGGTGTCGATCACTGTAGGGCTCCTTTTCTAATGTGATTGTACAGACCGTCGGATGCTTCAGCGGAATGTGCCGGGCGCCTTGAACAACAGTGGCTGCGGCCGCACGGGTCGGCACTGCAGACTATCAAAGGTAAACAATTGCGGACGTTCGATCAGGTATCCCTGAGCATAATCCACACCGATCTCAAGTAAAGCCTGTTCGATCAGCGGTGTTTCAACAAATTCGGCAATTGTGCGCTTACCCATGACATGGCCGATGTGATTGATCACTTCGACCATGGCACGGTTAATCGGGTCGTCCAGCATATCCTTTACGAAACTCCCGTCGATCTTCAGGAAGTCTACAGGCAAATGTTTAAGATAGGCGAACGAGGACATTCCGGCACAAAAGTCATCGAGTGAAAAATGGCAACCTAAGGCCTTGAGTTCATTAATAAAACGGATTGCACTGCCCAAATTGGCAATAGCACTGGTCTCTGTTATTTCAAAACAAATCATTTCCGGCGGAATGCTGTAAGCCTCGAATTTCTCACGTAAAAATCCGAGAAAATCATCATCTCCGATAGTTATGCCTGACAGATTAATCGCACACATAGCCATAGGACGGCCCGCACGCTCTCGCATACAACCGGCAATAATCTTAAATACGTTTTCCACCACCCAACGATCCAGCGAAGTCATCAGACCGTAACGTTCGGCAGCCGGAATAAAACTGTCCGGCAAGATAATCCGGCCTGCCTCGTCGTGCAGGCGCAGAAGGATCTCAATGTGGCCATTGCCGCCATCGGTGTGGCCCAGTGGTGAGATTTCCTGGGAGTAGAGGCAAAAACGATCTTCCTCCAGGGCCATGTGCAGGCGCTGTACCCAGGCCATTTCGCCAAAGCGCAGGGACAACTCCGAGTCATCGGCATGGTAGACCTGCACCCGGTTACGGCCCTTTTCCTTGGCCATATAACAGGCCATATCGGCGGCGCGCAGCGAGGTTTCCAGGGTGGTCGGCGATTGCGAGATATGCACCAGGCCAATGCTCACGGTGGTCATGAACGGCCGACCCTTCCACACAAAGTGCAGGCTTTGCACGGTATGGCGCAGGCTTTCGGCGATCTTTTCCGCCACCGCTGCCGGGCAGTTCTCCAACAGGATGCCGAACTCATCGCCGCCCAGGCGCGCCAGGGTGTCGCCTTCGCGCAGGTCCGATTGCAGCAACGCGCAGATATGCCGCAGCAATTCATCGCCCGCCGCATGCCCGCAGGTGTCGTTGACCAGCTTGAACTGGTCGAGATCGAGGAACATCAAGGCATGCCGCCCGCTCTGCTGGCGCGCTACCTGTTGCAGCACCTGCTCCAGCCGGAACTCGAATTCGCGGCGGTTGGCCAGGCCCGTCAAGGCATCGTGGGTCGCCTGCCACGACAGGTTGGCGATGTACTGGCGCTCCTGGGTCATGTCGTGCAGCACCAGCACCGCGCCACTGACCTTGCCGGCGCTGCGGATCGGCGCGCCTACCAGCGTGACTGACACTGTGCTGCCGTCCACGCGCTGGATCAGCTTGGAATGCTCGCTGCCGCCACTGAGTTCGCCCTTGATGATGTGCTCGATCAGGGCGAAGCCATCGGGCTCGGCATTCTCATCCAGCAGGTTGAATAACGCCGCCAGCGGCAACCCCTGGGCCTGGGCTGTCTTCCAATGGGTCAGCGCCTCGGCGGCCGGGTTCATGTAGGCAATGGCGCCGTCGACATCCGTGGTGATCACGCCGTCACCAATCGACTCCAGGGTGATCTGCGCCCGCTCCTTCTCGGCTTGCAACGCGGTGGCGAAGGCGTGGCGCTGGGTCAGCAGCTTGTGGGTACGCATCAGCGCCAGCACGATCAAGCCCAGCGCAGTGGCCAGGTTGGTGATCAGCAACAGGCGCAGGATCATCCGCGAACCTTCGCCCAAGGCATCACTGAAGGCCTTGGCGGCCGGCGTCACGCCGTCGTTGACGGCGATAATGCGCTTCTTCCAGTCAGCAATGTCGCCAGGGCTGACCTGATTGCTGCGGATCGCGCGGTGCATCGCCTGGGCGAGGTCATCGAGTTGCACCAGGTAACCATCGCCCACGGTCCACAACTCGATGGCTTTTTCCAGGTAGCTGAAATGACGAAAGTTGAGGTACAGCCAGATCAGGCTGGACACGTCATCGGGGTGGTTGCCGCCCTTGAGAATGCCCAGGCGCGCGGCCGCAAGGTCAGGCGTGGGATGGTCCAGCGCCACCCGCAACTCATGGCCGCCCTGGGGCACGGCGATAGCTTGCTGGTACTTGAGAAACGTCGCTTCGTCGCGGTTATCGGCGTAAAGGGTCAGGTAGTAGATGGCATCTTTCTGGCCCTTGGACCACAAGCTCTCGCCTGCCACGTAGCCGCGCACCGCCGACAGCACGTAAAGGCTGACGCAGCCCAGCAATGCCTGGAACAGCACGACGGCGATAAAAGGCCAGACAATGCCCAGCAAGCGCGGCCTGCTTAACGTCACTCCGAGAGTACGCTTTTGCTTCATGAGGTCCCTTGCACATGCACTGCTTGATACGCACGCGAAAATCCGCTCTCGATAGCTCAGCTAAATCAACGCACTTGTTGCAGGTGTCCGTAGAGCTTGGCGTACAACCCTCCATCGGCGATCAACTGCTGATGGTCGCCATCTTCGGCGATATGCCCACCATCAAATACCAGTACCCGGTCTGCCTGTTTCACTGCAGATAGCCTGTGGGCGATGATCAGTGTAGTACGCCCACTGAGAAACCGCGCCAGCGCCTGGTGCAGGTTGTACTCGGTAGCGGCGTCCAGGGCCGAGGTGGCCTCGTCCAGTATCACCACTTTCGGCTCGGCCAGCACCATGCGCGCGATGGCCAGGCGTTGGCGCTGCCCGCCGGAAAAACGCACACCCGAACGCCCCACCACACTGTCCAGGCCCAACGGCAGTGCCTTGACGGTAGCATCCAACTGAGCGATTTCCAGTGCCTGCCAGCAGGCTTGGTCACTGCGAGCGCGGCCCATGGTCAGGTTGGCGCGCACGGTGTCGTTGAACAGCGCCGGGTGTTGCAGCACCACCGCGACGTTCTCGCGAATGGTCGCCAGGCCGATTTCCTGCTGGGTGGCACCACCAAAACGAATACTGCCGGCCTGTGGCGTATAGAGCCCGAGCAGCAGTTGCACTAAGGTGCTTTTGCCGCCGCCGCTGGCGCCCACGATCGCGACTTTCTCGCCCGGTGCGATGGCCAGGTTCAGTTGGTCGAGCACCAACTCTTCGCCATATCCGAAGTTAAGGCCACGCACCTCGATACCGACGGTTTCACGCCCGGTGAACGGGTCTTCGCCGCCGGCATATTGCGGCTCGTCGGCGCGTGCCAGCAGCTCGTTGATACGCGTGAGCGCACCCCCTGCCGCGTAGTAGGCGTATTGCAGGTTCAGCAGTTGTTCCACCGGACCGATCATGAACCACAGGTAACTGAACACCGCGAGCATCTGGCCGATGGACAGGTCGGAAAACAACACGGTGAGCATCGCTGCCGCGCGGAAGATGTCGATGCCGAACTGGAACAACAAGCCGCTGGCTCGGCTGGAGGCGTCGGTTTTCCATTGCGAGTGGATCGCGTAGTCACGCACTTCCTGGGCGCGCTGGCCCAGGCGCCCGAGGAAAACGCCCTGGCGGTTGCCGGCGCGCACTTCCTGGATGGCGTCCAGGGTTTCGGTCAGCGCCTGGGTGAAGCGCGAGGTGCTGTCGTTCTCCAGCTTCTTCAGGTGTTTGACGCGCTTGCCCAACTGCACCGTGGCGTAGATCACCAAGGGGTTGAACAGCAGGATCAACAACGCCAGTTGCCAATGCATCCACACCAGGATCGCCGAAGTGCCGACCAGCGTGAGCATCGCTACCAGGAAGCGGCTGAGGGTTTCGCCGACAAACTTGTCCAGCGTGTCCAGGTCGGTGACCAGATGCGTGGTCACCGTGCCACTGCCCAGGCTTTCGTATTCGCCCAGGGAGATCCGCTTGAGCCGTTCGATCAGGCGCACGCGGATACGGTACACAATATCCTTGGCCAGCCGCGCAAACAGCCGCGCCTGCACCACGTTGAACACCAGCGCGCCGCAACGCAGGCACAAGGTCACCAACAGCATCAGGCCGATATAACCGACGGCCTTCTGCCACCCCAGTGGCAACGCGTGGTTCATCACCTTGAGCGCGGCATCACCGTGGCCCAGCAGCACTTCGTCCACCAGCAACGGCAACAGCAAAGGGATAGGCACGCTGCACAGGGTCGCCAGTACGGCAACGCCATTGGCGATCCACAGGGATTTCTTGTGACGCAGGGCCAGGCGGCGAATTTCCGCCCAGGTCAGTCGGTCGATGCGTTTGGACTCATCCTGCACAGGTGGCTCGCTCCAGCCATCGGGCGAGCAAAGGCGACAGCTCGGACAACGGCTGATAGCCGTTAGTCAGCAACGCCAGCTGGCCATTGCGCTCGGCCAGCAAGGTCGGGAAACCGGCAATGCCCAGGTCCTGCACCCAAGTAAAGTCGGCCGCCGTTGCTGCATGTTGCTCGGCGCGGTCGAACGCACCGGCAAACTCGATGCGCGGAATTCCGGCCTGCTCGGCCAGTTCCACCAGCACGCTGGCGAGGGTTACATCGCGGCCTTCGACATAAAACGCACGCTGGATCAGCCCCAGCAGGGTCCAGGCACAATCCGGCGCCAGGCTGCGCGCGGTGACGATGGCGCGGCATGCAGGCTCGGTGTCATAGACAAAACCGTCGGGCAACGCACCTTCGCGCTTGAACGGCTGGCCGGTGGCGTCGGTGACGGCCTGCCAGTGCTCAAGGATATAGCGCCGCGTGGTCGGCTCCAGCGCCGCGCCGCTGCCGGTGCGCAAACCGCCCACCACCAGGTGCACGTCCACGCCGGCCGCCTGGGCCTGCTCAACCAGCGCCTGCGCCACCGGGGCAAAGCCCCAGCACCAGGAACACATCGGGTCCATCACATAGAGCAGGCGCGCGGGCATGGGTCAGGCCTCGGAAGGGGTTTGCTTGTAGTTGAAGCCAATCGGGTGCGGCATGTTGCGGGCCTTGGCCAGCTCGATCTGCTTTTGCCGGTCGATGGCGCTGCGACGGGTCTTCTCCGGCAGCTTATCCCAGCAATGCGGGCAACTGATGCCAGCCACATAGTGCTCGGACGCGCGGTCTTCTACGCTGACCGGTGTACGACAGGCATGACATTGATCGTAGTCGCCTTCGCTCAGGTCGTGGCGTACGGTCACGCGATTGTCGAACACAAAACAGTCGCCCTGCCATTTGGTTTCTGCCTGCGGCACTTCTTCCAGATACTTCAGGATCCCGCCTTTAAGGTGGTAAACCTCGTCGAAACCTTCGCTGAGCATATAGCTGGAAGCCTTTTCACAGCGAATGCCGCCGGTGCAGAACATGGCGACTTTCTTGTGCTTGGCCGGGTCGAAGTTGGCTTTGATGTAGTCGGGAAATTCGCGAAAACTGGTGGTTTTCGGGTCGATTGCACCTTCAAAGGTGCCGATCGACACTTCGTAGTCGTTACGTGTGTCGATCAACAGTACTTCAGGGTCATTGATCAGTGCGTTCCAGTCCTGCGGCTCGACGTAGGTGCCGACTTTTTTGTTCGGGTCGACGCCTTCGACGCCCAGGGTCACGATCTCTTTCTTGAGTTTGACCTTGGTGCGGTAGAACGGCTGGTCGTCGCAGTACGACTCTTTGTGGTCGATGTCGTCCATGCGTGGGTCGTTCTTGAGCCAGGCCATCAGGCCATCAATGCCTTCACGGCTGCCGGAAACGGTGCCGTTGATGCCTTCTTCGGCGATCAGCAAGGTGCCTTTGATGCCGTTGTCGACCATTGCCTGCAGCAGTGGCTCGCGCAGGGCGACGTAGTCTTCGAGAGTGACGAACTTATACAGTGCCGCCACGACGATGGGTTGAGTCATGGGTGTTCTCTCCAGGTGGCTACCCTCGTAAGGGGTGAACCGGATGCAAAAAAAACGCGCCGGCTAAGCGGCGCGTTGCGGATTCTAACAAATGCCGGGTGTCAGAGACACCTGATCATTAGTCATGCCCGCCGGCGCAGGTCGGCGAGGCCGGGGCTGCGTCGATTTTCGCCCATTCTTCGGGCGTGTAGGTATGCAGCGCCAACGCATGAAATTCGCTCATCAGGTCACCCAGGGTGGCGTAGACCGTCTGGTGGCGCTTGACGCGGTTGAGCCCCTCGAACTGCTGGCTGACCAGCACGGCCTTGAAGTGGGTCTGCAACCCACGGCTGTGCATATGGCTTTCATCCAGCACGTTCAAGTGTTGCGGGCTCAGGGCGGCAAGTGCCGTTTCGATACGCTGTTGCATGGTCATTCCTGCTTACTTCTTCTTGGCCGGTGCGGCGGCTTTTGGCGCCAGCTGGTTGGTCATGTCTTCCAGCAGTTTGTTCACTACCGGCACAGCGCTTTCCAGCTTGGCCTGGGTCATCTCGGCTGATTGCTGGGTCAGTTGCGGCATTTTTTCCAGGACTTTCTTACCCAGCGGCGACTGGTAGAAGGCTACCAGATCCTTGAGTTCGGATTCGCTGAAATTGGTAGTGTAGAGCTTGATCATGTCCGGCTTCAGCTTCGGCCAGCCGATGGCCTGGTCCAGAGCGGCGTTGGCCTTGGCCTGGTAGCTGTCCAGTACGGACTGCTTGTCGGCAGGTGCCTTGGTCTGTTGGAAACGCTGGGCGAACATTTGCTGCACTTGCATGTACACCGGGGTACCCAGCTTGTCAGCGTGGGCCAGGGTAAGGAAGGCTTCGGCACTGGCGTTATGGCTGGCGGTATCGGCAAAAACCTGGCCGCTGGCGCAAACCAGAGCAACCGCGGTACAGATGGCACGAAGACGAGTCATCGAGTTTCCTTTCTAGCAGGCGAGGTAAGACCCCAAGGGCGACCATTCTGCGCCTAAAAAACGCCATGTCTCAACCCCAGCGCTCTTTGCTCCTACATTCGCGGTGGATTAATCCGATGAAAAGTCTTTTAGGGAACCCCCAACGCCAACCACAGCCTAAACTGCGCAAACGAACCTGAAGGAGTGTGCCCGATGAGCCGTATCGAAACCGACAGCCTGGGAGAAGTCAGCGTCCCGGATGACGCTTACTGGGGTGCGCAGACCCAACGCTCACTGGTGAATTTCGCCATCGGCGAGCAACGCATGCCCCTGGCGGTATTGCACGCCCTGGCCCTGATCAAGAAAGCCGCAGCGCGGGTCAATGACCGCAACGGCGACCTGCCCGCCGATATCGCTCGCCTGATCGAACAGGCCGCCGACGAGGTGCTCGACGGCCAGCACGACGATCAGTTTCCACTGGTGGTATGGCAGACCGGCAGCGGCACCCAAAGCAATATGAACGCCAATGAAGTGATCGCCGGCCGCGCCAACGAGCTGTCGGGCAAGGCCCGTGGCGGCAAAAGCCCGGTTCACCCTAACGATCATGTGAACCGCTCGCAAAGCTCTAACGATTGCTTCCCTACGGCCATGAGCATTGCGGCGGTGCAGGCGGTTCATCAACGGCTGTTACCGGCGATCGCCACGCTTTCCGGCGGTTTGGCGGAGTTGGCCGCACGCCATATGAAGCTGGTGAAAACCGGCCGTACCCATATGATGGACGCCACGCCCATCACCTTCGGCCAGGAAGTCTCAGCCTTTATCGCCCAACTCGACTACGCCGAGCGCGCCATCCGCAGCGCCCTGCCCGCCGTGTGCGAACTGGCCCAGGGCGGCACCGCCGTGGGCACCGGGCTCAATTCGCCGCATGGCTTTGGTGAGGCAATTGCTTCGGAGCTGGCAGCCTTGTCCGGCTTGCCGTTCGTCACCGCCCCCAACAAGTTCGCCGCCCTCTCCGGCCATGAACCGCTGGTAACCCTGCATGGCGCGCTGAAAACCCTGGCGGTGGCGCTGATGAAGCTCGCCAACGACTTGCGCCTGTTGGGCTCTGGCCCACGCGCCGGGCTGGCCGAGGTCAAGCTGCCGGCCAACGAGCCCGGCAGCTCGATCATGCCCGGCAAGGTCAACCCGACCCAGTGTGAAGCACTGTCGATGCTGGCCTGCCAGGTACTGGGCAACGACGTGACCATCGGTATCGCCGCCAGCCAGGGTCACCTGCAACTGAACGTTTACAAGCCGGTGATCATCCACAACCTGCTCGAATCGATCCGCCTGTTGGCCGATGGCTGCAACAACTTCCAGGAGCACTGCATCGCAGGCCTTGAGCCGGATGCCGAGCAAATGGCCGAGCACCTGGAGCGCGGCTTGATGCTGGTAACGGCGCTCAACCCGCATATCGGCTACGACAAGTCGGCGCAGATCGCCAAGAAGGCCTACGCCGAAGGCTTGACGCTACGCCAGGCCGCGTTGGACCTGGGCTACCTGACTGATGAAGAGTTCGATCAGTGGGTGCGCCCGGAAAACATGTTGGAAGCCGGGCACTAGGAAAACTGGCGAACAAGCACCCTGTGGTGAACGCGGTTTCCGTGGCGAGCAGG
>NZ_JAAAFV010000042.1:89604-101212 GCF_019352915.1 Pseudomonas sp. Xaverov 259 | reverse complement strand
CCCGGGGCAAGCCTGCTCGCCACAGTGGACGTTTTCGTCCTTAAAGGCTATTAAGACGCCAATCGCACTCGCCGGGCCTTGAGCCCGGCGAGCAGCGACGGCGCCAGTGCTACCGTCGCTGAACCGAGCATCACCACCAACGCGCCGACGTAGCCCACGGCATTGATCTGTTCCGCCTGCACATAGTCCGGCCACAGCCATGCCGCCAAGGCCACCGCCACAAAGGTCACCAGTGGCGTCAGCGCCAAGGTTGCGCTCACTCGCGACGCCTCCCAATGCGCCAGCGCCTCGGCAAATGCACCATAGGCCACCAGCGTGTTCATGCAGCACGCGAGCAGCAGCCAGCCTTGCAGCGGACTCAATTGCAACGCCTCCAGCGGATGCGCCCACGGCGTGAGCAACAGTGCGCACGAGAGGTAGATCACCATCATCACCTGCAACGAATTCCACACGGTCAGCAATTGCTTTTGGCCCAGGGCGTAGAACACCCAGATGGTGGTAGCCAGCAGGATCGTCAACACGCCCGCCGTGTAAGTGCCCATGGAGGTCAGCAGCTCAGCCAGGCGCTGGTTGAAGAACAGACCAAAGCCCAGGATCAGCACCACCAGCCCCATGCCCTGCCCCAGGCTGAAACGCTCCTTGAACACGAACACACTGGCGATCATCAAAAAGATCGGCCCCATCTGCACCACCAGTTGTGCAGTCCCGGGGCTGAGCATTTTCAGGCCGACCAGGTACAACACGTAGTTGCCCACCAGCCCGCACACGGCCATCGCCACCAGCCAGCCACCCTTGGGGCCAAGCACCTTGCGACTGGGCAAACGCCGAGTCAGCGCCAGGTAGATAAACAGACAGCTACCCGCTACCACCAGGCGAAACCAGGTGACGGTGACCGGGTCCATCACCTGCAACACTTGTTTGAGCTTGATCGGCAGAATGCCCCAGAGCAGCGCGGTCAGCAGGGTCAGGAGAAAACCATAGACCCAGCGGCCCGAAGAAATGTGCATGTGTGCCCCAAAAAACCAGAGGTGGAGGAGCGGGCATTCTAGGGCGATGCACGGTGCTTTGGGTATCGATGATTTTGGGGGTCAGGGCACGCCCATCACCAGCACACCGCTGCCACTTATGGCACCTGCGGCCGGCAGGGAGCCATTGCGCCGCACCAGCGAAAACGTTACATCGTCGCCGCCCACACTGTTGGTGATGCGGGTGAGGAATGAACCGTTTACCGGCACCGCGGTTCCCGCGCGCACCATGGCCGTACCCACATCCGGATTACTCATCATCAGCAGCCGCGTGTCGAAGCCTGTTCGAGTGCCTTTGTAGGTAATCGTGATCGGCGTGTTGATCCCGCCGTCCGGGCATGAGTAGGTGAGCCTGCGATTGCTGACAACGGTCGATGTGAGTGGGTCGGTGCCAATTGCCCGCTGGTGCACGGTGCCGAAGTTGATCTCGATCGGGTTGTTATTGTTGATCGTGCAGGTGGACGGGGAGACGGTAAAGTTGTTAGCCGCAGTGTAGGTGACGGTGAGCTGCGGCCGGGTGCCGTCGTAGTTGTTCGAACTGGTAAGGCGCAACAGACCCAGGTTGTCGCCGATGCGAACATCGAACGGATTGGACGGGTAGTTACGCAGCAAAATGTAGGGTGTGACATCGATCGGGTAAAAGACCCCGTTGTTGGGGATGTTCGCGATCCCGATGCCGGACGGCACCGGCGTATTTCGGAACACGCCGTTGATGCGCAAACCGGTGCCTTCGCCGGCAAATTTTGGGCCTGGAGTCCAGGCCGTGCCTGCGGCGCTCCCACTGGTCCAGAAGTCCGTATGCCAAGCGGGGCCGCCGCTATAGGTAAACCGACATTCCAGCCTTGCCCCTTCCAGCATGAGCCTCGTGCGATCTGCAGCCAAGGTGACCGTAACCGGCACCTGCAGGTTGGGGTTGCCATTTTGCCAAGGCCCGCCGTTAACACGGCAGTCGACGGCGTGTGCCGTCATAGACACAGCTGCCAGGGCGAGAAGCGCCAGGGCGCCATAGAGTCGTTTCATATTATTTCTCTTCATTCTTCTACCCAGGCGCTGCCCGAGAAACAGTCTGGAGTATCGAGGTTTGTATAGTTAGCTTTCGGCGGGCTTGGGCCTTATGGCACACCCATCACCAGCACACCGCTGCCGCTTATGGCGCCTGCGGCCGGTAAGGAACCATTGCGGCGCACCAGCGAAAACGTCACATCGTCGCCGCCCACACTGTTGGTGATACGGGTCAAGAACGAACCGTTCACCGGTACGGCACTACCGGCATGCACCATGGCCGTACCCACATCCGGATTACTCATCGTCAGCAAGCGTGCGTCGAACGCCGAGCGGGTGCCTTTGTAGGTAATGGTGATCGGCGTGGTGATGCCGCCGTCCGGGCACGAGTAGGTGAGCCTGCGATTGCTGACGATGGATGTCGTCAGCGGGTCGGTGCCGATTGCGCGCTGGTGCACGGTGCCGAAGTTGATCTCGATCGGGTTGTTATTGTTGATCGTGCAGGTGGATGGGGAGACGGCGAAGTTGTTGGCTGCCGTGTAGGTAAGTGTGAGATTGGCTGCGCCGGAATCATAATTGTTGGTTTGGTCCAGACGTAGCACTCCGAGCGTGTCGCCTACTCGAACATCGATTGGATTCGTTGGGTTATTGCGTAGCAAAATATAGGGCGTTACATCGACGGGCACTGCCGAGCCATTATCGGGCATGGTCGCAATGCGAATACCGAACGGGACAGGAGTGTCGCGGTAGGTTCCGTTTATTCGCAAGCCAGTGCCTTGGTTGTTGAATTTTGGCCCGGGTGTCCATGGCGCGCCAACCCTTACCCCGGTTGCCCAGTAATCCTCCCGCCAAGTTGGGGCACCACTGGGGGTAAATCGGCACTCTATCCTCGCCCCTTCAAGGATGATGCGGGTACTGTCCGCACCCAACCGGACGGTTACCGGTACCTGCAGATTTGGCTGCCCACCGACCCATGCACCACCATTGATACGGCAATCGGCGGCGTTCACGGCTGTAGTCACGCCAAGCAGGGCGAAAAGCCCAATGGTGCCCAATAGTCGTTTCATCTTGATCTCTCGTTGCTTTTATTTACCCAAACGCTCAAATGGCGTTCGGCCCTCGTCTTGAAGACGAAGCGCAGCTATGGGTAATCCAACGTAAAGGTCGAGGTCACCGTGTACGCACCGTGCCCAATGGTTTGATCGCGGATAGCCGTCGGCTCGCCCTTCACGTAAGCCTTGAGTTCGATCACATTGCTGCCATCGCTTAATACCTGTTCATCGCTGACGGCATTCAAGGGCAATGGCTTATCGCTTAACGTCTCGATACCGACGCCAATCCCTGAGGCGCCACTGCCACCGTCCAGCGCGAGCAAACCCGGAAGTTCGCCATTTTCGGCACCGCCGAAGGTGATGGTCACGGTGTTGCCAATGCTGGTGTCACACTCTTCCAGGTGCAGTTGGAAACGCTTGCCCACCGTTCGCGTGTTGATATAAAGGTGCTTGCTGGTGACATCCCAGAGTTCCAGCGTGATGGCCTCATCGCCTGGGCGGATGGTGCAGGCTTCCTCCACCAGATTGCCCTTGAACACCAGGTTGTTCGCGCCCTGCCCCACAGGAATCAGGCCGAAGGTGAGCAGCAGCGCCAACCCGCCCTTATGCAAAATTTGGTCTCGCATCGACTCAGCTCCTACTGGTATTCAGCCAACAATGTGGCCACGGCCGTGAACCGCGCGGGGGTCAATGTGGCGCCTGGCTGTTGCACGGGCACCACCTCCAATGTCGGCGGTGACGACAGGATGATGTCCAGCGGCGTATTGAGTGGAAATGGCAGGTTATTCTGGAAAACCCGAATGCCCAGCGCCGGCACGCTGGTCTGCACCGCCGCACCGTCAAACGAGGTGGCTGTGCCGTTGATGCTCAATTTGAGCTCCCAGGGCAATGTGTCGGTGCCACAGTTGATGGCATAACCGACGCCCCGGCGGTACTTCACACCGTCGACGCGTTTTACCCCCACATCGCCAAAATCCACCTCAATGGTGTTGCCGCTGTCGATCGTGCACGGCGGCGGTTCATTCAGCGTACCGCTGAAGGTCAAGTTGGCCGACGCACCACTGCAAAGGCCGATGGAACACAAGGTGAGCAACAGGCGTTGCTGCCAAAATGTCATTGAGCATTCCTCGTCATTGGTAATCGACCACCAGGGTTGCGACGGCATCAAATGCCCCGCCGGTCAGCTTGCTGCCCACGCGTTTGACGGGCACCGCCTGTACCGCCGGGAAGTTGGGATAGGTAAAATTCACCGCCGTATTCAACGGCCAGTCAGCGCCATTCACGAACAGCTTGACCCCAAGGTCGGCCTTGCGGGTCGACAGCACTCGACTGTCAAACCCGGCGCCGGTGCCTTTGAGTTCCAGGGTCAGGGCGTTGCTGAACGGCGAATCACAGGTGACGGTATAGGGCACGTCCCGACGGTAATTGACCCCGTCTACCCGTGACGTCTGCAGGTCGTTGCCAAACGGCACATCCAGGGTTGTGCCACTGTTAATCACGCAAGGCGGCGGCGCGATGATGACCGCGCGGATGGTCAGGCTGGTATCAGCCTGCACACCTTGGCCGGCCGCCCACAGCAAGCCGCCACCGATAAGAATGGCCCACGGGCCGAATGATTTAGCCATCGCTCTGCCCTTACTCATAGTTGAGCCTGAATTGCACCACGGCCTTGAATGCCCCACTGGTCAACGGCGCCGAGGTGCGCGTAGGTCGAACACGCCAGGTCTGGGTGTTGCGGCCTACGGGCAAAAACAACGGTTGGCCCCTTGAGCCCAGCTGTACGTCGCGGCCCAAGGCGTCGGTCAATTGCAGGCCCATCCCGGTGATGCCTTGCACTTTGACCAGCCGTGGGTCATCGGCATCGGCCGGCGCATCAAAGGTTACCGACAGCACCGGTTGGTAAGCACTCCATGTCAGGTTTCCCGTGCGTTCGTTGCGCACTCGGCCGGCAGTGCGCAGGCAATCGGTAAACCGCAACTGGAATGCCTTGGCCGTGGCCTGGTCACCGGGCCGTTGCAATTGGCTGGTCGACACGTCGTCCAGGTCAACCGTCTGATGCAGTGAGGTCATATCCAGGCTGCAAGGCGATTCATGCATAGAGCCGAGCACATTCAACATCCCACTCATTCCTTCGATATCTTCGTCGTCCTCGGCGGCGTGAACGCCCGCCGCCAAGACCCATAACAGGCCGCCCAAGACCTTCACACGTTGCGACTTCATGATGTTCTCCAGCAGCTGGCATTACTCAATTAGGCGATGAGGCCTGCACGTTCACGTTGCACGTGTCACCCGTGCAGGTGAACGCCAGGAGCGGGCGACCGCCGTAGTCATTCACATAGGCCAGGTAAGGCGCCGTACCCAGTGCCTTGGCAGAGGGGCCCAAGGTCAAGCCCTCCTTGGGCGGGATCATCAGGGGCGCAAAGCCCTCCACGGTTTTGCCCTCCTTGCTGCTGCGCGCGTCCACCAGGGTCACGTAGTAAGGCGTCGGGTTGTTGACCCGGTATTGGTCACCTTGGCGGGTCAGGGTGAGTTTCTGCTGCCAGGGGTTGGAGAGGTCCTGCTGGCTCGGCGTAATGGCTTGCGGCCGGTAGAACAATTTGATGCGGGTCTGCAAGGCAATTTGCAGGGTGTTGGACTTGTCGCTGCGCGGCGGAATTTCCCGCAGGTTGAAGTAATAGACCGTCTCCCGGTCCTGCGGCAGCGACTTGGCCGCCGGCAGCGCCTGGACTTTGACTTGGCTTTGTTTGCCAGGCTCCAAGCGTTGAACCGGCGGCAGCACGATCAACGGCGAGGTGATTTTTTGACCCGCCTCGTCCTCGATCCAGCCCTGGGCCAGATACGGCAACTGGGTGTTGTTGTTGGTGATATTCACGCTGGTGGCGTCTTTGCCGCCATCAAAAATCACGCGGGTACGGTCCAGGCCGACTGCGGCGTTGGCGCTCTGGCTCAGGGCCAGGACCAGCAGAGCCAAGGCCTGGGAGGTGAGTCGTGTGTTGGGCATCATGAGGATGTGTTCTCCGTATCAGTGGGCTTGCCGGTCAGTACGGCGGGTTCAGCCAAGGGTGGGTCTGTGGCTACCACCTGGCAGTGCAGTTGCAGGGCGTCGGTCAACCCATCCGCCGGCAACGTGGCAGGCAGCGTGAGCAGGCAGCGTTCGTCACCGCCCCAACTGACGACCATCTGTTCACCGGCACGAATACCGCTGAGGTAGACATTGCCGCCGTCATTCACAATCCCGGTGTCCTGTTGCTTGAGGTTCTTCACCGTGGCGCCAAAGGGCGGCGAACTGCCATCCGGCAGGCGCAGAATCGCCATGGCTTTTTCACCGGCAATCACGCTCAGCGAGCGATAACCAATCGCCCCTTCGGTGAGCGTCAACTGCGTGACCGATTGAGTGGCTTCGACCGTGCTCGGCAAGCGCTCCAGATCCACGCTGGCTGCCGTACGCTGATAGCTGCTGATATCGGAAATAACCGCTTTGCCGAAGGCATTGCTGCGCGTCGGCGAGCCGTAACCGCGCACCGGCACGTCGGGTACACCACCGGTATCGAGCATCAGGCGCGTGCCGCCGGTGCTGGTGGTACGGTGCAAGGCCGCGCCATATTGCGTGAGCGTGCCACCGCCACGCGCCGACACATCAAGGCGGCTGTAGCCACCCTCTTGAGTGCTGGCGCTGACGTTGATATCGGCCTGGTCGCCTATATGGCTCAAGTAACCACTGGCGGACGAATCGCTGGCACTGAGCTGATAGCTGTTGCGTTCATCGAGACGATCGCTGTAGCGCGTCGTAAAGCTGTTTTTGCCGGCGGTCCGGTCGGCGTCCATCGACAATGTGCCGGTGCGCCCCAGGGGCAAGCTGACGGTAACGGCCATGCCGTTGTCTTTGTAGTTGTAGTCCTCGGTGCGGTACATGTTCAGAGACAGGCTCATGTTCTTGACCGTGCCCACATTGAAGTAGCGCGACAGCGACAGGTTCCAGCGCTGCGTGTCTGGCCGATCCCAATAGGTTTGCTTGTTGTAGCTGGCGTAGACAGTGGCGCCCAGGTCGCGAAACTGCTTGTTGACCGTGACCGTATACAGCGCCTTGCTGCCACCAATCGGCTTCCACCCCTCACTGGGGTCGCGATAATCGCCGCGCCCGCCGAGTTCGCCGTTCAAGCCGTAATACCGGGCGTCCAGGTATTCGCTCATGCTCAAGAAGTTTTTCTCGGAAAACCGGTAACCGGCGAAGGTCACTTGGCTGTCGTACTCTTCAAAGTTCTTGGAATACTGAAGGCGATAGGATTTGCCCGAGAGCGTCTCGCGCCAGACCTCGGCGCGCGACTGCGTCACATCCAGCGAGACGGCACCGAACGCCAGCAAGTCCCGGCCAGCCCCGACCGATAACGCCCGATAGTTGTTATCGCTCATGCCGCCGCCGAACAACGACCAGCCATTGCTGATGCCCCAGGAAAACTCGCCGGTACCAAAAACGTTGCCATCGGAGCCGTTCTGAAGATTGGACGGTCGGCCAGTCGCCAGCTTGTAGCGAACCTGCCCTGGGCGCGTCAGGTAAGGAACACCCGCAGTGTCCATCTGAAAGCTGTGCACCGAACCATCCTGTTCTTCCACCCGCACATCCAGCTTGCCCGTGACCGCGTCCTGCAGATCCTGGATGCGATAGGGGCCGGCTGCGACCAGGGTTTCATAGAGCACGCGCCCCTGCTGGCTGATGATGACCTTGGCGTTGGTCTTGGCCACCCCGACCACTTCCGGCGCGTAGCCACGCAAGTTGGGTGGCAACTGGCTTTCATCCGAGTTGAGCGCGGCACCGGTGAAGCGGAAGCTGTCAAACAGGTCCGAATACAGGTAGTTCTCGCCCACCACCAAACGTGCCTTCAGCGCAGGAATGGCGCGGTACGCGTAGTAGCGGCTCCACTCAAGCCTTTGCGGCCCGGCCGCTTCCTGCGGGCCACGCTCGACGCGCCCCTGCCAGTCGGCCCGCAAGCGCCAGGCGCCAGCGTTAGCCCCAACGGTGCCGTTACCACTGAGGTTATTGCGGTTGCCATCGCCGCGCTGATAGTTGGACTGCGCCGTGAGGCTATAGTCGACCAGCAACCCCGGTACACCTTCATCCCATCGCGAAGGCGGGTCCCAGTTAATGGCGTTGTACTCCAGGTACGCCTGGGGCAAGTTGATACTCAGCGTGGAAGTCGCCAAATCACCGCTGACTTCCATGCCTGGCAAACTTTGAATATCCAGACACTCGCCGCCCTTCCACCATGCCAGCTTGTCGGCATCGGAGACTTTCAGGCTCAACTGTTCTACCAGGCTGCGCGACAAACACGCCTGACTGCCTTTGGGATCTTTATCCGGCGGGTAGAACGCCACTGCCTGTTCAGGAATAGGCTGGCCATTGACTTGCACGACCATCGTGTAAGTACCCGGCAAAATAAACCCGCTGCGCGCAAATTGAGACAAGTCAATATTGCTGCGATCCATCAGGTCGAGCACATCCGTATTAAACTCGACATCGCCGGCGCCCAACGCTGTTCCTGCCAGAGACATCAACCCGCCAAACAGGCTAGGGCGCAGCGTATTTTTGAACTTCGCTGTATTCAACATGAACGCCTGTCCATCACTATTCAAAAGTATTCCAACTTGAACCGCACTGCCGCGGTGTGAGCACCCACGACCAGCGGCAGTCCATTACCGACCAGATAGAACCTGTAGTTGAGGGTCATATCGCCCTCCGACAGAGGCGTGGGTGACATTCGCTGCCCGGGAATACTCTCTTCGCCGGCAGCGTCAATGATGTGCAGCGCAACCCCCTGCGAGGCACCCGACACCGCGAAGGAAAGCCCGGCCCGGTCGGTTGCGCCGTCAAACGTCACGCGCATGTGCTCCCAGTCAGGCAGGGTTGCCCCTGGGCGCGACGGGTCCGGGCGAGTCAGCGTGCAATTGACCAGGCGCAACTGGAAGGGATGGTCTTCGCCGCGCGTGTTGCGTAGCAGCCGGCCAACCGGCTCCGGTGGCATCTCGATGGTCTGATCGATACTGCTCAGTTCCAGCCCACAGGCTGAGTCAACGACTTCTCCTCCGAGCAGGACGACGCCATCACCTTGCGAAGTCGCCTGGGCAAATACGCAAGGACCGATGAATGTCGTCAATGAAGAGGCGAATGCGAGGCGTATGAATGTATTCACCTGGATCTCCCGTCAGCGTCCCCCCGCCACACAGGGTGGCGGGGAGCAAAACTTACTGATAAGCCAAGGTGAAGTTGGTGACGGCGCTGAAATCGCCCGGAATGATCGGGTCGGTGGCGGCGCCTTGTACGTAGGCACCGAACTCCAGGGTGTTATTACCGGTGGCGATAACCTGCGGAGTAGTGGGTGTGCCCAGCTCGATCAGGTCGCCGCCGTGGGTCATCATGATGCCCACGCCGCCTGCTCCGCCGACCGTACCGATCGCGCCAGGGACCGCGCTGGAAGGCGCGCCGGTAAAGGTTGTGGTCACGGTGTTATCGGTCAGGCCGGACAGGTCGCAGCCTTCAAGCTCGATCAGCACACGACGGGCTTCAGACTTGCCGCCCGACTCCAGTTGGTGTTTGGCAATCGCCCCCAGGCGAACGGTCTGATCCACAGAGTCAGGCTTGATAGAGCAAGCACCCGAGTGCACCGACCCCAGAAACGTGACGGTTCCGTCTGCTGCCTGCGCAACAGAGATCGAGCCGGCCAACAGACCGATAGACAACAGCGCAGCTTTCATTTTGGTTTTCATTAACAGATTCCCACTTAATTACCAGGTGTCTTTAAAGAAGCTCTGCCACAGGTCGGTGCAGGGCTGATTAAACGAGCGGTTATAACCCGTGCTGTTGAGGCGATGATTCCTGAACTGTTTTTCCAATTAGTTGTATTGCTATTCAGGAAATCTCTCAACGCAGGGCAATTCTCCACCTCACACTTTGGTAAGTAAGCCGTCCATTTCCCTTAACTAAGTAGCCTGGAGATATCACGACTCGCGGGAAAAGTATGGCCTTTTGCCAAAACCTTAAAATCGACTGAAGGAATTGGCCTACATGCAGATTAATGAGAATAATTCAGCACCACTGACATCTGTAGGACCGGGATTACATGCATTAGAAAGTACCAGTCATTATTGGATCATGACCACTAATTAACTAACGCAAAGTGCAACAGGGTTATGACTAAACTGCAGACGTACACAGGGGGAGCATGCTCCCCCTGTGTAGTGATCGAGCACGAACTGTCGGTTGACTAACGCACTGCCTCAAACAACCCGGTGGCGCCCATGCCACCGCCCACGCACATGGTGACGATGCCGTAGCGCAGGTTACGTCGCTGCAGCTCACGCACCAGGTGCCCGACCTGCCGCGACCCGGTCATGCCGAACGGGTGGCCAATGGAGATCGAGCCGCCGTTGACGTTGTATTTGGCATTGTCGATTTGCAGGCGATTGCGGGCATAGAGGCACTGCGAGGCAAACGCCTCGTTAAGCTCCCACAGGTCGATATCCGCCACCTGCAAGCCCTTGGCCTTGAGCAGTTTTGGCACGGAGAACACCGGGCCGATGCCCATTTCGTCCGGCTCGCAACCGGCCACGGTAAAACCACGGAAAAACGCCTTGGGCGTGAGCCCCAGTTGCAGGGCTTTTTCCAGGCTCATCACCAGAGTCATCGAAGCGCCATCGGACAACTGCGAGGAGTTGCCCGCTGTCACCGAACCGTCTTCGGCAAACACCGGCTTAAGGCCATTGAGGCTGGCCAGTGTGGTGTCCGGGCGGTTGCAGTCGTCGCGGTCGACCACGCCATCGAGCACCTGCACCTCGCCGGTATTTTTGTCTTCGACCTTGTACTGGACGGCCATTGGCACGATTTCATCATCGAACAAACCGTCGGCCTGGGCCTGGGCGGTACGCTGCTGGCTTTGCAGGGCATACAGGTCCTGGTCTTCGCGGCTGACGTTATAGCGGCGCGCGACGATCTCGGCAGTCTGGCCCATGGGGAAGTAGATGCCCGGCACCTGCTCTTTAAGCAAAGGGTTGATCAGGTTGTCGGTGTTGACGCTTTTCATGGTCAGGCTGATGGACTCGACGCCACCGGCGACGATGATGTCGCTGCAACCCGAGGCAATCTGGTTGGCCGCAATCGCAATTGCCTGCAAGCCCGAGGAACAGAACCGGTTGAGGGTCATGCCCGCCGTCCCGGTGCCCAATTGCGAGAGCACCGCCACGTTACGCCCGATGTTGTAGCCCTGGGCGCCTTCGTTGGAGCCGGCGCCGACAATGCAATCCTCGACCGTCGCCGGGTCGATACCATTACGGGTCAGCAGCGCGTTGACGCAATGGGCCGCCATGTCATCCGGGCGCGTCTGGTTGAACTTGCCACGAAAGGACTTGGCCAGGCCGGTTCGCACGCTGTCGACGATCACTACTTCACGCATAGGCTACCTCGATCTTGTGGTTGGGAGATGGACCGAGCATAGAGCCGGGCCTGCCCAACCGCGATGATCATTCACCTGGCATATACAA
>NZ_JAAAFV010000042.1:61825-89461 GCF_019352915.1 Pseudomonas sp. Xaverov 259 | reverse complement strand
GGGCTGCTGCGCAGCCCAACGCAGGGCAAGCCTGCTCGCCACAGGTGCCTCGTTCACCACAGGAAGTGCCGCCAGGGTTATTTCTTTTTCTTTTTATCGTGCTTGTCGGTCTTGTCGAACGCCTCTTCCAGCGCGCGGTTGATGGTGCGCAGCACTTTTACCCGCGCCCAGCGCTTGTCATTGGCTTCCACCAGCGTCCAGGGCGACACTTCGGTGCTGGTGCGGTCGACCATGTCGCCGACGGCGGCCCGGTAGTCGTCCCACTTGTCGCGGTTGCGCCAGTCGTCTTCGGTGATCTTGAAGCGCTTGAAGGGAATTTCTTCGCGGGCCTGGAAGCGTTCCAACTGCGTATCTTTGTCGATGGCCAGCCAGAACTTGACCACGATCACGCCCGCATCGCGCAGTTGCTCTTCGAAGTCGTTGATCTCGCCATAGGCACGCATCCAGTCCGCAGGGGTGCAGAAGCCTTCGATGCGCTCCACCAACACGCGGCCGTACCACGAGCGGTCGAACACGGTGAACATGCCGCGTGCCGGAATCTTCTGCCAGAACCGCCATAGATACGGCTGGGCACGCTCGTCTTCACTCGGCGCGGCAATCGGCACGATATGGTACTGACGCGGGTCCAGCGCCGCGGCCACGCGGCGGATCGCCCCGCCCTTGCCCGCCGCATCGTTGCCTTCAAACACGGTGATCAATGCGTGCTTGCGCATGCGCTTGTCGCGCATCAAGCCGGAGAAGCGCGCCTGCTCGGTAATCAGCTGTTCTTCGTAATCGTATTTTTCCAGGCGCAGGGTCAGGTCGAGGCTGTCGAGCAGGCTCTTCTTGTCCACCGAGGCGATCAACGGCGCCGGGTTCATGCCGCTGGCCTTGCCTTTGGGCAGTTTCAGAGCGTTTTGCAGGCTTTCGAGCAGGATCTTGCCCACCGTGAGGCTGCGGTAATGCGCATCCACGCCTTCGATCACATGCCACGGCGCGTAGTCGCGGCTGGTACGGCGCAGGATGCGCTCGCCAAAATGCACAAACTTGTCGTAGGTCTCGGACTGCTGCCAGTCCAGCGGGCTGATGCGCCAGCTGTGCAGCGGGTCGTCGGCCAGCGCCTTGAGCCGCGCCTTCATCTGCTTTTTGGACAGGTGGAACCAGAACTTGAAGATCAGCGCGCCTTCATCGCAGAGCATCTTTTCCAGGCGCTCGGCACCGGCGATGGCCTGGTCCAGGCGCGCGTCCTTGATCTGACCATGCACACGGCTTTGCAGCATCTGGCTGTACCAGTTGCCGAAAAAGATGCCCATGCGGCCCTTGGCCGGTAGCTGACGCCAATAGCGCCATGCCGGTGGGCGCGCGAGTTCTTCGTCGGTCTGCTGGTCGAAGGTGCGCACCTCGATCAGGCGCGGGTCCATCCACTCATTGAGCAGCTTGACGGTTTCGCCCTTGCCCGCGCCCTCGACGCCGTTGATCAGGATGATCACCGGGAAGCGTTTCTGCTGTTGCAGCTCGTACTGCACTTCCAGCAAGGCTTCACGCAGGGCCGGCACTTCGGCGTCATAGGTGTCTTTGTCGATGGCGTGACCGATTTCGGCGGATTCGAACATGGGCAGCTCCGTTTCAAGATGGCTCAAGACTAGCGGATTGGGCACCTCGACAGTCAAGGAATTCCAACACGCTTGCCGTGGATCAATCACCGGCCCAAATGCCTAGTCCCCGGGAACATGGCAAATGCCCAACTCCTGCTGTCTCAACATCTGCTGGGTGAGGCGCTCTACCACTTCGATAATTGCCTGCCGGCGCGGCAAACGCAGGGCCTCCATTTGCTTGAGGTACTCTGCGTCGGTGAGGTTCTGGCTGTTCTCAAAAAGTGCTTGCTGCTGCGTATCAAAGGGCCCGGTTGCCGACTGGAACTCAGCGGAAAATTGCTGTTTAAGGTGGGTTTTCCAGAACGCTAACTGTGAAATAAAACGCAAGAAAGTGGGGGACAGCTCTGCCGTGCGCACTTGAGATTGCGCCACCTCCAGACTGTCGCGGGTCACATTGGCAAATTCTCCATATTGGATGTGCTTGGGCTGCCCCGGCAACTGCAGGATCCTGGCCAACCCGACCCGGAATGCGAGGCTGACTTCCAGCGGGTCCACGGACGCGTTTTCGATTGCGTAGGTGGCCGCAATTTTCTCCAGCTCACTGAGGCGAAACAAACCTCGGCCCAAGTTCAGTAACGCCCCGGAGTTGCCCTGTACACGAGCAGCTTGCTGCGTGGCCTTTTCGACCTCCTTCAAAACCTCCATCTGACTGAAAATCTGCGCGGCATCATCTGCGCAATTTGCCGGATGTGCTGCCAGTTGGAAAACCTGCTCGCGCAGATCGACACTATCGTGGGTTGACTGCAACACATCCCAGACCCGCTGGGTCATATCCTCGCGCACATGATGACTGTCGGCGGTACCGGACAGTTCAGCCAGCAAGTGAAACAACGGCGTCGATTCCGGGTCATCCCGAAGGTTAGCCCAAACGGTAGACTTGTGGGCCTCTCGGGCCGCCACCGCGTCCGGCAACCACAATGCCCTGGCCTTCAGCTCGGTCATGCGTGGCCGATCGTCCTCTACATAGCCCATGCCAATACCCACTTCATCGCGGTAACGCGTAAGCGCCGTTACCGCCGTGCTGGAGAGCGGGTTACCGCCCAGGTCAATCGACTGGCTGAAACTACGCGGCACCGTAAACAACCACTCCGGCAATATAGTTATCAAGTTATTACGCAGGTCCACTTGCTCCAGGTGGGCCAGGCGCGCAAGCCCAGCAGGTAAATCGACGATTTTGGTGTCCTGCAGCAACAGGGTATGCAAGTCACGCATGCGGCTGACATCCACCAGTTTATCCAGCGGGTTGTAGCTCAGGTCCAGCAGGCGCAACGTATTCAGGTCTGCCAGTTTGAGCCGGGTGTATTCGGTGAGCGCAAGACGATTGCGGGGCATCGACAAACGTTCCAGATCGAGCATCCGCGAGATGACTTCCGGCAAACGGGTCAGGCGGTTACGATCCAGTTTCAGGTGCTGCACACCTTTAAAGCACTTCAGAAAATAAGCGACGTCATCGTCCAATCGCATGTTCCTGAGTGATAACTGCCGAACATGGTCGAATCGAATGTCGGCGGGCAATACCGGCAATGATCCAACGCGCATGCCGTCCAGGTTCAAGCTGGCAACGGACGCCTGGTACTCATTCAGCGCAAAGCTTTGACGCCGCCAACACGCTTCAATGCGCGCTGCCACTTGCTCGCGGCTATAACGAATATCACTCAGGCCCGGCTGCGTTTCCATGCCCTTGATATCGGCCTTCCAGTGCTTGAGCAGCGCTCGCAAATGGCCGAGCTCTGCCTTCAAACGCTTTACTGCCTTGGCCCTGGCCAGGTGGTCAGCCCCCAACGTCATCAGCAGCGAAGACACTTGAGCGTCACTGAACAACGGGTACAAACGCTTGACCTTACGCACCAGCGCACGCGGATGAACCAACGGCCCGGTCGGTAAATCGGCCATCTCACAGGGGGCCGCCTCCAGCGCGGGCTCGCTGACTTGGCTGGAAAAAGCCTCGGCTGCCAGCTCCCGCTCGCCTTTGGCCTGCGAGGAACTCATGTAGCGCAATCGCCAGACGTTACTGGCGTCTTTCAGAGGCAACCCCATTGCCACGCGCTGGCTCTCCATCAGCGCTGCATCGATCGCCTCGAACAGGCCATCCGGCCCGGCATAAGGCCCACCGAGACTGCGGCCATTGTCGCTGAACGCTTCAAACCCTGCGTTCGACCTGACCACTACCCGCCGCACGCCAGCGTCTTTAAGCGCGCCCAAGGCCAACAAGTCGCCCTGTGGCGAGTCCTGGCGCAACTCCAGCCGCAGCTCTGCGCCCCAGCCCGCCACGCGCGGCATTGTCCGAACCGCGATGAGCGCGGTATCCAGGCTGGCCAACTCTGGCTGCTCAAACCCCATCAAGGCACGGTCCAGGCGTTGCGCCTCAAGCGCACGTTGCACTGACTCGGCCAACACCATGGGAATCCGTTGGTTATCGCGCAGGGACTCACGCTGCACGGTGGTTGTTTCGGCCATCAATTCGCGCATCAGCGTGCAGGGCAATTGCGGGTAGGTGCGCCTGAGCAACGCCCATTCCGACGGTACGGGCCCGTCATAGGCCTGATACAACTGCTCAAACAGCGGCTTGCGATCAGCCTTCAGATGCGCGAGCAACTGACGCGCCAGCACGCTGTGCTCCTGATCGACTGCTACACCCTCCCCCAGCAGGCCAGTCTTTTGTGCCTCATCCAGCCCGGACAACAGCACATCAAACACTTTTCCCGTACTGAGCATCGGCTCGGTGAGCGTCAATCGCAGGCCTGCATTGTTGTAGGGTCCGCTGGCGGGGTAACGAGCTTTGACACTGCCCTGTGCATCCAGCACTTCAAAATAGCGCCCCGCGGGCCACCCCTGTAACAGGGGCAAGGCGTGCATCTGCAAGGTCGAGTTTTCAACATTGGGCGATGCACCGCTTTCCAACTGCCAGCTCAAATCGCGAATGGACTGATCGAGCCTGAAACGTTCGTACAGATCGCGAAAGCGTGCGGGAAAAGGCAAGCATTCCTGGGCCTGATAGACGCCCCAATCATCGGGTTTATCCAGGATGGCCTTGATCTGCAGAAGTTTCCTCGCCGGGAGCGAGGAACCGGGCCCGGTCGGTTTCAAGCGTGAAAAGAGATACTCCGGGCTCTCCCACTCGTCGGGCCTCTCGAACGCAAAACGCCAGCTACCTTCACCGTTATGCAGCAATTGCGGGCGATAAGCCGTCTGCCGCACCGAGTGGCTGGCCCGCCATTGATCCAGCTTCGCGTCGTACGCAACCCGGTGGATGCGGTCATTGACCTTGACATACGAATGCCCCTCGACTTTGTAGACTCCCGACGCATCGCCAGCCTCGTCGTCGCCAAGGCGCTGATCATGGACGTATTGCGTGATATCCGGACGCCACAACCGCTGGCTGCCGGCAGCGGGGTTTATCACCTCGAATTTACGAAAAAAACCATTCAGATTAAGGCCGGTACGCTGCATTGCCGAACCGACAACCTTGCTCCCTGCTGCGAACAACACCATCGATGTGATGTTTTGCGCTATCACTGCCAACTGCTGGAACGCCTCTTCCTTATCGCCACGGCGCCAGTCTTCGATGCCCTCATAGAGTTCGCCGAGCATCTGGCCCACCGCGACGGCGGTCATCAATAACCCCAGCTCCGGGACGACAAACCCTGCGAGGTTGAGCATCGTCAAACCGGCGTCCAGATACGTCTGCAAGCGCTGCTCACGGAGCGTCTCATCAACGTCGGCCACCGGCACCGCCAAGGCCCGCGCATCGGCTTGCAGCTTTGCGGCGTAAGTGTCGAAAAAGTGTCGCGCCAGGTTGACCGTAATGGGGTTGGCGTCCAGTGCCCCCAGGGTCTGGGCTTGATCGAAGCGGCTAAAAAATCCGACTCGGTCGGCCTGGCTCAGGTATCGGGTAAAAAAGACACGATACGCAGCAACCTTGAGCTTGCGCTTGAGGTAGACCTGAAAGTCATCGAGCGAGGCGTATTCAAAGAATGGCCGCTCCGGCTCATTGGGCATATACACCACACAAGGCTCTTGCGGGTATTGCGCAATCGGCCGAGCAGAGAACACCAGGATGCTCCACAGGCAAGCACCCTGTGTATTGAGCCCTTGCCAAATCACCGGGCGGCCCTGAAACAGCAGCCCTGCGGCCTGAACTTCGGAGGGGGCCAGTTTGCGCTCCAGCAATGCACACAGCATCTCGTAGGTGCCTTGGGCAATATCGCCGCGCATAAAGGCAATGTGGGCGTCGACTTTTACATCCAGAACTTTCATTCGGCCAATATCGGTCGCCACCACATTGAGGTAGGGCTCATCACTGGCCGGGTCAGTGTCCAGCTTGAACACGTCACTGATGTGCTGCTGATACAAACGGCCAAGGTCCAGGGCACGACACCCCTGGGCAAACTCGAGGGGTGTAATGCCAATGACCTCACGAGCGGCGGACCCCGACCGCAACAGCGACCCGACGGGAAAGTGCTGCGCTCGGGCTTCATCCTCTGAAAAGTTCTGCATCGCCACATGCAGCAGGCTGTCCTGCACCAGCCGCACCGTCTTCACATACTTCAATGGCAAGACTTCTTTCTCGTACTCGTTGATCGCACGAATAAACAAATCTTTTTGGGGGTCCACAACCCGTTGCCATCGTGTGGTGCAGTATTGCTTGAGCCGCTCGCTGCAAAACTCATCCAGCGCCTGCAATGGCTTCAATCGCTCGGCGACAGCTGCCTGGGCATCGGCAACCTGTATGGCATCTTTCGTCAATGCATCCAGCACGCCCGCCGGCGCATTGACCATCCAGCCCGGCAGCTGCTTTTGCAGCACCTGGGCTTTGTCCAGATCACCGGTCATTTCCAGCAAGGCCGCTTGCAACTGGCTCTGGGTCAACTGGCTCAGCTTGTTGTTCAAATCATCCTGGTGCCGCATCAGCAATATCCTTTACTGCCTATAAATCAAGGACTGACGATACCGCAGCAATCTGCCCAGGATTAACGCTGATTGTTGATGGCTTGGAGGGTGCGCACAGCAGGTTTTTCCATGCAAGATCTATAGGGTTACCACCCGCGATCAGCCCTCTGCCCCGTGATCGGCTAGAATGGCCGCCTTGCCTTTGCCTGCGTTTTTTATGAGCCGCCCATGACCCCCATCACCCACGCCCAGCTCGACTGGGACGAACAAGGTCGACCGCACTCGCGGGTCTTCGACGATGTGTACTTTTCCGACAAGTCGGGCCTTGAAGAAACCCGCTATGTGTTCCTTGAGCAGAACCGCTTGCAGGAACGCTTCGCTGCCTTGCCGGTGAATGGGCGGTTGGTGATTGGTGAGACCGGGTTTGGTACAGGGCTGAATTTCCTCTGCGCCTGGCAACTGTTCGAGCAACACGCGGTGGCCGGGGCACGCCTGCATTTTGTCAGCGTGGAGAAATACCCGCTGAGCCACGCAGACCTGCAGCGCGCCCTCGCCCTCTGGCCCGAACTGCAAGCGTTTGCCGAGCAATTGCTGGCGCAGTACGTTGCGATCCATCAAGGCTTCCAGCGCCTGGTGCTGGATAACGGCCGCGTGACCCTGACGCTGTTGATCGGCGATGCGCTGGAGCAATTGCCGCAACTGGATGCGCAAATCGACGCGTGGTTCCTCGACGGTTTCGCCCCGGCCAAGAACCCCGACATGTGGACCGCCGAGCTGTTCGCCGAACTGGCGCGCCTGGCGGCACCCGGCTCGACCATCAGCACCTTTACCAGCACCGGCTGGGTGCGGCGGCTGATCAACGCCGCGGGCTTCAAGATGAAGCGCACGCCCGGCATTGGCCACAAGTGGGAGATCCTGCGCGGTGAGTTCCTCGGTTGGCCCGAAGATACGCCACCGCCGGCCCTACTCAAACCTTGGTTTGCCCGCCCGGCAGCCGTCGACGGCGAACGCCATGCGATGGTCATCGGTGGCGGCCTGGCCGGTTGCGCTACCGCCGCCAGCCTGGTCGCCCGGGGTTGGCGCGTCAGCTTGCTGGAGCGTCACGCCGCGCTGGCCCAGGAAGCATCGGGCAACCCGCAGGGCGTGCTGTACCTCAAGTTGTCGGCCCATGGCACAGCACTGTCGCAGCTGATACTCAGCGGTTTCGGCCATACCCGGCGCCTGCTGGAGCACCTGCACCGAGGCATTGACTGGGACGGCTGCGGCGTCCTGCAACTGGCGTTTGACGCCAAGGAAGCCCAGCGCCAGGCGCAACTGGCCGAGGCCTTTGCACCGGATCTGTTGCATGTATTGAATCAGGATCAGGCTCAACAGCAGGCCGGTATACAACTGGCCCAGGGCGGGCTGTTTTTCCCGGAAGGTGGCTGGGTGCATCCACCGGCGCTATGCGAATGGCAAGCTGCGCATCCGCTGATCAAGGTGTTCACTCACCATGAGGCGCTTGAGCTGCACCGCGTCGACGAGCAGTGGCAAGCGCGCGACGGCGACCACGTACTGGCCAGCGCCAGCGTGGTAGTACTGGCTGGTGCAGCCGAAATAAAGCGCTTCCCGCTCAGTGCGGGCTTGCCGCTCAAACGTATTCGCGGGCAGATCACGCGCTTGGCGCAAACCCCGGCGAGTGCGGCATTGGCCACCGTGGTGTGCGCCGAAGGTTATGTGGCACCAGCCCGGCTTGGCGAACACACCTTGGGCGCCAGTTTTGACTTCAACAATGAAGACCTCACACCCACCCTCGCCGAACACACCGGCAACCTTGCAATGCTGCGGGAGATTTCCGCAGACCTGCTGCGGCGTCTCGGTGCTGACTCACTGAATGCCGAACACTTGGAAGGCCGCGCCGCCTTTCGTTGCACCAGCCCTGACTACCTGCCAATCGTCGGACCCTTGGCCGAAAGCGCTGCGTTCCAACAGGCTTATGCCGTACTGCGCAAAGACGCCCGACAAGTCCCGGATACGCCCTGCCCGTGGTTGCCGGGCGTGTATATCAACAGCGGCCACGGCTCACGCGGGCTGATCACCGCGCCGCTGTGCGGCGAATTACTGGCCGCCTGGTTGAGCGACGAACCGCTGCCGGTACCGGCCAGCGTGGCCGAAGCCTGCCACCCGAACCGGTTTGCGTTTCGCGCGCTGGTGCGAGGAAAACCCGCGACACACTGACCACCCTGAGGGAAGAAATAACGCGGCTGCGAGCATCGCGGCTATTTGCCTTATAACTTATCGGTCTAAAACTCCACGCATAGCACTGGGTCAGTTTCTGGGTACGCGCCCTGTCGGGCGTATTGAGTATTGCCCTCCCCAACGGAAAAACCGGTAAGGAATTTATGTGTGGACTAGCTGGCGAGTTACGCTTTGATCATCAACCTGCCGACCTGGCAGCCGTAGAACGCATCACCCATCACCTTGCGCCCCGAGGCCCCGACGCCTGGGGCTTCCATGCCCAAGGGCCGATTGCCCTGGGCCACCGCCGCCTGAAGATCATGGACCTGTCGGACGGCTCCGCCCAACCGATGGTCGACGCCCAGCTGGGGCTGTCGCTGGCGTTCAACGGCGCAATCTACAACTTCCCCGAACTGCGTGAAGAGCTGGAAGCCCTGGGCTACGCCTTCTATTCAGGCGGCGACACCGAAGTGCTGCTCAAGGGCTATCACGCCTGGGGCGAAGCCTTGCTGCCCAAGCTCAATGGCATGTTTGCCTTTGCCATCTGGGAGCGTGACGCCCAGCGCCTGTTTATCGCCCGTGACCGTCTGGGTGTGAAGCCGCTGTACCTGTCGCGCACCGGCCAGCGCCTGCGCTTTGCCTCAGCGCTGCCGGCACTGCTCAAGGGCGGCGATATCAACCCGATCCTGGATCCGGTCGCGCTTAATCATTATTTGAATTTCCATGCCGTGGTGCCTGCACCGCGCACCTTGCTGGCGGGTATCGAAAAGCTGTCGCCGGCCAGCTGGATGCGCATCGACGCCAACGGCGCCACCGAGCAGAAAACCTGGTGGACCCTGCCCTACGGCCCGCATGAGGATGAAAAGAACCTCAGCCTCGAAGACTGGACCGACCGCGTGCTCGACAGCACCCGCGAAGCCGTGGCGATCCGCCAACGTGCCGCCGTGGATGTCGGCGTGCTGCTCTCCGGCGGTGTCGATTCGAGCATGCTCGTGGGCCTGCTGCGTGAAGTCGGCGTGCAGGACTTGTCGACCTTCTCCATCGGCTTTGAAGATGCCGGCGGCGAGGCTGGCAACGAGTTTCAATACTCGGACCTGATCGCCAAGCACTACGGCACCCGTCATCACCAATTGCGCATCGCCGAAAGCGAGATCATCGAGCAACTGCCGGCCGCGTTTCGCGCCATGAGCGAGCCGATGGTCAGCCATGACTGCATCGCCTTCTACCTGCTGTCGCGGGAAGTGGCCAAGCATTGCAAAGTGGTGCAGAGCGGCCAGGGTGCGGACGAGCTGTTTGCCGGTTACCACTGGTACCCGCAAGTGGACGGCGCCAACGACCCGTATGCGGCCTATCGCGATGCATTTTTTGACCGCAGCTACGACGACTACGCCGCCACCGTCGCGCCCAAATGGCTGACCGCCAACGACGCCGCCGGTGACTTTGTACGCGAACATTTCGCCATGCCCGGCGCCGATGCCGCCGTGGACAAGGCCTTGCGCCTGGACAGCACGGTGATGCTGGTGGACGACCCGGTCAAACGTGTCGACAACATGACCATGGCCTGGGGCCTGGAAGCGCGCACGCCGTTCCTGGACTACCGCCTGGTGGAACTGTCAGCCCGCGTGCCAGGCAAATTCAAACTGCCCGATGGCGGCAAGCAGGTCTTGAAAGAGGCCGCACGCCGAGTCATCCCGAGTGAAGTCATCGACCGCAAGAAAGGCTACTTCCCCGTGCCGGGCCTCAAGCATTTGCAGGGCGACACGTTGAATTGGGTGCGCGATTTGCTGATGGACCCAAGCCAGGATCGCGGCCTGTTCAACCCGGCCATGCTCGACCGCCTGCTGACCGACCCGCAGGGCCAACTGACGCCACTGCGCGGCTCCAAACTCTGGCAACTGGCGGCGCTGAACCTGTGGCTCAGCGAACAAGGAATCTGATTGATGAAACCTCTTGCAGCGGCTTACAGCCAACGCTTGCTCAAGGGCCAGGCGCCGACCTACGAGCGCCTGCAGGCGCGCCTGGCTGAAGACGGCAGCCCGCTGGGCGCCGAACCGATTGCCGTGCATTGCGGCTGGGGCCGATTGTTGATCGGGCACACCTTCCCGGACCCGGCCAGCCTCGCCCAGGAACTGCTCAATGAGCAGGCGGGCGAACGTGACATCGCGCTGTATGTGGCGGCGCCCCAGCAAATCCTCGGGATTGACCCGCAGCAGTTGTTCCTCGACCCCTCCGACACCCTGCGCCTGTGGTTCAGCGATTACCGCCCCGCTACGCGGGTATTTCGCGGTTTTCGAATTCGCCGGGTGCAGACCGAGGCCGACTGGCAGGCGGTCAACCAACTCTACCAAGGCCGTGGCATGTTGCCCGTCGACGCCGAGCGCCTGACCCCACGCCATCAAGGCGGCCCGGTGTATTGGCTGGCCGAGGATGAGGACAGCGGCGCGGTGATTGGCAGCGTGATGGGCCTGAACCATCAAAAGGCCTTCCACGACCCGGAAAACGGTTGCAGCCTGTGGTGCCTGGCGGTCGACCCGCAATGCACGCGCCCAGGCGTGGGCGAGGTGCTGGTGCGCCACCTGGTGGAGCACTTTATGAGCCGTGGCCTGAGCTACCTCGACCTGTCGGTGCTGCACGATAACCGTCAGGCCAAGAGCCTCTACGCCAAGCTCGGTTTTCGCGCGCTGACCACCTTTGCGATCAAGCGCAAGAACGGCATCAACCAACCGCTGTTTCTTGGCCCCGGCCCGCAGGCGGGGTTCAACCCGTATGCGCGCATCATTGTCGAAGAAGCCCATCGACGTGGCATTGATGTGCAAGTGGATGACGCCGACGCCGGCCTGTTCACCCTCAGCCATGGCGGGCGCCGCGTGCGTTGCCGCGAGTCGTTGAGCGACCTGACCAGCGCCATCAGCATGACCCTGTGCCAGGACAAGAGCCTGACCCACAAGGTGCTCAGTGCGGCAGGTTTGAAACTGCCGTCGCAACAATTGGCCAGCAGTGCCGACGACAACCTGGAGTTTCTCGACGAGCACCAGCGCATCGTGGTCAAGCCGCTCGATGGCGAACAAGGCCAGGGCGTGGCGGTGGATCTGCAGAGCATCGAAGAGGTGCAAAAGGCCATTGAAGCGGCGCGCCAGTTCGACAGCCGTGTGCTGCTCGAAAGCTTTCACGGAGGCCTCGACCTGCGCATCCTGGTGATCGGCTTTGAGGTGGTTGCCGCTGCGATTCGGCGGCCTGCCGAAGTGACCGGTGATGGTCAGCATTCCATCGGTGCCTTGATCGAAGCCCAAAGCCGTCGTCGCCAGGCTGCCACTGACGGTGAAAGCAAAATCCCGCTGGACGCCGAAACCCAGCGCACGCTGCACGCCGCCGGTTACGACTACAGCAGCATTTTGCCGCGTGGCCAAACCTTGGCGGTGCGCCGTACCGCCAACTTGCATACCGGCGGTTGCCTGGAAGATGTCACCGCGATTCTGCACCCGACACTGGTGGACGCCGCCGTGCGCGCCGCCCGTGCATTGGACATTCCCATGGTCGGCCTGGACCTGATGGTGCCCGCCGCCGACCAGCCCGAGTATGTGTTTATCGAAGCCAACGAACGCGCCGGGTTGGCTAATCATGAACCGCAACCGACAGCGGAGAAGTTTGTGGACTTGTTGTTTCCGCACAGTCAGCCAACTGCCTGACCACTGATCGTTCCCACGCTCTGCGTGGGAATGCAGCCGGTGACGCTCCGCGTCACAAGAGCGGACGCAGAGCGTCCAGTGAGGCATTCCCACGCGGAGCGTGGGAACGATCGCCCTCAACTCATCAGGAGTTTCCATGACCCGAACCATCCCCGAACCGGATCTCAACTACCTGCAGAAAGTGCTGCTGGAAATGCTCGCCATTCCCAGCCCCACCGGGTTTACCGACACCATCGTGCGCTATGTCGCCGAGCGCCTGGAAGAGCTCGGCATTCCTTTTGAAATGACCCGGCGCGGCACCATCCGCGCGACCCTCAAGGGCCAGAAAAACAGCCCCGACCGCGCGGTTTCCGCACACTTGGACACCATCGGTGCCGCCGTGCGTGCGATCAAGGACAACGGCCGCCTGACGCTCGCGCCGGTGGGCTGCTGGTCCAGCCGTTTTGCCGAAGGCAGCCGTGTCAGTCTGTTTACCGACAACGGCGTGATCCGTGGCAGTGTGTTGCCGTTGATGGCCTCCGGGCACGCGTTCAACACCGCCGTGGATGAAATGCCAGTGAGCTGGGACCACGTGGAATTGCGCCTGGATGCCTACTGCGCGACCCGTGCCGATTGCGACTCGTTAGGCATCAGCATCGGCGACTATGTAGCGTTCGACCCACTGCCCGAGTTCACCGAGAGCGGGCATATCAGCGCCCGTCACCTGGACGATAAAGCCGGTGTTGCCGCCCTGCTCGCTGCGCTCAAGGCGATTATCGACAGCGGCGAACCGTTGCTGATCGACTGCCATCCGCTCTTCACCATCACCGAAGAAACCGGCAGTGGCGCGGCGGCCGCCCTGCCCTGGGACGTCAGCGAATTTGTCGGTATCGACATCGCCCCGGTCGCGCCCGGCCAGCACTCCAGCGAGCACGCCGTGAGTGTGGCCATGCAGGACTCCGGCGGGCCGTATGACTATCACCTGTCCCGCCACCTGCTGCGCCTGGCATCTGATAACGACCTGCCGGTGCGCCGCGACCTGTTTCGCTATTACTTCAGCGACGCCCACTCGGCTGTGACCGCTGGCCACGACATTCGCACCGCGCTGCTGGCGTTCGGTTGCGATGCGACCCATGGCTATGAGCGCACACACATCGACAGCCTGGCCGCACTCAGCCGCCTGCTGGGCGCTTACATCCTCAGCCCGCCCGTATTCGCCAGCGATGCACAACCGGCCCAGGGTTCGTTGGACCGGTTCAGTCATCAGATCGAGCACGAAACGCAAATGGAGAGCGACACCCGCGTGCCGTCGGTGGACAGCCTGGTCGGTCAGAAGTCCTGACACTGGTAACTGCTGGTAACAAGGGCCCCGGCGCAGTAGCATCGCCGGGTTCCTACCTCAGAGGCTTGTATGCTGATTCCCTACGACGCACTTGAAGTCGACACCCTGACCCGCCTCATCGAAGACTTCGTGACCCGCGACGGCACCGACAATGGCGACGACACGCCCCTGGAAACCCGCGTACTGCGCGTGCGCCAGGCATTGACCAAGGGCCAGGCCCTGATCGTGTTCGACCCGGAAAGCGAGCAATGCCAGTTGATGCTCAAGCACCACGTGCCCAAGCATCTGTTTGACTGAGCAGGTTTCAGCGGTTGGGTACGGCGTGGGTTTCTGTGGCCTGGCGTTCAAGGATCTTCTGATACACCTCGGCCCGATGGACATTCACACCCGCCGGGGCGGCGATGCCGAATTTCACTTGAGTACCGTTCAGTTCGAGGATGTGCAGGGCGATGTCATCGCCGATAGAGATGATTTCGCCTACAGCGCGGCTTAAGACCAGCATGGCGGTTGTCCTTTTGGAGTGACAGGACCTTGACCATGCGCGATTGGATTTGGCGCAGCAATGGCTTGCGGTTAAATCAGGCAAGGCCTACGCAGGCCGGTAATTTTGCTGACAGACAACCCCCTATATTTGATCGCTTCTGATCGTTCCCACGCTCCGCGTGGGAACGATCATCCGCTCAGCCCTTGGTGGCCTGGGCCTTGGCGCGCATCTTGTCGGCCATCAGCGTCATTTCGTCATACAGCAACTGCGGGTTCTTCTGCTTCAACGCCCACGCCATCCGCCCCTGCTCGTGGGGCAAAATCATGAATTCCCCTTCGGCCACTCGCTGATAAATGTAGTCGGCAATATCCGCCGCCGAAATCGGTGAACTCTCCAGCAACTTGCCCACCTGCGCTTTCATCGCCGGTGTAGGCCCACGGAACGAATCCAGCAGGTTGGTCTGGAAAAACGACGGGCACACCACATGCACACCGACTTCCTGCTGCTTGAGTTCCACCAGCAAACTCTCCGACAACGCCACCACACCGGCCTTGGCCACGTTGTAGTTGCTCATCGCCGGCCCCTGCATCAGCGCAGCCATGGACGCGATGTTGATAATCCGGCCCTTGCTCTTTTCCAGCAGCGGCAGGAACGCTTTGCAGCCCTTGACCACGCCCATCAAGTTGATCGCAATTTGCCAGTCCCAATCTTCCAGGGACAACTCGGCAAAGAAGCCACCCGAAGCCACGCCAGCGTTATTGACGATCACATCTATGCCGCCCAGCTTCACTTCGCAAGCCTGGGCAAAGGCGGTGAGCTGGCTGTAGTCACGCACGTCGCAGCGCTGGATAAAACCATCGCCACCGGCCTCGCGCACCCGCTTGAGGGTTTCTTGCAACCCCGGTTCGCTGACGTCCGACAAGGCCAACTGCCAACCCTCGCGTGCCCAGCGCAGCGCGATTTCGCGACCCAGGCCAGACCCGGCACCAGTGATCATCATGCGATTTTGCATAGGTAGTAGCCTTGTAGTTCACGGAAGAAGTGATCGGCAGTGTAGCGAAGCTTTTTCCTACACCCACGCACCATCCAGTTGATGAATGCCTCAGGCAAACCGCCGGCCAGGTGCCAGAGCGGCTTATAGCGTAAGTTCAATCTTTTTCAACTAAGTACACGTAATTGCGAACGCATTAAAAGAAATAAGCGAGTTTGCGAAATGCTTTAAGAAACCACGGAATTTTCTGCGCAACTGCACAGTCGGAGTTATTAAGGCGTCCGTAAATAAACCCACGGGCCTGTCGTTAAACAACTGGTCTTTTCAGAAGGCCCACAAGGAAAAAAACATGAGCCTGATTCTGATCATTATCCTGATCCTGCTGCTGGTCGGCGGCCTGCCGGTATTCCCGCACTCACGTAACTGGGGCTATGGCCCGTCGGGTATTCTCGGCGTGGTGCTGGTGGTACTGCTGGTGCTGTTGCTGCTCGGCCGGATATAAAATCCGGACAAAAAAAGAGGCCTTCCAGAAGGCCTCTTTTTTATGCCCGGGTGATTAGTCCGGCTTGCCGTCGATCACACCCGCAGTGTTATCCAACAGGCTCTTGGTAGCCGTCTGCAAGAACGACTCAAGTTTCTGTTTCAGCGCGGCTTCGTCCGGCGATTCAGGAATGACCTTACCGGTCGGGTTAGCGCCCAGCTCGTATTCCCACAGTTTCGGTGGCATCTCTTTAGGCAGTACCAGGATGCGGTCAGCAGTGACCAGGGCGACGGTCTGGTCGCTGCCCGAGGGTTTGATCACGCCAAAACCCTTGTCGCCTTCCGGCAGGTTCAACAGGTCGCGGCCCCAGCATTGGTGCAAGGTGTCGCCACCCAGGCGGCCCATGATGGTCGGCACGATGTCGATCTGGGTGCCCACGGTGTGGTCACGCTCGCCGAACTTCTCCTGCATGCCCGGTGCAATCATCAGCATCGGCACGTTGAAGCGGCCCAGGTCCATCTCGGTGATCTGTTGCTCGTTACCAAAACCGTGGTCACCCACGATCACGAACAGGGTTTCCTTGAAGTACGGCTCTTTACGGGCTTTTTCAAAGAATTGGCCCAGGGCCCAGTCGGAGTAACGCATGGCCGTCAAATGCTCGTTGAGGCTGCCACGGTCGGTGACTTTTTCGACTGGCAATGGCGTCGGCAACGCATACGGCGTGTGGTTGGACAGGGTTTGCAGCAGGGCGTAGAACGGCTTGCCGCCTTCGCGGGCCTTCAACTCTTCCAGGCCACGGTTGAACATATCCTGGTCGGACACGCCCCACGTCGGGTCAGAAAACACCGGGTTAACGAAGTCGTTGCGCCCGATGAAGTTGGTCATGCCCTGGTTGCTGAAGAAGCCCGACTGGTTGTCCCAGGCGAAATCGCCGTTGTAGACATACACGTCGTCAAACTTGCGCGCGCTGAGCAACTGCGGCAGGCCCGACAGCTTGTGGCTGCCCTCGGGGGTTTGCATCAGGTATTCGAAGCCCGGCAGGTTCGGGAAGCACGCCATGGTGGCGAACATGCCCTGGTGGGTGTGGGTGCCGTTAGAGAAGAAACGGTCGAACAACAGGCCTTCCTTGGACAGTTTGTCGAAGTATGGCGTGATGTTGCCTGGGCGACCCAGGGCGCCGACCGAGTGACCGGCAAAGCTTTCCATCAGGATCACTACGACGTTCTTGATCGGCAGGGTTTTCTCGGCCGGTGGCGTGTAGTCGCGGCGCACGGCGGCGGTGTCGGTATCCACCAGTTTCTCTTGCGGCAACACCAGCATGTCACGCACGGTCTGGGTGGCCAGCGGCTGGTCCAGCGTGGCTTTCCAGATGTTCGAGCGCTCTTCGGAGAAGCGCGACTTGGCCGCCGCGATCAGCGACAGGGTGCCGTTCAAGCCCAACTGGTTGGCGAAGTTCGATTCGGTGGTGTAGACGTCACCCCAACGCAGCGGCGGGCCTTGGCGCAAGGTGCCACGGATGGCGACCACGGCAATCAGCAGGCACACCACAAACACCGCAATGCGGCTGTACCACGGAGCCACCTGGCGAGTGCCGACGGTGCCGCCGCTGAACGGGCCACGTGGGCGCGTCGCACGGTCGGCGCCTTTGAAGGCGATGCTCAGGATCAGCGTGCCCACAGCCCAGGCCAGCAGGTAGCGCACCACCGGGAAACCGTACCAGAGCATGCTCATTACGGTTTTCGGGTCTTCCTTCACATACTGGAACACCAGGCCGTTAAGGCGTTGGTGGAATTCGCGGTAGAAGTCCATTTCCATCAGGCCCAGGAACAGGGCAATGCTGGACACGACGGTCAGCCAAAAACGGAAGAACCCACGCGCCGCCATCGCCCGTACGCTGAACAACGCCAGCAGCAGCGGGACCAACGCGTACATCACAAAGCGGATGTCGAAGCGCGTGCCGTTGACGAAGGCTTCGAGGAAGGTCGAGGCCGGCGTGTCGAGGATCATCTCGCGGTTGTAGACCAGCAGCGCCAGGCGCAGCAGGGAGAACATCACCATCATGACCAGCGCGCAAAGCAGCGTGTATGCCAGATGGGATTTGACGGTCGGTTGCAGCAAGCGATTAGAAGCTCGCTGCTGACTCAGGGCGTCCGGGTTTGCCATGTCGTTCTAGGACCCATTGGAAGTTAAAGTTTCGAAATAATGCAGTGGCGTCCATCCCTCGCCCAGGCTGGCTGGGGTAGGCGGTTAACGCGGTGGCGCAAATGGTGCCCGATCAACGGCAGCAACGCTATTAATTACTGAATGTGCGCCCAGGACCTGCCGTTAATAGCCCTTGAGTTAGAGCCTTGGCAGAGCCGTAAAACCGCCGAATTGTCTTGGAAAAGATGTGAAAATTGTGTGCAGTGAATAGTTTCGACACACAAAACCCTGAGTACGCTGAAAACCAATGTGGGAGCGGGCTTGCCCGCGAATGCGGTGTGCCAGTCAAAACATCTGATACTGATACACCGCTATCGCGGGCAAGCCCGCTCCCACAGGGATGGTACTCACTTCAAATTAAGTGAACGATCAGATCCGTACGTTACCGCGCGGCCCGGCAATCGCCCAGATGATCAAGCCCAATACCGGCAGCAACAGGATCAGCAGGATCCACAGCACTTTGGCGCCGGTGCTGGCGCCACTTTTGAACACGTTGATGATCGCCCAGATATCCAGCGCCAGGATGATCAGGCCAATAAGACCGTTGAAAGTGGAACCCATGGTGTCGCTCCTAAGTGAGGGCATGCACTTGTAGGATAGTCAGCCCTGACAGGGGTTCCGTTTTATTTCAGACGTGTACGGCGACTTTCAAGGCTTCCAGCGACGGCTCGGCCTTGATCCCCACTTCGGCGCACAGTTCCAATACGCGCGGCAGGTCGTTGCCATACACCAACACGGCCTGGATCTCGTCATCGAGCAATTGGCTGAAGTTGAGCAGCACGTAGCCGCCATACTCAGGGCTCAACGCGCTCATCTGGATCTGGATGCGGTTAAGCGCGGTGAGTTCTTCGGTCTTGGCCAACTGCTTGGGCTTGAGGTTGAACGCCACGCCGGGGCCGAACGAGGCGACGATCTGCGCGAACAGATCGCCATAGGTGTCTGCCTGGAACAACACCGTGTCCGGCAGGCTGCCCACCACTACCCACTCACCCAGTGGGATCGGGAAAGTGTCGTCGTAGTTGATATCCGGGTTCGCGGCCAGAAACGCCGCCGGGTCTGCGTAGGCTTGGGCGGCTTCTGTGGCGATGCGCGCCACCTCGTCCTCGCCCATGACGCCGGCGCTGATTTTGCTGATAAGTTCGACGAGGGCGGTGTGCATGGGAAGGTCCTGTAACGGGCTGGTTTTTGAGGGCGCGTAGCCTACACCAGTTTCTGCAACTTCGCCGCCGTCTCCGCCGCGCCCATGGTGTGCGCCGCCGCCAACGCAGTCGCGCCCTGGGCATCGGTGGCCTTGGGATTGGCGCCTTGAGCGAGCAGGTAGTCGACCATTTCCACGCGGTTGAACATCGCGGCCAGCATCAGCGCTGTACGCCCGTCCGAAGATGAGGCATCCACCGGCACGCCGCCTTCGATCAGCGCCTTAACCACCGCCAGGTCGCCCTTGAACGCGGCGCCGGCAATCGGCAGTTGGTTCTTGTCGTTAGCGATCTGCGGATCGGCCTTGAACTCGAGCAACACTTTTACCGCCTCGACATGGCCGTGGTAGGCCGCGAGCATCAGCAAGGTGTCACCATTGTGGTTGCGAAAATTGGCCGGCAGACCTTTGGCCAGGAGCGCTGTAAGCATCGCCGCATCGCCTTTGCGGGCCACATCGAAAACCTGCTCGGCGAATTCGGCGGCTTCATCGTCGGTCATTTGTTTGGGCTGGTCTGACATGCAGGGCGCTCCTTGTCTGGGAATGTGTATAAGGCGCCCAGTGTCGCGAGGGAGTTCCCCGCTGTCATGGCTTTTTTGTCAAAAGCATTCATAGGCAGAATCAATAACGGAACTGCCCGGCCTGGATCTGCGCCAGTAATTGCCCGGTGACCGGTACATAACTGTCGGAGCCCGGCAGCCACGCGTACACCGGGTCGTTACCGGCCTTGTCCGGGTCGAAGGCTTCCTCCTTGAGCTTGACCTTCTGGTATTTGAAAGTGCCGGTGGTTTCCATCTTGACCTTGATGCGCAAAAACAACGGCACCGCATAGTGCGGCAACTGGCCGTGGGCAAACTGCAACAGCTCGCGCATGTCCAGGGCCGCCAAGGATTCGCTTGGGGTGATGGCCACCATGCCGGCGCGGCCATTGGTGTTTTCGATCTCGACGCCATAGGCCACTACTTCGGCGATCTGCGGGTGCTGCAGCAGCACGTTTTCGACTTCGGTGGTGGAGACGTTTTCGCCCTTCCAACGGTAGGTGTCGCCCAGGCGATCGACGAATTGCGCATGGCCAAAGCCGATACTGCGCAACAGGTCGCCGGTATTGAAGTAGCGGTCGCCCTTCTCGAACACGTCCGTGAGCACCACTTTGCGGTTCTTTTCCGGGTCGGTGTAGCCGTCGAACGGCGACTTCTCATCGATCCTGGCCAGCAGCAAGCCCTGCCCGCCGGTTTGCACCTTGCGCAGGTAACCGTCGCTGCCACGCAACGGCTCGCCGGTTTCGTGGGAGTACTCCACCAGCGCCCAATGCTGCAGGCAAAAGCCGATGGTGTTGTCGAAATTCAGCACATTGGTAAAACCGATATTGCCGTCGCTGGCGGCATACAGCTCGCAGATGTGCTCGACGCCATACCGCTGCTTGAACTGCGCCCAAACCCCGGGACGCAGGCCATTGCCAACCATCTTGGTGACCCGGTTGTCGCGATCCTGCGCGCTGGGCGGCTGGTCCAGCAGGTAGCGGCACAACTCACCGACATACCCCAGGGTGGTCGCTTTAAATCTGCGCGCATCGTCCCAGAACTGGCTGGCGCTGAATTTGCGCCGGATGGCGAAGCCCGACGCGCCGACAATCGCCGAACCCCAGCACACACACAGGCCAGTAGCGTGGTACAGCGGCAAGGTGCAATACAGAACGTCTTGCGGCCCCATGTCCAGGGCGATGCTGCCGAAACTTACCGCCGTCTTGGTCCAGCGCCCATGCTTCATGATGCCGGCCTTGGGCAAGCCGGTGGTGCCGGAGGTGTAGATATAGAAGCACGGGTCGTTGAAGAAGATGTGCCCGCTGCTGGCAGGGTTGTCCAGCGGGCTGTCGGCGCTGGCAGCCAGCAGGTCGGTGTAGCCCTGCGGCACCGCGTTTGAGGACTGATCAGCCACAAACCAGTTGCGTTCGGCCGCAATCGACACTTGATCACGCACGGCCGCATAGGCGGATTCCAATTCCGCGCCCACCACGATCGCCACCGGGTTCACCAGGTTCAGGCTGTGCACCAGCGCCGCCTGAGTTTGCGCGGTGTTAAGCATGGCGCAGATACCGCCCAGCTTGGCCACGGCCAGTACGCTGAGGAGCAGTTCCGGGCGATTTTCAATAAACAACGCGACCACATCACCCTTGCCGATGCCCTGCGCCTGGAGGTAATGAGCCATACGATTGGCGCGCTGGTTGGCTTCGCGGTAGCTGAGCACGCTATCGCCGTACAACAACGCCGCGCCGTCGGGGTTGCGCAACGCAGCCTGTTCAAAGTGCCAACCGAGGCCGCAGGGCTGCGCGGGGTCGGTGACATTCGCGGCGCGCATGCCGCGCACCACGCGTGGCAAAGCTCGAACAATCGCAGGCACCTTACGTAAAAGCTTGCCCCACGTGATCATGTCGTCTTGCTGATGGCTCATGGCGGAACGTCCTTTTTCTTATTCTTCGTATGATCCAGGGATAGCGGCAGCCCTGTAGGCAGATGCCGAATGCCTTGCAGGAAAATACGCCTGCCATTCTTTGGCTGTACATGCGGGATTTGAAAAGTTTTGTATCCCGAGCCAGCCCCCACAGAAAAGGAATTTTGCCCGGTCGAGGCAGTCATTATGCTTAAGGCGGGCCTGAATCGGTCGGCGCGGATAACGCAAAATGCAGGATGCACGATGGCCATTCATGCAAATTGCACGAAACCGAAATTTTAGAAAAAATTTAACTTACTGATTTATAACGACTTTTTAAGATATCCAATACTGGCACAATCACTGCACCTATCTCTCCATGCTTGCCAACTTGAGCCAACGGAGCTGATAGACATGAGCCTGATCCAAGATAAATTCGCTTCTGTATTCTCCCAATACGACGTCACCACTCAGCCACGTCCCGACGGCGGTATCCTGCTGACCCTGCGCAACAGCGAAGGCAAACAGGTCAAGCGCTCGATCTCGTATCAACAGCTGCACACCGCTGACCAACTGACCTGGGTGATCAGCGCCATCCGCCGCGACCTGGCCGAACAAGCCAGTGAATTGCCGCAGATTTCGATGCTGCAAAGCCAGAATCGCTTTGCCCTGCCGACCTACCACTCGGCATAAGCAACCGCTAACCAAAAAGGGCCGCGACGCTTATAGGCGTCGCGGCCCTTTTTCGTGTGGCTTCAGCACAAGCCTTGTCGGCTGGCCTCATTCATCGCCTGTACGCGGTTGGTGACTTCCAGCTTGCCGTAGATATTGCGCAGATGAAACTTCACCGTGGCTTCAGAGGTCGCCCTAATCTGGCTGATTTCCCAGACGGTCTTGCCTTCCGAGGCCCAGCGCAAAATTTCCAGCTCTGTCGGAGTGAGGGGCTTGCCGCCCAGGCTCAGACGTCTTCTAACGGTCATCGGCGCGTCCACCGGCGTGCGACACGACTGCTCTGGGCCACTCATTGTGCTCTCTCCTTATGTAGTGGATGCCCTATCACCTTTCGGATTCCTGCTATTGACAGGTGATATAAACATCGAGTCCGCAGAGAGTTACATAACGAATGGATTGAAAGCATAGGGCGCAGTAGAAACAGCTACGCCCTACAAATAATTAGGCTTATTCCCACAGCAACTTCCAACTTGCCTGGGTGGCACATTTAACGATCTATGCTTAGTCGTCCAGACCAGGAAAATCGCCGGCAATATCGTCGCCAGTGAGTTGAGGCTCAGAGCCTTTAGCGGTGTTGAACAAATGCAAGGTGACGAAGTGCGGATTCTCGCCCATATCGAACCAGTGCGGCATGCCGGCTGGAATCACCAGCAAGTCATTTTTCTCACAACGCACGGCGTATACGTAATCGCCCACGTGCAGGTTGAACAGGCCCTGGCCCGCCACGAAGAAACGCACGGCATCTTCGCCGTAGCGGCGCTCATTGAGGCACTGCGCGCGCAGTTCAGCGTTCTGTGCCGGATCGCCCGCCGCCCTGAGCACCTCCACGGCAGCGTAGCCGAGGGCATCGATCTGCGGCTGGTACGCGGCGATCATGTCGGCATTGCTGGCGCCCTTCTCAATCGGCGCCGGCTGCCAGCGCGCGAAGCGCACCGCGTGTTCGGCCAACGTCGAGACGATGTCGTCAAAATGGGTCAGGACCTTGTTCGGGGTATCCCCAGTGGCGACGGCATAAACAGCGACATAACTCATTGCTCGGTTCCTTTATTCGGCTCTTGCAATCGAAGGCCAATGATAATGGCGGCGGCCAGGGCGGCGACACTGGCGATGCTGAAGGTCAGGGTCGGCCCCAACAGGTTCCAGCTGTAGCCGGCGTAAAGCGCGCCCAACGCGCCGCCGGTGCCGGCCAGTGCGGCATACAGCGCCTGGCCCTGGCCTTGTTGTTTGGCGCCGAAGCTGCGTTGCACAAAGGCGATGGCGGCCGCGTGAAAGCTGGCAAACGTAGCGGCGTGCAGCACCTGCGCCAGCAGCAATACCCAGAAGATTTCGGCAAATGAGCCCAGCAGCAGCCAGCGGATAGCCGCCAATACAAAACTGGCCAGCAGCACCCGGCGCACCGAAAAGCGCGTGAGGATGCGGCTCATGGCCAGGAACATCAGCACCTCCGCGACCACGCCCAGCGCCCACAGCATGCCGATCACGCCACGGCTATAACCCAAATATTCAAGGTGCAGGGTCAGGAAGGTGTAATACGGGCCATGGCTCATTTGCATCAGGGCCACGCAGGCATAAAAAGCCAGTACGCCGGGGCTGCGCAATTGCTTGAGAAAGCCGTCACCGGCCAGGCGGTCGCCCTGCACGGCGGGCTGCGCGTTCGGCACCCAGAGGCTGGCGCCAATAATGCCGGCCATGATCACCACGACCACCACCGGGTAAATGTCCAGGCTCAATCCGTCGAACAGCCGCCCCATGATCACCACGGTGAGGATAAAACCGATGGAGCCCCACAGGCGGATCTGGCTGTAGCGCGCCGTTTGCTTTTGCAAGTGCGCCAGGGTGATCACTTCAAACTGCGGCAGCACCGCGTGCCAGAAGAACGCATGCAACGCCATGACCAGGGCCAGCCAGGCGTAGGTTTTGCTGAAGAAGATCAGCGAGAAACTCGCCAGGGTACACACCGCGCCAAAACGCACGATGGCCAGGCGCCGGCCGGTGTAGTCGCCGAGCCAGCCCCACAGGTTGGGCGCCACGCAGCGCATCAGCATGGGGATGGCCACCAGTTCGCCAATGCGTGCGCTGGAAAACCCCAGATGGTCGAAGTACAGCGCCAGGAACGGCGCCGTCGCCCCGAGCAGGGCGAAGTAGAAAAGGTAGAAGCTGGAGAGACGCCAGTATGGGAGGGCTGTCACGGTCAGACCGTCACAGCTGGCCCAACACCGGCGTACTCACCTGCACATCGGCGTTTTGCCCACGGTTGCGCAGCAGGTGGTCCATCAACACGATGGCCATCATCGCCTCGGCAATCGGCGTGGCACGGATGCCCACGCACGGGTCGTGGCGGCCCTTGGTGATCACGTCCACCGGGTTGCCGTGCACATCGATCGAACGGCCCGGCGTGGTAATGCTCGATGTGGCCTTAAGGGCCAGGTGCGCCACAATCGGCTGGCCGGAGGAAATACCGCCGAGGATGCCGCCCGCGTTGTTGCTGAGGAAACCTTGCGGGGTCATCTCATCGCGATGCTCGGTGCCGCGCTGGGCGACACAGGCAAAACCGGCGCCGATTTCCACGCCCTTGACCGCATTGATGCTCATCAGCGCGTGAGCCAGCTCGGCGTCGAGGCGGTCGAAGATCGGCTCGCCCAGGCCCGGCTTGACGCCTTCGGCGACCACGGTGATCTTGGCACCGACCGAATCCTGGTCGCGGCGCAACTGGTCCATATAGGCTTCCAGTTCCGGCACTTTGTCCGGGTCGGGGCTGAAGAAAGCGTTGTCGTCGACGCTGTCCCAGGTCTTGAACGGGATTTCAATCGGGCCCAACTGGCTCATGTAGCCACGGATCACGATGCCCTGCGTGGCCAAGTATTTCTTGGCGATGGCACCGGCGGCCACGCGCATGGCGGTTTCACGCGCCGAGCTGCGGCCACCGCCACGGTAGTCACGCTCGCCGTATTTGTGGTGGTAGGTGTAGTCGGCGTGGGCCGGGCGGAACAGGTCCTTGATCGCCGAGTAGTCCTTGGACTTCTGGTCGGTGTTGCGGATCAACAGGCCGATGGCGCAGCCGGTGGTGCGGCCTTCGAACACGCCGGAGAGGATCTCGACTTCGTCGGGCTCCTGGCGCTGGGTGGTGTGGCGGCTGGTGCCGGGCTTGCGGCGGTCGAGGTCACGCTGCAGGTCTTCCAGAGACAACTCGAGGCCTGGCGGGCAGCCGTCGACAATGGCGACCAACGCCGGGCCATGGCTTTCGCCCGCGGTGGTGACAGTGAACAGCTTGCCGAAGGTATTGCCGGACATGCAGGGCGCTCCGTGAAATCAGTTGAATCAACTCAACCGTAATAACTTAAGGCGGCCAGTATACGCAGGCTAACCGACTAGTTCATCCTCGAAACCTTACCGGTAGACGTTGGTCCAACCGGCACCTTCCTGATGATGGCGCGATGATGCTGCGAGTTTTGCTTTTGACCCTTACCTTGTTTTCGAGCCTTGGCTTCGCCGCCTCCCCCGTTGTGTTGCAACGGCCGATAAGCCTGGACACCGGCAGCGGCGAGTTGTTTGGTTCGCTCCTGCTGCCAAAATCCGACAAACCCGTGCCCGTGGTGCTGATCATCGCCGGCTCCGGCCCCACCGACCGCAACGGCAACAGCGCCGATGGCGCGCGCAACGACAGCCTCAAGCGCCTGGCCTGGGTGCTGGCGCGCAATAACATCGCCAGTGTGCGCTACGACAAGCGCGGCGTGGCCGCGAGCCTGGCCGCCACCCCCGACGAACGCAACCTCAGCCTGGATGCCTATGTGGCCGATGCCGTGGCCTGGGGCAAGCTGCTCAAGGCCGACAGCCGCATGGGCCAGTTGATTGTGCTGGGCCATAGCGAAGGCGCGCTGGTCGCCGCCCTCGCCGCCCCGCAGCTCGACCCGGCCGGGGTTATTTCGCTGTCCGGCAGCGCGCGGCCAGTGGACCAGGTGATCCGCCAGCAACTGGCCGATCATCTGCCGCCTGCCCTGTTGTTGCGCAGTAATGAAATCCTCGACCACCTCAAGGCCGGCCAGTTAGATGCCGACGTACCGCGCCCGCTGGAAGGCATTTTCCGCCCCAGCGTGCAGCCGTACCTGATCAGCCTGTTTCGCGCCGACCCATCGGCCGCCTTCGCCAAACTGGCGATGCCGGCGTTGATCATCCAGGGCACCAACGATATCCAGGTGGGCGTGGCGGATGCCCAACAATTACAGGCGGCCAAGCCGGACGCACAACTGGCCGTTATTCAAGGCATGAACCACGTGATGCGCATCGTGCCCAAGGATGTGAAGGAACAGCTGGCGTCGTACAACGACCCCAAACTGCCGCTCGCCGCCGAGTTGGGCCAACGTATCGTGCGCTTTATCGACGGACTTCAACCCCGTTAAGCGACTATTTGCCTCCAGTCCTGAATAAAACGGCCGATAAGCCCAGAGTCGACAGTAAAAAGACTATCGACTTGCAGGGCTTGGACAGGATCGCGCCGCATGACTAACACCGAAGCAACACCCGACTCTACCGCCGACACCCCGGCTGAAAAACCCGAGGCCGTCGAGGCGGCGGCGCTGCCATGGGCGGACGTTCAGGCCGAACATTTCAAGATGCTGCGCCTGGCGCCACTGGCGACTGATCGCGCCACCGGCGCACGGCCGCTGCGGTTTGTGCAGTTCGGCTATACCGAGCGCCATGACAAGAAGCACAGCCTGTTGCGCATGGTCATCCAGTTGCCCGGCCAACGCGTGCGCCGCGAGCAGAACCACCTGGATATCTGGGTCGACCACGATACGCACCGTGTGCACTTCGGGCCGGGCAACAGCCTGGAAATCGAACCGGCCAACCGTGGCCTGGGGCGCTTTCTGGTTGCTCAGGGCGCCGCGTGGGCGAAAAAGAAGTGGTCACATTACCGTGTCGACGGCGTGGACCTCGCCAACAAGGATGCACTCAACGAAGCCACGCGCCTGCGCCGCGATCATTTCCTGCGCATCCAGGGTTTTGATGTGGCCTACGCCGATGTGCAGCACCTCAAAGGCAATGTGCAGCCCGGCAAAGTCAGCGAAGTGCTGGACAGCTGGAACACCGAGAAGGTGCAGTACGTAGAAATCCTCGAGGCGGCGCAAATGCTGCAACAGGCCGAGCAGAACCTGGCCGAGCAGGAAGTGAAGCTGCGCAAGGAAGAAGAAAAGGTCACCAAGTTCAAGCGCGAAGACAGCGGGCTGCGCTTTACCATTACGTGTCTGGTGGCATTTACGGTGTTTCAGGCGGGGTTGTTGATCTGGATTGCAACACACCGCTGAAAGGTTGGAATGCATTCCAAATGTGGGAGCTGGCTTGCCTGCGATGGCGGCTTGTTGGTGGTGTACATATCCA
>NZ_JAAAFV010000042.1:0-61815 GCF_019352915.1 Pseudomonas sp. Xaverov 259 | reverse complement strand
ATCCCTGCCGGTTTACCCCCCAAATCACTGTCAGATTCCGGCCATCGTGTTTGACGGGGCGCTCTCAGATCAGGATCACGATCACAAGCGCAGATCAAAAGAACGCTGACTTCGCCAGCGAAAAGGATGTAAGGGCCAGAGCAACAGCAACAGCAACAGCAGAGCCATACTCGGTCAGAGGTAGGAGCTGGCTTGCTCGCGAATGCGGTGTATCAGTGACAGATGAGTTGACTGACACACCGCATTCGCGAGCAAGCCCGCTCCCACATTTAGACTGTGTTGCATCAGATAGAAAGGCTTTTGCTTTGCACTTGACCTGGCTTTTGATTCAACCACTCAGGTCGGCTTTCAGGCCGCCGTGCTGTAGATCTTGATCTTGATTTGCTTTTGATCTCAGACGCCCCGTTAACCACGATGGCCGAACGCAGGCTTGAATCCGTGGGTAACCCGGCAGGACGCCGGGTTAGCCGCGCTGGGCCAAGGATGGCCCATCGCGGCGGCCCACGGATTCAAGCCGGAGTGAGGGCACACCGAGCCTAAGCGAGGTGCCGAGTGGTGGGGCGAGGACTTTTTGGTTACCTTTTTGGTCCTTCAAAAAGTGACCCGCCGTCAGGGCGGAACCCTAAGCAGCCGTTACCGCAGCAACGGATATGCACACCGACAAACCGCTATCGCAGGCAAGCCAGCTCCCACACTGACCGCGTTCCTATTGTGGAATGAAGTTAAACCCGCGCAGCAAACACCGCCTGATGCGTCCGGCACTGCTCAGCCGTCAACATGAACACACCGTGCCCACCGCGCTGGAAGTCCAGCCAGGCAAAGTCGACTTCCGGGTACAGCGCTTCGACGTGTACCTGGCTGTTACCGACCTCAACAATCAGCAAGCCCTTCTCGGTCAGGTGGTTGGCGGCCTCGGCCAGCATGCGCCGCACCAGGTTCAAACCATCATCGCCGCAGGCCAGGCCCAGTTCCGGCTCGTGCTGGTATTCGTCCGGCATATCGGCGAAATCTTCGGCGTCCACGTAAGGCGGGTTGGACACGATCAAGTCAAAACGCTGGCCCGGCAGACCGTCGAAGCCGTCACCCTGCACGGTGTAGACGCGCTCATCGACACCATGACGCTCAATATTCTGGTTGGCCACTTCCAAGGCTTCGAAGGACAAGTCGCCCAGCACCACTTCAGCGTCCTGGAACTCGTAGGCACAGGCGATACCGATGCAACCGGAGCCGGTGCACAGGTCGAGGATGCGCGCCGGCGCCTGGGCCAGCCACGGCTCGAAGCGGTTTTCGATCAGTTCGCCAATCGGTGAACGCGGGATCAACACGCGCTCGTCGACAATAAACGACATGCCGCAGAACCAGGCTTCCTTCAACAGGTAGGCGGTGGGTACGCGCTCATGAATGCGTTTGTGCAGCAAGCGCTGCACATGGGCGACTTCCTCTTCTTCGAGGTTGCAGTCCAGGTAGCTGTCGGCAATTTCCCAAGGCAGGTGCAAGGCGCCGAGCACCAATTGCCGGGCTTCGTCCCAGGCGTTGTCGGTGCCGTGCCCGAAAAACAGGTCTTCCCCATGGAAACGGCTGACAGCCCAACGGATGTGGTCGCGCAACGTGCGCAGGCGAGAGGTAATCACGGGGGCAAGCTCCTGGAAAAAACGACTGACGATTCTAACAGCCTTCACCTGTACCGACGATGTACGAAAAACCCCTCGCCATCCGTCGGAATTCATCCAAATTGCCATCATTGCGCCAAACAAGTCCACCTCTTGACATGGCTGCACGTCAACAACGGCGTACCTTACGATGGTAGCGATTCACAGAACCGCTCAGCCAGTGGACAATGTGACAAAAGCCCCCCTCACAGGAGCCCCAGAATGTCCGTTCCAAAGACGATGTTTCAACTCAGCGGTCGCGGTTACGCAGCAGCCAACCTGAACCATGCGACCCTCGTGATCATCGACGCCCAGAAGGAATACCTCAGTGGCCCACTCGCCCTGTCCGGCATGGACACGGCGGTCGACAACATCAAGCAGTTGGTCGCGGCGGCACGCAACGCCGGGCGCCCGATCGTGCACGTGCGCCACCTTGGCACCGTCGGAGGCCTGTTCGACCCACAGGGCGAGCGCGGCGAATTCATTCCTGGCCTGGAACCCCAAGGCGATGAAACCATCATCGGCAAACTGCTGCCCAGCGCGTTCCACGGCACGGGCCTGGAGAAACACCTGCAAGACCTCGGCTCCTTGGACCTGATCGTCTGCGGCTTCATGAGCCACTCCAGCGTCAGCACCAGCGTGCGCGCCGCCAAGAACCTGGGCTTTCGCTGCACCCTGGTGGAAGACGCCTGCGCCACCCGTGACCTGCCTTACAAAGGCGGTATCCTGAGCGCCGAGCACGTGCAGCAAACCGAAATGGCCATCATGGCCGACAACTTCGCCACCCTCGCGTTGACCAAAGATCTGATCTGATCGTCCTTGAGATGAGCGGCGTATTTATTGCCCCGCTCATCCGCAAAGCCCTCTCATTTGGCGCATTTACCGCTGCTGTCGGAACAACCTGTGTATCTTCCGGTCGAAGGGCCGATACCCTGGAGGAAAGGTCGGAATGAAGATATCCGATGGTTTTGACGCTCGTCGCTTGCGCCCCAAGGGCCCGAGCAATTGGCGTCTGCGCCTGGTAGCCGGCTTTGCCGCGTTGCTGGCCATTGTAGGTTTGCTGTTGGCTGGCGCTGGTGGCGCCGGCCTGTTTGGTCATTCGCCGGCCCTTGGCGAGTTGAATGCCAGCCCCGGTGGTTCGGCTATCCTGTTGGTCATCGGGCTGCTGGTGCTGTGGTTGGGCGTGTGGTTATGGCGTCGTAGCCGTCGGAAAATGCGTCAGCCGCTGTCGCTGAATATCGCTTCGCACCTGATGAAAAAGCACGACTGATGGCGCTTGGATAGCGTTTCCTGCGCCCTGGCCGCCGCGATTTAGGTAAACTGCCCGCCCTTCGCGGAGGCTGACATGCAAGACGACGATTTTTCCCTGTTCAAAAACGAGCTGCGCGGCGTCAAGCCGATCAAGCATGATCGTGCCGACACCGGCAAACCCAAGGCCGACCGGGCGCAGATCGCCAAGCTGCGCCAGGCCGCGACCGTGCGCACTGACGCCACCACTGTGGATGGCCTGTCGGACCAGTTCGTGATCGACGTAGGCCCGGAAGATGAGCTGATGTGGGCCCGCGACGGCGTGCAGGAAAGCCAGATGCGCAAGCTCAAGATCGGCCAGATCCCGTTCGAAGGCAGCCTCGACCTGCACGGCATGAACGTGGAAAAAGCCCGCGAAACCCTCTGGGCCTTTCTGGCCGAAGCGACCAAATTCGAAATCCGCTGCGTGCGCGTCACCCACGGCAAGGCCGTGCGCCTGGACGGCAAGCGCCCCATGATCAAGAGCCACGTCAACACCTGGCTGCGCCAGCACGCCCAGGTACTCGGCTTTACCTCCTGCCAGGCCCGCCACGGCGGCGCCGGTGCGGTGTATGTGATGCTCAAGCGCACCATGATGGAAGGGCGCGACGAGTAAGCAAAAAAAAGCCCAGCAAACAAGCTGGGCTATTGGGGCATCGTCACTTCAGTCGTCGAAATGCTCTTTCGCTTTTTTCTCTCTCGCTTGCGAGATCACTGCCTTTTGCAGCGTAATCGCTGTATCGGCAGCGCATTGATACACCGCACGTCGTTCCTCCACGGAACCACTTCGAAAGAAATCTGACATGGTCGTCGATGAATACTTCTCTATGACTTCCTTAACTTCGCCTTTCATAAGGCTACTCCGATCAAAATTTGCTCAAGCTGATCAGGATGGTAGGGCTGCCTGACGAGTTCGTCAATTTCGTCAGCCGATAGGTCGATACCAATCTGCGACTCTCCTGCGTCGGTGTCCTTGATAAGAACATCGACTTGCAGCGCCCCGAGAAATTCACGTTTCAAGCGACATACCGTCGCTTTTGATGCATAAAATTGGCGAATAAACTCTTTGCACGGAATATTTCGCCCCTCAACAGCTTCACGTGCCAGAACGAACTCCCAAGCCAGTTCAGGCTTTTGGTAAACGTAGATAACTTGTACAGACCTGTTTTCCTTATGCAGGGCTCGCTGGATGTTTTTTCTAGCCACAGCAAAATTCGCCAGCGTTCCATCCAACAAGAAGGACTGGCGTTGTTGATAAACCAAGTCGACAGTCCGCTCTACCATAGCGGTTACGGCACGCTGAAAAAGGCTGGAGTTTCGCCCCGTGTATTCCGGAAAGTATTCCCTGAAGTCATCAGGGTCGATACGCAATGCACTGGATCCCCCCTCCCCCATCAAGTGAATAAATGATTTTGAGACTTCTGTTTTGCCCGCGCCGGGAGAACCCGCCATGAATACCGAAACCGGATAATTTTCGCCCGGGTAATTAGCCAGACACGCCAGTTCACGTGCGATCCTGGTTCGATTTGCCTTGGCAAAAACCAATGCGCGATCAGAAATGCTTCGCTCCAGCGGGGTCATTAGGTACTCCTCAACGGAGGCCGACTCTAACATCGCTATCGCCTGGGAATACAACTGTCGGCCTACCTACGCTACTATGTGCGCCACATCACCCGCCGCTCCTGCGGGCAGGGCAACGCTTCACATTGGTACAGGCATACACCGTACCGTTCTGAAACCTATACGGAAACAGTCCTGTGACATTGGAACAAAACTATACCGCGATCCTCGGCCAGCTCGGCGAGGACGTTTCCCGCGAGGGCCTGCTCGACACGCCAAAGCGTGCCGCCAAGGCGATGCAGTACCTTTGCCGCGGCTATGAACAGACACTGGAAGAGGTCACCAACGGTGCCTTGTTCAGCTCCGACAACAGCGAAATGGTGCTGGTCAAGGACATCGAGTTGTACTCGCTGTGCGAACACCACCTGCTGCCGTTTATCGGCAAGGCGCATGTGGCGTATATCCCGAGCGGCAAAGTGCTGGGCCTGTCCAAGGTCGCGCGGATTGTCGACATGTATGCACGTCGCCTGCAGATCCAGGAAAACCTCAGCCGCCAGATCGCCGACGCGGTGATGCAAGTGACCGGCGCCCTGGGCGTGGCGGTGGTGATCGAGGCCAAGCACATGTGCATGATGATGCGCGGTGTGGAGAAACAGAATTCGTCGATGATCACTTCGGTGATGCTGGGTGAGTTCCGCGAAAATGCGGCCACTCGCAGCGAATTCCTCAGCCTGATCAAGTAACAGGCTGCGTAAGAAAAAGCCGGCGTTCATCGCCGGTTTTTTTTCGCCCGCGAAATTCAGGTAAGCTGCGGCCCCTTCTTCATGGGCAAGAGGTTTTCAGCCATGTTCGTCAAAGCACTTCGAGTGGGTCTCGGCCATATCATCATCGCGGGCGACTTCCTGACCCGCCCACGCAAAAAGCAGCGTTCTGCCGAGCAACAGGCACAGGTCAACGCGGCGGCCAAGGAGCTGACGCTGTATCAGTTCCACGCCTGCCCGTTCTGCGTGAAGACTCGCCGCACCCTGCACCGCCTGAATGTGCCGGTGGCACTCAAGGACGCGAAAAACAACGAACAGGACCGCCAGACGCTGCTGGAGCAAGGCGGCAAGATTAAAGTGCCATGCCTGCGTATCGAAGAAAATGGCCAGACCACCTGGATGTATGATTCCAAGGTGATCATTGATTATCTGGACAAGCGGTTTGCAGCGGTCTGACGGCTATAGGAAACCCAATGAGGGAGCCAGCTCCCACATTTAGTTATGTATTACCAAGTCCAGATCCAATAAGGCCGAGCCCAGGCACTTGCCATGGGCGTCCAGCGCCAGCGAGCGGGTCACGCCGCCGCGCAGGATCCCTGGCAGCACGAAGTTAAGCGCCTGCACGTTGGGCAATTCATAACGCCGCACTGGCGCTGCATCCGGCTCCCGCAAGCCGGCGAAAAACGCGGCGACGCGCTCGGGCGTGAGCTGTTCGCACAGCAACGGATAGTCCTCGGCGCGGTAGGCGATGATCGAGATGTTCGAGGTGTCGCCCTTATCGCCGGTACGGGAATGGGCCAGTGTGTGCAGTTTCATGCTTCGATCCTCGGGTTGACCGCGCTACGCGGCAGCAGCAAGGAGGCCACCGCCACCACCTGGCGCACGCTTTTACTCGCGCCGCCGCCGCCCGACGGGCCATTGGTGTAGAGGGTTTCCACTTCATTGCCGACCCGCACCGCTTCGCTGCGATCCTCACAACGGGCGGCCACGCGCAGGCGCACTTCCCAGGGTTCGACGTGGCTGCGCGGGCCGTGCAAGGAGTCCATGCCAATCAGCTCGGCGCGGATGTCTTGGATCTTCACACCCATCAGTTCCAGGCGCTTGAGTACGATATCCCGTGCCAACTCAGCCCGCGCGACAGCGCCCGGGCCGCCGTAGGACATCTGCCCTTCGCCAATCCATCCGTCCAGGTAACCCACGCTGACCTTCAACTGCTCAGGCCGCGCCCGGCCATCGGCGCCTTGGGCACGGACGCGATCCACGCCCTCCTCCACAAAACTCACTTGGGAAAAGTCTGCCGTCACGTCCGGCGTCAAGTAAGCCGCCGGGTCGTGTACTTCGTAGATCATCTGCTCGGTACACGTCGCACGACTGACCCGCCCGCCCGTGCCTGCGACCTTGGTGATCACAGCTTCGCCCTCGGCATCGATTTCGGCCAACGGAAAACCCAGGCGTGCCAGGTCATCCACATCCTTGAAGCCGGGATCGGCAAAATAGCCGCCGCTGACCTGCCCCGCACATTCCAGCAAATGCCCGACCAACGTACCGCGCCCCAGGCGCTGCCAGTCGTCCGCGGCCCAGCCGAATTCGAACATTTGCGGGGCCAAAAACAGCGACGGGTCGGCCACGCGCCCGGTGATCACCACATCGGCATCGGCGCGCAAGGCTTCAAGGATGCCGTCGACGCCCAGGTAGGCGTTTGCGGATATCAGTCGCTCGCCCAAAGCACCCACGGTCTGGCCGTTATCCAGCAAACAACCGGGCTGCAAGCCCTTCAATACGTCATCGCCCAGCACCGCCACGACCTTGAGGTCCAGGCTTAACGCCTTGGCAATGCGCCGCACTTCAACGGCCGCCGCCACCGGGTTGGCCGCGCCCATATTGGTAATGACCCGCAGGCGACGGCCGCCTTTTACGCCAACAAACGGCAACACCCGGCGCATGCGTTCACTCAGCAGCGGGTCGTAACCGCCCTGCGGGTCGCTGATACGCGCCTGTTGCGCCAGGGCAATGGTGCGTTCGGCCAGGCATTCGAACACCAGGTAATCCAGGTCGCCCTGTTCGGCCAGTTCCACGGCAGGCTCGATACGGTCGCCGGAGTAGCCGGCGCCGGAGCCGATGCGCAAGGTTTTCATCTCAAATCACTCCCAGGAGCAAGGCGGTCAGGGTCATCAACACCGACGCGGCAAACAGAAACGGAATGGTGAAGCGCTGGTGATCGGCCAGTTCGATCTTGCACAGGCCCACCAGCAGGAAGGTCGCAGGCGTCAGCGGGCTGACCGGGAAACCGGTGGTGTGTACGCCCAGCAATGAAGCCTGAGCCACTTGCAGCGGGTCGACGCCCAGAGCTTTGCCGACCTCGGCGATCACCGGCATCACGCCGAAATAGTAGGAATCGGGGTCGAACAGCATGCTCAACGGCATGGAAATAAAGCCCACCACCGCCGGGATCAACTTGCCGTGGCCGGCGGGAATCTGCGCCACCGCCACCTCGGCAATCGCCTTGAGCATGCCAGTGCCTTGCATGATGCCGGTGAACACGCCAGCGGCGAGCAGGATACTGGCCATGGTCAGGGCGGTTTTGGCGTGGGCATCGATGCGCGCGCGTTGGGCGTCCACATTCGGGTAGTTGATGCACAGCGCCACCACGGTGCCGAGCATGAACATCACCACCGGGTCGACCCAGCCGGCAATCATCACCACCATGACCAGCACGGTCAGCAACAGGTTGACCCAGAACAGGCGTGGGCGCCGCAGCTTGATGTCATCGTCGCTGAGCACCCGTTGCGGCACCGCATCCACCGAGGAACCGGCGCCCAGGCCCAGGCGTTTTTCTTCACGACGGCCCAGCCACCAGGCACAGGCAAACACGAAGACCAGGCCGACGATCTGCACCGGAATCAGCGGCTGGAACAGGTCGGCCACCGGCACATGCAGGGCCGCCGACGAGCGCAGCACCGGGCCGGTCCACGGCAGGAAATTGACCCCGGCGGCCATGGCGCAGACACACGCGAGGATGCGTTTGTCGATGCCCAACCGCGTATACAGCGGCAGCATCGCCGGCACCGTCACCAGAAACGTCACCGCGCCGGAACCGTCCAGGTGCACCAGCAGCGCGAGGGTCGCGGTACCGACCACAATCCGTGTAGGACGTGTGCCGACCGTGCGCAGGATGCGATCAATGATCGGGTCGAGCATACCGGCGTCGGTCATGATCCCGAAAAACAGAATCGCGAACACAAACATGCCCACCACCGGGGCGACGTTCTTGATTCCGGTAATGATAAAGGCGCTGGTTTGCAGGCCGAAACCGCCGAGCAGTGCAGCAATGATCGGCAAGGCGATCAGCGCCACCAGCGGCGACAGGCGTTTGCTCATGACGGCAGCGAGCAGGCACAAGATGGTAATGACACCCAGGGTAGCGAGCATGGGTTACTCCAGAGCGGCCTTGGTGGCCGGTTATTGTTTTCCCTGGAGTATTGGAAGCGGGTTAGTCTTTGTAAATTGGAATATTCGGCCTGGCACGTTCGGAAAAACAGAATGAAGAACAGCATCCAACACATACAAGCCTTTCTTGCCGTAGCCCGCACCGGCAGTTTCACCAAGGCCGCCAACGAGTTGCACTTGTCGCCCTCGGCCCTGACGGTACAGGTGCAACAACTCGAAGACTGGCTCGGTGTCGCCCTGCTCGACCGCAGCCCGCGTCATGTGAGCATTACCGCCGCAGGCGAAGACGCACGCGGCCCCATGGAAAAACTGCTGCTGGACCTGGACAACATCGTCACCGGCTCCCGCGATCTGGCCGCCCTTCGCCGTGGCGTGGTCACCCTCGCCGCGCTGCCTTCGGTGTGCGCCGGCGCGCTACCACCGGCCTTGCGCCTGTTTCGCGAACGCTTTGCCGGCATCGAAGTACGTTTGCATGACCTGGTAGCCCATCGCATCCACGCGCAGGTGCGTGAAGGCGTGGTGGATTTCGGCATCGGCGTGCGTGCACGGCTGAGCCACGGCCTGGCATTTTTGCCGGTGCTCAATGATCGGTTGTGTGCGTTTGTGCCGCTGGAGCATCCCCTCGCCCACCATCGCCAACTGACTTTGGAGCAATTGGCGGACCAGCCGATCATCCTCACCGGGCGCGACAGCAGTGTGCGCGAGCAGGTGGACGCGTTGTTTGATCAGACGCGGCTGACGATGAATGCCGGCATGGAGGCCAACTACATGTCGACGGTGCTGGCATTGGTGCGCCAGGGGTTGGGCATCAGTGTGCTGCCGGAGTCGGCGGCGGACAGTTTGGCGGGGTTGAAGCGCATCAACATTGACCATCCCGGCGTGAACCGCGAGATCGGCTTGATCAGTCGCAGCGGTATGGGCCTCAGCCCGGCGGCGCAGCGCTGTTTTGAATTATTAAATGATGAACTCTCTGGCAAAACATAAAGCTGAAACTGGACACTGTGGAAGCTGGCTTGTGTGGGAGCTGGCTTGCCTGCGATGCAGACACCTCGGTTTATCTATAAGCCCGAGCTGATGCTATCGCAGGCAAGCCAGCTCCCACACAAGCCCGCACCCACATATTGATCCGCGTTTAATCCAGCATCGCTACATGTTTAGGATGGCTCGCCACCCGCGCCAGCCACGCCTGCACACCCGGATAAGCGTCCAGCTCAAACCCACCCTCCTCGGCCACATGGGTATAGGCATACAACGCCACATCGGCGATGGAGAATTGATCACCCACCAGATAGGGGGTCAATTGCAGTTGGCGCTCCATGACCTTAAGCGCCTTGTAGCCACCTTTGTGCAGCTTCTTGTATTCCTCAAGACGGTCTGCAGGCAAGCCCAGGTAAAACTGGATAAACCGCGCTACCGCAATGTACGGCTCGTGGCTGTACTGCTCAAAAAACTGCCACTGCAGCACTTGCGTGCGCAGGCGTGGCTCGGCCGGCAAAAACTCGCTGCCATCGGCCAGGAAGTTGAGAATCGCGTTGGACTCCCACAGGCAGGTGCCGTCTTCAAGTTCCAGCACCGGGATCTTGCCATTCGGGTTCTTGGCCAGGAATTCAGCGGTCTGGGTGTCGCCCTTGAGGATGTCGACATCGATCCATTGGTACGGGATGCCCAGCAGGTTGAGCATCAATTTGACCTTGTAGCAGTTGCCCGACTTGTAATCGCCATAAACCTTGTACATGGGGCTCCCCTTATGCCGCTTGCGCGTGCTGTGCTTGACGGACTACCGCGGCCAGGCGCTTGAGACCTTCGTCCAGGCGGGCCGGGTCGATATGGCTGAAATTGAGGCGCAACGAGCCCAGGTGTTGATCGGGCTCGGAAAAGAACGGTTCACCGGGCATGAACGCCACGTCCTGAGCCAATGCTTGCGCCAACAAGGTGCGGGTGTCGAGCGGCTGTTTCAAGGTCAGCCAGAAGAATAATCCACCTTGCGGCACTTGCCAGTCGGCCAGCTCGCCAAAATGGCGCTCCAGGGCCGACTGGAATGCATCGCGGCGCTCGCGGTAAAAGTCGCGTAACTGCGCCAGGTGTTGCTGGTACTTTTGCGTGCCGAGCCACTGCATGGCCTGCCACTGGCCAATACGATTGGTGTGCAGGTCGGCCGATTGCTTGAGCTTGAGCAGGTGCGGGAACAAATCTTCGCTGGCGATCAGGTAACCGACGCGCAACCCCGGCAGCAGGGTCTTGGACACGGTGCCGGTGTAGATCCAGCTGGCCTTCTTCAAGCGCCCGGCGATCGGCTGCGCGCTGGCGCCGTCGAAGCTCAGCTCGCGGTAAGGCTCGTCTTCGATCAGGGTCACATCAAACTCATCAAGCAAGGCGGCCACGGCGGCGCGCTTGGCTTCGCTGTAGCGCACGGCCGAGGGGTTCTGGAAGGTCGGGATGAGGTAGATAAACGCCGGGCGATGGCGCTCGAGGCTGGCACGCAGGGCCGTCAGGTTCGGGCCGTCGGCCTCCAGTTGCACGGTGAGGCAATCGGCGCCGAACAGTTGGAAAATCTGCAGCGCAGCCAGGTAGGTCGGGCCTTCCAGCAAGACTTTAGTACCCTTGTCGATATACAGCTTGGCCGCCAGGTCCAGGGTTTGCTGGGAACCGCTGACCACCAGTACCTGGCTGGCCTGGCACGGTACGCCCAAGGCGCGGGCCTCGGCGGCGAGCAGTTCACGCAATTGCGGCTCGCCTTCGCTCATGCCGTACTGGCCGATGTTCAGTGGCAGGTCATCCCAATTCAGTGCCGGCAACATGGCTTCGGCGGGCAAGCCACCGGCGAACGACATCACATTCGGGCGCTGGGCCGCCGCCAGGATTTCACGGATCAAGGAGCTTTTGAGGCGCGTAACACGTTCTGAGAAGGCCATGAGGGTCACCGGTAGCGAAGTCGGGGGCAAATACGTCAAACTGGTTGACCGAAATTACGACGACTCGCGTGGATACGTCAATATGCTTGACCTTAAAAACCAGGGCAGCCAGCAGCAAGCCATGGAAGCCTTCTTCTTCGGCTACCAGGCCTTTACCGCCAAGGCCGACGAAATGCTCGAGCGCCGTGGCCTGAGCCGTGTGCACCAGCGCATCGTGTTTTTTATCGCGCGCTACCCCGCATTGAGCGTGAAAGAGCTGCTGGAGTTGCTTGGCGTGAGCAAGCAGGCGCTGAACATGCCGCTGCGCCAATTGCAGGAAATGCACTGGGTCAACAGTGTTGCGTCCGAGGCCGACAAGCGCAAACGCCTGCTGGAATTGACCGAAGAAGGCCAGCGTTTTGAGCAGTCGCTGCGCCGCGAGCAGGTCAAATTGTTGCAGCGCGCGTTCAGTGAGGCTGGTGAAGAGGCCGTGGCTGGATGGTTGGCGGTGAATCAGGCCCTCGCCGGCCAGCCTTGATTCCTACGCCGAGCGAGCGTGTTGTGGCAAACAGGCTTGTTGTGGCGAGTAAGCTTGTTGTGGCGAGCAGGCTTGCCCTGCGTGGGGCTGCGTAGCAGCCCCAAAACCTGCCGATGACCTCTAGCTGAAGCCCCGCGGTGACTGTTTCAGGGCCGCTTCGCGCCCCAACGCAGGGCAAGCCTGCTCGCCACAACAAGCCGAAGAAACGTCCCCGCATCTGCCTTTCATCCCCTAGCGCCGACAAAATCGAAAACATTATTTGCTTTATTTGTATACAAAAGCATAATTCGCTTCGTGCGAGTTCCTGACCCATTGGTCAACAAAACCCGCCAGTACCTCAAAGCGCTGCTGCCCACCTCTGTGACCGGCGCTGGAAATAACAATAAAACTCTTGAGGAGTACTTGCTGTGGATAGCCAAAAAACCGAAGCCCCTACGCTGGACCTCGCCCCACCGCAAGGCGGCTGGCTGGAACGCCTGTTCAAACTGCGCTTGCATGGCACCACAGTGAGAACCGAACTGATTGCCGGCCTCACCACCTTCATCACCATGGCCTACATCATCTTCGTCAACCCCAACATCATGGCCGACGCTGGCATCGACCACGGTGCAGCGTTCGTCGCCACCTGCATCGCCGCCGCGCTGGGCTGTCTGTTGATGGGGTTGTACGCCAACTGGCCGGTGGGCCTGGCGCCGGGCATGGGCCTGAATGCGTTTTTTACCTACACCGTGGTCGGCACCATGGGCTACCACTGGGAGACGGCGCTGGGCGCGGTGTTTATTTCCGGCGTGCTGTTCATGGGCCTGACGCTGTCGCGCGTGCGTGAATGGCTGCTCAACAGCATCCCCGTGAGCCTGCGCCATGCCATGGGCGCAGGCGTGGGCCTGTTTCTCGGGGTGATCGGCCTGAAGACCGCCGGCATCATCGTCGACAGCCCGGCTACCTTGATCAAACTCGGTTCGCTGCACGAGCCTGCGCCGTTGCTGGCGGCGGTGTGCTTCCTGTTGATCGCGATCCTCAGCTATCACCGGGTATTCGGCGCGATCCTGATCAGCATCATCGCCGTGACCCTCGCCGGTTGGGGCCTGGGCCTGGTGCACTACAACGGCATTCTCTCCACCCCACCGAGCCTGGCGCCGACCTGGATGGCCATGGACATAAAAGGTGTATTCAATGTCAGCATGATCAGCGTGGTATTCGCCTTTCTTTTTGTACACATGTTCGATACCGCAGGTACACTGATGGGCGTCGCGCAACGGGCCGGGCTGGTCAATGCCGATGGCAAAATCGACAACCTGTCCCGCGCATTGAAGGCCGATAGTGCCTCCAGCGTATTTGGCGCCATGGTCGGTGTGCCGCCGGTGACCAGCTATGTGGAAAGTGCTGCGGGTGTGGCCGCAGGTGGTCGCACTGGCCTCACGGCCGTGACCGTAGGCATTCTGTTTGTGGCGGCGATGTTTTTTGCGCCGCTGGCGGGGATGATTCCGGCGTATGCCACCGCTGGCGCGCTGATTTACGTGGCGATGCTGATGATGGCGAGCATGGCCCATATCAATTGGGATGAAGCTACCGACAGCATTCCGGCAATCGTCACGGCGATCATGATGCCGTTGACCTTCTCGGTCGCCGACGGTATCGCCCTGGGCTTTATCACTTACGTGGCGCTCAAGGCCGGCACCGGCAAGTACCGTGAGATTTCTGTCAGCCTGTGGGTGCTGTGCGCGATCTTTATCGCCAAGTTCATCTTCCTGTAGTTCGGGAACGGCTGGAAAACCGCCTCACCTTTGGGTGGGGCTTTTGCATGAAGGGAGAAATGTAGATGAACCTGGATACCTGGTTGTTGTTCAGTGGCGCAGCGTTGGTGGTGATCCTGATCCCCGGGCCGCTGTCGCTGTTGATGATCAGCAACAGCCTCAACTATGGCCTGCGCCGCTCGTACCCGGCGTTTCTGGGCGGGGTATTTGCCTCGATCTGCCTGCTGAGTGCCTCGGCATTGGGCCTGGGTGCGTTGTTGCTGGCCTCCGAGCAGTTGTTCAGCGCGTTGAAAATCGTCGGCGCGCTGTACCTGTTCTATCTGGCCTGGCAGAGCTGGCAGCAATCACGCCTGCCAACCCATGGCGCCGAGGTACCGCAGGCGCCGGCGGTGCCGCGCTTTCGTGCACTGTTCGGCCGGGCCTTTGTGCTGGGCGCCAGCAACCCCAAGGACATCCTGTTCTTCGCCGCTTTCCTGCCGCAGTTCCTCAGTAGCCAACAGCCGTTTCTGCCGCAACTGCTGATCATGATTGCCACCTGGAGCGTACTCGACTTGCTCTGCAAGCTCGCTTACGGCCTCGGCGCCCACGGTGCCGCGCGCTACCTGCGCAGCGGCGCGGGCCAGAGCTGGTTCAACCGCGTCAGTGCCTTGCTGTTCGGCGCCGCTGGCGTGCTCTCTTTGATCAAGACGCGGGTCTCAATTTGACGAAATAGACGGTTGGAGAGATATCCCCCATGATTGGCCAATGTATGCCCGCCAAAATCGGTACCAGTCGTTGTTCAGATCGCGCAATCGTCACCTCCCGGGCTAACGCCGGATCCTTGTAGGACCAGAGCGCCAAATCAAACCACTTATTCTCAAACCGTTTGTGGAGCCGGACATTGCCCATCTCCACCCACTCATAGGAAACGTAGTAAAGACGAGTGGGGGAGTTGGGGTGAGTCACCAACGACTCTTGAATAAACTTCCCGTAACGCCGGACATTGACGTCCCGAATGATAAAACCCTGCTGTTCCAGGACGCTCCTTACAGCGGCGCGCTGTGTGAGATTTCTGTCTGCCGTAGCCGCCTTGCCACCGTGCTGGAGCCTCTTCGCCGGCATGATAGTCGGTATGAAGTCGATACGTTCAAGCCCTGGCGCAACCCCTTGGTAATTGATGAAAGTGGTATTGCGCGCAATTGGAATGGGCCGCAACATCCGCAGCAAGTCATCCGTCTGGCCTGGGCGAGCCGGGGCTGGGGGCAGCCATTCGTCCAGCGTCGCACGTAGCCCGAGCATATGACTTGCCGTTGCCGGACGTGATGGGCCTGACAACTCGATCATTCTCACCACGACAAAGTCGCGGGTTCTGTTGGTCATAGTGGGAAACGCTTCAGCCACATACTGCTGTAGCGGCCTGTCGAACAGTGGCGGATGGTTTTGCCATCCACCTGTGGGGGTGCGTGATACCGGCAGGGGTTGGTGACGCCTGTCCCTGCCCGTCCAGCGCACGATATCTATCTCCGCCAAAGACACCAGCGGCTCATTTCTGGTGATAAACACGATACCGGTCAACGGAGCATGGTCGCCAGGGGGCAGCACTCTGTAAAAACCGCTGTTCGGGTCTGTGATGCTGGTATTAGGAGGAGCCACACGCAGGACACTTTGGGGATAACCCTGGGGATCCGTAGCCAGATTAAATATCCCGGAAGCCGGGGAACCCGACAACTGATCGGCAAACACTTGGGTGCGCCAATCCAGCCAATGGTTGGCCGACGTGGTCGACTGATAAATTCGGTTTTCAGTCGCCGTTCGTATAACCGGCGGGTGCCAGTCCGGCGAAGGTGGCGTTGGGGCGCGCCAGGGGTTGTGCACGCCAGAACTGGGACCCGGTTGCGGCGCATCGGCTCCCAGCAGCCATTCACGGGGCTGATCGATATGTAGAATCAGTTCATCTTGCCCTCCTCCCTGGCTATTTTTCAGGCGCAGCCCTCGCTCGTTCTCGCGCTGGTATACCGGGTAAACGTCATTACCCTCGCGGATAAACTGCTGGCCATTTTTCGCATAACGCCCTTTACCTCCCGGCCCCGCCAATTCAACGGCACCGTCCAGGCCGACAGGGGACTGAAAGTGTTCCAGCAGATGACGTGGCTTGACCGGTGACGGTTTCAAACCCGTGCGCGTGCCAAGCATAAACCCTTGATGGCGGTGCAAGCGCCCCAAAGCGGCACGCGAAACACGCGCGCCTTTCGGGGAAGGGCCAAAAGATGTGAGCACGTCGACGAACGCAAGTATCGTCAAGAACCCCACATCCACAGCATCATGGGCAGATCCGCTGTAATGATAGCGCCGCGCCGCAAGCAGCATTTCATAAAGGCTGATGCCAACACCCAGTACCGGGACAAAGCCCAGCAGCCCACGAATCGTCGCGTCGTACTGCTCGCCCAAACGCTGCTCGCGGTATTGCTCCAGCGTCTGGGAAGACTGGGATTGGGCCTGGGTACGACGTTGCAGTTCGAACACCTGGGCGTGGGCCAGCAGGAGCATGGCATTGCCGGTAGCAGTAGGCGCAGCCGCTAACCAACGTTCAGGCTGCGACTCAATTTGCTCCTTGATCAGAGCTTCGACGCTTGCCTGGTCAGCACGCGGTATCTTTGGCGGGGCCAAAAAAAACTCCACAAGCGCGGCAACAAAACGATACAGAAGGGGTTGACCAGGCTCACGCCAGTGAGGCAGGCGGGGTTGCACCTCCAGGTCTCCATCGGGGTAACGGTCAAGCGCCTCCGCCTCCCAGCCAGGCGCCACTTGGCGCGCCAACACCTTCTGGTTTTCGGGAAGTGCGCCGACAAGATTCATCGCCTTTTCTGCTTCGGCCAAGCTGGCATACGCGACAATCACCCGGCTTGCCGCAGCCATGGGCCAATACACCACACAGAGCTTTGATAACCGGTCATGAATGAACAATAAGCCAGCAATGTGCCGATCATGTTCTGAGGCAGCGTCCATCAGGCGCAGAACCGCCAACTGTACGTCAAACCCATCTTTTTTCAGGTCACTTGCCGACCGAGCGGCCATCGCCAGGGTAAACAGACGCTGCCCTTTTTCACCCAAACCTTGCTGGACCGCCGAATACAACTGCATCTGAGCGCGTTGTTGCAAAGCCCTATAGACCAGGGCCTGTGAGAGGCCAGGTGAGGTGGCCGGTCTGGACGCCGGCGGATAAAAAGCCTCGAGGATCAGCTTGTCGTACGCGCCACCCAGATCGAGCGAAGACACGGTGTCTATCAGGTAACGCACGCTCAAGCGCTCTTTCCAGGCCGAGTCCAGCCAGCGTGCGCGATTCAAGCGCCAGCGGGTCCAGGGCGCCTTGGGGTCGAGGTTGTGCAACGCCAATTGCAGCATACTGAAGGTGGTGCGCTGCGAGCTGACGACCATTTTTATATCGCGATCGCCCACCACGCACTGACTCGACGAGCCACACAAATGGGAGCTGACATCATCGGGCAAATCCAACAGTGGTTTGTCGATATCCAACTGCGGGTAAAAACCGTCCTGAGTCAAACGAGCAATCAAGGCATTACGGGCAAATGACTCCAGGCTCGGCAAATCCCGCCATAGTTTGCTCTCCACCGCAAAGGCATTCGTCAGATAACGGCGTGATAGTCGTTTGTAGTGTTTTCGACTACCGCTTGAGGCATAGCCCAACCACGACGGGAGTTTTTTCGCTTGAGTGGCTGCCACCCGCAACAGGTTGATATTGGATAAGGCTAGCGTTCTAGCATCATTGGCAGGTACTCGCAGGCACTCGAACAATTCCTGGGCCAGCAACATACGGCTCAACTGCAGATCGCTCAGCTCACTGAACAACCGCACACCCTTGCCCACAAGCTTGTTCAACGCGGCGTAATGTTGCATCAGTTTGGTGAACCAGTCTTTGAGCAGGGGGCGCTTGGTGGCCTCGTAGTTCACCACCAAGGGCGTATTGCTGGGTAATGCAGTGATCGCGGCCCGCGCCACCTCGCGCTGATCCCGTCCGATACAGCGCCACAGCACGGAGCCATCGGGGCTTTTCAGGCTGGTTTGAAGGCCTTCGGCGAAAGCGTTCAAGTTATCAAAGGGCACCAGTGCGCCATACAAACCCGTGACGCATAACAACACCGAGTGTGGACCGTTCGGGTGAGCCAGGGCCTGATTAGTGGTCACAAGCAAAGCCCCCAACAGCGGGTACAACGGGTCGGACACGCTGCCAACCGCTACCTGCAACACACAGGTATCAGCAGCACTGTCGCCGGGTACCCAGGATTCACTCAATACGGTATTCAATCGCTCCAGGTGCACGGAGGGCATCAGGTTCAACGCTTGCTGCATCTGGGCTTCCAGAAGCAAAGCACCGCGCAGGGCAGCCCCCACCGTTGCACCGCGATTAACTGCGCCCAAGGGGGTTTCAAGCCAGAACGCCTTTTGAAACATGCGGTCGTGCGGGCCATGCGCCAATTGACTCACTGTGCTCACGTGTTCCTGCCATCGCTGCTCAAGGCTCAAAAAGTCTTGATAGGGTGCACTGCTGTTGCCCACATCCGTCGGATCCAGCAGGGCCATCAAGCCTTTTTCGTAACGCGTGAGTTGCGCTTCACGGGTCTTGAGGGCGAGGTCCGGCGTCAGGCTTGCACACACAATTTCACCGCTGCGGCGCTGTTTGTCCCACTCCGGCAAGGCGTCCAGGCTGTTTCCCAGCAGGACGCTGCGTGCCAGCCGGCGACGGCCTTTTTCGATGAATTTGAGCAAACGTTTCACGTCAGGAGCGCTGGACTGCCCCACACCTTGAACGCCCACAGCCGCAGGGTTGATTGACAATGCACAGGCCACCTCGTTATCCCACTGCGCCTCCAGCAGCTCAGTCGCACTGGCGAGCAACACGTCTTCCTGGTGTACACCAATAAGCTGAAGGGTAAATGCCTGAGGCGTAACACTGGGTGTGTTACACAGTTCATGCCAACGGCGCAGCGGCAAGCACTGCCAAAGCACTTGGCTCAAAGGGCCGTTGACCAGTGCAGGCAGGTCGCACTGCATTCGGTACCAGGAACTGAACTCGTAAAACTCACGAATCAGACCCGGCAGGTAGATCACATGGGGCGTATCCCCCGCGATGCCTTCACGATAAATATGCAAAGCGCCCGGCACAGGCACCTGCGCCTGATTGGTGCCAGGCCACACCACCCTGCTCACTAGAATATTCGCCCACTCACCTGCGGCGCGACGGCGCGCATCGGCGCCGGGGATCTCCATGACTTTCACGACCATAGCAAAGCCGCAGTCCGAGAGTTGGTAAACGCGATGGGCCAGCAGTGCATTCTCGGCGAACAGGTTTTTTCGTAACTGGACCCAATGCTGCTTGCGCGTCAGCCAGGAGCCATAGGCCAGTTGCTGCCAATAGTCTCGTTCAGCCTTCTCAACCTGACCGAGCAGCGCCAACCCTTTCACACGTACCAGCACATCCCAGGCGGTAAACGCCAATGCCCGCGCAGGTTCGTCCTTGATACACAATGCAGTGAACTGGTTAGTGTCGAGTGGCACATCGGGGTCAATAAGGAGTGCCAGCGCTTTTTCGGTCAGGCTATAGACCTTCAGGGGAAAAGGCGGCGGACGGGATTCGGTAAACATCAGCGTGTCGGGGTCAAGGGCAAAGGCCTTGCGTAATGCGCCGCGGATAATGCCCAGGACTCTCGGCGCACGCCCGATCAAGCCTTTTAAGGATTTCGCCGCCTCTCTGGCCCTGGTTTGGGCTTCACACAGGCGATTGATTTCATAACTGGGCTGCGAGACCTCGTTAAGCCGTCGGGTCAGGAGTGTGCGAATCGCCGCATCACGCTCCGCGTCTGAGGTTTGCGGGTCATCAAAATCAAGCGCTTGCGCCGCAGCAGCCTCAGTGGCCAACCAGGCGGTGGTGTCGGTACTCATGGCGGACTGTTCCATACAGAAAAGCCGAGCCTAGGCACCTCGGCCGCCCCGGGTGCGTTACATAATTGGGCGGTCCGCAAGCCATTCAGAATAAAAAAAGCCCGCAGTGTGGGCGGGCAAAAAACCAACGAAGAGCTTTGGGGGTATGAAGCGAGGTGACGCTCAGCTACCGCGATAGGTGGAGTAGCTGTAAGGCGAAATCAGTAAAGGCACATGGTAGTGATCCTGCTCGGCGCTGATGCCAAAACGCAGCACGACGACGTCGAGAAACGCCGGCTCCGGCAACTGCACGCCACGGGCGCGGTAGTAATCGCCGGCGCTGAATTGCAGTTGGTAAACACCGCTGCGGTAGTCGTCGCCTTGCAGCAGCGGCGCATCGCAACGGCCGTCGCTGTTGGTGGTGGCCGTGGCCACCCGTTCCAACTGCGCGCCGTCGACACGGTACAGCTCGACCTGGATATTGCTGCCGGGGCAGCCGTGCGCGGCGTCCAAAACGTGTGTGGTCAAACGTCCCATGGCGTCTACGCGCCTCCTTAAGTCAGTAAAAGAGAAACCTGCACTTTTTCAGGGCATCGAAAAAGCCGGCGACGGCTGATTAAGACACTTTTTAAAAAAATTGTACACAATAAAAATCACAAAGCTTTGGATCTTCCCAACGGAGTTGCTCGATGAGTCAATTCATGAGTGAACCTTGCTTTTAAACGACCTTTTGTCCATTAGCTGACCAACCAGGCAAGTTTCTTGCTACACCCTTTTAACCGAGTGCTACAGAAAAAATGCAGAAATGCAGGCTTACAAAGTGGCAGATAAGTTGTATACAATCACTCATCGCTGTGACGCCACCCAGTCTTTTCACTGCCCGGTCGCCACACACACTTGCTACCACGAACAAGAAGGAAGACTGCAGTGAGCGCTGACTACCCACGCGACCTGATCGGTTACGGCAGTAACCCTCCTCACCCCCACTGGCCGGGCAAGGCACGCATTGCGCTGTCGTTCGTACTCAACTACGAAGAAGGCGGCGAGCGCAACATTTTGCACGGTGATAAAGAGTCCGAAGCCTTCCTCTCGGAAATGGTCTCGGCCCAGCCGCTGCAAGGCGCGCGCAACATGAGCATGGAGTCGCTGTATGAATACGGCAGCCGTGCCGGCGTGTGGCGCATCCTCAAGCTATTCAAAGAATTCGATATCCCGCTAACCATCTTCGCCGTGGCCATGGCCGCCCAGCGCCACCCGGATGTGATCCGCGCGATGGTCGAGGCCGGCCACGAGATCTGCAGCCACGGCTACCGCTGGATCGACTACCAGTACATGGACGAGGCCCAGGAGCGCGAGCACATGCTCGAGGCCATCCGCATCCTCACCGAGCTGACCGGCGAACGCCCACTGGGCTGGTACACCGGCCGCACCGGCCCCAACACCCGCCGACTGGTGATGGAGGAAGGCGGTTTCCTGTACGACTGCGACACCTATGACGACGACCTGCCCTACTGGGAACCCAACAACCCGACCGGCAAGCCGCACCTGGTGATCCCTTACACCCTGGACACCAACGACATGCGCTTCACCCAGGTGCAGGGGTTCAACAAGGGCGATGACTTTTTCGAGTACCTCAAGGACGCGTTCGACGTGTTGTATGCCGAAGGCGCCGAAGCACCGAAGATGCTTTCCATCGGCCTGCACTGCCGCCTGATCGGCCGCCCTGCCCGTCTCGCAGCCTTGAAGCGCTTTATCGAATACGCCAAAGGTCATGAACAGGTGTGGTTCACCCGCCGCGTCGACATTGCCCGTCACTGGCACGAAACCCACCCGTACACGGGAGCGGCGAAATGACTGCGTTCCAGACCCTGAAGCCATCGACCCTGAGCCGCGATGAATTTGTCGCCGCTTTCGCCGATATCTACGAACACTCGCCATGGGTGGCCGAAAAGGCCTTCGATCTGGGCCAGGACAACTCGATCGACCAGATCGAAACCCTGCACCAACGCATGAGCGATATCCTGTTGAGCGCCGATCATGCCAGCCAATTGGCCCTGATCAACGCTCACCCGGACTTGGCCGGCAAAGCTGCCGTCCAGGGCCAACTGACCCAAGCCAGCACCGATGAGCAAGCTGGCGCGGGGATTCACCAATGCACGAGTGAGGAGTTCTCGCGCTTCACCGAGCTGAACGATGCCTACAAGGCCAAGTTCAAGTTTCCCTTCATCATGGCGGTAAAAGGCAGCAACCGGCATCAGATCCTCGCCGCGTTTGAAACGCGCATTCACAACTCGGCAGACGCCGAGTTCAAATGCGCGCTGGCCGAGATCAACAAGATCGCGTTGTTCCGTTTACTGACCCTCTAACAGACCATCCCCAGCCACTCTATCTAAGGCAGACAAGAAGAATGAAAGCTTACGCCGTACCTTTCGAAAAGTTCGTCAACCTGGCCGACGCCCGCCTGGGCACCAAGATCCTCTCGGTGACCGATGACTGGTTTGCTGACGCCAACCGCCTGTTCCAGCCGACCCCGGCCGTGTGGAAGGAGGGCGTTTTCGATGACAACGGCAAGTGGATGGACGGCTGGGAGTCGCGCCGCAAGCGCTTCGAAGGCTACGACAGCGCGGTGATCCGCCTCGGCGTACCCGGTTCGATCAAAGGCGTGGACATCGACACTTCATTCTTCACCGGCAACTTCCCGCCATCGGCGTCCCTGGAAGCCTGCTTCCTGGCCTCGGGCGATCCAGATGAAAACACCCAGTGGGTGGAAGTGCTGTCGGCCGTAGAGCTGCAAGGCAACAGCCACCACTATCACGAGATCAACAACGACCAGGCCTTCAGCCACCTGCGTTTCAACATCTACCCGGACGGCGGCGTAGCCCGTCTGCGTGTGTACGGCGTGCCGTTCCGCGACTGGTCCTCGGTGGGCGACAACGAACAGGTCGACCTGGCTGCTGCGCTTAACGGCGGCCGCGCCCTGGCCTGCTCCGACGAACACTTCGGCCGCATGAGCAACATCCTCAACCCGGGCCGTGGCATCAACATGGGCGACGGCTGGGAAACCGCCCGTCGTCGCACGCCAGGCAATGACTGGGTGATCGTTGCGCTGGGCCACCCGGGCGAGATCGAGAAAATCGTGGTCGACACCCTGCACTTCAAGGGCAACTACCCGGACACTTGCTCGATCCAGGGCGCGTTCGTGAAAGGCGGCACCGACAGCCAGATCGAAACCCAATCGCTGTTCTGGCGCGAGCTGCTGCCGGCGCAGAAACTGGAAATGCACGCTGAACATACGTTTGCCGAGCAGATCAAGGCGCTGGGGCCGATTACCCATATCCGCCTGAACGTGTTCCCGGATGGTGGTGTGAGCCGCCTGCGGGTTTTGGGCAAGGTTTCGAAGTAACACCCGATCGTTCCCACGCTCCGCGTGGGAATGCATACCGTGACGCTCTGCGTCACAAGAGCGGACGCAGAGCGTCCGGGGCGGCGTTCCCACGCAGAGCGTGGGAACGATCCACAGAATTCGGATAAGAAGACAGCCATGCGCACACTAGTGATCGAACCCCTGACCAAAGAAGCCTTCGCCCCTTTCGGAGACGTTATCGAAACCGATGGCAGCGATCACTTCATGATCAACAACGGGTCGACCATGCGCTTTCACAAGCTGGCCACGGTAGAAACCGCCCAGCCTGAAGACCACGCCATCATCAGCATCTTCCGCGCCGATGCGCAGGACATGCCGCTGACCGTGTGCATGCTGGAAAGACACCCGCTGGGCAGCCAGGCTTTCATCCCGCTGCTCGGCAACCCCTTTCTGATCGTGGTCGCGCCACTTGGCGATGAACCTGTATCAGGCTTGGTCCGCGCCTTCGTCACCAACGGCAGGCAGGGCATTAATTACCATCGCGGCGTCTGGCACCACCCGGTGCTGACGATCGAAAAGCGGGATGACTTCCTGGTGGTTGATCGCAGTGGCACAGGCAATAACTGCGATGAGCATTTTTTCAAAGAGGATGAGCGTTTGATCCTCGCCCCCCACCAATAAGAGAAGGCTTGATCACCCGACAACAAGGGTGACAGGCGAGAGGTAAAGACTGTGGAAGCACATTTGATGGAATGGCTGAACCTTAGCGTGCGCTGGGTTCACATGATCACTGGCGTCGCGTGGATCGGCGCTTCCTTCTATTTTGTCTGGCTGGAAAACAACCTTAATCGCGTCAACCCAAAGGACGGCCTGGCCGGTGACTTATGGGCGATCCACGGTGGCGGTATCTACCACCTGGAAAAATACAAACTGGCCCCGCCGACCATGCCGGACAACCTGCATTGGTTCAAATGGGAAGCCTATTTCACCTGGATGTCGGGCATCGCGCTGCTGTGCGTAGTGTTCTACGCCAACCCGACCTTGTACCTGCTGGCCCCGGGCAGCAGCCTCAGCGGCCCGGAAGGTGTGTTGCTGGGCCTCGGCTCGTTGCTGGCCGGCTGGTTCATCTACTCCTTCCTCTGCGACTCCGCACTGGGCAAGCGCCCTGCCCTGCTCGGCCTGATCCTGTTCGTACTGTTGATTGCCGCTGCGTACGGCTTCAGCAAAGTGTTCAGCGGCCGTGGCGCCTACCTGCACGTGGGTGCGGTAATCGGCACCATCATGGTCGGCAACGTGTTCCGCATCATCATGCCCGCCCAGCGTGCGCTGGTGGCGGCCATCGCCGAGAACCGCACACCTGACCCGGCGCTGCCGGCCAAAGGCTTGCTGCGTTCGCGCCACAACAACTACTTCACCTTGCCAGTGCTGTTCATCATGATCAGCAACCACTTCCCGAGCACCTACGGCAGCCAATACAACTGGCTGATCCTGGCGGGTATCGCAGTGGCGGCGGTGTTGGTGCGTCACTACTTCAACACGCGGCATAACAGCCAGAAGTATGCGTGGACCTTGCCGGTGGGCGCATTGGCGATGATCTGCCTGGCGTATGTGACCGGTCCCAAGCCTGTGTCGACTGCACCAGATGTGGCCAAGGCGCCTGCCGCCATCGAGTACCAGCCGTTGCCGGAAACCGCGTTGGGCGGAGGTCTGAAACCCGCTGCACCGGCAGCACCGGCAGCAGCACCTGCTGCGGCACCGGCCCAGGCCTCGATTGATTTCGACAAGGTGCACGGCGTGATCCAGGAACGCTGCGCCGTGTGCCATTCGGCCAAGCCCACCAGCCCGCTGTTCAGCACTGCGCCAGCCGGCGTGATGTTCGACACCCCGGCGCAGATCCAGCAGCAGGCGGCGCGCATTCAAGCGCAGGCCGTGGCCAGCCAGATCATGCCGCTGGGCAACATCACCCAGATGACCCAGCAGGAGCGGGATTTGATCGGCACCTGGATCAACCAGGGGGCACGCACTAACTGACAGATTTACAGAGATCTCATGTGGGAGCTGGCTTGCCTGCGATGGCAGTGGGTAATCCAACCCTTCCGGTGCCTGATACACCGCCATCGCAGGCAAGCCAGCTCCCACAGTTGAGATCGGCGTCGTTTTGAAGACTGAGTTCCACCCGGCAATTGAATGCCAAACAACACAAAAATAAAAAAGATCCGAGGTGTTGCATGACCGAGTTAGTCGAACCGCAGATTCCCGCCGCACCCGCCATGGTGCGGCTGCCCCTCTTGCAACTGATTCTGGTTGGCCTGCAACACGTCTTGCTGATGTACGGCGGCGCCGTCGCCGTACCCCTGATCATTGGCCAGGCCGCAGGCTTGAGCCGTGAAGAAATCGCCTTTCTGATCAACGCCGACCTGCTGGTGGCCGGTATCGCCACCATGGTGCAGTCATTCGGCATCGGCCCGGTGGGCATTCGCATGCCGGTGATGATGGGCGCCAGTTTTGCCGCCGTCGGCAGCATGGTGGCCATGGCCGGCATGCCTGGCATCGGCCTGCAGGGCATCTTCGGCGCGACCATCGCTGCCGGTTTTTTCGGCATGTTGATCGCGCCGTTCATGTCCAAGGTCGTACGGTTTTTCCCACCGTTGGTGACCGGCACCGTGATCACTGCCATCGGCCTGTCGCTGTTCCCCGTGGCCGTGAACTGGGCCGGTGGCGGCAGCGCTGCTGCCACGTTTGGCTCGCCGGTTTACCTGGCGATTGCCGCACTGGTGCTGGCGACCATCTTGCTGATCAACCGCTTCATGCGCGGCTTCTGGGTGAATATCTCAGTGCTGATCGGCATGGCGCTCGGCTATGGCTTGTGCGGCCTGCTCGGCATGGTCGACCTCAGCGGCCTGGCCCAGGCGCCGTGGGTGCAGGTGGTGACGCCCCTGCATTTCGGCATGCCCAAGTTCGAGTTGGCGCCGATCCTGTCGATGTGCCTGGTGGTGGTGATCATCTTCGTCGAGTCCACCGGGATGTTCCTGGCGCTGGGCAAAATCACCGGCCAGGAAGTCACACCAAAGATGCTGCGCCGTGGCCTGCTGTGTGACGCTGGCGCCTCGTTTTTCGCCGGTTTCTTCAACACGTTTACCCACTCCTCATTCGCGCAGAATATCGGCCTGGTGCAGATGACGGGCGTGCGTTGCCGCTCAGTGACGATCATGGCTGGGGCGTTTTTGATTGTGCTGAGCCTGCTGCCCAAAGCCGCGTTTCTGGTGGCGTCGATTCCACCGGCCGTATTGGGCGGTGCCGCCATTGCCATGTTCGGCATGGTCGCGGCGACTGGCATCAAAATCCTGCAAGAGGCCGACATTGCCGACCGCCGCAACCAGTTGCTGGTGGCGGTCAGCATCGGCATGGGCCTGATCCCGGTGGTGCGCCCGGAGTTCTTCGCACAGTTGCCGCTGTGGATGAGCCCGATAACCCACAGCGGAATCGCCATGGCCACCCTCAGTGCCTTGTCGCTGAACATCCTGTTCAACATCCTCGGCGGTTCGGAACGGCCCGCTGTCGCCCACACGCATTGATTTCACCTGTTAGCAAAAAACAACAAAAATAATAAACAACAGGAAATACCCACATGCACCCTATTCACCTGGGGCCGGCCACAAGCCGCGCCCCATTCTCGCCCCCTGCGCTCTCTAACAGCGCACTTGAGCCAAGGCCTGGGAGCCAGTATTCTCCGCGCCCGCTCGAATCGACTCAAAAAAAAACAGCGAATGTAAAAGCTGACTGCAGGGCCAACTTATCCTGGCCCAATGTCTGCGGCCAACGTGCAGAAAAAACCTCGGAATTCGACTGCATCAAGTGCAGCCGAAGGTCTTTTATTGGCTTTTTAAACACCTTGGCGCAGCTCTTGCTAAAAGCACTAAAGCTGACCAAACAGACGATTTTTGCAGCGAACCAAAAGGCGCCACACCAGAGCGCCTGCGTAGAAAAACAACCATAAAACTTTGACTCGGGAGCAACCGAATGAAACCTATGTTCAAAGGCCTGATGCTGGCAGGATCCCTGCTGGCCGGCGGCCAAGCCGTGGCAGGCGATTTGTTGCAGTGGCAGAACAACAGCCTGACGTACCTGTGGGGCAAGAACTTCACCGTTAACCCGCAGATCCAGCAAACCGTCACCTTCGAGCACGCCGATGCGTGGAAGTACGGCGACAACTTCCTGTTCGTCGACCGCATCTTTTACAACGGCAAGGAAGACGGCAACGTCGGCCCAAGTACTTACTACGGCGAGTTCAGCCCACGCTTGTCGTTCGGCAAGATCTTCGACAAAGACCTCTCATTCGGCCCGATCAAAGATGTGCTGCTGGCCTTCACTTACGAGTTCGGCGAAGGCGATAACGAGTCGTACCTGCTGGGCCCGGGTTTTGACCTGAACATCCCTGGCTTCGACTACTTCCAGTTGAACTTCTACCAGCGCCAGACCGAAGGCAATCGCCCAGGCGATGGCGTGTGGCAGATCACGCCGGTGTGGTCGTACACCATTCCCGTGGGCAACTCCAACGTGCTGATCGACGGTTTCATGGACTGGGTAGTGGACAACGACAGGAACGCCCGTGGCACTTACCACGCCAACTTGCACTTCAACCCACAGGTCAAGTATGACCTGGGCAAGGCGCTGCATTGGGGCGAGAAGCAGCTGTATGTCGGCTTCGAATATGACTACTGGAAGAACAAGTACGGGATCGAAGATTCCGGCGCGTTCAAGACTAACCAGGACACGGCGAGCTTCCTGGTCAAGTATCACTTCTAAACATTAGTGAAAATCAAATGTGGGAGCGGGCTTGCTCGCGAATGCGGTGTGTCAGTCACTGAATCTGCTGGCTGATCCACCGCATTCGCGAGCAAGCCAGCTCCCACATTTAGTTCAGCGTCAGCCCAAGGAATCTGGACAATTCCTCACGCTTGGCCAACGCATCTTTCCTGCCCAGTTCAATCAACTCGCTGCAATACCCCGCCTCGAACAGCAAGTAACTCAACACCCCCGCCCCACTGGTCTTGGTAGCCCCTGGCCCGCGCAAGAACAGACGCAACGCCGCCGGCAACTCCTGCCGATGCCGCGCCGCGATCTCATCGATCGGCTGGCTGGGCGCAATCACCAGCACCTCTACCGGCGCCAGCCCAGGCGCAGCATGGCTGAATTGGTTCAGACGCTCCAACAGCTCGATATCGCTTTCCAGGCTGTCAATGAACGTGCTGTTGAGCATATGCCCGCCAATCTGCGCCAAGGTCGGCTCCTGGCCGGTGTAGGTACGCTGCATCGACGGTTCATTGCCGCGCGGGTTGCCGCTCACGCCCACCACCAGCACGCGGTTGGCACCCAGGTGCAAGGCCGGGCTGATGGGCGCGGATTGGCGCACGGCACCGTCACCAAAATATTCCTGATCGAGCTTGACCGGCGCAAACAGCAAAGGAATCGCAGAGCTGGCCAGCAAGTGCTCAACCGTCAGTTGGGTCGGCACACCGATACGCCGATGGCGCAGCCAGGCATCGATCTTGCCGCCGCCCTGATAGAACGTCACCGCTTGCCCGGACTCGTAGCCGAAGGCCGTAACTGCAACGGCGTGCAGATGCTTGTTGCGGATCGCCTCGTCGATGCCGTGCAGGTGCAGTTTGTCATTGAGCAGGTCACGCAGTGGCGTACTGTTGAGCAACGCCACCGGCACCTGAGCGCCGAAACCCAGCAGGCTATGGATAAAAAAACGGCTGGCCTGGCGCACCACGCCTGGCCAATCGCTGCGCAATACCAGATGGCTGCGAAAGCCCTGCCAGAACGCCGTGAGGCGTTGGATGGCGGCGGTGAAATCCGTGGCGCCACTGGCCAGGCTCACCGCATTGATCGCGCCGGCCGAGGTGCCGACAATCACCGGAAAAGGATTCGGTGCCCCCGGCGGCAGCAACTCGGCAATCGCCGCCAGCACCCCCACCTGATACGCCGCTCGCGCCCCGCCACCGGAAAGAATCAAGCCTGTGACCGGTTCAGCTGGGCGCATTGCGTCACTCCATAGCGGAAAAAAGTGCGGGTTATCGGCGGCGCGGTTCGTACAACTTAGCCTCGCCCGGTGGCCGGCTCTTGAAGCGCCGGTGCGTCCACAGGTACTGCTCGGGGCATTCGCGCACCGAGGCTTCAACCCACTGGTTGATGCGCAGGCAGTCAACTTCGTCGCTCTCGCCGGGGAAGTCGGTCAACGGCGGGTGGATCACCAGGCGGTAACCGCTGCCATCGGCCAGGCGCTCCTGGGTGAAGGGCATCACCAGCGCCTTGCCCAGCCGCGCAAACTTGCTGGTGGCGGTCACGGTAGCGGCCTGAATGCCGAACAGCGGCACAAAAATGCTTTGCTTGGCGCCGTAGTCCTGGTCCGGCGCATACCAGATGGCGCGGCCCGAGCGCAGCAGCTTGAGCATGCCGCGCACATCGTCGCGCTCCACTGCCAGGGAATCGAGGTTATGCCGCTCACGGCCACGGCGCTGGATAAAGTCGAACAACGGGTTGCCATGCTCGCGGTACATGCCATCAATGGTGTGCTTTTGCCCGAGCAGGGCCGCGCCGATTTCCAGGGTGGTGAAGTGCAACGCCATCAGGATCACACCCTTGCCATCCAGATGCGCCTGCTTCAAATGCTCAAGCCCTTCGACATGGGCCAGGCGCGCCAGACGCGCCTTGGGCCACCACCAGCTCATGGCCATCTCGAAGAAGGCGATGCCGGTGGACGCGAAGTTTTCCTTAAGCAGCCGTTTACGTTCCTTGGCGGACTTTTCCGGGAAGCACAGCTCGAGGTTGCGCGCGGCGATGCGGCGACGATCACCGGCCACGCAGTACATGCCGGCGCCAAGTAATCGACCAATGGTCAGCAATGCACGGTAGGGCAACTGAGTAATCAGCCACAGCAGGCCGAGTCCCAGCCATAACAGCCAAAAACGCGGGTGAAAAAATACAGCTCGAAAACGCGGGCGATCCATTACAGATTCCGGTAAAGACAAGGGCCGCGCATTCTACAACGTTCGACTCGGCTTGCGGCCCGTGGATGTTCTCGTTATAAGTCTCGACACTTTTCGTGACAAGCCGCTTTTGCCGACCATGAGCCAAACCGAACCGCTAGACCAAGATCCCGTGTTCCAGCTGAAAGGCAGCATGCTCGCCATTACCGTGCTGGAACTGGCCCGCAACGACCTCGACGCCCTGGACCGCCAGCTCGCCGCCAAGGTCGCCCTGGCGCCGAACTTTTTCAACAATGCCCCGCTGGTACTGGCCCTGGACAAACTCCCGGCCGGCCAGGGCGCCATTGATTTGCCCGGCCTGATGCGCGTCTGCCGCTCCCACGGTTTGCGCACCCTGGCGATTCGCGCCAGCCGTATCGAAGACATCGCCGCAGCCATCGCTATTGAACTGCCCGTATTGCCACCCTCCGGTGCCCGCGAGCGCCCGCTCGAACCGCTGGAAGGTGAAGGTAAGAAAAAACCGGAAAAACCGCCGGAACCTACCGTCAAGCCTACAAAGATCATCACCTCTCCCGTACGCGGCGGGCAGCAGATTTACGCTCAGGGTGGCGACCTGGTGGTGATCTCCTCGGTAAGCCCCGGGGCGGAACTTCTCGCCGATGGCAACATCCATGTATACGGCCCCATGCGCGGACGTGCCCTCGCCGGCATCAAGGGCGATACCAAGGCGCGGATTTTTTGCCAGCAGTTGAGCGCTGAGCTAGTGTCCATCGCAGGCCAGTACAAGGTTTCAGAAGATTTGCGCCGTGATCCGCTGTGGGGGGCCGGGGTGCAGGTCAGCCTGTCGGGCGATGTGTTGAACATCATCCGTCTTTAACGGATACTGCCGCATTTTCCAAGCATCTCTAGACTCTGATAGCAAAGCGAAACCGGCAAGACTTGTGTAGGAATAATTGGAAGTTGGCGTTTCCCCCGTGGAAACCACATCTTTTTCCTATAAAGGCTGTCCGCCTGCAGCGAGTTTCAAGAGATGTTTTTCAGGGACCGAAAAGTCCTTTTTCCTTAGGGGTGAAACACCTTGGCCAAGATTCTCGTGGTTACATCCGGCAAGGGTGGTGTGGGTAAGACCACCACCAGCGCCGCTATCGGTACCGGCCTCGCTCTGCGCGGCCATAAAACAGTCATCGTCGACTTCGACGTCGGTTTGCGTAACCTCGACCTGATCATGGGCTGCGAACGCCGCGTGGTGTACGACTTCGTCAACGTGGTGAACGGCGAAGCCAACCTGCAACAGGCCCTGATCAAGGACAAGCGCCTTGAGAACCTGTACGTGCTGGCCGCCAGCCAGACCCGCGACAAAGACGCGCTGACAAAAGAAGGCGTGGGCAAAGTTCTCGCCGAGCTCAAAGAAACCTTCGAATACGTGGTGTGCGACTCCCCGGCCGGTATCGAAACTGGTGCTCACCTGGCGATGTACTTCGCCGATGAAGCCATCGTCGTCACCAACCCGGAAGTCTCCTCGGTACGTGACTCGGACCGCATGCTCGGCCTGTTGGCCAGCAAGTCCCAGCGCGCCGAAAAGGGTGAAGACCCGATCAAGGAACACCTGCTCCTGACCCGTTACAACCCTGAGCGCGTCAGCAATGGCGAAATGCTTGGCGTTGAAGACGTGAAAGACATCCTCGCAGTGACCCTGCTGGGCGTGATCCCGGAATCCCAGGCCGTGCTGAAAGCATCCAACCAGGGCGTGCCGGTGATTCTTGATGACCAGAGCGACGCCGGCCAGGCGTACAGCGATGCAGTCGATCGCTTGCTGGGCAAGACCGTGGAACATCGCTTCCTCGATGTTAAGAAGAAGGGATTCTTCGAGCGTATCTTTGGAGGCAACTAAACAATGAAATTTCTCGACTTCTTTCGCGCCAACAAAAAGCCAAGTACCGCGTCGGTAGCGAAAGAGCGTCTACAGATCATCGTGGCGCACGAACGCGGCCAACGCAGTACCCCGGACTACCTGCCAGCCTTGCAGAAGGAACTGGTCGAGGTGATCCGCAAGTACGTCAATATCGGCAACGATGACGTGCATGTCGCCCTTGAAAACGACGGCAGCTGCTCGATTCTGGAACTCAATATCACCCTGCCTGATCGTTAATCGAAAAGGCGGCTGCCACGGCGGCTCGATCACCTTGATCCCTTTTGGGGAACCGGGTGGGCGAGTCGCCGTTGGCGTTTGTTACGAGGCTGTTTAATGCCGCTGTCCAATATTCATATCCTGCATCAGGACGCCGCCGTCCTGGTGGTGAACAAGCCTACCCTGCTGCTCTCGGTGCCTGGCCGCGCCGATGACAACAAGGACTGCCTGATCACCCGCCTGCAGGAAAACGGCTACCCCGAAGCCCGCATCGTCCATCGCCTGGACTGGGAAACCTCAGGGATCATCCTGCTCGCACGGGACGCCGACAGTCACCGCGAACTGTCGCGCCAGTTTCACGACCGCGAAACCGAAAAAGCCTACACCGCCTTGGCTTGGGGCCAGCCGGAACTGGACAGTGGCAGCATCGACCTGCCCCTGCGCTACGACCCGCCGACCAAGCCGCGCCACGTAGTCGACTATGAGTTTGGCAAAAACGCGCTGACCTTCTGGAAAGTGCTGGAGCGATGTGACGATTGGTGCCGCGTGGAACTCACGCCGATCACCGGGCGCTCGCACCAGTTGCGGGTGCATATGCTGTCGATCGGCCATCCGCTGCTGGGTGATGGCTTGTACGCCCATGAACAAGCCCTGGCCGCCTGGCCGCGTCTGTGCCTGCATGCGAGCATGTTGAGCTTCACGCACCCGCAAAGCGGTGAGCGTTTGCGTTTCGAGTGCCCGGCTCCGTTCTAAAATTGGCAATACGACCAAAATGTGGGAGCGGGCTTGCTCGCGAATGCGGTGGATCAGATACACATTCTGTGACTGACACACCGCATTCGCGAGCAAGCCCGCTCCCACATTTGTTATGTGCAGTTCTCGCCATCGAACGGTAAACTCCGCGCATTGCTGTCTGGAGCTATTTATGCGCGAAGCGTTGAATCAAGGCCTGATCGACTTCCTCAAGGCCTCCCCTACTCCTTTTCATGCCACTGCCGCCCTCGCCCAGCGCCTGGAAGCGGCCGGTTACCAGCGTCTCGACGAGCGCGAAACCTGGGCCACCGAGGCCAACGGGCGCTATTACGTCACCCGTAACGATTCCTCGATCATCGCCTTCAAGCTCGGTAAGCATTCGCCGCTGCAAGACGGCATCCGTATGGTCGGCGCCCACACCGACAGCCCGTGCCTGCGGGTCAAGCCCCAGCCGGAGCTGCAACGCCAGGGCTTCTGGCAGTTGGGCGTGGAAGTCTACGGCGGCGCGCTGCTGGCGCCGTGGTTCGACCGCGACCTGTCGCTGGCCGGCCGCGTGACCTTCCGCCGCGACGGCAAGGTCGAGAGCCAACTGATCGATTTCAAGTTGCCGATTGCCATCATCCCCAACCTGGCCATTCACCTGAACCGTGAAGCCAACCAGGGCTGGGCGATCAATGCCCAGACCGAGCTGCCGCCGATCCTTGCGCAGTTTGCCGGTGACGAGCGAGTGGACTTCCGCGCCGTGCTCACTGAGCAACTCGCCCGCGAACACGGCCTGAACGCCGATGTGGTGCTCGACTACGAGTTGAGCTTCTACGACACGCAAAGTGCTGCGGTGATCGGCCTCAATGGCGACTTCATTGCCGGTGCGCGCCTGGACAACCTGTTGTCGTGCTACGCCGGCCTGCAAGCCTTGCTGACCAGCGAAAATGACGAAACCTGCGTGCTGGTGTGCAACGACCACGAAGAAGTCGGCTCCTGCTCGGCCTGCGGCGCCGATGGCCCGATGCTGGAGCAGACCCTGCGCCGTCTTTTGCCGGAAGGTGAGGAATTCGTACGTACCATTCAGAAATCACTGTTGGTCTCGGCAGACAATGCCCACGGCGTACACCCCAACTACGCGGAGAAACACGACGCCAACCATGGCCCGAAACTCAATGCTGGCCCGGTGATCAAGGTCAACAGCAACCAGCGCTACGCCACCAACAGCGAAACCGCCGGGTTCTTCCGCCACCTGTGCATGGCCCAGGAAGTACCGGTGCAGAGCTTTGTGGTGCGCAGCGACATGGGCTGTGGCTCGACCATCGGCCCGATCACCGCCAGCCACCTGGGCGTGCGCACCGTGGACATCGGCTTGCCGACGTTTGCCATGCACTCGATTCGTGAGCTGTGCGGCAGCCATGATCTGGCGCACCTGGTGAAGGTGTTGGGTGCGTTTTATGCGAGTCGCGATCTGCCCTGATCTCAGGGGCTGAATGCGGTCAAAACTGTGGGAGCGGGCTTGCTCGCGAAAGCGGAGTGTCAGTCAATTCATCTGTAACTGGCACACCGTATTCGCGAGCAAGCCCGCTCCCACAGTTGGTTTTGCATAAACCTGACCCATATCACTGCCACTTTGCATAATCCGGCCTAGACTTGTCAGTATTCCCACTCCGACAAGGCCGTCGCCCCATGATCTCCATGTCTTCATTCCACGCCATGCTCATTCCCATCATCATCGGCATGATCCTGCTCGCGACCGGCTTCAACTTTCGCGACAAGCCCGTGGGTGTGTTTGGCATGTGGATCGGCATGCTGTTGATTCTCGGCACCGTGGTTTACAAGATCCTCGCCAAACTCGCGGAATAACAAATGCACTCGCATTGGGCATAGCGGCCTCGTACACTCGGTCAATTCGTCGTTTTCAAGGTTGACCGCCTCGTGCTTTCCCGTCTGTTTGCCCTGCCCTGCTATTTTCTGATCGCCCTGCTCACGCTGCTGCCCCTTGCGCCAGCAAACGCCGTGAGCCTGCCCGGCCTGCTGGGCAGTACCAACAAGACCCAGCCCCAGGCCGATGTGCCGCTGGGCCAGTCGCTGGACGAGGTGATCAAAACCCTGGAAAACGACCAGCAGCGCACCCAGTTGCTGAGCGACCTGAAGAAGCTGCGCGAAGCCACACAAAAAGCCCAGCCCGTCGCCGAGCAAGGCGTGCTTGGCTTGATCGGCAGCACCTTGGCCGAGCTTGAAGCCCAGTTTTCCGGGGCCGACAGCCCGCTGGGGCGCTGGTCCAACGAGGTCGACCTGGCCAAGGATGAACTCACGGCGCTGATGTTGCCGGCCACCGAATGGCTGCCGATCATTTTCGGTTTTGCCGTGATCCTGGCAGTGTGGAGCCTGCTGGCCGCCGCGCTGATCTGGCTCAGCCACCGCGTGCGCGAGCGTTTCGGCCTGCCCGAAGAACTGCCGCAACACCCGCGTACCTGGGACATGGTGCGCTTCGCCCTGCGTAAACTCGGGCCGTGGCTGATTGCGTTGATCATCACGGTTTACCTCAGCTACGCGCTGCCGTCGTCCCTGGGCAAATCCCTGGCGATGGTGCTGGCCTATGCGCTGGTGGTCGGCACCTGTTTCTCGGCGATCTGCGTGATTGCCTTCTCGGTACTCGACGGCCCGCACCGTCACCGGGCGCTGTATATCCTGCGTCATCAGGCCTTCCGCCCGTTGTGGTGGATCGGCAGTTTTGCCGCCTTTGGTGAAGCCTTGAGCGACCCAAGGCTGGTCGCGGCGCTTGGCCAGCACCTGGCCCACACTGCCGCGACTGTCGCCAATGTAATGGCGGCGCTGTCCACTGGCGTGTTTATCCTGCGCTTCCGCCGCCCGATTGCGCACCTGATCCGCAACCAACCGCTGTCGCGCCGCCTCACACGCCGCGCCCTCACCGACACGCTCTCGATCATCGGCTCCTTCTGGTACATCCCGGCGCTGTTGCTGGTGGGCATCTCACTGTTCGCCACCTTCCTGTCGGCCGGCGACACCAGCACCGCGCTGCGCCAATCGCTGCTGTGCACGGTGTTGCTGGTGTTGTGCATGGTGATCAACGGGCTGGTGCGCCGCCATGCGCTCAAACCACAACGTGGGCACAAGCGCCACGCGCTGTACTCCGAGCGCCTGAAAAGCTTCGTCTATACCCTGGCCCATCTGGTGGTGTGGCTGGTGTTCATCGAGCTGGGCCTGCGCGTGTGGGGCCTGTCGATGATTCGCTTTACCGAAGGTGACGGGCATGAAGTCAGCGTCAAGCTGTTCGGCCTGGGCGGCACGCTGCTGTTTGCCTGGCTGATCTGGATTCTCAGCGACACCGCGATCCACCATGCCCTCACCCGCTCGCGCAAAGGCCTGGCCAATGCGCGTGCGCAGACCATGATGCCGCTGATCCGCAACGTGCTGTTCGTGACCATCTTTATCATCGCCGCCATCGTCGCCCTGGCGAACATGGGCATGAACGTCACGCCGCTGCTGGCCGGTGCCGGTGTGATCGGTATCGCCATCGGTTTCGGTGCACAGTCGCTGGTAGCCGACTTGATCACCGGCCTGTTCATCATCATCGAAGATTCCCTGGCGATTGATGACTACGTGGATGTCGGCGGCCACCTCGGCACCGTCGAAGGCCTGACCATCCGCACCGTGCGCCTGCGCGATATCGACGGCATCGTGCACACTATTCCGTTCAGTGAAATCAAGAGCATCAAGAACTATTCGCGGGAGTTCGGCTACGCGATCTTCCGGGTGGCGATCCCCTTCAATATGGAGATCGACGACGCCATCAAGCTGATGCGCGATGTCGGCCAGAAAATGCGCAACGACCCACTGCAACGCCGCAATATCTGGTCGCCGCTGGAAATTCAGGGCGTTGAGAGCTTTGAGTCCGGCAGCGCGATCCTGCGGGCGCGCTTCAAGACCGCGCCGATCAAGCAGTGGGAAGTGTCGCGGGCGTTCAACCTGTCACTCAAGCGCCATCTGGATGAAGCCGGGCTGGACCTGGCAACACCGCGCTTGAGCGTGCAGGTGGTGACCGCCGGCACTGTGCAGGAGAAAGATCAACAACAATAAATAAGGAGAGGTCTGTATGCGTTTGAACGGTCTGACACACCAATGGGTTTTCGGCATGCTCTGCGGGCTCGCCAGCAGCGCGGTGATTGCCGCCAGCAGCGGCCAGGGCAGTGAACAAGAGAGTGCCCGGGAGGAAATCGCCGCCCAGGCCAAAATCCTCGAACCGGCGTTGCTGGAAACCCGCCGCGATATCCACGCCCACCCCGAGTTGGGCAATACCGAAACCCGCACCGCCGAACTGGTCGCCAAACAACTGCGCGACCTGGGCCTTGAAGTCAAAACCGGCGTGGCCCGCACCGGCGTGGTCGCCATCTTGAAAGGTGCGCTGCCCGGCCCCACCGTGGCCCTGCGTGCCGACATGGATGCGCTGCCGGTCAAGGAAGTCGCCGACCTGCCCTTCGCCTCCAAAGCCAAAGGCACCTACCTGGGCAAGGAAGTCGACGTGATGCACGCCTGCGGCCACGACGCCCACACGGCAATCCTGCTGAGCACCGCGAAAATTCTCACCGGCATGCGCGAGCGCCTGCCCGGCACCGTGGTGTTTTACTTCCAGCCGGCCGAAGAAGGCCCGAGCGACTTTATCCCCGACGGCAAAAACACCTGGGGTGCAAAAATGATGGTGCAGGAAGGCGTGATGAAGTCGCCCAAGCCAGACGCGGTGTTCGGCCTGCATGTCTGGGCCGGTGTGCCTGCCGGGCAAATCGCCTATCGCCCTGGCCCGACCCTGGCCAGCTCCGATGACCTGCGCATCAAGATCCTCGGCAAACAGACCCACGCCGGCCGCCCGTGGGACGGTATCGACCCGATCACCGTCGGCGCGCAGACCATTGTCGGCCTGCAAACCGTGGTGAGTCGCCGCACTGACATCTCGTCATTCCCATCGGTGGTGAGCATCGGCACCATCAACGGCGGCACCCGCTACAACATCATCCCCGAGTCGGTGGACATGAGCGGCACCATCCGTTCCTACGACTACGGCATTCGCCAGAAGCTGCACGCGGACGTGCGCCAGACTGTAAAGAAAATCGCCGAAAGCGGCGGTGCCAAGGCCGAAGTCACGATCATCGAAAAATACGACCCGACCATCAACAACCCGGCACTCACCGAAAAAATGCTGCCAAGCCTGCGTTGGGCGGCCAAGGATGATGTGGTGCAAGGCCCACTGGTGGGCGGCGCCGAGGACTTCTCGTTTTACGCCAAGGAAGCGCCAGGGCTGTTTGTGTTTCTGGGCGTGACGCCGAGGGATCAGGACATGAGCAAAGCGGCGCCGAATCATAATCCGGGGTTCTTTGTGGACGAGTCGGCGTTGGTGGTGGGGGTGCGGACGCTGGCGTCGTTGGCGACGGATTACCTGTATACCAACACGCAGCAGTAAGGCTTTATGTGGGAGCGGGCTTGCTCGCGAATGCGGTGTGTCAGTTAGCGAAAGTATTGACTGATCCGACGCATTCGCGAGCAAGCCCGCTCCCAAACAAGCCCGCTCCCACAGTTGATCTGGGGTGTGTCAGCCAGCCAGTGCGGCGCCATCCATCTTCTGGCGCAGGCTCAGCGGGCGCATGTCAGTCCAGGTCTCTTCGATGTAGGCCAGGCACTCTTTCTTCATGCCGCTCTTGCCCACGGTGCGCCAGCCTTCGGGCACAGCCTTATAGTCGGGCCAGATGGAATACTGTTCTTCGTGGTTGACCACTACCTGAAACAGGATGTCGTCGCGGTCAAATACTGAGGTCATTGCTGTTCTCCATCGCTGAAAAGCCGGCTGCGCACCACGCGCAGCACTGATATCTGTAGAAACGTACCAAGCCCACTAAAAATTAGAGGCTGGCGACCGCTGCCGTCAGCGCGCGCCCGAAGATCTCGGCCACGCGGTCGACTTCGGCAGCAGTAATCACCAGCGGCGGCAGGAAGCGCACCACACTGCCGTGCCGGCCGCCCAGCTCCAGGATCAGGCCACGCTTGAGGCATTCGCGTTGCACCAGCGGCGCCAATTGGCGATGCACCGGCGGGTGGCCCTGGATATCGGGCGTGCCGTTCGGGTCGACCAGCTCAACGCCCAGCATCAGCCCACGCCCACGAATATCGCCCAGGTGCGGAAAGTCGCGCTGCAGGATGCGCAGGTGCTCCGCCAGGCGCTCGCCCATGGCCGCCGCGTGGCCGGCCAGGTCGTGCTCCTTGAGGTAGCGCATTACCGCCGAGCCCGCCGCCATCGCCATCTGGTTACCCCGGAACGTTCCGGCATGCGCGCCCGGCAACCAGGTGTCGAGCCAGTCGCGATACACCACCACCGCCAGCGGCAAGCTGCCGCCGATGGCCTTGGACATCACCACAACGTCGGGGATGATGCCGGCGTGTTCAAAGGCAAACATCTTGCCGGTGCGGCCGAAACCGCTCTGGATTTCATCCACGATCAACGCCACACCGGCCTGTTCGGTGATGCGTCGCAAGCCGCGCAGCCAGTCAAGATCAGCCGGGATCACACCGCCCTCGCCCTGCACCACCTCGACAATCACCGCCGCCGGCAACAGCACGCCGGCTTCCGGGTCGTTGAGCAGGTTTTCCAGGTAATGCAGGTTGACCCGCACACCCTCGGCGCCGCCCAGGCCGAATGGGCAGCGATAGTCGTAGGGGAAAGGCAAAAACTGCACGCCATTGCCGAGCAGAGCGCCCAAGGGTTTCTTCGGCCCCAGGCTGCCCATCAGGCTCAGCGCGCCCTGGCTCATGCCGTGATAGCCGCCCTGGAACGACAGCACCGTGCTGCGACCCGTGGCAGTGCGCACCAGCTTCAACGCAGCTTCCACCGCATCCGTGCCGGTGGGGCCGCAAAACTGGATTTTGGCTTCCTGCGCAAGCGTTGCCGGCAGCAGGCCGAACAGGTCCTGGACGAACTGGTCCTTGACCGGCGTGGTCAGGTCGAGCGTGTGCAGGGGCAGCTCGTCGCTCAGCACCTGCTGGATGGCTGCGATCACCACCGGATGGTTGTGGCCGAGTGCCAAGGTGCCGGCACCGGCGAGGCAGTCGATAAAGCTGCGGCCTTCGACGTCTTCCACGTAAATGCCCTTGGCGCGCTTAAGTGCCAACGGGATACGCCGCGGGTAGCTGCGGGCGTTGGATTCCTGCTGGCGCTGGCGGGCCAGCAATGGGGTTTCTTCAAAGTGGTAGAGCGTTTCCACCGGTGCTGCGCCTGCATGCACCGGTGCGTCTTCGATACGGCTGGTAGCGACTGACATCTCTCGATCCCTCAATACGCGGGTGGGGGTGACCAAACGGGCGATCCGCGTATGTGCGGATTTCATGTTCTGGAGACGCACCAGCGGTGGGGGGATTTAGGCTTGTTGTGGTTTTTGATCGACAGCGGGACGCGGAGCGTCCGGGGCGGCATTCCCACGCAGAGCGTGGGAACAATCAAATCCCCCGATACCGCTCATTCAACGCATACAAAATCGCGCACGTCTCGCCATCCAACGCGCCACAATAATCCCGGTGACGAAAACGCATCTGAAACGCCCGCGTGCGCAGTTCAAACTCACGACGATTCAAGGCCGGTTTATATCCGAATCGCTGAAACGCCCGCTCCACCTCCACTTCCGGCGGCAACCCCAGGCAAAACCGCCGCTGAAACATCGCCCGTGTTGCCTCATCAAACCAGGCGCCGATCCCGGCCTCGAACAAGCACTGCCAGGGCAACCGAGGCCCAGGATCACTCTTGCGCCAATACGCCACATCTGAATGCCCGAGCACATCCAAAGGCCCCACCTGCGGGTAACGCCCAAGAATGTCGCCAACCAGCGCAATCAACATGCCTACCTGCTCCCGGCCATACGCAGGGAAGGTAAACACCCCGCCATCGTCCCGCGCCAGATTGATAATCTCGATACCAATCGCACGGCTGTTGAGGTTATCGCGCCCGCCCCAATGGCTAACGCCGGCATGCCAGGCACGCTTATCCTCGTCCACCAGGCGAAACACCCGCAACTCGTCATAACCGGCAGCGCGATAGCTGGGCTCATCAGGGTCAGGGAGTAAATAGTGAGCGCTGACGCCATCTTGGGTCAGCGTACGCAAGGACGCTGCAAAGGGTGCCGCGGTGTAATGCAAAACCACCTGCTGCACGACCTCGCCGTTGCGTTGATTAAAATCCTGGGCGGGGAAACTGCTGTCGATCACCAACATAAGAACCATCCTTTTCAATACAGGCCGAGTCATTCAGCCCGTTCAAACGCAAAAAAATTACCGCCATCCTGAAGGTATGAATTTCAGGCTGGCAGTAACTATTTAGTGTTTGAAGAAAAGTGTTCAGCGCCGCAGCGGCATGCCCAAGTCGACCCGCAGGCCATCAGGTTGGCTGTCGAATTTGAGCGAGCAGGAGCAGCGCTGCACGATGGCCTGCACGATCGCCAGGCCCAGGCCACAGCCCTCGCTGCTGCCATTACGCCAGAAACGTTGGGTCAGGTACTGCAGGTCTTCGGCAGAAATCTGCTTGCCATGGTCGCGCACGCGAAAGACCACCGTGTCGGCGCTGGTGAACACATTCAGCTCCACACGGGTATCGCCCGGCGTATGACGCAGTGCGTTATCCAACAGGTTACGCAAGGCCGCTACCGCCAGAGCCACCGGCATTTCCACCGGGGCTTGCGTGAGGTTGTCCGCCAGGATCAGGTCAATGCGGCGGTTATCGCCCGCATTGGCGTCCTGAATCGCCAGCCGCGCCACTTGCTCGGCGCTTGATTGCAAGCCATCGTCAAACGACAGGCTGCCCTCGACACGCGCCAGCAGCAGCAATTGCTCCAGGGTGCGATGCAAGCGGTCGGCGCCCTCTTCGGCGTGGGCCAGGGACTGGTCACGGGCCGCGCCGTCGGTCATGCGGGCCACTTGCAGGTGGGTTTTGATCGCCGTCAGCGGGCTGCGCAGTTCGTGGGCGGCATCGCCGGTCAGCCGGCGCTCGCGCTCGATGGTCTTGGCGATGCGCTGCAGCAGCTGGTTTTGGGTGTCGAGCAGCGGTTTCAACTCGCTGGGCAGCGGGTGAATCTGCAGCGGTTCGAGGGAATCGGCACTGCGGCGCATCAAGGCATCGCGCATGCGGTTAAGCGGCAACAGGCTTTGGCCGATGCCCAGCCATAGCAGGCACAAGCAACCCAACAGGGCCACGCCCACCGGCACCGAAGCCGCCAGCAGGATCGACAGGTTCAGCGCCTCGCGCTCCACCTGACGGTCGGCGGTGGTGATCAGCAGGTCACCACGGGACAAGGTGAAGCTGCGCCAGCCCACACCGTCGATCATCTGGTCGCGAAAACCGCTTTTGCGCGACTCCAGGCCTTCATCCGGGGTCATGTGGCTGCGCGCCAGGATTTCCCCGCGCAGGGAGCTGACCTGACAAGCCATGCCGCCTGGCACGTTGAGTTGTTCAGTGCGCAAATGCGTAGGCGCGCCGCTCACACTGGCCAGGCCCGGCATCTGCTCGGTCAGCCCGGCCACCATGCGCGCCGATGCCACCAGGCGCTGGTCGAGGGAAAACATCATCTGGTTGCGCAGATCGTTGAGCATCCAGGCGGCAGCCAGGACCCAGATCAACACAAAAGCAGCGCCCAACTTGAACGTCAGGCGCAGGCGCAAACTCATCACGACGCGTCCTCTCCCCCATCCGCCGTGCCCAGGCGATAACCCAAACCGCGCACGGTTTCGACGATGCCATTGCCCAATTTGCGGCGCAGGTGGTGGATGTGTACGTTGAGGGCGTTGCTTTCCAGTTCGTCGTTGAAGCCGTAAACGCTGTCCTTGAGCTGTTCGCTGGACAATACGCGGCCCTTGTTATGCAGCAGCGCCTGCAGCAATGCTTGCTCGCGACGCGACAGGTCGACCGGCTGGCCGGCCAGGAAAGTTTCGCGGCTGCTGGGGTCGTAGGCCAGTTGGCCATGTTCGATCAGGTTGACCCGGCGCCCTGCCACCCGGCGCAGCAACGTTTGCAGGCGTGCGGCAAGCTCGCGCAGGTCGAAGGGTTTGAGCAGGTAGTCGTCGGCACCGGCTTGCAGGCCGTCGACACGGTTGGTGACTGAATCACGCGCGGTAAGGATCAGCACTGGGATTTCCAGGCCCTGGCTGCGCTGTTGTTGCAACAACTTGAGGCCGTCTTCATCGGGCAGGCCGAGGTCGAGCACCATGATGTCGAACGTGGCGGCCTTGAGCATCGCGCGTGCGGCGGCGGCCGAAGCCACGCGCTCGACGGTAAAACCCTGGGCGCCAAGCCCGGCCACAATGCCGCTGGCGATCAGTTCGTCGTCTTCACAGACCAGTACGTGCATGGTTAACCCTTCATGAAAGATGGGGGAATTAAAGGTCGGGCGGATTAAGCGCCGATTATGCCGTGAAAACCGACACGCTCAGTTTAGAATAGCGCCCGGTTAATCATCGGTTAATCAACACCACACATTGTGTGCCTAACTTGCATCGAACTAAGGCTTGACCATGCGGTATCTGTTTACCTTTCTGCTGGTGTTATTCGCAGGGTTCGCCCAGGCCGCGCCGGGCAATCCATTCGAGACCAAACCCGATTTTTTGCCGGTGGGCAAAGCGTTCACCTTTACCTCCGAGCGTCTTGAAAGCGGCGAAACCCAGCTGTATTGGCAGATTGCCGACGGATATTACCTTTATCAGCAGCGCATGAAGTTCGACGGCCTGGCTGAAAAACCCGTGCTGCCGCAAGGCGAAGCCCATAGCGATGAGTTCTTCGGCGAGCAGCAAGTGTACCGCCAGGGCCTGGAAGTGAAGATCCCGGCCGGCGCCACCGGCCAGCTCAAGCTCGGCTGGCAGGGCTGCGCCGATGCCGGCCTGTGCTACCCGCCGCAATCAATCACTGTAGACCTGGGCGGCAACCCGGCTGTTGCGGCGACCGCGCAAGCTCAAGACCAAAGCCTGGCCAGCGGCCTGCAACAGCGCAGCCTGGGTTGGAGCCTGCTGGTGTTCTTTGGCCTGGGCCTGCTGCTGGCATTTGCCCCGTGCTCACTGCCGATGCTGCCGATCCTCGCGGGCCTGGTGGTCGGCAGCGGCGCCAGCCCCCGTCGCGGCTTTGCCCTGGCCAGCAGCTATGTGGTGTGCATGGCGCTGGTGTATGCGGCGCTCGGCGTACTGGCCGCGCTGCTGGGCGGCAACCTTGCCGCCCTCCTGCAAACGCCGTGGATCCTCGGCAGCTTTGCCGCGCTGTTTGTGATCCTGGCCCTGCCGATGTTCGGCTTCTTTGAACTGCAACTGCCGGCCTTCCTGCGTGATCGCCTGGACAACGTCAGCCGTCAGCAAAGCGGTGGCAGCCTGGTCGGCGCCGGTATTCTCGGTGCGCTGTCCGGCCTGTTGGTCGGCCCGTGCATGACCGCGCCGCTGGCGGGCGCCCTGCTGTATATCGCCCAGAGCGGCAACGCGCTGCACGGTGGTTTGATCCTGTTCGCCATGGGCATCGGCATCGGCATCCCGCTGTTGCTGCTGGTAACCGTGGGCAACCGCTTCCTGCCCAAGCCGGGCACCTGGATGAACGTGCTCAAGGGCATCTTCGGCTTCCTGTTCCTCGGCACTGCCGTGCTGATGATCCGCCCGGTGGTCGGCGAAAGCCTGTGGCTCGGCCTGTGGGGCGCCTTGGCGCTGGTGATGGCCTACTGCGGCTGGACACTGGCCCGCGAATACGGGCTGGTGGCCAAGGTATTCGGCGCCGGCTCGCTGGTGCTGGGCCTGTGGGGCGCGCTGCTGGTAGTCGGCGCGGCTGGTGGCAGTGACGACCTGTGGCAACCGTTGAAGGTCTACAGCGGCTCGAAGGTCGCTGCTGCGCCGAGCGCCCACGACGCGTTCATGACCATCAATGACCCCGCCGTGCTGCAAAGCCAGCTCGACAGCGCCAAGGCCCAGGGCCAATGGGTGCTGGTGGACTACTACGCCGACTGGTGCGTGTCATGCAAGATCATGGAAAAACAAGTTTTCGGCCAACCCCAGGTGATGGACGCGCTTAAAGACGTGCGCCTGTTGCGCCTGGACGTTACCGCCGACAACGCCGCCAGCCGCGAGCTGCTCGGGCGCTACAAGGTGCCGGGGCCACCGAGCTTCGTTTGGATCGGCCCGGACGGTGAAGAACGTCGCGCCCAACGCATCACCGGCGAAGTGGATGCCGCCGCCTTCCTGCAACGCTGGACGCAAACCCGAGACGCACGCTGATGCTGACCCTGACCATCGGTACGTTCGCCATCGCCCTGAATCACATCCTGCTGATCAGCGCGCTGATCCTCGCCACGCTGGTGGGCTGGCGCGTGGCCAAGCGCGGCGGTGAGAACCCCGAATCGGTGCTGTTCAGCCTGTTCCTGCTGGGCATGCTGGTGGCACGCTTAAGCTTTGTACTGATGTACTGGAGCGACTACAGCCACGACCCACTGCAAATGGTCGATTTGCGCGACGGCGGCTTCCTGCCCTGGCCCGGCGTGATCGCGCTGGTGCTGGGCGCCGTGTTCTACGGCTGGCGCCGCCCGGCCATGCGCACGCCGCTGAGTGCCGGGGTGGTCACCGGCCTGGTGTTCTGGGGCCTGACCAGCGTGTCCTTGAGCCTTTACGACAAGGGCTCGCAACTGCCGGACATCACCTTGCGTAACGCCAATGGCGACGTGGTGCAACTGGCCGATTACAAAGGCGGCCCGCTGGTGATCAACCTCTGGGCCACCTGGTGCCCGCCGTGCCGCCGCGAGATGCCGGTGCTGGAGCGCGCGCAACATCAACGGCCGGACGTGACCTTCCTGTTCGTCAACCAGGCCGAAAGCATGCAAAGCGTCAGCACCTTTCTCGCCACCCAAGGCCTGACCCTCGACAACGTGCTGTTCGACGCCAGTGGCCGTCTTGGCCAGGCCGTGGGCTCCATGGCCCTGCCGACTACTTTGTTCTACCAAGCCGACGGGCGCCTGATCAACAGCCACCTGGGCGAGCTGTCCCAGGCCAGCCTGGCCCGTGCCATGGAACCCTTCGACACTGCCCCTGCTGCCACAAGGAAACCGACATGCCAAGACTCCGCCACCTGCTGACCCTGCTGCCGCTGACGCTTGCGGCCACACTGGCCCAGGCCGAAGACTGGCCGGCGCCGATCAAACAGATCGAAGCCAAGGGCGCCAAGATCCTCGGCAAGTTCGACGCGCCCAGCGGCCTCACTGGTTACGCTGCGCAATACCAGAACCGTGGCATGGCCCTGTACCTGACCGCCGACGGTAAAAGTGTGCTCGCCGGTAACCTGTACGACGCCCAAGGCAATGACCTGAGCAGCGCACCGCTGGAAAAACTGGTGTACGCGCCGATGGCCAAGGAAGTCTGGGCCAAGATGGAACACAGCAACTGGATCCAGGACGGCGACAAAAACGCGCCGCGCATCGTCTACCTGTTCAGTGACCCCAACTGCCCGTACTGCAACATGTTCTGGGAACAGGCACGCCCGTGGGTCAAGGCCGGCAAGGTGCAATTGCGCCACATCATGGTCGGCATCATTCGCGAAGACAGCCCAGGCAAATCTGCCGCGCTGCTGGCTGCCAAAGACCCGCAAAAAGCCCTGGAAGCACACGAAGCCGCCGGCAAGGGCAGCAAATTGCAGGCGCTGGACAAGATCCCGGCAGATATCGAAGCCAAGCTGGATGCCAACATGAAGTTGATGGAAGAGCTTGAACTGTCGGCAACACCGGCGATTTTCTATCGGGATGACAAGGGCGGCTTGCAGCAACAGCAAGGCGCGCCGTCGCCAGACAAACTGGTGAAGATTCTCGGGCCGAAATAGCCCATCAGATCGTTTCCCACGCTCTGCGTGGGAATGCCTCAGGTGACGCTCTGCGTCACGCTTTGGGACGCAGAGCGTCCTGGGCTGCATTCCCACGCAGAGCGTGGGAACGATCAGTTACAAACCTTCCAACTCCGCCATCAGATCACTCAAGCGATCCACCTTCTCCTCACTGATCTCATTGGCCGCCAGCCCGTCGATATACTCGGCCAACTCCGCCACCGTGCTGCATTCGAACATTGCCCGCAGCGGCACATCGCGTTGCAGGGTTTTCTGCACCCGCGAAGCAATCTGCGTGGCCAGCAACGAATGCCCGCCCAGCTCGAAAAAGTTGTCCTGCACGCCCACCCTCTCGACCTTCAGCACCTCGGCCCAGATCGCCGCCAAGGTGGTTTCCAGTTCGTTGCGTGGCGCCAGGTAATCCTGGCTGTGCAACTGGCCAATCTCCAGTGCCGGCAGTGCCTTGCGGTCCAGCTTGCCATTGGCGTTCAGCGGCAGGCGCTCGAGCCACAGCCAGTGCAGCGGCACCATGTATTCCGGCAGCTCCGTGCGCAGGCGTTGCTTGATGCGGTCCAGGCGCTCGGCTGGGTTCAGCGCTGCATCCGTCGCCACCAGGTAACCCACCAAATGTTTGCCGTTGACGCCTTCCTGCACGCCGACTGCCGCATCCCGCACTTCCGGCTGTTCATGCAGGCGCGCTTCGATTTCACCCAGTTCGATGCGGTAACCACGAATCTTCACCTGATGGTCGATACGCCCGACGTATTCCAGCACACCATCGCTGCGCCGACGCGCCAGGTCGCCGGTGCGGTACAGCCGCTCGCCCGACGCGCCAAACGGGTTCGGCACAAACACTTGGGCGGTGCGCAATGGGTCGCTGACATAACCACGCCCTACGCCCGTGCCGGCCACACACAACTCGCCCACTGCCCCTTGCGGCACCAGTTCCAGCGCACCGTCGAGCAGGTACAAACGGTTGTTGTCGGTCGGCGTGCCAATCGGTAGATAGGTGCCACGGGTCGACGCCAGGTCAACGCGGAAGAACGCCACGTCATCCGAACACTCCGCCGGGCCATAAGCATTGACCAAACCAATCTGCGGGTAACGCAGCAACCACTGGTGCGCCAGCTCCGGCGGCATCGCCTCACCCGTCGGCAGCATCCAGCGCAAGCCATCCAGGCTCATGCGCTCCTGGGCCAGCATGCCCTGGATCAGCGACGGCACACTCTCCAGCACGGTAATACCTTGGGCCTGCACGTGCGCCAACAAACCCTGCGGGTCATGGGCGATGGTGTTCGGCACAATATCCACCCGCGCGCCAAACAGCGGCGCGGCGAGGAACTGCCACACAGAAATATCGAAGCTCTGCGAAGCGGTCTGGGCGATCACATCCGTCTCAGTCAGTTGCAGATACGGCACCTTACTCAACTGGTTATTGAGCATGCCGCGCTGCTCGACCATCACGCCTTTGGGCAAGCCCGTGGAGCCGGAGGTGTAGATCACATAGGCGAGGTTATCCGGCGCACTGTAGATGCCGGGGTTTTCGCCACGGCCGGGCACTTCTTCCCATACCAGCAACTGGCAGTCGGTGCCGTCGAGCAACTCAATCGCCTGCTCGCGGCACGCCTCGGTGCACACCAGCAACGGCGTGCGGCTCAGGTCGATGATGCGGCTCAGGCGCTGGCTTGGCAGGCCTGGGTCCAGTGGCAAGTAACCGGCTCCGGCCTTGAAGCTGCCGATGATCATGCCGAGCAAATCCAGGTTACGCTCGGCCAGCAGCGCCACCGGCTGATCCAGCCCGACACCGGCCTCGATCAGCGCGTAGCCCAGGCCGTTGCTGCGACGGTTCAATTCATCGTAGGTCCATTGCTGGTCGAGGCAACTGGCAGCGATGCGCTGCGGATGTTGCGCCACCTGCACTTCGAACAACTCGACATAGCTGCGTTCCAGCGGGTAGTCATGCTCACTCTGGTTACAGCCGTCGACCAGGAACGCCCGCTCCTGCTCGCCGATCAGCGGCAAGTCCGCCATGTCGCCATGGAAGCCCTGCACCAACGCCAGCAGCAGGCGCTTGAACTCGCCGAGCATGCCTTGCACGGTGGTTTCATCGAAATAGCGCTGGTCGTAGGACAGGTGCAAGCCGAGGTCATCGCCCGGATAACACACGGCCGTCAGCGGGAAGTTGGTGTGGGTGCGGCCGGAGTCCGAGGTGGCATTCAGGCTTTGCGCACGGTCCAGCACCGAGACTTCCACCGGTGCGTTTTCAAACACGAACAGGCTGTCGAACAGCGGCTGGCCTTTAGGCAATTCGCTGTGTTCCTGGATAGTCACCAGCGGCAGGTATTCGTATTCACGCAGTTGCATATTGCTGTCGAGCAGGCCGCTCAGCCACTGGCGCACACTGCAAGTCTGGTCGTCTTCCGGCAGTTTCACCCGCAGCGCGATGCTGTTGATGAACAGGCCGACGGTGCGTTGCATCTCGGGCATTTCCACTGGGCGCCCGGCCACCGTGACGCCGAACAACACGTCACGATCACCGCTCAAACGCCGCAGCACCAAGGCCCACGCCGCCTGGGCGAAGGTGTTGACGGTGAGTTGATGGGCCTGGGCCAATTCACGCAACTGCGCGCCGTCGCGGGCATCCAGGCGGGTGTAGCAATCGCCCACCACCATGCCGCCACTGTGGCCTGCGTGTTCACGCAGGAATGGCCGGTCGCTCGGGATCGGCGTGGTGCGCTCAAACCCTTGCAGGTTCTGCTGCCACCACTGGCGCGCTTCATTCAGGTTCTGGCGTTGCAGCCAGGCAATGTAATCGCGGTAGCGTGGCGGCGTGGCCAGTTGCGCCTCACGGCCCTCACCCAGGGCCATGTAGATGTCGAAGAAATCATTCATCAGCAACGAGCGGCACCAGGCATCGATCAGGATGTGGTGGTTGCTCATCATGAACCAGTAGCGCGCCTCGCCCACGCGGATCAGCCGCAGGTGGAACGGCGCCTGGTTGAGCAGATCAAACCCGGCTTCGCGCTCGGCCTTGAGCAAGGCTTGCAGACGCGGCTCCTGTTCGGCTTCGGGGTCATGGCTCCAGTCCAGGTATTCAATCGGCGTGCTGCCCGGCTTGTGGATCACTTGCAGCATGTCCTCGCCGACGTTCCAGCAGAACGACGCACGCAAGGCTTCATGCCGGGCGATCACCGCCTGCCAGGCCTGGGCGAAACGCTCGGGGTCCAGGGCGCTGTTGATGCGGTAGCGGTCCTGCATGTAATAGAGGCCGGTGCCCGGTTCCAGCAAGGTGTGCAGCAGCAGGCCTTCCTGCATGGGCGTCAGCGGGTAGACGTCTTCGATGACGTGGGCCGGCACCGGCAGGCTGTCGAGCTGTGCCTGAGTCAGGTGCGCCAGCGGGAAGTCGGACGGCGTGAGGCCACCCGCCTCGTCGTTGAGGCAATGCTCAGTCAGGCTTTGCAGCTCCGCCACATAGGCATCGGCCAGCTCACGGATGGTCTGCTGGTTATGCCGCTCACGGCTGAAGGTCCAGCGCAGCACCAATTCGCCGCCGTACACCTGGCTGTCGACACTCAGCTCATTGGGCAGCGGCGCATCCGGGTCGTGGGCCAGGCCCGCCGACTCATCCAGCGGATGAAACAGCGCATCGGCGCCGAAGCTCTGGTCGAACTGGCCGAGGTAGTTGAAGGTGATCTGCGCTGTCGGCAGCGCGGCCATGGCCTGCTTGCACTGATCGTCCGCCAGGTAACGCAGCACGCCATAACCCAGGCCTTTGTGCGGCACGCCGCGCAGTTGTTCCTTGATGGCCTTGATCGAGTCGCCCTGCCCGGCTTGCGGCGTCAGGCGCAACGGGTAAGCACTGGTGAACCAGCCAACGCTGCGGGTCAGGTCGATTTCATCGAACAGGGTTTCACGGCCATGGCCTTCCAGTTGGATCAACGTCGAGGCGTGCCCCGTCCAGCGGCACAGCACGCGGGCCAACGCCGTCAGCAGCAAGTCATTGACTTGGGTGCGATACGCGCTCGGCGCCTGTTGCAGCAACTGCCGCGTGTGTTCGGCACCGAGGCGCACGCTGACGGTTTCAGCCTCACGGTTGCGCAGTGAACCCTGTGGGCGCTCCACCGGCAACGCCACTGCCGGACCGGCCAGTTGCTCTTGCCACAGGCTCAATTCTTCGCGCAGGGACTCGCTGCCGGCATAAGCGCGCAGACGCGCCGCCCAATCGCGCAATGCGCTGGTCTTGGCCGGCAGGCTGACGGACTGGCCGTCGCTCAGCTGGCGGTAAACCGTTTGCAGATCCTCCAGCAATACGCGCCACGATACGCCGTCCACCACCAGGTGATGAATCGCGATCAGCAGGCGTTGCTGGCCTTGTGGGCCGTCCACCAGCAAAGCCCGCAGCAACGGGCCATACTCAAGGTCGAGGCTGCGTTGAGTGTCGGTGAACAGTGCGGTGCAATCCTGCATATCGCGCACTTGCGCCTGCATCAGCACGCCGCCTTGGGGCACGGCCAAGTGCTCGGCATGCCAGTGTGCGTCGCGCTTGGAGAAGCTCAAGCGCAAGGCGTCGTGATGCTCCAGCACCGCCAGCAGCGCTTGCTCCAGGCGATGGGGCTCGAGCAATTGCAGCGGCTTGAGCAGCAATGCCTGGTTCCAGTGCTGACGGTTGGGGATCTCGGTATCAAAGAACCAGTGCTGGATCGGCGTCAGGCCCGAGCTGCCGGTAAGCAGCCCCTGTTCGGCAGTCACTTGCTCCGAGCGCGTGGCCACGGCGGCCAGGGTTTGCACGGTCTGGTGCTGGAACAAATCCCGTGGGCTGAAATGAATCCCGGCCTGCCGCGCACGGCTGACCACCTGGATCGACAGGATCGAGTCACCGCCCAGTTCAAAGAAGTTATCGTCCAGGCCGACTTGCTGCACGTTCAACACCGCGCACCAAATGGCCGCCAGGGTTTGCTCCAGCTCATTGCGTGGCGCCACGTAGGTTTGGCGATTGGCCTCAGGATCCGGTTGCGGCAAGGCGCGGCGGTCGAGTTTGCCATTGGCAGTGAGCGGCATGCTGTCGAGCACGATCAGGTGCGCGGGCACCATGTAGTCCGGCAGTTGCGCCTTGAGGTGCGCCTTCAGCGCTTCGCGCAAAGTGGCAGGCTCGGCGTCGCTGACCAGATAGGCCGCCAGCTGTTTACCACTGGGTGAATCCAGCGCCAGCACCACGGCTTCGCGCACGTCCTGGTGCTCCAGCAGGCGCGTTTCAATTTCGCCCAGTTCAATACGGAAACCGCGAATCTTCACTTGATGGTCGATACGGCCCAGGTACTCCACCAACCCATCGGCGCGTTGCCGTACCAGGTCGCCGGTACGGTACAAACGGCCGCCATTGACTGCGAACGGATCAGCGACAAATCGCTCAGCCGTCATGCCCGCACGCTCGTGATAACCCTGGGCCAGACCCGCGCCGCCCACATACAGTTCGCCCGTCGCGCCTTGTGGCACCAGCGCCAGGTCGGCGTCGAGAATATAGGCCACGCGAGCGCCGATGATGCTGCCGATCGGCACGCTGGCGGCGCCCTCTTCCAACACCTCCGGCGCCAGGCTGGCCAGCGGCATCACCACGGTTTCGGTCGGGCCATAGGCGTTGAAAAACAGCTCGGGCTGGAACGCCGCACGGATACGCTGCAAGTGTTCGCCGGTCAGCGCCTCGCCGCCGGTGATGCACATGCGCACCGGCAACGTCTGTTGCTGGGTCGCCAGCCATTGTGCCAACTGGCTGCCATAGCTTGGGGTAAAGCCGAGAATATTGATGCCATGGGCGCGGATCAGCGCGCAGATTTCTTCGGCATCCCATTGGCCTTGGGCACGCAATACCACCTGCGCACCACTGAGCAACGGCACCAGCAAACGCTCGGTGGCGGCGTCGAAGTTGATGGAGTAGAAGTGCAGTTCGCAATCATCTGGGCGCATGCCAAAGCGCTCGATCACGGCCTGGCAATGCATGGCGATTTCAGCGTGGGACACCACCACGCCTTTCGGCTTGCCGGTGGAGCCGGAGGTGTAGATCAGGTACGCCTGATGTTGCGGCAGGCTGATAAACGGCAGCTCGTCGGCGGGGTAGTTGGCCAACACCGGCAAGTCATCTTCCAGGCACCAGCACGCCACGGTGGCAGGCAGCTCGCCAAGGGCTTCGAACATCGCCGCATCACTGAGCAGCAGGCCGATGCCGCTGTCTTCAATCATGTAATGCAGGCGGTCGAGCGGGTATTCCGGGTCCAGCGGCACATAAGCGCCGCCTGCCTTGAGGATCGCCAGCAGGCCGATGACCATTTCCAGCGAACGCGGCAGCGCCAGGCCGACCCGCACCTGCGGGCCAACGCCGCGCTCACGCAGCATCCGCGCCAGGCGGTTGGCGCGTTCGTTCAGTTCGCGATAGCTGAGCGTCACCCCGGCAAAGGTCAACGCCGCTGCATCCGGGCGAGCCACGGCTTGTTGGCTGAACAGTGGGTGAATGCACTGATCCAGACGGTGCTCGCCCGCCTCGATACCCAGGCTGCTCTGCAATGCGCGCTGCTCATTGGCCGTCAGCAAAGGCAACTCGCTCAGTCGCTGTTGCGGGTTGGCGATCAACGCTTCCAACAGGTTTTGCCAATGTTCGGCCATCCGCGCAATACGCGGCTCGTCGAACAGATCGGTGCTGTAGGTCAGGCAGCAACCCAGGCGATGGTCGAGGTCGGTGACTTCCAGGTTGAGGTCGAACTTGGTCGCCCGCGCATCGTTGACCAGGTATTCGACGCTCATGCCCGCCAGTTGGCGGCTCTGCTGGAACTCCCAGCGCTGCACGTTGCACATCACCTGGAACAGCGGGTTATACGCCGCGCTGCGCGGTGGTTGCAGGGCTTCCACCAGATGATCGAATGGCAGGTCCTGGTGAGACTGGCCGTCGATCACGGTATGGCGCACCTGCTCGAACAACTCGGCCACATTCATCTGCCCATTGAGCTGGCAACGCAGCACCTGGGTGTTGAGGAACGCGCCGATCAACCCTTCGCTTTCCGGGCGAATACGGTTGGCCACCGGCGCGCCGATGCGCAGGTCGGTCTGGCCGCTGTAGCGGTAGAGCAACACCGCCAAGGTGGCGGTCATGGTCATGAACAAGGTCAGGCCACGCTCGGCGTTGAAGGCGCGCACGCGAGCGGCCAAATCATCGCTCAGATCGAAGCGGTACAGCTCGCCTTGATGGCTTTGCACCGGCGGGCGTGGGCGGTCGGCGGGCAGTTCGAGCAAAGGATGCTCATGGCCCAGTTGCGCGGTCCAGTAATCCAGTTGGCGCTGGCGCTCACCCGACTCCAGCCACTGGCGCTGCCACACGCTGTAGTCGAGGTATTGCACCGTCAGCGGCGCCAGCGGCGAGTCGCGTTCGTCGATAAACGCCTCGTACAGTGCGCCGAGTTCACGGGCAAAGATGTCCATCGCCCAGCCTTCGGTGACGATATGGTGCAGGGTCAGCACGAAGTAGTGCTCCTGCTCACCGGCCTTGACCACGCAAGCGCGCAACAGCGGCCCGGTTTCCAGGTTGAACGGCGTGTGCGCTTCCTGATCGGCAAAATCTTGCAGGCGCTGCTGACGCTCAACCTCGGTGAGCGCGGAGAAATCCTGCCAATCCATGCGCAAGCCGGTTTGCGCCGCGACCTTCTGATACGCCACGCCATCGACGCTCGGGAAGGTGGTGCGCAGGGTTTCGTGGCGCATGATCAGTGCCTGCAAGGCCGCCTCAAAACGCCCCACGTCCAGCACGCCGCGCAGGCGCGCCATGCCGCCGACGTTGTAGGCCGGGCTGTCGGGCTCCATCTGCCACAGGAACCACATGCGCTGCTGTGAATAGGACAGCGGCACCGGCGCGCTGCGGTCGACCCTGGCGATAGCGGTTTGCTGATTGCGCTGGCCAGACGCCTGGATCACGCCCACTTGCTCGGCAAACGCACCCAGCTCGCTGGCTTCGAACAAGGTGCGCAACGGCAACTCGACGTCGCAGGCCTGGCGGGTGCGGGAGATGATTTGCGTGGCCAGCAACGAGTGGCCACCGAGGGCAAAAAAGTCGTCGCGCAGGCCGATACGTGGCAAGCCCAGCACTTCGCGCCAGATCGCGGCGATTTGCTGTTGCAGCGGCGTTGCAGGCTCGATGTGCTCGCGGGTTTGCCACACTGGGTCCGGTAAGGCGCGGCGGTCGAGTTTGCCGCTGGGGCTCAGGGGCATGGCGGCCAGGCGCATCAGCAAGGCGGGCACCATGTACTCCGGCAGCTCAGCGGCCAGGGCGGCTTTTACGTCCTGCTCGGCAAGCTCCATCTGCGCGGTGTAGTAGCCGATCAGTTGTGCATCACGCACCAGCACCACGGCTTGGGCGATGCCGTCCAGCGCCAGCATCCGGGCCTCGATTTCTTCGGGTTCCACACGGAACCCACGCAGCTTGACCTGCTGATCAAGGCGACCGAGGTATTCGAGCACGCCATCGGCGCTCCAACGCACGCGGTCGCCGGTGCGGTACAGGCGGGTGCCGGGTTCGCCCAGCGGATCGGCGACAAAACGCTCGGCGGTCAGCCCGGCGCGGCCTAGGTAACCGCGCGCCAGGCCGATGCCGCCGATGCACAGTTCGCCCGGCACACCGGCCGGCAATGGATTGAGTTGCTCGTCGAGCACGCGGCAGATCACATTGCCCAGCGGCCGGCCGATGGGCGAGCGCTCGCCATCCGCAACCTGGCAATGCCAGTGGGTCACGTTGATCGCGGTTTCGGTCGGGCCATAACGGTTGTGCAGTTGCACCGCCGGCAACTGCGCCAATACGCGGTTACGCAGCTCGGCAGGCAAGGCTTCGCCGCCGGAGAACAGACGTCGCAGGCTGGTGCACTCAGCCACCAGTGGCTCGTCGATAAACAGCTGCAACAGCGGCGGCACAAAGTGCAGCGTGGTCACGCCGTGTTCCTGTACGAGCTGCGCAATGCGGTGCGGGTCGCGATGCTCACCAGGGCCGGCCAGCACCAAACGGCAACCGGTGATCAGCGGCCAGAAGCACTCCCACACCGACACGTCAAAACTGATCGGTGCCTTTTGCATCAGCACATCGGTGTCGTTCAGTTGATAAGTGGCCTGCATCCACTGCAAGCGCTCGGCCAGGGCCGCATGGGTATTGCCCACGCCTTTGGGCTGGCCGGTGGAGCCGGAGGTGTAGATGACGTAAGCGAGGTTGTCGCCATTCAAGTGCAGGCCCGGCGCCTGGGTCGGCCAGCTGTCCAGGTGCAGGCTGTCCATGGCGATCACGCACACGCCCTCGGTGGCCGGCAGCAGTTCAAGCAGTGCGGTTTGGGTCAGCAACAGGTGTACGCCGCTGTCCTTGAGCATGTAGGCCAGGCGGTCGGCGGGGTAATCCGGGTCGAGCGGCACATAGGCGCCGCCGGCCTTGATGATTGCCAGCAGGCCGATCAGTAGCTGTGGCGAACGCTCGGCGGCGATGGCCACGCACACATCCGGGCCGACGCCTTTGTCGCGCAGGTAGTGGGCCAGGCGATTGGCCTGGGTGTGCAGTTGGGCGAAGCTCAGGCTGCCGCCCTGCCAGACCAGTGCGGTGTTGTCCGAGACCTGTTGGCTGAGCAACTCGGGCAGCCACTGCTGGGCCGGGGCACACGGAGCTTCGCTCCATGGCTGCTGCTCGTCTGTGTGCATCAGCTTGAGGTCGCCGATGGCGTGCTCCGGCTGCTCGCACACCGCTTGCAGCAGGCTGACGAAATGCTCGGCCAGGCGCTGGATGGTCGTGCTGTCGAACAGCTCATCGGCGTAGTCGAACGCCAGGCTCAAGCGCCCGTTACGGTCTTCTTCAGTGTGCAGTTGCAGGTCGAACTTGGCTTCGCGGCTGTGCCATGGCAGCTCATCGGCAAGCATGCCCGGCAGGCGGCGCAAGGCGCTCAGGTCGCGCTGCTGGTGGTTGAACATGACCTGGAACAGGCCTTGTTCGCGGGCCTGGGGGAAGGCTTCCAGCAGTTGTTCGAAGGGCAGATCCTGGTGGGCCTGGGCGCCCAGCGCAGCCTGGCGCGTTGCAGCCAACAGCTGATTGAACGGCAGGCGCCCGTCCAGCTCAACGCGCAGCACCAAGGTGTTGATGAAGAAGCCAATCAGGCCTTGGGTTTCCTGGCGCGGGCGGTTGGCGTTGGGCACGCCGATGCGAATATCGCGCTGGCCGCTGTAGCGGTAAAGCAGGCTCTGGAACGCCGCCAGCAACAGCATGAACGGGGTGGAATCATGGGCTTGCGCGGTCTGGCGAACGGCTTCGCTGAGCGTCGCGTTCAAGCGCACGCTATGGCGCGAGGCACTGTGGGTGTGCTGCGCAGAGCGTGGATGGTCGGTGGCCAGGCTCAGGGCCGGGTGCTCATCACCCAGTTGCGCCTGCCAATACGCCAATTGCCGCTGGCCTTCGCCTTCGGCCAGCCATTGGCGCTGCCAACTGCCGTAATCGGCGTATTGCAGGGCCAGTGGCGGCAGCTCCAGGGTTTGGCCTTGGGTCGCGGCGGCATAAAGACGCGAGAACTCGTCGATCAGAATGTTGAGCGACCAACCGTCGGCGATGATGTGATGCAAGGTCACCAGCAGTTGGTGATCTTCATCGTCCAGGCGCACCAGCGTTACCCACAGCAACGGGCCTTTTTCCAGGTCGAACTGGGTGCGTGCTTCGTCCTCGCGGATTTGCTGCGCGCGGGCTTCGCGTTCGGCGGTGGGCAGGTCGCTGAGGTCGATCACTTGCAGCTCGAAACCCGTGTTGGCCTCGACACGCTGGAAGGCTTGGCCATCGCGCTCATAGAAGCGTGTGCGCAAGGCTTCGTGGCGCTGGATCAACTGCTGGAAGCTCGTACGCACCGCGTCTTCATCCAGCTCGCCGCGCAAACGCAGGGCGCCGGGGATGGTGTAGGCGCTGCTGTGCGGGTCCAGTTGCCAGGTGATCCACAGGCGGTTCTGTGCCAGGGATTGCGGCAGGTCGTCCTGGCGTGACAAGGCCTGGATCGCGCCTTGGGCAATGCCGCCGTCTTGCTGCAACTGCGCCACATGGGCGGCGAACGCCGAGAGCGTCGGCGCTTCGAACAGCAGGCGCAGGTTCAGCTCCAGGCCCAGGGTTTCACGCAAGCGCGCGACCACTTGGGTGGCGGTGATGGAGTTGCCGCCGAGCAGGAAGAAATGGTCATCGGCCGCCACCGTTGCGACCTGCAATTGCTCGCACCAGATCGCTGCAATTTGCTTTTGCAGCTCGGATTCAAGCAGCGCATCGCTGGCCTGGGCTTGCAGATTCGGGAACTGCGCGTAGCTGTCGAGGCTGCCATCGGCATGGCGAAGCACGCAGGCCGAACGCTGCACCTTGCCGCTGGAGGTCTTGGGCAAGGCGCCGGGGTTGAGCAACACCACCACGCTCGGGGCTTCTTGATAAGCCTCGGCCACGGCTTGGCGAATCGCCTTGATCAAGGCCTCGGGCGGCAGGATTTTCTGCACGCTGCGGCTGATTTCTGCGGCAATGCCAATGCCTTCCAGGCCCTGGTCCTGCACGGCAAAGGCGGCGACACGGCCCTTGCGCACCAATTCGACTTCGCGCTCGACGGTCTGCTCAATGTCTTGGGGATACAGGTTGTGGCCGCGCACGATCAGCAGGTCTTTGAGGCGGCCGGTGATGTACACCTCGCCGTCGCGGATAAAGCCCAGGTCGCCGGTGCGCAGCCAGGTGCGACCGGCGTGTTGTACAAAGGTCTTGGCGCTGGCTTCGGGGTTGCGCCAGTAGCCGTGGGCGATGCTGGGGCCGGCGGCCCAGAGTTCGCCGACGCTGTTGTCGGGCAGTTCGGTAAGCGTGTGCGGATCGACGATCAGCACCGCGTGTTCCGGCTGGCGTGTGCCGCAACTCATGATTGCGCTGCCCTGCCCCGGTTCAGCGCGGTTGGCGGCCAGCGCCTGCTCATCCACACGCAACGCGGGGATGCCTTGGCCACGGGTGCCACCGGCGACAAACAAAGTCGCCTCGGCCAGCCCGTAGGAGGCGAAGAAATTGTTCGGGGTAAAACCACACGCGGCAAACTTCTCGGCGAAGCGTTCCAGGGTGTCAAGGCGGATCGGCTCGGAGCCCGAATAGGCCACGCGCCACTTGCTCAAGTCCAGGCGTTCCAGGGCCGTTTCACTGACCCGCTCACTGCACAGCCGATAGGCGAAATCCGGCCCGCCGCTGATGGTGCCACCGTATTCGCTGATCGCTTCCAGCCAGCGCAATGGCCGGCCGAGGAAGTACGCCGGCGACATCAACACACAGGGCACGCCACTGAAGATCGGTTGCAGCAAGCCGCCGATCAGGCCCATGTCGTGGTACAGCGGCAGCCAGCTGACGATCACGTCATCCGGGTTCAGATCAATGCCGAAGCCGCGACGGATCAGCACTTCGTTGGCCACCAGGTTGCCGTGGCTGACCTGCACGCCCTTGGGTAGCGCGGTGGAGCCGGAGGTGTATTGCAGGAAGGCGATATCGTCCGCTTGCAGCTCGGGCTCGACCCAATTGCCAGCGCTCTGCAGGGTATCGACGCTCAACACCGGTGGCGCGTTTTCGATCTGCGCCAGGCCGTCCGCCAAGCTGGCGATGGTCAGCAGCAGGCGCGGCTCGGCATCGCTGATGATCGACAGCAGGCGCTCCTGATGGTGACGTTTGGTGGATTCCGGCGGATAGGCCGGCACCGCGATGACCCCGGCGTACAGGCAACCAAAGAACGCCGCGACGTAATCCGGGCCGCTGGGGAACAGCAGCACCGCACGGTCACCCAATGCCGCATTGGCCTGCAAGGCGGCGGCAATGGTGCGGGCGCGCTGGTCGAGGTCGCGGTAACTGAGCACAACGCTGTCGGCGGCGGATTCGGCAAGGAAGCGCAGGGCCACCTGGTCCGGAGTCTGCGCGGCGCGGCGTTGGAGGGACTGGACCAGGGTGCGGGGAAGTTCGAAGGCGTCCATCATGGGGTTCCTGCCTGAAATCGGCTTACGGGAAAATCGGGAATTAGGGCCGTGCTAAACGGCTGCCAGTTGGCGCGCCACATCATTGCGCCAGCGGGCCAAGTGCTCGTCGGCATAGCGGCGCAGGCAGCGCAGCACCGCGCTCTCGTGCTGCACGAGGAAGAAGTGGTGGCCGTCGAACATGTCGAGGGAAAAGCCGCTGGCGGCATCCAGCTGCCAGTCGAGCAACTGATCGGCGCGCACACTGTCCTGCTTGCCGCCAAATACATGGATCGGCATGCCCAGCGGCGCGCGCTCGCCATAGGTGAAGCTGCCGCACAGCAGGAAGTCGGCGCGCAAAATCGGCAGCATCAACTGCATCAATTCCGGGTTGCCCAGCGCCTCTTCGGCGGTGCCCTGCAGCTCGCGCAGGCGGGCGATCAATTGCTCGTCGGTCTTTTCGATGGCGTATTCGCTGACATCGCGGCGTGCCGGGCCGGCGGTACCGGAGGCAAATAGCGCCAGCGGCGCAGGCAGATTGCGTGCCTTCAGGGCATGCGCCAGTTCAAATGCCAGCAGGCCGCCGAGGCTGTGGCCGAACAGTGCATAGGGACCGCTCAGGTCGCGACTGATTTCCTCCGCCAGTTGCGCCGCGAGGGTTTTGATATCGCGCTGCAACGGCTCATCCATGCGCATGCCGCGCCCCGGCAACTCCAGCGGGCACACCTGCAACCAGTCAGGCAGCGCCCGCCGCCAGCGTGCATAAACCATCGCGCTGGCACCCGAATAGGGCAGGCAGAACAGGCGCAATCGCGTGGAAACGCTCATTGATCGCGGTCTCCAAACTGAAACACGCTGCCTGCACGATAAAAACCCATTTCGCCCTCCTGCGGGTGCTGATCCTTGGCCGTTTGCTAACGGACCTGTCACCCAGAAGAACGGACGGCCCCGGCAAATAATTAGTCGTTGGGGCTAAGCGAGAAGTGGTTCACACCGAACAAGAAAGCATAAGATTAGTTCGCCTTCTCATTTGACAATCATTATCATTCAGCATAATTTGTTGCCCGATGTGTAGGAGGCCTCAGCAAGGACGCCCTCCCCTAACTCTTTCGCGACAAGGTGATTTCCATGACGGAACAAGTATCCACAGGCAGGTGTGATTCACCCCTTTTGCAGGCATTCGTCGACAATCGACTTATTTTGGTGAAGATCGCCGCCCGTATTACCGGTTGCCGCTCGCGCGCCGAAGACGTGGTGCAGGACGCCTACTTCCGACTGCAATCGGCGCCGACCATCACCTCGTCATTCAAGGCTCAATTGAGTTATCTGTTCCAGATCGTGCGCAACCTGGCGATCGATCACTACCGTAAGCAGGCCCTGGAGCTGAAATATTCGGGGACGGAAGAGGAAGGCTTGAATGTGGTCATTCACGGCGCTTCACCGGAAACCTCGCATATCAACTTCAACACCCTGGAAAACATCGCCGACGCCCTGACGGAGCTGCCCCAGCGCACCCGCTACGCGTTCGAGATGTACCGCCTGCACGGCGTGCCGCAAAAAGACATCGCCAAGGAGTTGGGCGTGTCCCCAACCCTGGTGAACTTCATGATTCGCGATGCGCTGGTGCATTGCCGCAAGGTATCGGGCAGCCATAGCGATACGTTTGCGCGCAGGGTGTGAAGCTGTGGGAGCTTGGTTGCCTGCGATGGCGGTTTTTCGGTGTGTATATCCATTGCTGCGGTAACGGCTGCTTAGGGTTCCGCCCTGACGGCGGGTCACTTTTGTAAAGACACAAAAGTAACCAAAAAGTCACGCCCCAACACTCGGTGCCTCGCTATGGCTCGGCATGCCCGCAATCCGCCAGTGATTTGGGGGGCCGCCGCCACGCGCCATCCATGGCGCGGGGCGGCTAAACCGGCATCCCTGCCGGTTT
>NZ_JAAAFV010000041.1:0-641 GCF_019352915.1 Pseudomonas sp. Xaverov 259 | reverse complement strand
ATCATCATTCCTGAATTTAAAGCAGGAAGCTACTATCGTGGACTTGATAAAGGTGCAGATGCTCTTTTTGATGTTTTTACAGGAAAATACAAAGGAGAACGCAAACAGAAAAAAGGAAATGATTTTCCGATAATTCCATTTGTTATAATTGTTGTAATTGTCTTAATTTTACTTTCCCGCAACAAAAGAGGCGGAGGAGGAAATTCTGGCAGTAACGGCGGCGGACCAAGTCTGCTGGATGCAATTATTCTAAGTAATCTTGGAAGAAGCGGCGGCGGCTTTGGAGGTTTTGGCGGCGGATCATCTGGTGGTGGTTTTGGCGGAGGCGGAGGATTTGGAGGTGGATTTGGCGGAGGCGGATTCTCCGGAGGAGGTTCTGGCGGAAGCTGGTAAACTTCTCTTTGTTTCACTTTTTTGTTTCAAGTTTCAAGTTTAGACAGCAGCTTCGGGAATTTATAATTCATAATTTACAATTAATAATCAAAAATAGATGTTATCACATAAAGCAAAATACGCCCTTAAGGCCTTACTTTATTTAGCAGAACAAGACGAAAATCACATTTCTAGAACTATAGAAATTGCTGATGGCGCTAACATTCCTAAAAAGTTTTTAGAACAGATTTTATTAGATCTAAAACGAG
>NZ_JAAAFV010000040.1:226747-279911 GCF_019352915.1 Pseudomonas sp. Xaverov 259 | reverse complement strand
ACAAACCCCGAAGGCGAAATCGTCTGGTCCGCGCACTACCGCGCCTACGGTGAAATCGCCCGCCTAGACGTCAGAAAAATCGACAATCCGTTGCGTTTTCAGGGCCAATATTTCGATGCGGAAAGCGGGCTGCACTACAACCGCCATCGCTACTACAATCCAGATATTGGTCGTTACCTGACGCCGGACCCGGTGAAGCTGGCGGGTGGGATTAATGCGTACAGGTATGTGCCGAACCCTACGGGGTGGGTGGATCCGCTAGGGCTGAGTAATTGTCCTGGTAGCGGTGGATGCAAACCCAGCGCGACTATAGAACCACCCAAACCAAACGTTGATGACGGAGTACCTGCTCTGCCTCACCTGGCGAGAGCTGAACGACAGGCAAGAATAGGTGAACTAACAGAGTCGAATGCCAAGCAGAGAGTGTTGAACTGGGAAAAAAAATACAATATGCATGCCACTGAAAAGCACGGCCCCGAAATACCAGACCATGCTCTAAAACAACGCTCTATAGACGGTACAAACCCAACCACGGGCAAGAAAGAGCCGATAAATTCAAGCTCTCAATTTAAAACTTGGAAAATGCAACTCCACGCTATAAACAAGGCCCTAGGTAAAATGCAAAGCAATTCGCCATCACCGACAGGTTTCGATAAGCAGGGCAATCCTGTGGTTATAGTTGAATTGCCTGGAGCAGGTCGAGGTTACAAACCTAACAGCAAAAACCCAAAAAACCCAAAATATATAGAAAACATGGATAGAGCTGAAATCAGATTTGATAAAAACAACCCAACTCGACCATTCACCGCATTTCCTAAGTGAGCAACCAATGTTGAAGTCTCCCTTCATGGACATACCCTACGCTCCCAGCATTTCTCATATATTAGGAGCGTTATCGATTTACGACCTTGAAGACACCGTCGGCGAAGCACTGTGGAAATATGATCCAAACGATGAAAAACAGAGAGAAACAATCATTATCGAATTCATTTTAAAAGACCTCATGTATCTTTCTTACAGACATCGCTTCGTATTGATATCGGCGCTCAAGGATGCTCTAGATTCGCCTGATTTTAACTTCACTAAAGAATTTGAGAGTGATTATGACGAGTACATAACGATGGCCTGGGACGAAACACAAATAGTAAACCCCCGCGGTTTCTTCGCAGATATTTACCGATTAGCCAACGAGGTATGGAAAGACGACCTCCAAAAAGCCGGCCTGGAAGACCAATCAACATGGTGAAAGCGCCACCTACTTCACTGAACGTCCTGATCACTGTGGCAAGCCTGCTCGCCACATGAAAAGTGCCACCGGGGCGGGGCTACAGGCCAGACACGAAGGATCCGCACACCCCTACGTTCAATCCTTCTATGAATGGTGCCGAGGTGAAATTCGACAAAAAAGATAACACCAGGCCATTCACCGCATTCCCTGCCGAGAAAAAGTAATGTTGAAAGACCCGTTCTTAAATGAGCCCTTCAATCCGAGCCTCAAATGGTTTATAGGCGTGTTTGATGTTTATGACCGAGAGCAAGAGCTTGGTGAAGAGCTTGAAAAATACAATCCAAATGAAAAAGGAGACAGAGAAAAGCTCATAAAAACCTACGCCCTGAGCTTGGACTATCTTTCCTACAGGCATAAATACGCGTTAATTCAATACCTAAAAGAATGTCTGAACGACAAAACCTATGACTTCCAGAGCTTATTCGAAATCAACGAAGACGAAGCAGCCTCATGGCCAAGGGCCGAATGGTATGAGCTTGAGAACCCCAAGGATTTTCTAGATGAGATCTACCAGCTCGCTCACATTGCTTGGAAAAATGACCTCCAAAAAGCCAGCCTGGAAGCCCCATCAACATGGTGAAAACACCACATACCTCGCTGAATCACTGGGGCAAGCCTGCTAGCCACATGAAAGGGGCCACCGGGGCGAGGCTACAGACCGAACAAAAAGGATCCGCACAACCCAACGTTCAATCCTTCTATGAATGGTGCCGAGATGAAATTTCGTGAAGACGGTACGCCCTTTACCCTATCTCCTATCAAGGAATAAAAATGCTATTCCACCCATCTTCCGACCACATACTTTTCGACGCGAGCTTATATTATTTCGTAGGAATCTTTGACATTTACGACAGAGAAGATACTAAAGGGGCAGAGCTTCACGCCTATGACCCAAACAACGAAAAAGATAGAGAAAATCTAACTCTCAAATATTGCCTGGACCCATACAACAAGCTTTCCTATCGCCACCGATACAAATTAATGGAGCACTTGTCCGCCGCTTTAAATACAGAAAACTTTGACTTCAATTCTTATTTTGAAGATGACCCAGATGAATATTCAACGATGGCCTGGGACGAAACAGAAATAGTGACCCCCCGTGATTTCTTCGCAGATATTTATCGATTAGCTAACGAGGTATGGAAAGACGACCTCCAAAAAGCCAGCCTTGAAGACCCATCAACATGGTGAAAACACCACCTACACCACTGAAACACCCCCACCACTGTGGCGAGCAGGCTTGCCCTGCGTTGGGCTGCGAAGCAGCCCCAATAGGAGCAAAAAACGAGATACCCGCGTAAACCAGTGTCGTCTGTTTTGGGGCTGCTGCGCAGCCCAACGCAGGACAAGCCTGCTCGCCACAACAAGCCTGCTCACCCAAATAATAAGTTTGCGAACAGGAAGGCTCACCTATTGAGTGAGCCCTGCAAGCCTCTCACCGCTTCGACAGCTCCATAATCATCCGACTCAACAAATAAACCCGTGGGGCCACGCTCTCCACCTCGGCATATTCCTCCGGCGTATGAATATTCCCACCGACAATCCCAAACCCATCCAACGTCGGCGTCCCGACCCCGGCCGACAAGCTCGCATCTGCGGCCCCGCCGCTGCCTTCAATGGTCAGTTTGCGGCCCAGTTCGCCGTAGATTCCCTGGGCAATCGCGACCAATTTGTCCGACTCGGGCGTCTGTGGCATCGGCGGCAGGCCGCGCAGCAGGCTGGTTTTCACTTCGGTGTCCGGGATCAACTTATTGGCTGACACCCGCGCCAGGTCTTTTTCGATCCGATCAAATTCTTCCGGCAGCGCGGCGCGCACGTCGGCTTTGGCGGTGGCTTGGTCGGGGATGACGTTGGTGCGGTCGCCTGCCTCGATCACGGTGAAGTTGATGGTGGTTTTCTTCTCTTCATCGCCGAGTTTGCCCAACTGCAGGATCTGGTGCGCAGCTTCCATGGCGGCGTTGCGGCCCAGTTCGGGGGCGACGCCGGCGTGGGCGGCTTTGCCTTTGACTTCGACCACCGCAGTGGCGCTGCCTTTGCGCCATACCACCAGGCCGTCGGCTGGGCGGCCGGGTTCCAGGTTCAAGGTTACGTCGTTGGCCTTGGCGGTTTTGCGGATCAGTTCGGAGGCGGCTTCTGAGCCGGTTTCTTCGCTGGCGTCGAGCAGGAAGGTGATTTGTGCGTAGTCCTTGAAGCCCTGGTTTTTCAGGACTTTGAGCGCGTAGATGCCGGCGACGATGCCGCCCTTGTCATCCATCACGCCGGGGCCATAGGCGCGGCCATCCTTGATATGGAACGGGCGCTCGGCGGCCGAGCCTTCCTTGAACACGGTGTCCATGTGCGCCATCAACAGGATCTTGGCTTTGCCGGTGCCCTTGAGGGTTGCGATCACATGGCTATTGTTGGCGGCTTTGTCCGGCACCAGTTCAATGCTGAAACCGAGCTGTTTGAGCTCATCCACGGCGATGTCGCGCACTTGAGTCAGGCCCGGCTCGTAGCCTGAACCTGAGTCGATATTCACCAGGCGCTCGAGCAGTTTCAGCGCCTCGGCCTTGTACTGTTCGGCATCCGCCTGGATTTGTTTGTGGGGTTCGGCGCTGTAGGCCGGCACGGCGAAGGTCAGGGCCAGGGTGGCGGCCAGAAGGGTACGGGAGAAGGTGAAGAGCATGGACCGATCCTTGTTGTTGTGGGGAAGTGCTGCGCTACCCTACCCCACTAAACCGAGCGTAACCAACTGCCCTGCACGGAGCTGACGCGGTTGCGGCCACTGCTTTTGGCTTCATACAGCGCCTGGTCGGCGTCGTTGAGCCAACTGGTGGAATCGGCGTGCGCCGGCTGGTACGGCGCCAAGCCAATGCTCAAACTGGCACGCAGGGTCGGGTCTTGCGCATAGGCCAGCGCACTGAAGCGATCACGCAAAGCGTCCATCACTTCGGTGGCGCGATTGAGTGGCATGCCCGGCAAAATCACACAGAACTCGTCGCCGCCATAGCGCCCGGCCAGGTCGGACGCGCGCAGGTTCTGGCGCAACACCTTGCTGAGTTGGCGCAGCACGATGTCGCCGGTGACGTGGCCGTAGGTGTCGTTGATGGTCTTGAAATGGTCGATGTCGATCAGCGCAATGGCCGCGCCCACCTGTTCACGGCGGCAACGCTGGAACTCGATTTCCAGGTGGTCCTTCCAGGCACCGTGATTGAGCAGGCCGGACAGGCTGTCGGTGCGGCTCAAGGCCAGCAACTCGCGTTTATGGCGGGCCAGGGTCACGGCCTGGCGGTAGCAGATCCAGCCCAGCGCCAGCGGATAGAGCATCAGGATCGGCAGGCACGCGTACAGCTGCGTCTCGCTGGTCACCGCGACAAACGCCGGCGCGAACACCAACAGCGCGGCGCCGATGCCCAGCCCCTGCGCCACCCAGCCGGCGAGCATAAAGCGCGGCCCGCCGATGGCGACGTTGTTCATGGTCATCATCGACAGCGTGGTCACGCTGGGCAGCGGGTTGAAGTGCATGGCACCGACCCAGAAGCCGCCGCAAAACGAATCGAAGAGTAAATTACGCCGTTCGCTACGCAGTGAGTTGCTCGCCCGGCGCGACAACTGGTAGGCCAGGTGCGGCCAGACAAAGGCGTTGATCAGCATCCAGGCCCACACCCACAGCGACGGGTGCAAGGGGTACATGCCAAATACCACGCAGACAAAACCCAGCGTCAGCCCCAAGAGCCGCGATTTGAACAGGCGCGAAGCGAGCGGAAGTCCATTTCCTCCGACGGCTGGCATGGTGGGGTGTAATCCTGGATGAGTGCCTGGAGTCTATCAGGGCAACGTCAAAGCGCCACTACTGCTTACCAGCTAATACTTCAGTGCGAAAACCCGCGCGCCAACATCAACGCGACGCCCAATAGCAGCACCGCAGTGACCCGTTGCAACAGTACCCGGCGCTTGGGGTTTTCCAGCACGTGCTTGATGCGCTGGCCGAAATAGCAGTACAGGCAGCCGCTGGCAAACTGCAGGGTCAGAAACGTCAGCCCGAGGATCGCGATATCCGCCGCCGAGCTGTGTTCGCCTGCACCTGCAAACTGCGGGAACACGGCGCTGAACATGATGATGGTTTTGGGGTTGGAAAACCCGGTGAGCAAGCCCTTGCCGAACAGACTGCGCGAGCCTTCCACCGCGCCGCCCTGCTTGATCGACACGCCGCTGCTGGTCCACTGCTTGTAGGCCAGGTACAAAATATAGGCCACGCCGACAAACTGGATGGTCTGGGTAATGGCGAGGTTGCCTTTGATCAATTCCGAAAAGCCCACGGCAAAGATCAGGATGGAAATCAGGTAGGACACACTGGCGCCGATCTGCGCCGGGATCGAACTGCGCAAGCCATCCTTCAAGCCCAGGCTTAGCAGCAACAGGGTCATGGGGCCGGGGCTGAAAGTCATGGTGGCGCAAAACAGCAAGAAGTAGAGAAACGAAGACAGCGTTAACGCACTTGTCATGGGCCGGAACCTTGAAGTGATAAAAACAACAACGGGGCGCGCTTAAAGCACGCGCCCCTGGGCCTGTCAGGCGACGGCAATTTCAGTGGTCAGGGATTCGCGGTACATCAGCGCCAGGTCGGCCAACGCGGCCTTGGCGGTCTGGTTGCGGGTTTCGAACGCCACCAGGCCCTTCCAGTTGGTTTCAACGATGGCCTGCACCACATCGGCGTAATCACAGTTGCCGTCATGAATGCCAAAGTGCTGATCCTGCACGCCATTGTTGTTGCTGAAGGAAATGCCCTTGATCAAGTGGTGATACTTGCGCACCACTTCGGCCGGCAGGCCGTTCTCGATGTTGGCGTGGCCCGCATCCAGGAAGAAGTACACGTTGCTGTGGGCCTGCAGGCGCTCGAACACAAAGGCGTACTCGGCTTCGTGGGTGAAGATGTAGTGGAACGGCCGATAGTTGACGTAGTTGGACAGGTTCTCCAGGTAGATATCCGTGCCCTTTGCCTCGGCATAGCTCGCCAGTTCCTGTACCGACTTGAGGTAGTGCTCCAGCGCCACCTTTTTGGCCATCAGCACCATTTTCGGCTCGACGATGCAGCCGCCGTGAATGATCAACGGCGCACCCAGGCGGCTGGCAATGTCGATCTCTTTTTTCACGTAGTCCACCGCCGCCGCGCGGAACGCCTCGACGTCACTGCCCAGCGGCGCCTTGAAGTTGCCGTGGAAGATCGGCTTGACGCCGGTGGCGGCAATTTGCGCCTGCAGGCTCTCAATGCGCGCATCGGTCCAGTCGTCGACCATCTCGCCGAACAGGCTGCCGTCGATGTACCAATGGGTGCAGTCGCCTTCGATAGCGGTTTGCAGGCCTTTTTCGGCGCCGAGGTATTTCTGGTGTGCCACGCCCGTGCAGAACGGCACGGTGGGGTTGATCAGTTTGCTTTCCATGGAGCGATTCCTTTCGTTGATGGAGGATTAAAGTTCAATGGCCATAAAGTCGGCCTTGGTCACGCCGCAGTCAGGGCATGTCCAGTCTTCCGGCACCTCTTCCCAAGGGGTGCCTGCCGGGATTCCGTCCTCCGGAATACCCAATTCTTCTACGTACATAAAACCGCAGGGTGCGCACATATAAGTCTTCATGAGAATGCGAAATCCATTGCTCGCGTGTAAGAAACTTCGCCGGTTTCCGGCGAGATGGCGCGCAGTCTAGGGCAGCGTCATTGCACAAGGCAGGTAAAGTGGTGCCTAATCCAGCCTAACTTCACCGGTAAAAGCACCGGCAAAGACAAGGAAGGTTTATGTTTGTATCGGCCATCGCTTTTGTGGAAGGCACGCCCAAGGTCCAGCAGATCGTCGACGCCTTCAGCGAGGCCATCGAGGGCGGTGAATGGGCACCCGGCAGCAAGTTGCCGTCGGTGCGCGAACTGACCCAGACCCTGGGCGTCAGCAAGTTCACCCTCAACGAAGCACTGGACCGCCTGCGCGGGCGCCACCTGCTGACCTCCAGCCAGGGCCGCGGCTATTTTGTGGCGATGGAAACCGCGCGCCCGGCCGCCGCGACCTGGGTCGACCTGCTGCCCCAGGACCTGCTCAGCGTGCTGCGCCGCCCGCTGGTTACCGCCAGCGGCGAGCTGCGCCCCGGTGGCGGGCACTTGCCGGAGGACTGGTTGAACGGCGAGGCCATCCGCCAAACGATGCGCAGCGTGGTGCGTGCGCCGTCACTGCGCATTGCCGGCCTGGGCACGCCGGCCGGGCTGCTGCCGCTGCGCCAGGCCCTGCAACAGAAGCTGCACGGCGAAGGCCTGTCGGTGCCGGTGGAGCAAATCATCACCACGCCCAACACCGTGCAGGGCCTGGACATGCTTATGCGCCTGCTCGCGCGCCCCGGCGACACGGTGCTGCTGGACGCGCCCTGTTATTTCAACTTCCACGCCAACCTGGCCCTGCACGGGGTCAAAGTGGTGACCATCGAGCGGCGCCCCGACGGTTTTGATTTTGCCGCGCTGGAACAGCTGCTGGCCGAGCACCGCCCCAGCCTGTACCTGACCACCAGCGTGCTGCATAACCCCACCGGCCATTCCTTCAGTCCCGGCCAGGCGTTTCGCCTGCTGCAACTGACCCAGCAGTACCATTGCCATATCGTCGAGGACGACCTCTACGGCGACCTGCACCCCAACCCGCCGCCGCGCCTGGCCGCCCTCGCCGGGCTGGATCAGGTCACCTACCTTTCCGGGTTCTCCAAGATCCTCAGCGCCAACACCCGCGTGAGCTACGTGGTGGCCGCGCCGCAATTGGCCGCCAACCTCACCAACATGAAGTTGATGAGCGGCGGCGTGACCTCGGAGCTGTTCGAGCAGATCGTCTATCGCATGCTCAGCGAAGGCAGCTATGCCAAGCACCGCAAACGTATGGTCCAGCGGTTGATGGAGTCTGGCGGGCGCGTCGAGCAATGGCTCAAGCGCTGCGGCTGCGAGTTGCCGATGGCTTTTGAAGGCGGGATGTTTATCTGGGCGCGCCTGCCCAAGGGCGTAAACGGTGAACTGCTGGCCCAGGAAGCGCTGAAACGCAGCCTGGTGTTGGCGCCGGGCGCGCTGTTCGGCTACGACCCGGCGCACCTCAATTCGATGCGTTTTAATGTCGCCCACACGGACGAACCGCGCGCCCAGCGGGTGTTCGAGGCACTGTTGCTCAAGGCCGTGCGCCACTGATTTTTGCTTCGCTGTGTATCTCGTTGTCGCCAGATACACTGCAATACAAAGGGCACAAGGCAAAGCCTGCGGCGATGGCTAGACTGCCGTCCAAGAGCATTTAACGAGGAAGGCAGCATGGATCATGTCGATCACATCCTGATCGTCGATGACGACCGGGAAATCCGCGAGCTGGTGGGCAATTACCTGAAGAAAAACGGCATGCGCACCACTGTGGTTGCCGATGGCCGCCAGATGCGCAGCTTCCTCGACACCACGCCCGTGGACCTGATCGTGCTGGATATCATGATGCCCGGCGATGACGGCTTGCAGCTGTGCCGCGAACTGCGGGTGGGCAAGCACAAAGCCACGCCAGTGCTGATGCTCACCGCGCGCAACGACGAAACCGACCGCATCATCGGCCTGGAAATGGGCGCCGATGATTACCTGGTCAAGCCGTTCGCCGCGCGTGAATTGCTTGCGCGCATCAACGCGGTGCTGCGCCGCACCCGCATGCTGCCGCCCAACCTGGTGGTGAGTGAAACCGGGCGGCTGATCCGCTTTGGTCGCTGGCGCCTGGACACCACCGCCCGCCACCTGCTCGACGAAGACGACACCCTGGTGGCCCTCAGCGGCGCCGAATACCGCCTGTTGCGGGTGTTTCTCGACCACCCGCAACGCGTGCTGAATCGCGACCAATTGCTGAACCTGACCCAGGGGCGTGATGCCGACCTGTTCGATCGTTCCATCGACCTGCTGGTGAGCCGCTTGCGCCAACGTCTGCTGGATGACGCCCGCGAACCGGCCTATATCAAGACCGTGCGCAGTGAGGGTTATGTGTTTTCACTGCCGGTGCAAATCCTCGGGGCCGAGCAATGAAGCCATGGCGGTTCGGTTGGCCGCGCACACTGGCGTCCCAGCTGTCACTGATCTTTTTGATCAGCCTGGTGTGTGCCCATGGGTTGTCGTTCAGTGCGCAGTTCTATGAGCGCTATATCAGTGCGCGCACGGTGATGCTCGGCAACCTGGAAAACGACGTGTCCACCTCGGTGGCCATCCTCGACCGCCTGCCCGCCAACGAGCGCGCCGGTTGGCTGGCGCGTATCGACCGGCAGAATTACCGGTACTTGCTCAACGCCGGCGAGGCCGGTGAACCGATGAGCAGCAAAGACGTGCCCATGGCGGCCACCTCGATTGCGGACGCGCTGGGCGAGCACTACGCCCTGATCTTCCGCGATATTCCCGGCATCCAGAAACACTTTCAGGTACACCTGACCCTGGCCGATGGCAACCCGATCACCCTCGATGTACGCCCCGCCGCCCTGCCCGTGGCCTATTGGTTGCCGGTGGTGCTAGTGCTGCAACTGGCGCTGTTGCTTGGCTGCACCTGGGTCGCGGTGCGCCTGGCCGTGCGCCCGCTGACGCGTCTGGCGCGTGCGGTTGAAACCCTCGACCCGAATGCCCATCCCACGCCCCTGGACGAAAGCGGCCCGAGTGAAGTCGCGCATGCCGCAGCGGCGTTCAATGCCATGCAACAGCGCATCGCCGAATACCTCAAGGAGCGCATGCAGATCCTCGCGGCGATTTCCCATGACCTGCAAACGCCGATCACCCGCATGAAACTGCGCGCCGAGTTTATGGATGACAGTGCCGACCGCGACAAACTGTGGAACGACCTGAGCGAAATGGAGCACCTGGTGCGTGAGGGCGTGGCGTATGCGCGCAGCGTTCATGGCGCCACCGAAGCCAGCCACCGCATTGACCTGGACGCCTTTCTCGACAGCCTGGTGTTTGACTATCAGGACATGCAAAAGCAAGTCAGCCTGCACGGCAAAAGCGCAATGATCCTCGACACCCGCCCGCACGCACTGCGCCGCGTGTTGGTGAACCTGGTGGACAACGCCCTTAAATTCGCGGGCAGCGCCGAGCTGGAAGTCGGTTCGACAGCCAAGGGCGAGCTGTCGATCAAGGTGCTGGACCCAGGCCCGGGGATTGCCGAAGACGAACTGGCGCAGGTCATGCAGCCTTTCTACCGGGTAGAAAGCTCACGCAACCGCGGCACCGGCGGCACCGGGCTGGGGTTGGCGATTGCCCAGCAACTGGCGGTGGCGATCGGCGGCTCGCTGACCTTGAGTAATCGGGTCGAGGGCGGCTTGTGTGCCGAGATTCGGTTGAGTCTTTAGCGCACTGCTCCGTGGCGAGCAGGCTTGCCCTGCGTTGGGTGGCGAAGCCGCCCCAATTCAGACGGCGCGGTAAGTCAGCTAGAAGGGGCCGCTGCGCAGCCCAACGCAGGGCAAGCCTGCTCGCCACATTGAATGCACATCTTTAATAACATTTACGCATGATAATTCTGTTTTTTAATAATTAGGTTAGAACCAACAGGCATTTTACAGACCCCGCCACTGCCCTTACTTTTGACCCGAGTGACCGACCCCACGCCCGGAGGAGGTGTTAATCGCACAATCGACAAGGACAGACCATGAGCATCGAATTTATCGGTTACATCGGCGGCCATCACGCTTCCGAGATTCACCCGCGTAGCGGCCCTACCCTGCAACCGGACTACGTCGAAACCGTGGCCCGCGCCCACGAAGAAGCAGGTTTCGACCGCGCGCTAGTGGCGTTTCACTCCAACAGCCCGGACAGCACGCTGATCGCCGCGCACGCTGCCAGCGTGACCCAAAAACTGCAGTTCCTGATCGCCCATCGCCCAGGTTTTGCCCAGCCGACCTTGGCCGCACGCCAGTTCGCGACCCTGGACGTGTTCAACGGTGGGCGCACAGCCGTGCATATCATCACCGGCGGCGATGACCGTGAACTGCGCGCCGATGGCAGCCATATCGGCAAGGACGAACGCTACGCACGTACCGACGAATACTTGAGCGTGGTGCGCCAGGAATGGACCAGCGAACAGCCCTTCGACTTCAGCGGCACCTACTATCAGGTCGAAGGCGCGCACTCGACGGTGAAATCGCCACAGCAGCCGCATATCCCGCTGTACTTCGGCGGTTCTTCAGCGGCCGCGATTGCGGTGGCCGGCAAGCATGCCGACGTGTATGCGTTGTGGGGTGAAACCTACGAGCAAGTGCGCGAAGTGGTGACCCAGGTGCGTGCAGAAGCGGCCAAGCACGGGCGCACAATTCGCTTCAGCTTGTCGTTGCGGCCGATCCTCGCGCAAACCGAAGAGCTGGCCTGGGCGCGTGCCGAGACGATCTTGCAGCAGGCGACGGCACTGGCCGAAAAGCACGGTTTTGTGCGCCGCGAACCACCCAACGAAGGCTCGCGCCGCTTGCTCGCAGCGGCAGCGCAGGGCTCGCGGCTGGACAAGCGCCTGTGGACCGGGATTGCCGGGTTGCTGGGCGCGCAGGGCAATTCCACGTCATTGGTCGGCACCGCCGAACAAGTCGCAGAGGCGTTGCTCGATTACTACGACCTAGGTATCACCACCTTCCTGATACGCGGGTTCGACCCGCTCAATGATGCGATCGACTACGGCAAGCGGCTGATCCCACTGACCCGCCAGTTGGTCGCCGAGCGTGAACAGGCCAAACAGGTCGCCTGATTAAAGAACACCACACAACCCATGTGGGAGCGGGCTTGCTCGCGAATGCGGTGGATCAGTCAATATTTGCGTTGACTGACACGCCGCATTCGCGAGCAAGCCCGCTCCCACATTTTTGATCTTCAGTGGTTTCAAATTCAGTTTTTGTAATCGCTATCCGTGCGCTCCAACTGCCGAATCAACGCATTCCAATGCCGCACCACACCCGGCCCTGCGCCATTGCTGAACACCTTGGCCTGCTCCTCCACCTTGGCCACCACCTCTGCCGGCGGGAAGATAAGCTCTGCATTGCCGCCCGCCTGCGCCGCGATCTGGATATTGCACGCGCGCTCCAGCCCTTGCAGTTGCTGGAAGGCGTGTTCCACGCTGACGCCTGCGGTCAACAGCCCATGGTTGCGCAAGATCATCACACTCTTGTCGCCCAGGTCGGCCACCAGCCGCTCGCGCTCATCCAGGTCCAGCGCCACGCCTTCATAACCGTGGTAAGCCACGCGCCCGGAGAACGCAATGGAGTGCTGGGAGACCGGCAGCAAGCCATCTTTCTGCGCCGACACCGCAATGCCGTCGCGGGTGTGGGTGTGCAGCACCGCTTGCAGGTCATGACGCGCGCCGTGGATGGCGCTGTGGATCACGTAACCTGCGTAGTTGATACCCAGGCCGGTCGGGTCGTCGACAATCGTGCCGTCGAGGTCGACCTTGACCAGGTTGGAGGCGTTGATTTCATCGAACAACAACCCGTAGGCGTTGATCAGGAAATGCTCATCCGGCCCCGGCACACGGGCAGAAAAGTGCGTGTAGATATGGTCGGTCCACTTGTACAACGCCGCCAGTCGATAGGCCGCCGCCAGCTTGACGCGCACCTCCCACTCTTCTGGCGTGACGCGCTGGCGGACGTTGCTGGAAACGCTGGAAATCGAGGTGACGCTGCTCATGGCAAAACTTCCTGGATGGCCTTAAGGACTTCCAGTCAGCCTAGGGGATGGCCAAAAATAATAAAAAGCACATTTTAATCTAAGCTAATTATTATTTTTTTTTATAAAAATAACCGACTACCACATAGATAGTTCCCACGCTCCGCGTGGGAATTCAGCCCTGGACGCTCCGCGTCCCAAAGCGTGACGCAGAGCGTCACAGGAGGCATTCCCACGCAGAGCGTGGGAACGATCAGCCTGCAGCCCCTCAGGCTCACGCAGCATTACGAATCTTGTGTAAAGAGGCCGCCACCAGCGTCCCAAAGGCATCCACCGGCCCTTGCAGGTTGCCCAGGAAGTGCGGGTAGATCAGCCACAAATCCATCACCGGCTTGAAGTCCTTGAGCGGCACCACCGCCAATTGCTCAAGGTGTGCACTGCGTTCCAGCAGCGGGCGCGGCACCAGACCCAGGCCCAGGCCGTCCGCCACCAGGCCCAGTTGCAACTCGGTGCCGAAGGTTTCCAGGTTCACCCGCAGCGCCAGGCCCTGGTCGGACAAGGTGCGCTGCAAACCGGCACGAAAACCACAGCCATCCGGGTTGAGAATCCAGCCGCCCTGATACACATCAGCCAGCTTGCACGGCTTTTTCGGCAGTTGTGCCTTGGCACACACCACCACCAACTCCATCTTGCCGATGGACTCACCGACAATGTTGTCCGGGAAGATCTTGCCCGCCGGGAACAACGCCACCGCCGCATCCAGCTCGCCGCGCTCGATCTTGCCGACCAATTGGCTGCCCCAACCCGTGGCGACCTGGGCGCGCAAGTCGGGGTATTCGCTGCGCAAGTGCTTGAGCGCATCCAGCAGCACCACATCGCCGATGGTCTGCGGCACACCCAGGCGCAACACGCCGGTGGGCGGCGCATCCGTGGCCACCAGCTCGCGCAGGGCATCCATCTCGCGCAGGATCAGCCGACATTGCTCATACACCCGCGTGCCGATCAGCGTAGGTTTGAGCGGCTTGGTGTTGCGGTCGAACAGCTCCACGCCCAGCGCCTGCTCGAAGTTCTGCACGCGGCGGGTGATGGCCGGCTGAGTCAACTGCAACGACTCGGCGGCGTGGCTGATGGACTGGCAACGAATCACTTCGACAAAGGCATCGATATCGTCAATTTTCATTTGGGCCGCACATAGAGAACAATCATTAAGATGTGTGGCAAGCATAGTTGTCACACGGCTGTCTGGATAGCCTGCGCTGTGATCGATAACGTCTAACGCTATTCAGACCGGTTCTAAATTACCTAAAGCTATAAGCTAATCATTAAAAAATAGCATATTAACTATAAACATTATGCTTATATAAACCCATCACGCCATCCCAATAAAAGTATTGATGGAACTGCCATGACCCAGGCTCAACACCCCGAAAGACTCAGAGCCTTTATAGGCGCCCTGGCCGAGCTGATTGACGGCAACCCACGCGAAGGCGACCTGCTGCACCGTGGCGGCAAGCTGTTGGCGCAACTGGTCAGCCATGACGACTGGCTCCCCGACGAGTACGCCCAACCTGATCCAGAGCGCTATCAGCAATTTCTGCTGCATGCCGATTCGCGCCAGCGTTTCAGCATCGTCAGCTTCGTGTGGGGGCCGGGCCAGCGCACGCCGATTCACGACCATCGGGTGTGGGGCCTGATCGGCATGTTGCGCGGTGCGGAGTTTTCCCAGGGTTTTGAACGCGCGCCCGATGGCAGCCTGGTGGCCGAAGGCACACCGGTTCAACTGCTGCCCGGCCAGGTTGAGGCGGTGTCGCCCAAGGTCGGTGATATCCACCAGGTCAGCAATGCCCACAGTGACCAGGTGTCGATCAGCATTCATGTATACGGCGCCAATATTGGTGCCGTGCGCCGCGCGGTGTATCAGCCCGACGGCAGCGAGAAACTGTTTATCTCCGGTTATTCCAACGCCTACCTCCCGAACATCTGGGATTTGTCCAAAGAAAAGAGCCCTGCCCTATGACCACCGTACCGAACCGCAGCTTCGCCCAGATTCGCCAGGCCCTGTTGGACCGTGAAGAAGTCGCCTTGGTCGACGTGCGCGAAGAAGCGCCCTTTGCCGAGTCGCACCCGCTGTTCGCTGCGAATATCCCACTGTCCAAGCTGGAGCTGGAGGTGTATGCGCGTATTCCCCGTCGCGATACCCAAGTGACGGTCTACGACAATGGCGAAGGGTTGGCCGAACGCGCCGCCGCACGCCTGGTTGCGTTGGGCTACACCCAGGTCAGCCTGCTCGAAAGCGGCCTGGACGGTTGGCGTCGCGCCGGTGGCGAGCTGTTTATCGACGTGAATGTGCCGAGCAAAGCCTTCGGCGAGCTGGTTGAGAGCGAGCGCCACACGCCGTCTTTGGCCGCCGAAGAAGTGCAGGCCCTGCTCGACAGCCAGGCCGATGTGGTGGTGCTCGACGCGCGCCGCTTCGACGAATACCAGACCATGAGCATTCCCACCGGCATCAGTGTGCCGGGAGCCGAATTGGTGCTGCGCGCGCGTGAACTGGCGCCGGACCCGGCCACCCGCATCATCGTCAACTGCGCCGGGCGCACCCGCAGCATTATCGGCACCCAGTCGCTGATCAACTCAGGCATCGCCAACCCGGTGTCGGCACTGCGCAACGGCACCATCGGCTGGACCCTGGCCGGGCAGAAACTCGCCCATGGCCAAGCGCGCCGCTTTGCACCGACCTCGGAAGAACACCGTCAAATCGCCGCCGCAGACGCGCGCCGCGTCGCCGACAAAGCACGCGTCGGCCGCGCCACACTTAACGACCTGCAACGCTGGCAGCAGGAGCCGACCCGCACCACCTACCTGTTCGATGTACGCACGCCGGAAGAATTCGAAGCCGGCCACTTGCCGGGCGCGCGCGCCACACCGGGCGGCCAACTGGTGCAGGAAACCGACCATGTGGCCAGCGTGCGCGGAGCGCGCTTGGTGCTGGCCGATGACGACGGCGTGCGGGCCAATATGTCCGCCTCATGGCTCGCGCAATTGGGCTGGGAGGTGCATGTGCTGGACGACCTACAACCCGCGAACTTCAGCGAACAAGGCGCCTGGGTCGCGCCGGTGCCGGCGCCCTTGCAGGCCGAACTGATCAGCCCCCACACCCTTGCCGAGTGGCTGCCCCATGGCGACACGGCGGTGCTGGATTTCACCCCCAGCGTCAACTACGTCAAACGCCATATCCCCGGTGCCTTCTGGGCCTTGCGCGCGCAATTGCCCCAGGCCCTGACCAAAGTGCCGCCTGCCGAACGTTATGTGCTGACCTGCGGCACCAGCCAACTGGCGCGCCTGGCGGTCGCCGAAGTCGAAGCCATCACCGGCAAGCCGGTGTTCCTGCTGCAAGGGGGCACGCTTAACTGGATCGCCGAAAAACTGCCGCTGGAAGAAGGCGAGACCCATCTCGCGTCACCGCGTATCGATCGCTATCGCCGCCCGTACGAAGGCACCGACAGCCCGAAGGAAGCCATGCAAGCGTACCTGGACTGGGAATTCGGCCTGGTCGACCAACTGGCGCGCGATGGCACCCACGGTTTCTACGTGATCTGAACCACCTTCACGCCTGCCCACACCGGGGCAGGCCACACCGACCCCTTGCCAGGCGGAGGTAACCCACACTTTTTCAATTTGCCTGGGATTTATCCATCATGGTCTTTAGCACGCCCTTCAAACACCTTCTGCTGAGCAGCGCCCTGGTCCTCGGCCTGCTCAGCACTGCACACGCCGCCGACCTGCAACCGCTGCGGGTGGCCAACCAGAAATCCACGATCAAGGCGCTGCTGGAAGCCTCCGGCGAAACCCAAAACGTGCCCTATCAAATCCAGTGGTCAGAGTTCCCTTCCGCCTCGCCGCTGGGCGAAGCCCTGAACGCAGGTGCCGTCGATATTGGCGCCCTCGGCGATGCACCGTATGTGTTCGCCTTGGGCGCCGGGGCCGCGCTCAAGGTGGTCAGCATCATCCACGCCGAAGGGCGCAACACCACTGCCCTGGTGGTGCCCAAGGACTCGCCGATCCAGACGGCCGCCGACCTCAAGGGCAAGAAAATCGTCACCGGGCGCGGCTCCATCGGGCACTACCTGGCGATCAGGGCCTTGGCCAGCGCGGGCCTGACGACCAAGGATGTGCAATTCATTTTTCTGCTGCCTGCCGAATCCCGGCTGGTACTCGATAACGGCACCGTCGATGCCTGGGCCACGTGGGACCCCTACACCACGGTGGTCACCTCACAAAGCCACGCCCGGGTTCTGGTCAGCGGTAAGGCGTTACTGAGCAACCACCTGTACTTCGCCGCCACCAGCCAGGCCATCGCCAACAAACGCCCGCAACTGGATGACTTCGTAGCCCGCGTCGACCGTGCCTACGCCTGGGCCAACAAACACCCGGATGAATACGCCGCTGCCCAAGCCAAAATTACCGGCCTGCCCTTGGCGGTACACCTGGAGGTGGCCAAAGACACGCAACTGAATCCCGTGGTGATTGACGGCAGCGTGATCAAGGGCCTGCAAGCCACCGCCGACACCTATCAGCAAGAAGGCCTGCTGCCCAAGCGCATCGACGTGTCCCAGGGTTTCGACACGAGTTTTAACGCCGAACGTTTTCCCACTTCCCAAGCATCGCGCTAAGCAAGGAGCCGCATATGAGCACGCCACGTCATCTGAAACTGGGCGCTATGGTCCACGGTGTCGGTCACGGCTGGGGTGAATGGCGCCATCCGCAGGCGCAACCGAATGCCAGTACGAACGTTGGCTTCTATAAACAACAAACTGAACTGGCCGAGGCGGCCAAGTTCGACTTCGTGTTTATCGCCGACAGCCTGCACATTCACGCCAAATCCAGCCCGCATTACCTCAACCGTTTCGAGCCGCTGACCATTCTCTCGGCCCTCGCCGCGTTGACCAGCCATATCGGCCTGGTCGCCACCGTGACTGTCAGCTACACCGAGCCCTACCAGGTGGCGCGCCAGTTCGCCTCTTTGGACCATATCAGCGGCGGCCGCGCCGGCTGGAACGTGGTCACCTCCTGGCTGAGCGGCACCGCCGACAACTTCGGCAAGGCCGAGCACCCGCCCCACGCCGTGCGCTACCGCATCGCCAAGGAACACTTGAACGTGGTCAAGGGCCTGTGGGATTCCTGGGAAGACGACGCCTTTGCCTATAACAAGCAGAGCGGCGAGTTTTTCACCCCCAACAAACTGCATGCGCTGAACCACAAGGGTGAATTTTTCTCGGTCAAAGGCCCGCTGAACATCGCCCGTTCGCGTCAGGGCCAGCCAGTGATTTTCCAGGCGGGCACCTCTGAGGATGGGCGCAACTTTGCCGCTGAGCATTCCGATGCGATTTTTGTGCATGTGGAGACGCTCGAAGAAGGCAAGGCTTACTCGGCTGACTTAAAACGCCGCGCCAAGGGCTTTGGCCGTGATGCGGGCAGCCTGGCGATTTTGCCGGGCATCCGCCCGATTGTCGGGCGCGATGCCGCCGAGGTGGAGAGTCGCTATCAACAGGCCGTGGACCTGGTCACCGTCGAAGATGCGATTGTGGCGCTGGGCCGCCCCTTCAACGACCACGACTTCAGCCAATACCCGCTGGACGCACCGTTCCCGGAGCTTGGCGACCTGGGCAGCAACAGCCAGAAAGGCGGTTCCGACCGTATCAAGCAACTGGCCAGGGACGAAGGCTTGACCCTGCGCGAAGTGGCCTTGCGCTTTTCGCGTCCCAAGCGCGATTTTGTCGGTACCCCGGAGCAGGTCGCCGATGCGATTCAAACCTGGTTCGAGTCCGGCGCCAGCGACGGCTTCATCATCAACTCGGTGCTGCCCGATGGCTTGCAGTACTTCACCGAACTAGTGGTGCCGGTGCTGCAGCAACGCGGGCTGTTTCGCAGCGAGTACAGCGGCCAGACCTTGCGCGATAACCTGGGGCTGGAGGTGCCGGCCAACCGTTACAGCGAAGTTGAAGTGCAACAGGAAGCGCTGGCATGAGTGAGCCTCTCAACCGATTAGCCAATGTGGGAGCTGGCTTGCCTGCGATAGCGGTCTCTGGGCCTGCATTGCGGGTGGCTGATCCACCGCCATCGCAGGCAAGCCAGCTCCCACAAGGTTCGGCGCAGTTCGACGCCCTGCTCGAACGCCTCAGCGCCGAGCTGGCCAGCACCGCGCACCTGTATGACCAAAGCGGGGCCTTCCCCCACGCCAACTTCAAGCGGCTGCATGAACGTGGCCTGGTCGCCCTCACCGTGCCCAAGGCCCTGGGTGGTGGTGGCGCCAGCTTGCCGCAGGCGCGCAAGGCTATCAGCGCGATTGCCAAGGGCGAGCCTTCGACCGCGCTGATTCTGGTGATGCAGTACCTGCAACACACCCGCCTGCAAGACAGCAAAACCTGGCCGCAGCACCTGCGCGTGCAAGTCGCCGAAGACGCCGTGCGCAACGGTGCGTTGATCAACGCCCTGCGCGTCGAACCCGACCTGGGCACCCCAGCCCGTGGCGGGCTGCCGGCGACCACGGCGGTGCGCACCGCCGAAGGCTGGCGCATCAGCGGCCGCAAAATTTACTCCACCGGCAGCCATGGCCTGAGCTGGTTCAGCGTGTGGGCACGCAGTGATGATGCCGACCCGCTGGTGGGCGCATGGCTGGTGCCGAAAAACAGCCCCGGCGTGAGCATCATCGACACCTGGGACCACCTGGGCATGCGCGCCACTTGCAGCCACGAAGTGGTGCTCGATAACGTCCTGGTGCCGCTGGACCATGCCGTCAGCGTCAGCCCCTGGAGCGCACCACAACCGGAGCTGGATGGCGATGGGTTCCTGTGGATGTCGGTGCTGCTGTCGTCGGTGTACGACGCCGTGGCCCAGGCCGCTCGGGATTGGCTGGTGCACTGGCTGGAAGAACGCAAGCCGTCCAACCTAGGCGCCGCGCTGTCGAGCTTGCCGCGTTTTCAGGAAACCGTCGGCCATATCGACACCCTGCTGTTTGCCAACCGCAGCCTGCTCGATGCCGCCGACCAAGGCCACACGCCAGCCGCCAATGCGGCGCAGCTTAAATACCTGGTGACCGGCAATGCGATCCGCGCCGTGGAGCTGGCCATCGAAGCCTCGGGCAACCCTGGCCTGTCGCGCCATAGCCCGCTGCAACGGCATTACCGCGACGTGCTGTGCAGCCGCGTGCATACGCCGCAGAACGACGCGGTGCTGCAAGGTGTGGGTAAAGCGGTGTTCGCGCAACGTGCGCAACAATGAATAAGGAACGCTTATGAGTCAGGTGATTATCGCCAGCCAGCTGGACGAAGATTACAACCAGGTATTGCGCCAACGCCTTGCCTCGATCCACCCCCAGGCCCAGGTCATTGGCGTGCCGGCCGGTGTGCCCAGCGACCTGCCGCCCCAGGCCAATATCCTGCTGCTGCGCCCTATCAATGTGCGCGGCTACACCGCGCCCGATACTCCGCCGCCAGGCTGGCCGTATGGCGCGCAGTGGGTGCATCTGGTGTCGTCGGGCATCGACTTCTACCCACAATGGCTGTTCAACGGCCCGCCGGTGACCACTTCACGGGGCAGCGCGGCCGATAACCTTGCCGAGTTCGCCCTGGCGGCGATCTTTGCGGCGGCCAAGCATTTGCCGGATATTTGGGTGAAGGATGCCCAGTGGAATTTCACCGCGTTGCGCCCGCTCAAGGGCACCACATTGGGCATTCTGGGCTTTGGTGCGATCGGCAAAAGCCTGGCGCAAAAAGCCCTGGCCCTGGGGATCAACGTGGTTGCGCTGCGCCAGAGCCAGGCGCCCTTTGAGGTGGAACATGTTGAGGCCGCCAAGGATATTCACGACCTGTTCGCCCGCGCCGACCACCTGGTGCTGGCGGCGCCGCTCACCGAGGCCACGCGGCATATTGTCGACCGGGATGTGCTCGGCAGCGCCAAGCCGGGATTGCACCTGATCAATATCGCGCGCGGTGGCTTGCTGGATCAGGAAGCGCTGCTGGAAGCCTTGGATAACGGTCAGGTCGGCCTGGCCTCGCTGGATGTGACCGAACCTGAGCCACTGCCGCCAGGGCACCCGCTGTACAGCCATGCACGGGTGCGGTTGTCGCCGCACACCTCGGCGATTTCGACCAACAGCCAGCAGGAGATTGCCGATACGTTCCTGGCGAATCTGCAGCGGTATGTGCAGGGTTCGACGTTGGCCAATCTTGTCGACCCTTGAATGTGTGTGGGAGCTGGCTTGTGTGGGAGCTGGCTTGCCTGCGATGCAGTCACCTCGGTGTGTCAGTCACACCAAGGTGATGCTATCGCAGGCAAGCCAGCTCCCACATAAGCCAGTCTTCACAATAGATGCGTGTGGGTCAGCAACCGCTAGCCAGGCGCTCGCGCAAAAACTCCACCAGCGCCTGCACTGGCCGCGAACTTTGCCGGTGCTGCGGGTACACCGCCGACAAGGTCAGGGCTTCGGGGGCGAAGTCTTCCAGCAGGGTTACCAAGCGCCCGTCTTTCAGCGCCTCGGCAACGATAAAGGTCGGCAGGTAGGTGACGCCTAATCCGGCGATCGCAGTGTCGCGCAGCAATTCGCCATTGTTCACGCGCATGCGCCCACTGACGTTGAGCGCCTGCAACTTGCCTTTGAAACGCCATTGCACCTGACGGCCATGGCCATAGGGCAAGCAGTCGTGGTCGGCCAGGTCTTCGGGCTTGAGCGGCGTGCCGCGCAAGGCCAGGTAGTCGGGGCTGGCGCAATACACCCGCTGCACGCTGGCGATGCGCCGGGCAATCAGGGTCGAGTCTTCCAGCGTGCCGATGCGCAAGACCAGGTCGTAGCCCTCGCCGATCAGGTCCACCGGACGATCACTCAAGTCGACTTCCACCGACACCTGCGGGTGACGTTGCAGGAACTGCGGCAGCAGGCAGCCCAGATGGGCCATGGCAAACGACAACGGCGCGCTGAGCCGGATCGTACCCCGTGGTTCGCTGTTCTGGCCGGCGATGCCCTGCTCCACTTGCTCGACTTCAGCGAGCAGGCGCAAGGCCGACTCGTAATAACTCTGGCCCAGTGGCGTAACGTCCAATCGACGCGTGGAGCGGTTGAGCAGGCGCACGCCCAAGCGGTCTTCCAGCTGGATCAGGCGGCGGCTGACGAATTGTTTGGACAAGCCCAGTTGCTCGGCGGCGGCGGTGAAGCTGCCGGACTCCATGACCTGGCAAAACAGGCGCATGTCTTCGAAGGGGTTCATTGTCGCTTCTCGGTGGACATTTGGCTGGTTTATAGCCTGGCAGTCGCCAAACCGCAAAGCAAATGCCGGTGAGAGGGATGAGATCTGGGGGGGTTGCAGGAGCGCTGGGTGCGTATCCGTTGCTGCGGTAACGGCCACATAGGGTTCCACCCTTACGGCGGCTCACTTTTGGAAAGACCCAAAAGCTAGCAAAGGGCCTTCGCCCCAACAGCAACAGCAGAGCCATACTCGGTCAAAGGTGGGAGCTCTTCAGTGCATGAAAATCCGCAGCCGACCTCATATTCAAAACTGCATGTGGTCAACTGTGGGAGCGGGCTTGCTCGCGAATGCGGTGGATCAGTCAATTCATCTGTCACTGATACACCGCATTCGCGAGCAAGCCCGCTCCCACATTTAGACCGCGTTGCATCAGGTAGACAGGCTTTTGCCTTGCACTTGATCTGGCTTTTGCTTCAACCACTCACACACCAACATAAGCAATCAAAAGGCAAAACACGAACACCCAAACGCCCCCCAAAACCCCTGAAAGTCGCTGACTGGAACGCTCGAAAGCCGCGCCTTCTCATGCCCATGGGCATGCACACCACAAGGCCCACTGCATTGATGCACCTGCGCCTGTAACGGCGAACTCGGCCGCCAATGCCCCGGCACCTTGACCACCGGCGACCAGTCCGGCAACACCGGCACCTGCGGCGGCGCGAAATCTTCAAAGTCGCCAGCGCCATACACCACCTTGCCGCCCACCACCGTCAACACCGACTCAATCCACTTGATCGCCTCTTCATCAACACTGAAAAAGTCCGCCGACAACGCCGCCACATCCGCCAGTTGCCCAACCTTGATCTGGCCCTTCTTGCCCTGCTCCGACGAGAACCAAGCGCTGCCGTGGGTAAACAGTTCCAGCGCAGTGAGACGCGGCAACCCTTCGGCATGCAGTTCCAACCCTCCCACCGTGCGCCCACTGACCATCCAGTACAGCGAGGTCCACGGGTTGTAGCTCGATACCCGCGTCGCGTCCGTGCCCGCCCCCACCGGCACGCCTTCGGCCAGCATGCGCTTGATCGGCGGCGTGGCCTCGGCTGCCTTGGCGCCGTAACGCTCGACAAAATACTCACCCTGGAACGCCATGCGATCCTGAATCGCAATACCTCCGCCCAAGGCACGTACACGCTCGATATTGTGTGGCGTAATGGTTTCGGCGTGGTCGAAGAACCACGGCAGACCGTTGAATGGAATGTCGCGATTGACCTTCTCGAACACATCGAGCATGCGCGAAATGGATTCGTCGTACGTGGCGTGCAGCCGGAACGGCCAGCGCTGCTCAACCAAATGGCGCACCACCGGTTCCAGTTCCTGCTCCATGGTCAACGGCAGGTCGGGGCGTGGCTCAAGGAAGTCTTCGAAATCCGCCGCCGAAAACACCAGCATCTCACCGGCGCCGTTGTGACGCAGGTAATCATCGCCCTGATGCAGCGTGACGCTGCCGGTCCAGTGTTTGAAGTCGCTGAGTTCTTCCTTGGGCTTCTGGGTGAACAGGTTGTAGGCGATGCGCACCGTCAGCTGTTGGTCCTTGGCCAGTTGCTCGATCACCGCATAATCATCGGGATAATTCTGGAAACCACCGCCGGCATCAATGGCACTGGTAAGGCCCAGGCGATTGAGTTCACGCATAAACTGACGCGTCGAGTTGACCTGATATTCCAGCGGCAATTTCGGCCCTTTGGCCAAGGTTGCATAAAGGATCATCGCGTTGGGCCGCGCCACCAGCATGCCGGTGGGGTTGCCATGGCTGTCACGCACGATCTCGCCACCGGGCGGGTTCGGTGTCTCCTTGGTGTAGCCGGCCACCCGCAGGGCGGCGCGGTTGAGCAAGGCGCGGTCATACAGGTGCAGCACGAATACCGGCGTGTCCGGCGCGGCCTGGTTGAGTTCGTCCAAGGTCGGCATACGTTTTTCAGCGAACTGGAATTCGTTCCAGCCACCCACCACGCGCACCCATTGCGGCGTCGGGGTGCGGTCCGCCTGGTCCTTGAGCATGCGCAACGCATCGGCCAGGGACGGCACACCTTCCCAGCGCAATTCGAGGTTGTAATTCAGCCCGCCACGAATCAGGTGCAGGTGCGAGTCGTTAAGGCCTGGGATCACGGTGCGGCCCTTGAGGTCGATGACCTGGGTACCGCTGCCGCGCAGGGCCATGGCCTCGCCGTCGGTGCCGACCGCTACAAAGCGACCCTTGTGGATGGCGACGGCAGTGGCATGCGGGTTTTCACGGTCGACCGTGTGGAACTGGCCGTTGAACAGAATCAGATCGGCGTTCATAGGGTTTCCTTGACAGAGGCCGCCTGGCGGCAAGAGCGTTGGGCCCAGTGTGCGACGACGCTGTAGCGAAAAATTGCACGTATGTGCTCTACACTGGGTTTTCACTCTCCGTCACGCTGTCCACGGGTATTGATCATGGCTCAACCAGGCGCAACGTTGTGCTCCGAGCGGGAACAGAAGGTCAAGCAGCTGATCCTCGCCAACCTGGCAGAGCCGCTGGAGGTGACTGAACTGGCCCGCGCCTGCGAACTGTCGCGCAGTCATTTTTCCCGCGCCTTCAAACGCACCACGGGCGTGGCGCCGCAGGAATGGATTCGCCAGCAACGTATCCAGCAGGCCAAGCTGCTGATCACCGGCTCTGCTCTGAGCCTGACGCAGATCAGCCAGGAATGCGGGTTCTGCGACCAGGCGCACTTCTGTCACCAGTTCAGCCGCAGTGAAGGGCTGAACCCGTTGGCCTGGCGCAAACGCCAACTGAGCTATCGCCATCGCCTACGGGCGGCGCAGCTGGCAATCGTCAACTGCAAAGAGACAGTCATTCAGATTGCAGCGTCTTAATCAACTCCCCGCTAAACAGTAAGCTTCTCCTCACACCGAAGCCCTGCACCTTGCAGCCCGGCTTCCCTTGAGGAGAACACCCCATGCTGACCCTTCGCAAAGCCTCAGAACGCGGCGCCGCCAATCACGGTTGGTTGAAGTCGTTCCACACCTTCTCGTTTGCCAACTACTGGGATGCCAAGGAGCAGGGTTTTTCCGACCTTCTGGTGATCAACGATGACCGCGTCGCCGCCGGTAAAGGCTTCGGCCAGCACCCGCACCGCGACATGGAGATTTTCTCCTATGTGCTCGAAGGCGCCCTGGAACACAAGGACACCCTGGGCACCGGCTCGGTGATTCGCCCTGGCGACGTGCAACTGATGAGCGCCGGCAGCGGCGTGGCCCACAGCGAGTTCAACCACAGCCAGAGCCATGGCGTGCACTTCCTGCAAATCTGGATCGTGCCGAATGTGGTCGGCGCCGAGCCGCGCTATCAGCAGGAGCACTTCAGCGCGGCGCAAAAACGTGGGCGCTTGCAACTGATCATCTCGCCGGAAGGCACGGATGGCTCGCTGAACGTTCGCCAGGATGCACGGGTGTATGCCGGGCTGTTCAACGGCGACGAAGCCGCCACCCTGGACGTGCCGGTGGACCGCCATGTGTACGTGCATGTGGCCCGCGGCAGCGTTGAACTCAATGGCCAACGCTTGCAGGAAGGCGACGGCGCACGGCTGCGCAATGAACGCCAGATCCGTCTGAGCCATGGCGAAGACGCCGAGGTGCTGGTGTTTGACCTGCGCCCTCAGGAACTGCCGCAGATGCCTTGAGCGCTTGCACGATGGCCCGCCAAAACGGGCCATCGCTGGCGTCGATAGTCACCATCAGCGCAATGAAGTTCTCTTAAAAAATCCAACGCGTACCATCAAACCCATACCCGGCAACACCCAACTACAACTCTCGGAGCACACCATCATGAAACGCCAACTCTTGCTTAGCCTCGCTTTCTCGGTACTGGCTGCCAACGCTTTTGCCCAACCAGTTGTCGCTGAAGGCGGCGCGGATCGCCTGCAAGGCAGCCACGTAGCCGAAAACGGTTCTGACCGTCTGCAGGAACGCCGTATAGCCGAAGGCGGTGCTGATCGTTTGCAGGAACGCGGCCTGGCCGAAGGCGGTGCGGATCGCCTGCAAGAACGTGGCCTGGCTGAAGGTGGTGCGGATCGTCTGCAGGAACGTGGCCTGGCTGAAGGTGGTGCGGATCGTCTGCAGAGCAATCACGTATAACCCTCGCTGTTGGTGAGGTACCCCAAACCGGCCTGATCAGCCGGTTTTTTTTCGCCTGCGATCTGGCCATGTACCCACCCGACTTCTGGTTAATGGGCTGTTGTGGCGAGCAGGCTTGCCCTGCGTTGGGGCGCGCAGCGGCCCTGAAACCTGAACACGCGGTTTAACCGAAAAATCGCATTAGCCGCACTGGGGCCGCTTCGCAGCCCAACGCAGGGCAAGCCTGCTCGCCACAACAAGCTTGCTCACCACACTAAGCCTGCTCAACACACCAATCAGTGCAGATCACGGTCCACCCACAACACCGCCTTGCCGATCTGCTGGCGCGCCTCGATGCGTGCGTGTACCTGTTGCACCGTCTCCAGGCGGTAATGGCCCTCAATCTCCACGCTTAACGACCCTTCCAGCATCGCCGCGAACACCGCATTGGCACGCCGCTGCACGGTCGCCCCGTCGGCCATATGGTCGGCCAGGCGTGGTCGGGTCAAAAGCAGCGAGCCCGCCTCGCCCAATTCAATCGGGTCCAGGTCGGTCAGTGAGCCCGACACGTTGCCGTAGTTGACGATCAAACCCCGCGTGCGGCAAGCGCGGAAACTCTCGCGCAAGGTGGTTTTGCCGACTGAGTCAAACACCACATCCACCCCGCGGCCATCCGTGGCTTGCAGCACCTGATCGGCAAAGCCGTCATAGGTCCAGGCCTGGTGAGCACCGCGTTGCCGGGCAATCGCGCATTTTTCGGCACTGCTGCCGGTGGTGAACACCGTCGCACCCAACCTCCGCGCCATCTGCACCAGCAACTGGCCGATGCTGCCGGACGCCGCGTGAATCAGGCAGCTGCTGCCCGCCTGCAAGCGCGCCACATCCTCAATCAGATAGTGCGCGGTGCAACCCTGAAACATCGCGGCTGCGGCCTGATCAAAGCCGATGGCAGTCGGAATCTGCGCGACTTTGTCGGCGGGCACGTTGGCGTATTCGGCATAAGCGCCCCAGGCAATGCACCAGGCCACGCGGTCGCCCACCGCCAGATGGCTCACGCCGGGGCCGACCTCAACCACCACGCCGGCGCCTTCCATACCCAAGGTGCAGGGCAAGTGCACCGGGTAGGTCACCGACGCGGCGTATTTGCCCTGGCGCGTATGAATATCCATGAAATTAATCCCGGCGCAGGCCACCTTGACCAGCACATGCCCGGCCGTGACTTGGGGTTTGGCCACATCATGGCGCAGTTGGGCGACGTCGGGGCCGCCGTAGGCTTGCAGGGTGATGGCTTTCATCAGGGAACAACTCCGTTTGCACTGGGAAGCGGCCATGGTAAAAGGGTTTATTCGGTTGGAATATTCCCCAATCTTTCCCAGCCTCCGTGCGGAAATAACCCGATGTTCGATTGGCAGGACCTTTACTACTTCACCGTGCTGGCGCGCACCCAGTCACTGTCGGCCGCCGCCCGCGAGTTGCAGGTGGAGCACGCCACCGTCGGGCGCCGGGTCGATGCGCTGGAAAAAGCCCTGGGCGTAAAACTGGTGGACCGCCTGCCCCGCAGCCGCCCGCTCACGGCGCAAGGTTTGGCCTTGGCGCAAGTAGCGGCGGGCATGGGCGATATGGCCACGCAGGTGATGCGCTTGTCGCGCGTGGCCTCCATCGAACTGGCCGGCACAGTGCGCGTCAGCTGCCCGCCTTCCATCGCCAACCATTGCATTGCGCCCCAGCTTGCGCGGTTGCGCAGCCAGTATCCGCAGTTAAACCTGGTACTGATGCCGTCCACCCATTTGGCCGCGCTGGACAAAGGCGAAGCCGACATCGCCTTGCGCACCCTGCGCCCCGACGAAGAAGCCCTGGTGCGGCGCAAGGTCGGCGTGGTGCGCTTCGGCTTGTACGCCGCGCCTGCGCTCGAACACCTGCCGGCAGCCCAATGGACCTTCATCGCCTACGACGCCAGCCGCGACCACCTGCCCCAGCAAGCCTGGCTGCACCAACTGCGCGGCCCACGCCCTATCGTGTTTGCCGCCAGCGAGTTGATCACCCAGCAAATGGCCGCCCGCGCGCAGGTCGGCGCAGTGGTACTGCCCACCTTGGTGGGCGATGCCGACCCGCTGTTGACGCGGTTGCCCACGCCCAGCGATGGCCCGGTGCGTGATATCTGGCTGACGGTGTACCCGGATATGCGCCGCTCACCGTCGGTGAAAGTGGTGATGGAGTTTCTGGTGGAATGTATTGAAGCGCAGGCGCAACTACGTCGCTGATTCAGGCCGTGGCGAGAAATTTCTTGCGATACGCCGCTGGCAACATGCCCACGCGCTGCTGGAACAGGCGGCGAAACGAATTGCTGTCTTCATAACCGACCGCGTAGGTGATGCTTTCGAGGGTCATGCGCGTGGACTCCAGCATCTGCTTGGCCCGCTCCAGGCGCAGGGTTTGCACGTAACCAATGGGCGTATAGCCGGTCGCCTCCTTGAAACGTCGCTTGAAATTGCGCACGCCAAAGCCAAAGCGCAGCGCCACGTCGTCAATCACCAACGCCTGGGCAAAGTGCTGCTCCAGCCAATGCTGCACCCGCAGGATCTCGCCGTCGCCGTGGTTCTTGGGCAGCGACCACAGGGCGTACACCGACTGCTCGGTACGCACGCCGTCGATCAACAGGTATTTGCCACAGGTATGTGCCAGTTCCGGTGAGCCGAAGCGGCGGATAAGGTGCAGCATCAGGTCCATCGCGGCGCTGGCGCCACCGCTGGTGATCACACGGTTTTCTTCACACAGGATCTGCGTGTCCTCCAGGGTCACGTCGGGGTAACGGCGCCGGAACAACTCGGTAAACGCCCAGTGGGTGGTGGCATGCAGGCCTTGCAACAGGCCGGTTTCCGCCAGCAAAAAAGCTGCGGTACACATCGATGCCAGCACCGCGCCCTGGGCATATTGCGCGCGCAGCCACGGGCCGTAGGCATGAAAGGTGGGCAAGGCCTGCTTGAGGGTAAACAGGAAACCGGGAATCAGGATCAGGTCGGTGCGGCGCACCTGCGCCGCCGCGCACGCCACCTGTATCTGCAGCCCGCCCCCGGTAGTGACGGGCTGGCCGTCAAGGGAGACCACCACAACCTCAAAGGGTGGGCTGTCGGCAAACAGATTGGCGGCGCCGAGCATTTCCAGCACCAAGGTGGCGTTGGCGGCGGAGCAATCATCGGCCAGGAGCAAGGTAATGTGCATAAAAAGCCTGTTTGCGTTTTTCGCATGTAATAAGTCATTTGCGCACCTACCTTAGCCGATTCTGCCCCCGTACAGTGCGGCTTCCGATCAACTGCCTGGCACGTGTATGAATCTCTGGTTTCGATTGCTGTTCATGTTGTTCCGTCGGCCCTGGCGCAAGCCCGTGCAGGGTTTGGACACCACGGTGGTGCGCATGCGGGTGTGGCCGCTGGACCTGGATATCAACCGGCATGTCACCAATGGCCGGTATTTCACCCTGGCAGACGTTGCGCGGATGGATTTTGTGCTGCGTACCGGCGCTTTTCGCGTGGCCCTGCGCAATAAGGCGTTGCCGATTGTGGGCGACACCTGGGGCAAGTTCCGCCGCGAGCTGAAGCTCTTTGAAGTGTTCGAGGTACACACGCGCATGCTCGGCTGGGACCACAAATGGAGCCTGATGGAGCACCGCTTTATCAGCCGGGGCCGAGTGGTGGGCGTGGTGGTGATGCGCGGCCTGTTCCGCAGTGCCAAAGGCACCTTGCCCCCGGCCGACTTCGTGCGCGAACTCGGCTTGGCCGAAGCGTCACCGCCCATGCCTCAGTGGCTGAGCGACTGGGCAAACAGTTGTGATGAGATGAGCGTGCAGTTGCGGGCGGAGGAGCAGGTTTGAGCGCACCTAGGCCTTGGATGCGAGTTTCTTCAGGTTGGCTTCGGCGTCATTCCTGGCCAGGTACAGGAAGCTTTTGTCTTCCTGGACCTTGAACAGCACCTTCATGCCGACCAACTTCTCCAGGTCCTTACGCGCAGTATTTTCCGAAACGTCATAGTCATGGGTGATCTCCTTGGGCGTGAAGGTACGCCCTGGGTGTTGCAGCACCTTTTTCAGAAAATGCCCCTGCCGATAATTGAGTGCATCTTTCAATTCAAGCGTATCCAGCCAGCCCATCAGCGCGGTGGCCTCTTTCCTTTTGGCCTCGAAATGCATCATGAACGCCTGCATCGCCCGCTCGATGACGTGCAATTGATAAATCACGAAATAGGTCAGGTCAAAGGCGTCAGTTTCCGTGTAGACATAGGAGCGCCCATATTGCATTGGCGCCTCTTTAAGCAGCGTGCTGATAGAAATATATTCAAATGGCCAGTAACCACTTTTGAGCATGAACCAATAAAAAAAGGCGCGTGCGGTTCGCCCGTTCCCGTCCCTGAAAGGATGCTCATAGCCCAGCATAAAATGCAGGATGATGGCTTTGACCACCGGGTGGATAAAGTGCCTGCCCTCCTGCCCATCATGCCGCTCATTGGCAAACCGGCAGAGCGCTTCAAGCCTGGCTGGCAGCAGGACTGCCTTGGGCGGCTGATGCACAATGTCATTGCCCGCACCGCCGACAAAAACATCGTCTTCGTCCCTGATGGCTCCCGGATGAACATGCGCTTCATCAATGCCCGCCGTGGCAATGCCATGAAACTCGCAGATCAACCCGAGCGACAGGCTTTCGTCCTTGTTGTATTTGGCATGCTTCATCAGCTGATAGTTATTCAGGATCATCCGCTCATCATCATCTTGAGGCGGGCGTTCCTTGGCCAACATGTCCTTGGCGATCTTGCGGGTTGTCGCCGCGCCCTCCAGTTGGGCGCTGGAAATGGCTTCCTCCATCATCAAGGCGTCAACCAGGTAGCGGGTGTTATCCCGGTACTGCGGAGACGACGCCGCCGCCCCGCCCAATCTGGACGTCAGCGACTCTACGGCGTGAACGACCGCGTCACAGAAATCCGTGGCACACACAAAAAATGGGCTGCCGCACTCGCTACGCAGTTCGAGGGTCTTGCTGGCGCAGGCCCGCGACATTTTGATCGCGGCCCAAGCGGCGTCTTTATTGATGCCCGGCGCGGGATATCGACGAAATTCATCCCAGTGCAAGTACCGACCTTTGTCGTCGACCGCTTTGTAAAGGCGCGCCAGCTCGAACACCTCCAAGCCGTATTGCTTTAACAAGTCGGCGAATTCGGTTGGCTTATGGATTCTCGCCATTGCTGAAACTCAATTCTCTAAAATTGAGTTGATCCTTGCGCGTTGGGGTTGGCGGTGTCAAGGACTATGCAGTCAGACTGTGGGGGTGCGGGACGCGGAGCGCCCCAAGCGGCGTTCCCACGCAGAGCGTGGGAACGATCAGACTGACAACTACCAGCTCTCCCCCAACCCCAACAACCCCAGTATCTGTCGGCGCAAATCCACCAGATAGGCATCATCGCGATGCCGAGGATAAGGCCGATCGATGGTCAACTGCGCCTGGATCTTCGCCGGGCGGTCGCTGAACACGATCACGCGGTTGGCCAGCAGCAAGGCCTCTTCCACGTCGTGGGTCACCAGCAGCGCCGTGTAGCCCTGGCGCTGCCACAGATCGATTAGCTCCTTTTGCATGGTGATGCGCGTCAACGAGTCCAGCTTGCCCAAGGGCTCATCCAGGATCAGCAGCCGTGGCTGGTTGACCAGCGCACGGGCCAACGCCACGCGCTGGGCCATACCACCGGAGAGTTGCCGAGGATAGGCGCGCGCAAACGGGCTGAGGCCGACTTTTTCCAGGGCCTGGTCGACCTTGGCCGAATGGGTCTTGAGCAGGCCTTGGGCTTCCAAACCCAGCGCTACGTTGTCCCATACGCGGCGCCACGGGTACAGGGTTGGGTCCTGAAACACCACCACGCGGCTTGGGTCCGGGCCGGTGATGGCTTGCCCGTCGGCGAGCAAACGGCCGGAGTCAGCCGGTTCCAACCCGGCCACCAGGCGCAGCAAGGTGGATTTGCCGCAGCCCGAAGGCCCCAGCAACGCCACGAATTCCCCTGGCGCCACCTCCAGGGAAACCCGCTCCAATACCGGCAAATGCTGGCCGTCCAGTGCAAAGCCATGGCTGAGGTTTTCAATCCGCAGCGCCAGCCCTGCCGAGGGCTGTACTGCCTGTGCCAGCGCTACCATTTCATCGCTCCTTTCTGCCAGGCCAACAAGCGGTCACGCACCAGGAACAAGCCGGTGATCAACCCCGAACACGCCAGCGCCATGATCAACAAGGCCGCGTACATGTTCGCGTAAGCGGCCCAACCCTGGGCCCATTGCAAGTACCAGCCGATGCCGGATTTGACCCCCATCATTTCGGCCACCACCAAGGTCGAAAACGAGGCGCCCAGGCCCATGAACAGGCCGACGAATACATGGGGCAGCGCGGCGGGAATCGCCACTTTGAAAATCAGGAAGCCCGGCCTGGCACCCAAGGTGCGCGCCACGTCGTAATAGGCTTTATCGACACTCGCCACACCGGACCAGGTCAGCACCGTGACCGGAAACCAGGTGGCCAGGGCGATCAGGAAAACACTCGCGCTCCAACTGCTGGGAAACAGGAAAAAACACAGCGGCAGCAACGCCGTCGACGGCACCGGCCCGAGGATGCGCAGCACCGGGTGCAACCAGTAGCCGATGCGTGTGGACCAGCCGATGGAGACGCCCGCGACAAACCCGGTAGCCGCCCCCAGCGCCACGCCCGAACCCAGCAGCAAGGCCGAATGCAGCAGGCTGTCGGCCAGGCGCGCATAGTCTTCGACATACACCGCAAGCAAGGCCTGGGGCGGCGCGAAAAACGGCACCGGCAGCAGCGCCAGCTTGGCCGTGAGCAGCTCCCAGAGACCCAGCAACACGGGTAAGGCAATCAGCCAAGGCCCGGCGTTTTTCAGGCGCTGGCCGAGTCGCGAATAACGCAGGCCCAGCAAGCTCAACAGGATAAACAACGCTGCCACCGCCACGCACACATTGGCCAGCCCTTGGGTCATTGGCCAATGGCGCACGGCATTGGGCCAATAGCTGATCAACAGCGCCGCGGCCACCCAGGCAGCCACCACCGTTGCGCCCTGCCAGCCAGCCTTGAATGCCAGGCTTGGGTTCAGGGTAGTTGCATCAACTGAAGACATCAGCGGTGATCTCCTTGGCAAACTCCACCGGGTCGGTGCCTTTGCTGATCACCTCGACGGTTTTCAGGTCGGTGACATAGGTGGTGATTTCCTGCGTCAATGCCGCGCCGACCGCATGGTGACCGTGGGTGTGGTCGTGCAGAATCGCCTGCACTTCTTCAGTCGTGGTATTCAGCGCATAGGCCTGGAAGCCTTTGGCGACTTCTTCGGGGTGCTGCACGGAATAGTCGTGGGCCTCCAGAATCGCCTGGGTCAGCGCCGCGACCACGCGTTTGTCTTCACGTACCAGCTTGCCGGTGACGCCGACCACGCAGCAGCTGAGGTTGGCGTATTCCTCCACCAGGTTGGTGGACAATTCCCGCGCCACGCCGGACTTGATCAGGCGGTACATGAACGGGTCACTGCCACTCACCGCCTGTACTTCGCCACGCTCCAGCGCGGTGCCCAGCAGGTCGGCCGGGTACAGGCGCCATTCGACGTCGCGCACCGGGTCGACGCCGTGCTTTTTCAGCAGGATCGAGAAGAAGTTACGGTCGGGGCTGGCCATGTCGGTGACGCCGATAGCCTTGCCCTTGAGGTCTTCGAGCTTATTCACGCCACCGTTCGCCGCACTCAGCAAGCGCAAGCAACCGCCGTGGGTGCCGGCCGTGAGCTTGACGTCAAAGCCTTGTTCCAGCGCCTTGAGCCAACGCAGCGCCATGCCGATACCGGCATCTGCCTTGCCGGTGGCGATGGCTTCGAGCAGTACTTCGGTGGAGTTGCCGAAGTTGACCAGCTCCACTTCGAGGTTATGTTTGGTGAAGAAGCCCTGCCCGTGGGCGATCACCACCGGCGCCAGGCACACAGCGTTGAGGTTGACCGCCAGCTTGAGCTTGCGCGGCGCGTCGAGGCGGATGAACTCGCCGGTGCCTGCAGGTTCCGCGGGCGTACCGTGCCCGGCGTGCTCGTCGGCCGCAAAGCCCAGGCTTGGCAGCGCCAGGCTGGCCAGGGAAATACCGGCCATGCCAAGCAAGTGGCGACGGGTCAAGTGATCAAAAGCAGCCATGCGTAATTCCCTTTTTAAATTGATATACCCAATAAAAAAACCACCACGGTCCGAATGTGGGAGCTGGCTTGCCTGCGATTGCGCAGTGTCAGTCAACAACGATGCAAACTGACCCACCGCTATCGCAGCATAGGTATCTACACAACTTTTGAAGGCAGCCAATTTCTCCTGTGGCGAGCAGGCTTGTCGAATCGTCGAACCGCCTGCGTTGGGCTGCGGAGCAGCCCCAAAACCAGACGCTGAGTTCTTTCAGAAAAATTGCAGTGCCTGTACTGGGGCCGCTTCGCAGCCCAACGCAGGCGGTGCGACGATTCGACAAGCCTGCTCGCCACAACAGCCTAACCGGTTGTGTAGATACCTATGGCTATCACAGGCAAGCCAGCTCCCACATTCAGTGCATTCAGTGCGTGAGATCCGCCAGACCGAGGTGTTCACGCAGCGTCGAGCCTTCGTACGCGGTGCGGAACAAGCCCTTGCGCTGCAAGTGCGGAATCACGCTCTCGACAAACTCGGTGAATGAGCCCGGCAAGTACCCCGGCGAAATCACAAAGCCGTCGCAACCGCCTTGCTCGAACAGCTCGGCCAATTGGTCGGCGATCTGCGCGCCGGTGCCCACCAGTTGCGGCACGCGCACGCTGCTGGCGAAGATCCGGCCGAGTTGTTCCAGGGTCAGTTCAGAGCCTTGCATCAGCAGTTTTTCAGCGGCCGCCGCGTGGATCAGCGGCGATTGCGCCACCTCGGCCAGGGTGGCCGACAACGGGAACGGCGACAGGTCCACATTCAATTGCGAAGCCAGCGTTACCAGCCCCAACTCCGGCCGCGCCAGGGCGTTGTGCTGGTCGCGCTTGGCGCGGGCTTCGGCTTCGCTGCCACCAATAAACGGCATCACCGCCGTGAGTATTTTGCAGCTGTCGGCGGCGCGGCCTTGTTGCACCACCTGGGCGCGCACGTCATCGCGAAAGGCGCGCATGGCCGCCAGGTGCGGGTGAATGGTAAAAATCGCCTCGGCCCACCGCGCGCCAAAGCGCCGACCACGCCCGGAAGACCCGGCCTGGATCAGCACCGGCCGGCCCTGGGGCGAGCGCGGGATATTCAGCGGGCCTTCGACCCGGAACCACTCGCCCTGGTGTTGCACCGAGGTAATCAATGCCGGGTCGGCAAGCACGCCGCTTTCGCGGTCGAGCTTGAGCGCGTCCTTGCCCCAACTGTTCCAGAGCTTCAGCGCGACCTCGACGAACTCATCGGCGCGGTCGTAGCGCAGGTCGTGCTCCAGGTGCTTGGCCTTACCGAACAGGCGCCCTTCGCTGTCATTCATCGATGTGACGATATTCCACGCCGCGCGGCCCTTGGACAGGTGGTCCAAGGTGGCAAATTCGCGGGCAATATGCGCCGGTTCGTAATAGGTGGTGGAACGGGTCGCGCCCAGCCCAAGCTTGCTGGTCTGGCCAACCAGGTACGAGAGGATCGGCAATGGGTCGAGGCGCGTGGCGTCCTGGGCGCCGTAGCGCAAGGCGAACTCACGGGAGCCGCCCATCTGGTCGCCCACGGCCAGGCGGTCGGCGAAGAACAGGAAGTCGAACAGCCCTTCTTCCACGACCTTGGCGATGCGCGTGTAGTACTCGGGGTCGAGGTAATTTCCGACGGTTTGCGGGTGGCGCCACACCGCGTGGCTGTGCACCACCGGGCCGCTTAACAGGAAGGCTGACAAATGGATCTGGCGGCGTGTGGTCATAAAGCGTCTTCGCGGGTGAATTTGCTTTTGATTATATTAATCACGAGTAATTATGAAAGAATCATATAACTCTATGGTTATGCCCGATTGGTCGGACGCTGCAAAAAGCGCCCTAAGCTCAGATCGAAAGAGTATTTATCGAATGCTTTTCATAACTTTAAGCTTGGCGCTATTTCGCTGAAGATCGAGCGCGCCATGTCTATTCGTCGTCCCCTCGCCGCTGTTATCGGGTTATTGGCTTTTTCCGTCGCGGTGAGTGCCGAGGCCCAGGAAACCGTGCGCATCGGTTACCAGAAATCCTCAACCCTGATCACCTTGCTGAAAACCCAGGGCACCCTGGAAAAAGCCCTCAAGGCCGACAATATTGACGTGAGCTGGCACGAATTTCCCAGCGGCCTGCCGCTGCTTGAAGCGCTGAACGTGGGCAACGTGGACATCAGCGCGGACGTGGCCGACACCGTGCCGATCTTCGCCCAGGCAGCCCAGGCCAAACTCACCTATTTCGCCCAAGAAGCGCCCTCACCGTCGGCCCAGGCCATCGTGGTGCGCAAGGACTCGCCGATTCAGCAGCTGGCGGATTTGAAAGGCAAGAAAATCGCGGTGACCAAAGCGGCCGGCACCCACTATTTGTTGATCGCTGCCCTGGCTAAAGCCGGCCTGGCGTTTGCGGACATTGAACCCGCCTATTTGTCTCCGGCTGATGGTCGCGCTGCCTTCGAAAACAACAAGGTGGATGCCTGGGTCACCTGGGAACCCTTCCTCACCAGCGTGCAGCGACAATTGCCAACGCGCACGCTGGCCGACGGTGCGGGCCTTGCCAGCTACAAGCGCTACTACCTGACCGGCACGCCTTACGCCAAGGCGCATCCCGAGGTTTTGAAGGTGGTGTATGAGCAGTTGGAAAAGGCTGGCCAGTGGGTGAAAACTAACCCGCAGGACGCGGCCAAAGTGCTCGGCCCGCTGTGGGGCAACCTGGATGTGGCCACGGTGGAAGCCGCCAATGCGCACCGCAGTTATCAGGTGCAGCCGGTGACGGTGGAGCAGTTGGGTGAGCAGCAGAAGATTGCGGATGCGTTCTTCAAGGCGGGGTTGTTGCCCAAGGCGGTGGACGCCAAGGATGTGGATACCTGGAAGCCGTGAAGGCCGGCGCGGTTCAGGTGGGAGCTGGCTTGCCTGCGATAGCGGTGGTGGCTGACAGATCGCTATCGCAGGCAAGCCAGCTCCCACAGTTTGATCTCGATCGGTCTTTAGAGCAGGGTGCGGGCCAGGGCTTTTTTCCAGTCGGCGTAACGCGCTGACATTTGCCCATCCGCCAGCGGCTCAAACCGCTCACGCTGGCGCTCCAGTGCTGCCAGCGCCTCGTCGCTGGCCCAAATTCCGAGCGCCCTGCCCGCCAGGTGCGCAGCACCGAGTGCCGAGACCTCCGGTGACAAACTGCGCACCACCGGGCGTTGCAGCAGGTTGGCCAGAAACTGCATCAGCCAGCGGTTACGCGTGGCGCCGCCGTCCACCCAAAGCTCCTTGAGCGGGCTGCCGATATCCTGCTGCATCGCCTCGAACACATCACGAATCTGATAGCCGATGGACTCCAGCGAGGCCCGTACCAGATGCGCGCCGGTAGTGGCTTCGGTCAGGCCGCAAATAAGCCCGCGCGCGTCGGCTTGCCAATGTGGCGCGCCCAGCCCGGACAGTGCCGGCACGAAATACACGCCGCCATTGTCCGGCAACTGCGCAGCCTGCTCGGCCAGGGCATCCAGCGACTCACCCGCCACCAACCGCGAGGCCCATTGCACGGCGGCGCCGGTGTGCACGATGTTGCCTTCCATGCCGAACGTAGGCTTAGCGCCGTCGTGCCACGCCAGGGTGGTTGAGAGGCCATGGGTGGAAGCAATCGGGCCGCTCATGGGCGTCATCAAGGATGAGCCGGTGCCCAGGGTGGCCTTGACCAGCCCCGGTACAAAGCCGCCCTGCCCGTACAACGCGGCATGGGAGTCGCCGATCATCGCCATGATCGGGATGCCTGCGGGCAAGCCACCGGCTGCGACGGTTTCGGCGAAAAAGCCGGCGCTGGGCTGGATCGGCGCCAGGGCCGCCAGCGGAATGCCGAACAGGTCCAGCAAAACCCGGTCCCAGGCGCAGGTGTGCAGGTTGAACAGTTGCGTGCGCGCCGCGTTGGAATAGTCGGTGGCAAATACCTGGCCGCCGCTGAGTTGCCACAACAACCAACTATCGACGGTACCCAGGCAGATTTCACCGGCAGCGGCGCGGGCGTGGCCGTTGTCCAGGTTGTCGAGAATCCAGCGAAACTTGCCGGCCGAGAACATCGGGTCCAGGGCCAGGCCGGTTTTCTCAAGGATGACGGCTTCGTGGCCCTGCGCATGCAGCTCAGTGCACAGCGCCGTAGAGCGTCGGCATTGCCAACTGATGCACGGCGACAGCGGTTCACCGGTATGTCGATCCCAGGCCACCACCGATTCACGCTGGTTACTGACAGCCAGTGCGGTGATCGGCCGATCTACTTGGGCCAGGCATTCATCAATGGCCGCCAATGTGTTCTGCCAGATCAGCAGCGGGTCCTGCTCGGAGAACCCAGGCTGCGGATGGCTGATGCTCAGCGGCCGCGAGCCCCGCGCAATCACCTGCCCGAGTTCATTAACCAGCACGGCCTTGGCATTGCTGGTGCCTTCATCTATTGCCAGGATCAGCGGTTTATCGTTAGTCATTGGGTTCACCGCACGCGAGTGGCTGCCGCCACAATCCCAGCCGCGTCGATGTTATGCAAGGCGCGGGTGGGTTCCCGTGCACCAGCGGCAGCGTATTCACCGTCGCCGATGCCCAGGCGGATCAACGGAACGCCCAGCCCGGCCTCGGCCAGCACTTCGGCCACCAGGCTGCCGACGCCGCCGTTGATGTTGTGCTCTTCCACGCTGACCACCGCACGCGTATTGCGCAGGGCGTTGAGCAACGCGTCGCGCTGCAACGGCCGGATCGACGACAGGTTGATCACCTGCGCCTGAATGCCCTGCTCCGCCAGCAATGCCGCCGCCTCCACCGCTTCATGCACAACCGAGCCCAAGGCGACGATGCTCACATCCGAGCCCTGGCGCAGGATATCCACTTGGCCTGGCTGGAACTGATAGTCAGCGCCATGCACATCCGGCAAGGCTTTGCCGTCGAGGCGGATGTACACCGGGCCTTGATAGCGCAGCGCGTAATCGACGATCTGGCGGCATTCGATGGCATCGGCCGGGGCGAAAATCTGCACATTGCCGAAGCCGCGCATCACCGAGATATCGTCGAGGCTGTGGTGTGTGCTGGCGAGCGGGCCGTAGCTGGTGCCTGCGTTCAAGCCGAACATCTTCACGTTGGCCTGGTTGTAGCAAACGTCGACCTTGATCTGCTCATTGGCGCGCGAAATCAGAAACGGCGCCGCATTGCAGGTGGCCGCGATCTTGCCGCCGAGCGCCAGGCCCGCCGCGACGCTGACCAGTGACTGCTCGGCAATCCCGACGTTAATCAGCCGCTCGGGAAAGCGCTGCACAAACGGGCCGATCTTGGCCGTGGAGGTGGAGTCGCTGACCACCGGCACCACATCGAGGCCCGCCTCTACCGCAGCAATAAAAGCCTCCACCATGACGCTCGCCAGATGTTCACTCGCCATGATTCAACTCCTCCAATGCTGCGTGGATTTCATCACCCTTGGGCACGCGGTGGTGCCATTCGGGGCGGGCTTCGATAAAGGACACGCCCTTGCCTTTGATGGTGTGGGCGATCAGCACCTGCGGCGCGCCGGTTTGGCACTGCATGCTTTCCAGCGCCGGGATCAACTGGCTCACATCATTGCCGTCACACTCGCTGACGCGAAAGCCAAAGGCAGCCCATTTCACGTCCAGCGGGTCGAGCGGCATGATCTCGGCAGTCAAACCCGCCAGTTGCAGTTTGTTTTTGTCGACGATCACAAACAGGTTATCCAGCCCGTACTTGGCCGCCGCCATCGCCGCTTCCCAGTTCGAACCCTCGGCCAGCTCGCCGTCGCCGGTCAGCACATAAATGCGTTTTTTGCTGCCGGACATCTTCGCCGCCAACGCCAGCCCCACCGCCACCGGCAAGCCGTGGCCGAGGGCGCCGGTGTTCAACTCGATGCCGGGGGTTTTCTGCCGTACCGGGTGGCCGGGCAAGTGCGAGTTGAAGTGCTGGTAGGTCGCCAGCCAGTCGGTGGGGATGTAGCCGGCCTGCGCCAGGCAGCAGTACAACCCGCCGACGCCGTGGCCTTTGCTCTGGATATAGATATCGCGTTCGGGGTCCTGGGTGCGTTCCGGGCCAGTGTTGAGGATGCGGAAATACAGGGTGGCGAGAATGTCGGTTTCCGACAGGTCGGCCCCGGTATGCCCGCCCGCCGGTGAGTCGGCGTTCAGGCGGATCACGTGGCGCCGGATCAGGCGGGCCTGTTCTTTGATCTGGTGGGCGTCGTACTGGAAGGCATTCATGCAGCGGCTCCTTTGAGGCTGACCACGCGGGGTGAAAGTGTTCAGCACTGCATTTGAATATTTATTCAGCGCTGACAATATATTTCTATTTAGACGCCGATCTGCCAGCAGGTCAAGTGAGTGATCGGCGGAAAAATGAAATAAAAGCTGGGAAAACCCCTCGGACCAGCGGCCAAAATCCGCCACGCGCTACTCTAAACCGTGGCTTTGCGGCCCATGCGAACAGCGCTTTAACCGCCTGCACGAAAAATTAAGCGCTTGACTTTGACACGGTGTCACTAGAATCTGAATTAACAGTCAGGCATGCATAAATATTCAAGCCGCCTGAATGAACTCCAAAAAAAATAAGTCAGGAGAACAAAGTGGACGCCAAAGCCTCTGTCCATCCGGCCGATCTCAAGCCGACCCGCCGCCCGCGGCTGGTGAAATTGCTCCCCAGTAATATCGGCGGCCCGCTGATCGGCCTGGTATTGCTGGTGCTGGTCTTCTCCTTCAGCTCCGAATTCTTCTTTTCCTTGCGTAATGGCCTGAACATCCTCGATCAGGTCACGGTGCTAGGCATCCTGGCGATTGGCATGACGGCGGTGATCGTGATCGGCGGCATCGACTTGTCGGTAGGTTCGGTGCTGGCCTTCTCGATGATGATGCTCGGCTGGTTGTATCAGGACCAGGCGGTGCCGCTGGGCTTTGCGATTCCCATCGCGATTGCCAGCGGCATGCTCGCCGGGCTGGTGTCCGGCGGGCTGATCACCTACGCCAAGCTGCCGCCGTTTATTGCCACGCTGACTATGATGTCGGTGGCCCGTGGCCTGGCGAACATTCTTACCGAAGGCCGGCAGATCGTCGGCTACCCGGACTGGTTCACCAGCCTGGCCACCGTGCGGCACTTTGGTTTCCTGTCGGCAACCGTCGGCTTGTTCCTGGTGATGCTGGTGGTTGCCTGGGTGTTCCTGCGCTTTCGTGCCGGTGGCCGCAACCTCTACGCCATGGGCGGCAGCCCGGAAGTGGCGCGCTTGTCGGGCATCAAGGTGCGCGCAATTACCCTGTGGGTGTACGCCGTGAGCGGTGCGCTGGCCGGTATCGCCGCCGTAACCCTGGCTGCGCGCCTGGACTCTTCGCAACCGAGCGCCGGGCTGAGCCTGGAACTGGACGCCATCGCCGCCGTGGTGATCGGCGGCGCCAGCCTCAGCGGCGGCGTCGGCAGCATCGGCGGCACCCTGGTCGGTGTGCTGATCATTGGCGTGCTGCGCAATGGCCTCAACCTGCTGGGCGTTTCGCCCTTTATTCAACAAGTGGTGATCGGCGTGGTCATCGCCCTCGCCGTAACCATCGACACCCTGCGACGCCGCTCCAGCACTGCCCGTTAAACCTGTTCGACAGTTGACACCCTCCAACAATAAAACCAGGAGTCACCGACATGTTCAGCCCCAAGAAACTGCTTATCGCTACTGCTCTGGCTGCCGCAACGCTCACCGCCGCCGGCACCACCTGGGCCAAGGACCTGACCATCGGCCTGGCCGTGGCTAACCTGCAGGCCGACTTTTTCAACCAGATCAAGCAATCGGTGGAAGCCGAGGGCAAGGCCAAGGGCATCAAGGTGATCACCGTGGACGCCCAGGGCAACTCCTCCACCCAGGTCAGCCAGATTGAAGACCTGATCACCCGCCAGATCGACGTGCTGATCTACATCCCGGCCGGCGCCACTGCTGCGGGTGTGCCGGTAAAAGCCGCCAAGGCGGCGGGCATCCCGGTGATCGCTGTGGACCGCAACGCGCCTGACGCGCCGGGCGATACCTTCATCGCCAGCGACAGCGTGGCAGGTGCCAAGGCGCTGGCTGAATACGTTGGCAAAATCACCAACGGCAAAGGCCGCATCGCCGTGTTGCAAGGCCAGCTCGGCACCACGCCCGAGATCGACCGCGCCAAAGGCTTTGAAGAGGGCCTTAAAGCCTTCCCGAACCTCAAGATTGTCGCCCAGCAACCCGCCGAATGGGCCCAGGACAAAGGCTTTGCCGTGGCCCAGGACCTGCTCCAGCGTGACCCGAATATCAGCGTGTTCTTCGGCCGCGCCGACGCCATGGCCTTGGGCGCTGCCCAGGCGGTAAAAGTCGGTAACCTCGACCACAAGGTCGTGGTGGTCGGCTTTGACGGTGACGTGGCCGGGCTCAAGGCCGTGGAAAGCGGCGTGCTGGACGCCACCATGACCCAGCAGACCCAGAAGATGGGCCGCCTGGCCGTGGCCTCGGCGATTGACCTCAAAGCCGGTAAAGCCGTGCCCAAGGAGCAACTGCTGCCCACCGTGCTGACCACCAAAGACAACGTCGCGCCGTTCCTGCAACAGCACCCGTAAACCTGGGAGGTCGCCATGCAAGCAGCAGCTCTGGACACAGCAGCCGATGCGGTGCTGTGCCTGCGCAACATCAGCAAGGCCTATGGCCCGGTGCAGGTGCTGTCGCAGGTCAACGTGGATATCCGTCCCGGCGAAGTACTGGCCTTGCTCGGCGAGAACGGCGCGGGCAAATCCACCTTGTCGTCGATTATCGCCGGGCTGGTGCAACCCGAAGCGGGCGGCAGCATGACCTGGCTGGGCCAGGCCTATGCACCCGCCTCACCGGGGGCGGCTTTGGGCGCGGGGATCGGCTTGATCCACCAGGAAATCCGCCTGCTGCCGCAATTGTCGATTGCCGAGAACATCTTTGTCGGCCGCCTGCCCATGCGTCACGGGCGGGTCGACCGCGAGTACATCGAGGCCCAGGCGCAGATCCAGTTGGAGCGCCTGGGGCTCAACGTGCCGGCATCGCGCAAGGTCGAAGGGCTGAGCGTGGCGGCGCAGCAACTGGTGGAAATCGCCAAGGCGCTGACCCTTAAAGCGCGCCTGTTGATCCTGGATGAACCCACCGCCGCGTTGGGCGGCGAAGAAACCGAGTTGCTCTTTCAACAGGTCGAGCGGCTCAAGGCCGAAGGCGTGTCATTTATCTATATCAGCCATCGCCTGGAAGAAATTGCACGCATCGCCGACCGCGTGCTGGTGCTGCGCGACGGTCGCCAGATCGCCCTGCACGCCACGGCCCAGGTGCCGGTGCGTGAACTGGTGGAGCAAATGGTGGGGCGCAGCCTGGAGCGAATTTTCCCCACGTTGCAGGCGCCCAAAGAGCAGGTGATGTTGCAGGTCAAGGGCTTGAGCTGCCGTGAGTTTGCCCTGCATGACATTGATTTCAGCGTGCGCGCCGGTGAGGTGTTCGGCATTGCCGGAGTGGTCGGCGCCGGGCGCACCGAACTGGTACGCACCATTGCCGGAGCGGCCCAGGACATCCAGGGCCACATGCGACTCGATGGCGAGGTGCGCCAATTGCGCTCGCCCTTCGAAGCGATCCAGGCCGGTGTGGTGCTGGTGCCCGAAGACCGCAAGCAACAAGGCGTGGTGGTGGAGCATCGCATCGAAGACAACCTGATTTATGGCAACACCGACCTGCTCGACAAGCGCGGCTGGGTGTTCCCTGCCCCACTGCGCGAATTTGCGCGCACGGCGGTGGCGCGCCTGGGCGTGAAAGGTGCGCCGCAGTCGCGGATTTCGAGTTTGTCCGGTGGCAACCAGCAGAAGGTGATCATTGCCAAGTGGCTGGCGCGCAACCCCAAGGTGTTCATCCTCGATGAGCCCACACGCGGTATCGACGTGGGCGCACGCGCCGCGATTTATGAAGTGATCGCAGACCTGGCGGCCAAGGGCATGGCGGTGATTGTGGTGAGTTCGGATTTGGATGAAGTGCTGGGGCTGTCCCATCGGGTGATGGTGATGAGCCGGGGGCGGCAGATGGGGATTCTGGAGCGCGGCGAGGCCACGCCGGTTTCGGTGATGGAAATGGCCACCGCTTAACCCGCAAACACTAGAGATCAACTGTGGGAGCTGGCTTGCCTGCGATAGCGGTGGCCCAGCCACTACAGATGTGACTGAACAACCGCTATCGCAGGCAAGCCAGCTCCCACAGGGGTTGTACTGTGATTTCAAGAATGGAGTAATGCATGCAACTTTTTAGTCTTCACGGCCAAGTCGCGTTTGTGACCGGCGCCGGCAGCGGCATCGGCCAGGCCATCGCTGTAGGCCTGGCCGAAGCTGGCGCCGACGTGGCCTGCTTTGACCTACCCGGCAGCCCCGGCATTGCCAGCACCGTCGAACGCATCCAGGCCCTCGGCCGTCGCGCCCTGGCCTTGAGCGGCACGGTCACCGACCGCGCCACCCTCGACGCCGCCGTGGCCCGCACCGAAAGCGAACTCGGCGAGTTGAGCGTGGCGGTCAATTGCGCCGGCATCGCCAACGCCCAAGCCGCCGAAGACCTGGAACTGCAACGCTGGCAGGCCACGCTGGACATCAACCTCACCGGCATCTTCTTGAGCTGCCAGGCCCAGGCCGCCGTGATGCTGCCGCGTGGCAAAGGCGCCATCGTCAATATCGCCTCGATGTCCGGCAGTATCGTCAACCGTGGCCTGCTACAGGCGCACTACAACACTTCCAAGGCCGGCGTGATCCACCTGAGCAAAAGCCTGGCGATGGAATGGGCCGACAAAGGCCTGCGGGTCAACTGCATCAGCCCCGGCTACACCGCCACACCGATGAACTCACGGCCGGAAGTTGCCGATCAAGTGAAGATCTTTGAACAGACCACGCCCATGGGCCGCATGGCCAGCGTGGACGAAATGGTCGGCCCGGCGATCTTTCTGGTCAGCCAGGCGTCGTCGTTTTGCACCGGCGTCGACCTGTTGGTCGATGGCGGGTTTGTCTGCTGGTAAACCTCTTTTTGGAGCCTGTCATGTCGCAACGATTCAGCGGTAAAACTGTAGTCATCACCGGTGCCTGCCGTGGCATCGGCGCCGGGATTGCCGAGCGCTTCGCCCAGGAAGGCGCCCACCTGGTATTGGCCTCCAACGACCTCGAGCGCGTGACCTTCACCGCCGAGCAATTGGCCAAGGAATACCAGGTCGACACCCTCGCCCTGGGCATCGATGTAACCAGCGAAAGTGACATCGAAACGCTTTACCGCGAAGGCCACGCACGTTTTGGCAGCATCGATGTATCGGTGCAGAACGCCGGCATCATCACCATCGACCACTACGACAAAATGCCCCGCGCCGACTTCGACAAGGTGCTGCAGGTCAACACCACAGGCGTGTGGCTCGGTTGCCGTGAAGCCGCCAAATACATGGTCAAGCAAGGCAGTGGGCGGCTGATCAACACCTCCTCCGGCCAGGGCCGCCAGGGCTTTATCTACACGCCGCACTACGCCGCGAGCAAAATGGGCGTGATCGGCATCACCCAGAGCCTGGCGCTGGAACTGGCGCGGCATAACATCACGGTCAATGCGTTCTGCCCCGGCATTATTGAAAGCGAGATGTGGGACTACAACGACCGCGTGTGGGGCGAGATCCTCAGCACCGAGGAAAAACGTTATGGCAAAGGTGAGTTGATGGCCGAATGGGTCAAGAACATCCCCCTGCGCCGCGCCGGTAAACCCTCGGATGTGGCCGGGCTGGTGGCGTTTCTGGCCTCCGATGACGCGGCGTACCTGACGGGCCAGGCAATCAATATCGACGGCGGCCTGATCATGTCGTAAGGGTTTGGTATCCTCACCGGCATTGAAACATCAACTGAGGCCTTCATGAGCCAGATCGAAGAACAGCGCCTGATCACCAAGATCGCGAGCCTCTATTACGAAGAAGGGCTCAAGCAGTCCGAAATCTCCGCGCAGCTGGACCTTTCGCAGTCCTTTATCAGCCGCGCCCTGCGCCGAGCGCTACAGGAAGGCGTGGTGAAGATCAGCGTGATGCGCCTGCAAGGCCTGCACCTGGAGCTGGAAACCCAGTTGCAGCGCCGCTACGGCGTGCGCCAGGTGGTCGTGGTTGAAGCCACCGAGCCGGGCAACGACGAAAGCATCAAGCAGGCCATCGGCTCGGCCGCCGCGCATTACCTGGAGACCAGCCTGTCGCCCCAGGACCATATCGGCATTTCGTCGTGGAGCAGCACCATCCGCGCCATGGTCGGCCATCTGCATGCGCAACCGGGCAAGCAAGGCGCCCAGGAAGTGGTGCAACTGCTCGGTGGCGTCGGCAACAAAGGCGCGTTTGAAGCCACCTTGCTCACCCAGCGCCTGGCCACCCTGCTCAACTGCCCGGCGTTTTTGCTGCCGTCGCAGAGCATCGAGCAATCGGTGGAAAGCAAGCAGCGCATTGTCGAGATGGAAGAGGTCAAGGAGGTGCTGCAACGCTTTGACAGCATCACCCTGGCGATTGTCGGCATTGGCGACCTGGAGCCCTCGCAACTGCTGCGCAACAGCGGCAACTACTACACCGAAGACATGCTGCGCCTGCTGGCCGAACGCGGCGCGGTGGGTGATATCTGCCTGCGCTACTTCGATGCCCAGGGCAACCCGGTACTGGATGAAGACGAAGAATTTGTAGTGTCGGTGGCGCTGCCCAAATTGCGCTCGATCCAACGCGTGCTTGGCCTGGCCGGCGGGCTGAACAAGGTCCAGGCCATTCGCGGCGCGCTCAAGGGCGGCTACCTCGATGTGCTGATCACCGACCTCGACACCGCCCAGGCCCTCAACCACTAACCCTATTCTGGAGACTGCCGCTCATGACGTCCAAGCTCGAACAACTCAAGCAATTCACTACCGTGGTCTGCGACACCGGCGACCTGGAAGCCATCAGCCGCCTGCGCCCGGTGGATGCCACCACCAACCCGTCGCTGCTGCTCAAGGCCGCCGCCATCCCGGAATACGCCGAGCTGCTGCGCAATGCCGTGAGCCTGTCCAAAGGCAATGTGGACCTGGCCTGCGATCACTTTGCAGTGTCGGTAGGTGCGGGCATTCTCAAAGTGATTCCGGGGCGTATTTCCACGGAAGTCGACGCACGTTTGTCGTTCGACGAAGAAGCGTTGTGGGCCAAGGCCAACCAACTGATCGCCCTGTACGACCAGGCCGGTGTCGGCCGCGACCGCGTGCTGATCAAACTGGCCTCCACCTGGGAAGGCATCCGCACCGCCGAGCGCCTGGAAAAAGCCGGTATCCAGACAAACCTCACCCTGCTGTTTTCCTTCGCCCAGGCCCAGGCTTGCGCTGATGCCGGGGTGTTTTTGATCTCGCCGTTCGTGGGCCGCATCTACGACTGGTACCGAAAAAACACCGGCCTGGACTACACCGGTGCCGAAGACCCAGGCGTGCAGTCGGTAACGCGTATCTACAACTACTACAAGGCCAACAACATCGACACCGTGGTGATGGGCGCCAGCTTTCGCACCTTGAGCCAGATCGAAGAACTGGCCGGTTGCGACCGCCTGACCATCAGCCCTGACCTGCTGCAAAAACTGGCTGACGATAACGGTGTGCTGCAACGCAAATTGGCGCCGGGCGCAGAAGGCGAAGCGCGTCAACAATTGACCGAAGCGCAGTTCCGCTGGGCGTCGAATGAAGATGCGATGGCCACCGAGAAGCTGGCCGAAGGCATTCGCCAGTTTGCGCGGGATCAGGAGAAGCTCGAGGCGGTACTGGCCGCGCTATAGGAATGTGAAGCCGCACACGGTCAGATGTGGGAGCGGACTTGTGGCGAGCAGGCTTGTCCTTCGTTGGGCTGCGGAGCGGCCCCGGCTTTTTCTAGCCACCGCGTCGACTGAATGGGGCGGCTTCGCCACCCAACGCAGGACAAGCCTGCTCGCCACAACAAGCCCGCTCCCACAGGTTGCTTTTTGCCTGCTGGATTGCGGGCTCAGAACGGCCCTTTCGTCATCACCCGCTCATCAATGAACCCGCGCAACATGCCGATCCGCTGCGTATAAGCAGCGCTGAGGCAACTGACTTTCGCCCCGCAGGCATGCCGCTGCTTGAGCCACTCGGCTTGCCCGTCCATCAATGAACCGCGCCCGCCCATGGCCATAAAGTGCTTGTTCAGGTCGTAGAGCAACGCCATGGTGACGTCCTGGTCGTTGAGGCTGACGTTCTTGCAGATCGCAATTTCGTCAGGCGCCCGGGCCTTGGCGCAGTCGAAACTCGCGGCAACGCTGGCAGGGCTGAGCAGCAACCCGCCAACACCGGTTAGCAGCACAAAAACAACAGGTTTGATCATCAGACTTTTACTCCTCAGTTGCTCACCACACCCGTCCCAAACCGCCGAATCGCCAGGCAATAACCAATCAACGCCACTGCCGCCAACGCCCCACCCGCCACGCCGATCCAGGCGAAGCCGAAGTGGCTGCCGACCCAGCTGCCCATCAGGGCACCACCGCCGATGCCGATGTTGTAGATGCCGGAGAACATTGCCATGGCCACGTCGGTGGCGTCGGGTGCCAGCACCAGTACCTTCGATTGCATCGCCAGGCCGAAGCCCATGATGGCCATGCCCCAGAAAATGCTCAGTACCACCAGGTAAGACTCGGCGCCGCTCAAAGGCAGCATCAGCGTCAGGCAGGCCGCGAGCAGGAACACTGCGCTGACCACGAAGATATGCGGGTTGAAACGGTGTACCAGGCTGAACAGCAGCGAGCCGATGATGCCCGCGCCGCCGAACACCAGCAAAATCAGGGTCACGGCACCGCCGCCCAAACCGGCCACGCCTTCAACGAAGGGTTCGATGTAGCTGTAGGCGGTGAATTGCGCGGTGACGGTCATGGCGGTGAGCACGTAAAGCGCCACCAGTGCCGGGCGTTTGAACAGCAACGGCAGGCTGCGCAGCGAGCCGGAGTTCTGGCTCGGCAGCGGCGGCAAGGTGCGCGCCAGCCAGAACACCAGGGCGCCGGCAAACGCGGCGATCACCAGGAAGGTGGTGCGCCAGCCCATGGCTTCACCGAGCAGACGGCCCAGCGGAATGCCCAACACCATCGCCAAAGAGGTGCCAGTAGCCAACAACCCAAGGGCTTGCACCTGCTTGCCTTCCGGTGCCAGGCGCACGGCCAGGGACGCGGTAATTGACCAGAACAGCGCATGGGACAAGGCGATGCCGATACGACTGACCATCAGCAGGCCAAAACTGTTGGCGACGCTGGAGAGGATATGGCTGGCGATAAACAGGCCGAACAGCACGATCAGCAACTTGCGCCGCTCGACGTTACGCGTCAGCAGCATCACCGGCAAGGAAGTCAGCGAAACGATCCAGGCATAGATGGTGAGCATCAAGCCGACGCTGGCGATGGGCATGTCGAAGCTCGCGCCGATGGCGCTGAGCAGCCCCACGGGCACGAATTCGGTGGTATTGAACACAAAGGCGGCCAGCGCCAAGGCGATGACCGGTTGCCAATTGGCTTGGGGGGTGGCGGCTGAAATGCTCATTGGCGGGCGAGATACTCTGGCGATGATCCGACGGCTGCGCAGAACAGCGCCGCCGCCGAGCATTCTATAGGTTTCTTGGCCCGCTGTTGACGCGGATCGTCGCCCCAAAGCTTAAGGCGAGGTCATGGTAATCACGTAGTTGCCCGACTGGATCGGCTTACCGGCAGCATCCACCAGCAGGTAACGCTGGTTGTAATAACGCCCGTCGCCGCTGTCTGCCACCAGCTTTACATGGGCGGCGTTGACGCTGGCCACTGGCGCCACATTGCGCACCTCGAAGCGACTGCCACGATTGGAACTGGCACACCCAGTCAACTCCATCACCGCGCCACTGCGCGCATTTGTCGCACAGCCAGGTTCGACGATGGCGCCGCGAAATTGAATGGTGCCCTGCCCTATGGTCTGCGCGGCACCACAGGCTCCCGCCCATAGGCAAAACAGGCCGGTAAACAGCGAAATACCTTTAACGTTCATGCCGACACTCCTTATTGGGCTATCAATAAGGAAGTCGTCTGCGCGGGCGTTAACTTGAGGTCAATCGTGCCAAGGTGTGCGCTGGATCACGGATCGACCTGGCCCATCATCTCGGGGATGCTTTCCGGGCGCTTGGCATAACGCTGCGCCAGCGCCGCGCAGACCATCAACTGGATCTGGTGAAACAGCATCAACGGCAAAATCAGCACGCCCATGGTCGCCCCGGCGAACAGCACCTGGGCCATCGGCACGCCGGTGGCCAGGCTCTTTTTCGAGCCGCAGAACAAGATGGTGATACGGTCTTCCTGACTGAAGCCGAACGCCTTGCCCAGCACGGTGGACGCCACCAGCACCAAGGCCAGCAACACGCAGCAGGCGACGACCAGACCGCCCAGCTCCCACAGCGGGATCTGGTGCCAGATGCCTTCGTTGACCGCTTCGCTGAACGCGCCATACACCACCAGCAGAATCGAGCCTTGATCGACGAACTTCAGCCAGGACTTGTTACGCCCCACCCACTCGCCAATCCAGCGCCGGGCGATCTGGCCCGCCACAAAGGGCAACAACAGTTGCACGCTGATTTTCAGGATCGCATCGACCGTAGAGCCGCCATCGCCGTGCACGTTAAGCAGCAAGGTCACCAGCAACGGCGTGAGGAAGATGCCGAACAGGCTGGAAGCCGCCGCGCTGCAGATGGCTGCGGGGATGTTGCCGCGCGCCAGCGACGTGAAGGCAATCGCCGATTGCACCGTGGCCGGCAGCGCACACAGATACAGCATGCCCATGTACAGGTCTTTGCCGATCAGCGGCGACAGCAGCGGCTTGAGCGCCAGGCCCAGCAATGGGAACAGTACAAAGGTCAGGCTGAACACCAGCAAATGCAGGCGCCAGTGCCCGGCACCGGCAACGATGGCCTGGCGCGACAGCTTGGCGCCGTGCAGGAAAAACAGCAGCGCGATGGCCAGGTTAGTCACCCAGCCGAAGGCCACGGCGGTCTGGCCGCTGGCGGGCAGCAGTGAGGCGAGGATCACCGTGGCGATCAGGGTCAGGGTGAAGTTGTCAGGTAGAAAACGCGGGCGGGTCATAAGCAAATCTTCCAGGGGTTGCCAAGAGCATCGCTGCGACTCTAACTTAACCGCTTGTTACCGACTAACGCCAATGAGCCAGTAAATGCCGCCTAAAGGACATGACAAGACGGTCCGACGCAGTGTCCCCGGGCTTTCCAGCCTGCCACGCCCGGTGTATGGGCGCACCGAATCGCTGCCCAACCGCGCGCTGACCCGTCGCCACAGCCACCCGTGGGTGCAGCTGTCGTATGCGATTTCGGGCGTGCTGGAGATCCAGACCAGTGTCGGCCGTTTCGTCGCCCCACCCCAGCGCGCGGTGTGGATTCCTGCGGGTGTGCCGCACCGGGTGTTCAGTTCACCGCACACCGAAATGCGCAGCCTGTACCTCGATTGCAGCGTCACCGCCTGGGCGGCCGAGCGTTGCCAGGTGCTGCAGGTGAGCAGTTTGTTGCGCGAGTTGATCCGCAGTTTCAGCGAGTTACCGGTGGAGTATGCCGAGGACGGGCCAGATGGGCGGCTGGCCCAGGTGGTGCTCGACCAGCTTGCGGCCGCGCCCCAGGTGGATTTGATGCTGCCGTTGCCCCATGACCCACGGCTGCGGCAGATTTATCGCAGCCTGAATTTGCACCCGGAGCAGCAGACCACCCTGGGAGATTGGAGCCAGAAGCTTGGGGTTAGTGAAAAGACCCTGAGCCGGTTGTTTTTGAGTGACACCGGGCTGACGTTTCGCGCCTGGCGTCAGCGCCTGCGTTTGCTCAGCGCCCTGCCCGCGCTGGAGCAAGGCGAGCGGGTGACGGATGTGGCGCTGGGGTGTGGGTATGAGTCGACGTCGGCGTTTATTAATGCGTTTCGGCAGCAGTTTGAGTCTACGCCGGGTGAGTTTTTCCGCTGACGCTCAGATGACAGCGATCAACTGTGGGGGTTGAGTTGCCTGCGATGGCGGTTTGGCGGGGGTGCTTGGTCGGAGTACATATCCTTTATGTGGATGATGGCGGCTTAGGGTTCCGCCCTGACGGCGGCTCACTTTTGTAAAGACCGGAATGCCGGCCCAGCCAAAAGTAAGCAAAAGATCTTCGCCCCAACACTCGGTGCCTCGCTGTGGCTCGGCATGCCCGCAATCCGCCAGTGATTTGGGGGGCCGCCGCCACGCGCCATCCATGGCGCGGGGCGGCTAAACCGGCATCCCTGCCGGTTTACCCCCCCAATCCCTGTCGAATTACGGCCATCGTGTTTGACGGGGCGATTTCGGATCAAGATCAGAAGCGCAGATCAAAAGACCGCTGACTTCGTCATCGAAAAGGATGTAAGGGCCAGAGCAACAGCAACAGCAACAGCAACAGCAACAGCAACAGCAACAGCAACAGCAACAGCAACAGCAACAGCAACAGCAACAGCAGAGCCATACTCGGTCAAAGGTGGGAGCTGGCTTGCCTGCGATAGCATCAACTCGGTGTACCTGACACACCGAGGTGTCTGCATCGCAGGCAAGCCAGCTCCCACAGAAAAGCAGATCGGCGGCGCACGCTAAACCCGCTTTAGCTTTTGATCTAACCACTCAGGTCGGCTTTCAGGCCGCCGTGCTCTGCTTTTGATCTTGATCTGT
>NZ_JAAAFV010000040.1:134123-226654 GCF_019352915.1 Pseudomonas sp. Xaverov 259 | reverse complement strand
TTTTTGGTCCTTCAAAAAGTGACCCGCCGTCAGGGCGGAACCCTAAGCCGCCATCACCGCAGCAACGGATATATACACCGACTAACCACCTCCCACAGCACGCAAATCAGCTGCCATCACCACCATGGGCTTCCTCAAAGAAGTAATCCTTCCAGCTCCCCGCCTTGTTCTTCAGCACGCCCAGTTCCTGCAACTTCTGCGCATAGATAAACGTACGCTGCGGCACGATAGTGAAGTCGATTTCCGGGTCTTGGACAATTTTCTCCACCAGATCCAACGGCAGCTTGGATTCCTCTACGCGGATATACGTCTTGGCGGCAGCAGGCTTGTCAGCCTTGATGATCTTCTCGGCCTCCGCCAGCGCGTCATAAAACGCCTTGTAGGTCTTGGGGTTTTCGTCGTGAAATTTCTGCGTGGTATAGAGCACGTTGAACGAAGCCTGCCCGCCAAGAATGTCGTAGGAACTGAGCACCTTGTGCACCTTGGGGTTCAACAACTCCTGATACTGAAACGGCGGGCTGGAAAAGTGTGAATTGATCTCCGAACCACCGGCAATCAACGCCGCCGTGGCATCCGGGTGGGCCAGGCTGATGGAGATGTCGTCAAACTTCTTGAAATTGGCATCGCCGAACAGCTTGGCGGTCTCGATCTGCAAGGTACGCGACTGGAAGCCTACGCCTGCAGCTGGCACGGCGATGCGGTCTTTGTCGGTGAAGTCCTGCAAGGTCTTCACGTTGGGGTTATTGGTCAGCAGGTAATTGGGCATCGAGCCCAGGGAGGCGATGGCCTTGACGTTCTGCTTGCCCTTGGTACGGTCCCACAGCGTGAGCATCGGCGGCACACCGGCCGAAACTACATCCAGGGCGCCGGCCAGCAGCGATTCATTCATGGCGGTGGCGCCGGAAATGCTGTTCCACTCCACCTTGATATCCAGGCCCTGCTCCTTGCCATGTTTTTCGATCAAGTGCTGGTCGCGCACTACGTCGAGGATCAGGTAGCCGATACCAAATTGCTGGGCAATGCTGATCTTGCCTTCGGCCTGGGCACCAGGGCTGAGCAAGGCACTCGCGGCCGCCAGGGACGCGGCCAACAGAGTCAGGGAGGAACGCTTGAAAGTCATGAAGAGGTCCGCTGCGATATCGAGAAGGTGATGGAGCGTAGCGGCGTTTTTTAAGACACGAAAAGAATATCGGGATCTATTGTTATGCTAATCATCCCCAAAATGCCGTGTGGCTGTTATTGTGCCGCGCTTTGAAATACACCTGCCAACCTGCGAGGAAATGGACGTTGAACACTGACGATAAAATGACTGGGGATCTGTTCGAGGTCGATAAGCGCCTGTCACTCAAGCCCGTGGTGGACTTCAACGCTTACCTGCGCAGCGCATTCGGCGATGGCCCGTGCACCTGCGTACGTTGCACCGCCGCCAACGGTGACGAAACCGGCTACGCGTTTCAGCACACCTTCAGCTTCGACGGCAAACCTACGCACCGCCGCTTCGCCTCAACGGCGGGCAGTGATGTGTTGATGGTGTTAAAGAAAGCGTGGCTGTCCTACACCAAGGCCGAGCTGCCGCTCAGTGGTGTGTTGGTGCTGGAGACGGTGAAAGAGTTTGTCGAGCCGCAGTTGCACAAGCGTGTGGCGCCGCTGTTTTTGGCCAGTGGGTTGGTCAAGGATGTGGATGGGCAGTTGCAGGTTCAGCCGCAGGCCGCCTAATTCCAGAAACACCAGCGTACAAACTGTGGGAGCTGGCTTGCCTGCGATGGCATCGGCGCGGTGCATCGGGTATACCGAGTCGTCTTCATCGCAGGCAAGCCAGCTCCCCCAGGTGATCGAGTCGGTTTTGAGGTGTGTATTCCAAGCAAAAAAACGGCACCGAAGTGCCGTTTTATCCGACCCAACGCGCTTACTTACGCGCTGCCTCCCACTGCTTCAACAGATCACCATAAGCCACGGTTTCACCTTTAGGCTTCTCGTTCGCCAGCTTCGGCTTCGGTGCACCCGGTTGATCAAACCAGTATTGCGCATCCCGCTCCGGGTTCATTTTCGGGCCGCACACCGGTTGCACCTTGGAGCGTTCCAGGCGCGTCATGATCGCGTCCTGTTCCTTGGCCAGGTTATCCAGCGCCTGTTGCGGGGTTTTTTCGCCGCTGGCCGCTGCGGCGATGTTGCTCCACCACAGCTGCGCCAGGCGTGGGTAGTCCGGCACGTTGGTGCCGGTCGGGGTCCACTCCACCCGCGCCGGGCTGCGGTAGAACTCCACCAGCCCGCCGAGTTTCGGCGCCATGTCGGTCATGGCCTGGGAGTTGATATCGGACTCACGAATCGGCGTCAGGCCAACGATGGTTTTCTTCAGCGACACAGTTTTTGAGGTCACGAACTGCGCGTACAGCCAGGCCGCAAGCTTTTGCTTCTCGGGCGTGGACTTGAGGAAGGTCCAGGAACCCACGTCCTGATAACCTTTCTTCATGCCCTTTTCCCAATACGGCCCGACCGGCGACGGCGCCATGCGCCATTTCGGCGTGCCATCGGCATTCACCACCGGCAGGCCCGGTTTGGTCATGTCGGCCGTAAACGCGGTGTACCAGAAGATCTGCTGGGCGATATTGCCCTGGGACGGCACCGGCCCGGATTCGGAGAAGGTCATGCCCGCCGCTTCCGGTGGCGCGTAGGCTTTCATCCAGTCCACGTATTTTTGCGTGGCAAACACGGCGGCCGGGCCGTTGGTGTCGCCGCCACGGGTGACGCTGGAGCCCACCGGGTGGCAGTCCTCCACGCGAATGCCCCACTCGTCCACCGGCAAACCGTTGGGCAGGCCTTTGTCGCCGCCGCCGGCCATGGAGAACCAGGCATCGGTGAAGCGCCAGCCCAGGGATGGGTCTTTTTTGCCGTAGTCCATGTGCCCATAAATACGTTTGCCGTCGATTTCCTTGACGTCTTCGCTGAAGAATTTGGCGATGTCTTCATAGGCCGACCAGTTCACCGGTACACCCAGCTCGTAGCCGTACTTTTCCTTGAACTTGGCTTTGAGGTCCGCACGTTCAAACCAATCGGCGCGGAACCAGTAGAGGTTGGCGAACTGCTGGTCGGGCAACTGATAGATCTTGCCGTCCGGTGCGGTGGTAAAGGAGATGCCGATAAAGTCCTTGATATCCAGGGTCGGCGAGGTGAAGTCCTTGCCTTCATTGGCCATCAGGTCGGTGATGGATTCGGTCTTGCCATAACGAAAATGCGTACCGATCAAGTCGGAATCGTTAACCCAGCCGTCATAGATGTTCTTGTCGGACTGCATCTGGGTTTGCAGCTTCTCCACCACGTCGCCTTCCTGCAGCAAGTCGTGGGTCAGCTTGATACCGGTGATTTCGCTGAAGGCCTTGGCCAGTACCTTGGATTCGTATTCGTGGGTGGTGAGGGTTTCCGACACCACGTTGATCTTCATCCCACGGAACGGTTCCGACGCTTTGATAAACCACTTCAACTCTTCGAGCTGCTGGGCTTCGGTGAGGGTGGATGGTTTGAACTCGCTGCCGATCCATTTTTTCGCGGCATCTTCGTACGCATCGGCCCAGGCCGTGGCGCTCAAACCGCTTAAGGCCAGTACGGCGGCCAATGAAATGCTATGTCGCAGCTTATTGTTTTTATTCAACATAGAGACCTCCTGGTGGTTTATTCATAAGGGCACTAGTTCATAAGGGCACTAGCCCCAACGCATCACACTCAACAGCCATACCAGGGATAGCGCAGACGCCACCCAGATGCTCCAGTCGGTAACGCCGATTACCAGCAAATGCAGGTAGGCGCTGCCGAGAAGACCGATAAACAAACGATCACCACGGGTGGTGCTGATCGGCAACAAGCCGCGCCGAGGAATACTCGGCGAACGCAGTTCCCAGGTGGTCATGCCCGCCAGCAGCAGGCCAATCGTCACAAAGAACAGTGCGGTCGGGGTGGTCCAGGCCATCCATTCCATCATCGAACCCTCTAGACCCGGCCCAGGGCAAAGCCCTTGGCCACGTGGTTGCGAACAAACCAGATCACCAGCATGCCCGGCAGGATGGTCAACACCCCCGCCGCTGCCAGCACGCCCCAATCAATGCCGGAGGCCGAGACCGTACGCGTCATTACCGCCGCAATCGGCTTGGCGTTAACCGAGGTCAAGGTGCGCGCCAGCAGCAGTTCGACCCAGGAAAACATAAAGCAGAAAAACGCGGTCACGCCGATACCGGAGCCAATCAACGGGATAAAAATCTTCACGAAAAACTTGGGAAAACTGTAGCCGTCGATGTAGGCGGTTTCGTCGATTTCCTTGGGCACGCCGGACATAAAGCCTTCCAGGATCCACACCGCCAACGGCACGTTGAACAGGCAATGCGCGAGCGCCACGGCGATGTGCGTATCAAACAACCCGATGGACGAATACAGCTGGAAAAACGGCAGCAAAAACACCGCCGGCGGCGCCATGCGGTTGGTCAGCAACCAGAAGAACAGGTGCTTGTCGCCGAGGAAGCGATAACGCGAAAACGCATAGGCCGCCGGCAGCGCCACGCTCAGGGAGATCACCGTGTTCAGGCTCACGTAGTACAGCGAGTTGAGGTAGCCGGTGTACCAACTCGGGTCGGTGAAGATCACCTTGTAGTTGGCCAGGGTAAAGTCCTGCGGAAACAGGGTCAGCCCGCCGAGGATTTCGGTGTTGCTCTTGAAGGACATGTTCAACAGCCAGTAGATCGGCACCAGCAGAAACAGGATGTAGATCAGCAGCGGGATAACCTTGCGCTTGCTCATGTTGGCGGCCTCAGCGGTTGGCGTCGGAATGGGTCATGGCGGTGTAGAACAGCCAGGACACCAACAGGATGATCAGGAAATACACCAGGGAAAACGCTGCCGCCGGGCCCAGGTCGAATTGGCCTACGGCCATTTGGGTCAAGGTCTGACTGAGGAACGTGGTGGCATTACCCGGCCCGCCGCCCGTCAGTACGAAGGGCTCGGTGTAGATCATGAAGCTGTCCATAAAGCGCAACATCACCGCGATCAGCAGCACGCTTTTCATCTTTGGCAACTGGATATGTCGGAACACCGCCCAGGCGGATGCGCGATCAATCCGCGCAGCCTGGTAGTACACATCCGGAATCGCACGCAGCCCCGAGTAACACAGCAGCGCCACCAGTGACGTCCAGTGCCACACGTCCATCACCAGCACCGTCACCCAGGCGTCCATGGTGTTGGCCGCATAGTTGTAGTTGATGCCCATGGCGTTAAGGGTCGAACCCAACAGGCCAATGTCGGCGCGGCCAAAAATCTGCCAGATGGTGCCGACCACATTCCACGGGATCAGCAGCGGAATCGCCAGGATGATCAACACCAGTGACGACCAGCGGCCCTTGGTCGGCATGGTCAGGGCGATGGCGATGCCCAGCGGGATTTCGATCAGCAGCACGCAGGCCGAGTAGATGAACTGGCGCAGCAAGGAGTCATGCAGGCGTGGGTCGAGCAGCACCTGTTTGTACCAGTCGGCGCCGACAAAGTAGCGGCTGGACTGGTCGAAAATGTCCTGCACCGAATAGTTGACCACGGTCATCATCGGGATCACCGCGCTGAACGCCACCAGCAGGAACACCGGCAACACCAGCCACCAGGCCTTGTTGTTCTGCACCTTGTTCATGGCTGCACCTCAAGCAGGTAATCGTCGGCGTACACCATCAACCACTGCGCGGGAAAGCTGATCGAGGCTTGGCCTTCGGGCACCGGTTTGTCTTCGGCCAGGCGCACTTTCAACGGCGCGCCGTCGAGGTTGAGGGTCATGATCTTGTAGGTGCCGAGGTCTTCCACATGCACGACATCGGCCTGCAGGGCGTCAGGGTTGTACTCGTCCCACACGTGGATAAATTCCGGGCGGATACCCACCTGCAGTTTTTTGTAATCCGTCTCGCGCAGGCGTTGTTGCAGTGCTTCGGACAGCGGCAGCAACGTGCTGGCAAAACGCACGCCACCGGCTTCGGCTTGCACCTCGATCAGATTCATCCCAGGGCTGCCGATGAAATAGCCGACAAAGGTATGGCTGGGCCGCTCGAACAGCTCGCGCGGCGTGCCGAACTGCACGATCTGCCCGCCGTACATCACCGCGATTTTGTCAGCGAAGGTCGACGCCTCAAGCTGGTCGTGGGTAACGTAGACCATGGTGATATTGAATTGCTCATGAATCTGCTTGAGCTTGCGGCGCAATTTCCATTTGAGGTGCGGGTCGATCACTGTCAGCGGTTCGTCGAACAGGATCGCCGAAACGTCATCGCGCACCAGGCCACGGCCCATGGAAACTTTTTGCTTTTCATCGGCAGTGAGGTTGCGGGCTTTTTTACTCAGCAGGGCTTGCAGGTCGAGGACCTCGGCAATTTCCTGCACCTTGCTGTGAATTTTCGCCTCGGCCATGCCCTGGTTTCGCAGGGGAAACGCCAGGTTGTCGAACACCGTCATGGTGTCGTACACCACCGGGAACTGGAACACCTGGGCGATATTGCGTTTCTCCGGGGTAAGGTCGTTGACCACTTTGGCGTCAAACAACACCTGGCCTTCGGACGGGCTGAGCAAGCCGGAGATGATATTGAGCAGGGTCGACTTGCCGCAGCCCGACGGCCCGAGCAAGGCGTAGGCGCCGCCCTGCTCCCACACATGGTTCATCGCCCGAATGGCGTAGTCCTCAGGGCCATTGGGCGTAGGGCTGTAGCTGTGCGCGAGGTTCTGCAAATGGATCTCAGCCATCAGGCAACCCTCGCAACGCGGCGCCCAGGGGCCTGGACTAAACGGCCCTGGCCATCGAACACAAAGAGTTTATGGGTGGGGATATACACGCGGATCGGCGCGTCGACGTCGTATTCATGGACACCCGGTAAGTGCAGCACCAACAAAAAGTGCTCGCTACGCACATGCAGGAAGGTTTCCGAGCCGCTGATCTCGGCCACTTCCACAGTCACCGCCAGTTCCAGGTCATCATCGTTGCTCGGCACCAGGCTGATATGGCTGGGGCGCACGCCAAAGCGGAACTCGCCTTCGCCGATGGGGCGCAGGTCCACATTCAACGGGAAGTGCACGACATTGGCAAAACTGACTTCATTGCCGCTGATACGCCCCGGCATCAGGTTGATCGGCGGTTCGGAGAACAGCTCGGCGGCCAGTACCGTCTGGGGCTGGTGATAGACCTCGGCGGCCTTGCCGCTCTGGATCACCCGGCCTTCGTGCAGGATGGTGGTGGTGCCACCCAGGGCCAGGGCTTCATTGGATTCGGTGGTGGCGTAGATGGCAATGGTGTGACGCGCCTTGAACAGTTCGCGCATTTCCTGACGCAGCTCTTCGCGCAGTTTGTAGTCCAGGTTCACCAGCGGCTCATCGAACAGGATCAGCTCGGCGTCTTTGACCAAGGCGCGGGCCATGGCCGTGCGTTGCTGCTGGCCACCGGACAGCTCCAGCGGGTGGCGTTGCAGGAACTTCTCGATGCGCAGCATCTGCGCGGTTTCCAGCACCTTGCTGTGGATCAGTTCGTTGGACACGCCGGCCTGGCGCAACGGCGAGGCGATGTTTTCGAACACGGTCATGGTCGGGTAATTGATGAACTGCTGGTAGACCATCGACACGTTGCGCAGGCGCACCGGCTTGTGGGTGACGTCTACGCCGTTCATCAGGATGCGGCCGCTGTCGGGCTTGTCCAGCCCGGCCATCAGGCGCATCAGGCTGGTCTTGCCGGACAGCGTGCGGCCGAGCAACACGTTGAAGGAACCGGCTTCGAAACGCAGGTTGGCGTCGTCGATCCAGGTCTGGCCTTCGACGACGCGGGAGACATGTTCCAGGGTCAATGACATGACACGCCCTTTTTATTATTGGAATGATTCTGGCCATTCGTAAGAGCGAGTTTCGTGCCAGAAGTGGCAGGTGGTTGATCTGTAAGGAAATGGGTTGAACAGGATGTTCAGGCAAGAACACAAATGAACAACCAGCGCTGAACAACTGAACAGCGGGTGGGTTGACATTGAACAGTTCTGAACAACAATCGATAGGCGCCACAGCTTTAATGTGGGAGCTGGTTTGCCTGCTCCCACAGTTGGACGGCGCAGGCTTGATAACAATAAAAATAAAAGAAGGTCGCCCCCATGGCCGAACCCCTCGCACACGACACCCTTATCCAGGAGTCCTGGCGCCGTTGCCGTGCCTTCGGCCTGGACCACCAGAGCACCCCTAGCTTCGATCAACTGCCCGCCGAAGGCATCAGCCAGTTGCTCGAAAGCCAGCATTCGCTGGTGCAGACCACCCATCAGGAAGTACTGCCCTACTACGAAAATATTCTCAGCAATTCCAATTGCCTGATCATGCTGGCCGACAATCAGGGCCAGGTGCTGACCTCGTGGGGCACCCAGCGTTTTATCGAGCCGAAGCTGGCGCGCGGCTTCAGTGCCGGCGCCAGTTGGATGGAACGCTCAAGCGGCACCAACGCCATCGGCACCGCGCTGGCCTGTGCCCAGGCGGTGCATATCGAGCACGATGAACACTTTCTCAAGGCCAACCGCTTCATGACCGGCTCGGCGGCGCCGATCTTCGATGCCCAGCGCGAAATCATTGCGGTGCTGGATGTGTCCAGCGACAGCTACCTGCCGCCCTCCCACACTTTGGGCATGGTCAAGATGATGAGCCAGACCGTCGAGAACCGACTGATCCTCAACCTGTTTCGCGGCGAGCATTTTCAACTGACCTTCAACACCGGCCTGAACAACCTCGACAGCCAATGGGCGGGCCTGATTATTTTTGATGACAGCGGCCAGGTGCTGTCGGCCAACCGCCGCGCCGATAATTTGCTGGGCATCAGTTTGTCGCGGGTGCTGATCGACAGTTTGTTTAAAGTCTCGCTGCTGGAGTTGTTGAATCAACCGGAGGGCCTGCCGTTCTCGTTGCAGGCGGCGGGCCGCAATCGGTTCCAGTGTTTATTGAAACGGCCGCAGAAGATGCCGGTGCAGGCGCGGGTCTTTGCTGAGCCCAAGCCCACCAAACCTACGCCGATGAGCATCCAGACCCTGCATTTTGGCGATGTGCGTGTGGAAAAGGCCGTGCGCCAGGCCGAGCGCTTGCTGGAAAAAGACATTCCGTTGTTGATTCACGGCGAGACCGGCGTCGGCAAAGAGGTGTTCGTCAAAGCCTTGCACCAGGCCAGTTCGCGCAGCAAACAGGCGTTCATTGCGGTGAACTGTGCAGCGATCCCCGCCGAACTTGTCGAGTCCGAGCTGTTTGGCTATGAAAAAGGCGCCTTCACCGGCGCCAACCAGAAAGGCAGCATCGGCCTGATCCGCAAGGCGGACAAGGGCACGCTGTTTCTGGATGAAATTGGCGATATGCCGCTGCCGACCCAGGCCCGCTTGCTGCGGGTGCTACAGGAGCGCTGCGTGCAGCCGGTGGGCAGCAGCGAGCTGTTCCCGGTGGACTTGCGCATTATTTCGGCCACCAACCGTGCCCTGCGCGACTGGGTGCAGGCCGGGCGTTTTCGCGAAGACTTGTACTACCGCATCGGCGGGCTGACCCTGGAGCTGCCGCCCTTGCGCGAGCGTACCGACAAGCAGGCACTGTTCCAGCAGCTGTGGCAGCAGCACCGTGAGCCGACCCAATGGGCCGGGCTGAGTGCCGAAGTGTTGGCCTTGTTCGAGCAACACCCGTGGCCGGGCAACCTGCGCCAGGTCAGCAGCGTGTTGCAGGTGGCGCTGGCAATGGCCGAGGAGCAGCCGGTGCGACCGGAGCATCTGCCGGATGATTTCTTCGTCGACCTGAACCTGGCGGCGCCCTTGCCCACCCATGCAAGCGTGGAAGACAGCAGCGACCTGGCCCAGCGCCTGAAAGCGGCGGGCGGCAACATCTCGCACCTGGCGCGGGAACTGGGTGTGAGCCGCAACACCCTGTACAAGCGCCTGCGCCAGCACGAAGGTTGAGCTAGCGCGGTTTGACCACCACCATCAGGTCGGTGAAGTACTCCACCCGGATCGGCAGGTTATCGGCCAGCGCCGAGAGCGCCGCCGCCGTGTCATCGAGCTTGAACACCCCGGAAACGCGCAGGTTTTTCAACGCCTGGGGATCGAAGCGCACCAAGCCATGACGGTAGCTGGCCAGGGTTTGCAGCACCTCACTCAGCGGTTGGTCGTTGACCTTGAGCAGGCCTCGCGTCCAGGCATCCGGATCGGCGCTGCCGGTCGCCTGTACAGGCCCCGCGTGGCCATGATCCAGAACCGTGCGCTGCCCGGCCGTGACCTTGACGCCCTCGCCCGTGTCACCTTGGACCGCCACAGTGGACTCGATCACCGTAACCACGGTGCTGCCGTCCGCCGCACGCTTGACCAGATAACGCGTGCCCAAGGCCGTGGCCGTGCCTTGATCGGTACGCACCACGAACGGCCGTTGCGCGTCCCTGGCCACGTCAACCCATAGCTCGCCTTGCAGCAGTTCGATCACGCGCTGATGGCCGTCGAATTTCACGTCCACCGCCGAATTGCTGTTGAGCTGCAACTGGCTGCCGTCTTCAAGGGCGACCTGGCGGCGCTCGCCGACACCGGTACGCTGGTCGGCCATCCACACCGGCATGTGCTGCACACCGAACCAGCCGCACAGCACTACGCCGAGCACACCCAAGGCCTGCACCCTGCGCGAACGTCGTGGCGCAAAGGCGCGATTCAAGGCGATGCGTGCCGGTTGCGCGGGCAAGGTGTCGAAGTTGCCCCAGAGCGAGCGCATGCGCTCGATGGCCACGGCATGGCGCGGGTCGGCCTGGCACCAGGTGTTGAAAGCGTGACGCTCGGCATCACTGACGTCTTCGTCGTGCAGCCGCGTCAGCCAATTCGCCGCTTGTTGAATGATCTGTTCGGAGTTCACGGTAACGGGTCCGCCGCGTACAGGCTGTGGTAACAATGCACCAGCGCGGTGGACAGGTAGTTTTTGACCGTGCTGGGTGACACCTCAAGGCGTGCGGCGATTTCACTGTAGGTGAGCCCGTCCAGGCGGCTTAACAGGAAGGCTTCACGGGTTTTTGCGGGCAGGCCGGCGAGCATCTCGGCGATGCGCTCCAGGGCTTGCAGCGCCACGTGGATGGCGGCCGGGTCGGGCATGCCGGCGTCTTCGCACTGCACCACCAAGGCTTGCAGGTAGGCCTTTTCGATGTTCCGGCGCCGCGCCCCATCGATCAACAGGCGCCCGGCAGTAGTGGCGAGAAAGGCGCGAGGCTCCTTGATGGTGTGCGGCTCGGCCAGCATCAACACGCGGATAAACGCATCGTGGGCCAGGTCGGCGGCGTACTGGGAACACCCGAGTTTTTTGCGCAGCCAGCCATGTAACCAGCCATGGTGCTCGCTGTACATCGCCGTAAGGGTCTGCTGACGGGCGCAATCGCCCGGCGCGGCCGGAATGTCATGCATGCGCAAAAACTTCTCAAATGGGAAATATTACCAATTGCGCGAACAATGCCAGTAAAACGGCGACGGGGCAAGGGCCACTCGGGTGGGCCGGTGCTGTGGGCGGGCTTGTGTGGGAGGTGATCTGGATGGATGCTGGTCTGTGTGGGAGCTGGCTTGTGTGGGAGCTGGCTTGCCTGCGATGCAGACGCCTCGGTCATTCAGTTGAACTGAGGTGATGCCATCGCAGGCAAGCCAGCTCCCACAACAGCCAGGCGTCCACACAAGCTCTGCTCCCACACTTTGACCTAGCTGACAGTCAAATTGGCTTAACGCCAACTCCACGACATACCGGTATAGACACCGCGACCATCGGCCGGTGTAGAGCGCGCCACATCCACCCCCTTGTCGTCATAACCCGGGGTGACGGTATTGGCATAACGCCGGTTGGTGAGGTTGCGCAGATCAACCCAGGCTTGCCAGTCCTGTTTCGGCGCGTCATAGCCGAAAGTGGCGCCCAGGGTTGTGTACGCCGCCGCGTAGTAAGAGTTGGCGTAATCCACCGCCACCCGTGAAGCATGCTCGGTGTTGAGGCTGGTGTAGAAACCGGTCGGGTGGCTGTAGCGCACTTGCGCCTGGTAGTAATGCTTGGGGATGCCCGGCAAGGTGTTGGCGCCGAAGCGGTCGTCGTCACGGTAGTGGAAATCGCTGTAGGTATAGGCCTGGCGCAAGGCCACCTGGCCATTACCACCGCCATCCCACAGTGGGCTGAGCAGGCTCAGCTCCACGCCTTGGTGCACGGTGGGGCTGGCGTTGGCTTCGGCGATCACGGCGCTGCTGGTCTGTGTCTGCGCCTGGGTTTCCACCGTGAGCAGTTCGTGACGCACTTCGGAGCGGTACAGCGCCAGGTCCCACTGGCCGAACCATTGCTCACCGCGCCCGCCTATCTCCAAGGTGGTGGCGGTCTGATTGCGCAAGCTCACGCCTTCGCGGGCCAGTCCGTTAGCGGGGCCTCCCGAAAAGTACTTGTTGGAACCCCAGATCATCGACCACGCGTGGGGCGGCTCCACCGAACGGCTCAGGTTGCCGTACACCTGCAACTGCGGGGTGAAGTCATAGCGCAGTCCGATACGCGGCGCGTAGTCCCAATCATGCTGGCTGAGCGGCGCCTGCCCTTCGGGGTAGCTGACCTGGGTTTCGCGGCGGGTGTAGATCGCCGCCAGGCCGGTGGTCAGCCACAGGTCTTGCGCCAGCTCCAGCTCGTTGCCGATATGCAACACCGTGTCGGAACCCAGGTAGCTGTAGTCGCGGGTTTTGGTGCCGGGGGCGTAATAGGTGGCGGGGTTGTTCGAAGGCACGCGCACATATTCCGAAGCGCCGTTGTTCGGCATCGCCTGGGTAGTACGCAGGCCAACGGTGGTTTTGCTGTCGTGGCCAAACCAACTGTCCTGGCGGATGTAGTTCAGGGTGCCGCTCACATCGGTGTAGGCGACTTTCAGCCGGTTGAGCCCTTCGCGCAAATCCATCGGGTAATCGTGGTAGGCCAGCCCCACCTCGACGCGGGAACTGTCATCGAGCTGCAAGGTGGTTTTGTTGGCGATCCAGGTCGAGCCCGGCTGCAGGCGCTTCGAGTCGCGGGCGGCGTTGAGGCGGTTGGCGGCGCTTGGGTCATGGCTGATCTGGTAGCGCGTCAGCTTGCCGGGGCTGTCGTTGGTGGTTTCGCGGTAGCGAAAATAGAAGCGCGTCTCCAGGTCCGGGTTGAAGCGGTAGCCAAAGTTGGCCGCGATGCCCTTGCCGGTGCCGGCGCTCTGGTGCTGGTAGCCGTCGGATTCGGAGTCGGTGAGGCTGATGTAGTAGTCGGCGTCGCCCAGCACCTGGCCGGAGCTGATTTCGCGCTGGGCATAACCGCGACTGCCCACTTCATAGCGCACCTGCAACTTCGGCGCGTCATAACCGGTATGCGTGACATAGTTGACCGAGCCACCGAGGGCCAGGGCGCCCTGGTCAAAACCGTTGGCACCGCGCAGCACCTCGACGCGGCTTTGCCACAGCGGGTCCTTGAGTTCATAAGGCGTGCCGCCGGGGCCGGTCAGCGGCAAACCGTCGAGCATTTCATACAGGCCCGAGGCGTGGGAGCCGGGGCTGCGGTTCAGGCCGGAACCGCGGATCGACAGCTTCACCCCTTCATTATTCGCCGCTTTGGCGTAAACGCCGGCCTGGTACTTGAACACGTCTTCGTTGGTGCTGACGCGTCCCAGCTGCACGCTGCTCATATCGATGAAGTTGGTGCCGCCGGGCACGCTCTTGAGCTGTGCCTGGGCCACTTCACCGGCGCTGGCCTCGCTGCTGGAGACTTCGACCGGGGCCAGTTGCAGGGTGTCGGCTTGCGCCAGTGAACTGAAGGTCAGGGCAGCAAACAGCAATGGGGGTTGGCGCAACAACATGGGGTTAAATCCTTGGCATTCGGGGGCGTGACAAAGCCTGGGCCATCACGCGAACAGTGATGGGAAGCCAGGCAGGCTCGCCAGGTCACTCCTTATTAACGGACCAGACCCTTCCCACAACAGCATCGGACCGGGATTATTTTCTAAGTCCAAAATTGCATTAACACATGCAAACTCAGTATTTAAAGAAATAACCAGCACGCATTACTGTGGGGTCATTGAGTCGCTCACGAGATCCCGCCATGCACACATCCGCCAGCGTTATTGACTTGACCCTCCACCGCAAACGCCGCCAGGCGCGTGCAGCGGCCGAGCTGATGTGGGCCATGTACGCGGCACGCGCGGGGCTTGCGGTGTTCACCGCCCACACCGCGCCCGCCAGTGATACGCGCCGGGCGTAACGCCGATGATTTTTTTACAGGTACTGCCCGAATCAGCCGAAACACTGCCAAAGCCTGTGATTGAGGATGACGACACCAGCCTGTGCGTGGCGCAGAACCTGCAACGTTTACGCAGTAAACGCCACCTCTCGCTGGACGGGCTGGCACGCGCGTGCGGCGTGAGCCGTGCGATGTTGGCGCAAATCGAGTCCGGCCGCAGCGTGCCCTCGATCAAGGTGCTGTGCAAAATCGCCAAAGGTTTGAAGGTGTCGGTCGCGGCCTTTCTGGAGGACCGTGCCTTTGAAGGCGTCGAGGTGTTGCCGGCGCAACAGAGCAAACGTCTGGTGAGTGCCGACGGGGCATTTATCAGCCGTGCGTTGTTTCCCTTTGATACCGCGCGTCAATCGGAATTTTACGAAATCCGCCTGCGTGCGCTCGGCGAAGAAATTTCTGCCGGCCACGGCCCCGGCATTCAGGAAAACCTGGTGGTGGCCCAGGGCGTACTGGAAGTCAGCGTCAACGATGAGCGCTACTTGCTCTCCACCGGCGACTCGATCCTGTTCTACGCCGACCAGCCCCACCGCTACCGCAACCCGGCGGACAGCGAGGCGGTGGCATTTTTGGTGATCACCTACCCGGAACGCCTGGACTGAATGCAAAAAGCCCCGACAAGTCGGGGCTTTTTGCACCTGTGTTACACAGCAGCGATCAGCAGGTGCAGCACATCATCGGCATGCCGTTGCAGCTCATCATCATCGGCATGGCGCAGTCGTTCATCAGCTTGTTAATGAGCATGCAGCAGTTTTCCATCATGGCCATGCTCATGCCTGGCATCGGCATCATTTTGCACATCATGCTGTCGCCCATCACGCTGCATTCCATCATGCATTTCATCATCGGCATCGGCATCGGCATCGACATGCCCATCATCGGCATGTTCATGTCAGCCATCATCTTCATGGCATCGGCCGACATGCACAGCATCGACATGTTTGCGCATTGCATCATCATCGGCATGCCGCAGTTCATCATCATCGCCATCATCTCGGCGTTGGTCTTGAACTGCGCCATGTCCATACCGGCCGCCGGCTTCATGGTGCACATCATGGCGTCGCCCGCCATTTCGCACTTCATGGTCGCCATCATCATCGGCATGCCCATCATCGGCATCATTGGCATGGACGTGTTCATCGGCATCTGCATTGCGTTCATCATGTTCGAAACTCCGTAATCGACAGGAAATGGCTAAGTTCTGGCGCCGATTCTAGAGCCACCGAGCGACGGCGCAAGACGCCGGCAGAGCAGCGCAAATGGCTGTTCGGGAGTTTGCTTGGGTGACCCCTACAGCGAAGCCGTACGTGAACACAGATGAAGCGATGCAAAGACATACAAAGTCGCTACTGGCACTGCATTAACGCCAAGATGGATATGCGATTAAAGCCTTGCCACCTCACTTAAGGAAATAAACGATCTAACCCGTGGGCAATTTCTGGTAATCAGCCTCGTTCGTCAGCGGTTCGATCGTGCGCATAAAATCATCCGCCTCAGACCCCCAGGGGAAACTGAACCCCGCCATTTCATCGCACGCCAGGATGTCAGCCAGGGCTTTACGTAACTGAGACTCCGCCGGCGAGTCGCGCAACAGTTTATGTGCGCTCAATAACACCTCGGCAGGGACCCCCTGGGCGCTTGCCACATCGATCACTGCAAAGAGGATAAATCGCAGGCGAACCTCGCGATCCGTAGGCCAAACCGTTTTTCGCTTACCCAAGGTAGGCACTCATCCGTTGAGAAAAGCCCGAGGCTATTGCCCACCGAGGGGTGTTTCAAGCGTGGGGGCTCAAGATAGGCCCTTTCCTACACTTGAAAGGGACATGCCGTACCTACATTACTGCACCGGCAAGAAATTCATCAGCAGCAAGCTCTGCGCATAGTTGAGCGCCACACGTCGGTAGCGCTCATCGAGCATCTGCGCGAGCAGGTCAAGGCGCGCCACCACTTTGCCGAACTCCACCGCAAAGCTGAGGTTGCTGCCCTCCTCCGATATCTCGTTGGAAAACAGCAGCAACACCCCGTTGGCGTCCTGGCGCTGGCTGAGCAGCCAGGTGGCTTTTTCGATGTTGCGTGCGGCGTTGCTGACAAACTGCGGGTTGATCGAGTCGGTCATATAAAACTGGGTGCGGCCGCCGTGGGCGGTCACCAGCATGCTGCCGATCGCGTAGATAAACGCGCCGACCCGGTCGCCTTTAAAATCCGGGCTTAACGAGTAGCTCAAGGCCGCCAGATCACGCCGCTCGCCGAGGGCCGGCAGCGGGTGCTGCTGCTCGATGGCCTGGCGGATTTCCCGCGCGGCGCTCACCGCATCCGGGTATCCGGATTGGCGCCATTGGCTGGGGTTGCGCAGGTAGAGTTTGTTCATCAGCAGATACAGGCTCTGCAGGTTGTCGCGCATACCCAAGGTCGCCATGCGGTCGACACTGGTCTGGAAGAACTCATCGGGCCTGCCATTGCTGAACTGGCTGGCGATATCGCGGCCCTGCTGCTGGCTGCAACCGCTGGTAAACAGTGCTAATAGAGCCGCTGACAACAACGGCCAGCGCGTGAAAAAAGCATGTGAGGTTTGATCCATCGGCACCGGGTCTGGTTCTGTTGCCCACGCTCTGAATGAGCGGGGTCGTGACAGGGGTAGATCAGCAGAATCAAAAAAAGTGCGGCGAGCCGGGTCGGATCAGACGTTGCCTACGCGCAAAGGGGTGCCTATAGGAGCATTCCCACGCTCCGCGTGGGAATGCCGCCCTGGACGCTCCGCGTCTCGCTTCTGACGCCGTGACGCGGAGCGTCACAGGATGCGTTACCACGCGGAGCGTGGGAACGATCAATACGCGCAAAGGGGTGCCTATAGGATCGTTCCCACGCGCCGCAAAGGAATGCCGCCCTGGACGCTCCGCGTCCCGCTACTAACGCCGTGACGCAGAGCGTCAGAGGATGCGTTACCACGCGGAGCGTGGGAACGATCAAGCCGCCGGTAGTGCATTCCTGCGAAATACTTGCCTGATCCTCCGACTTATCGACTGGCGGATAGATAGCCCTTGCGCCGTGGTCTAGAGTGCAACGATGGGCCACGAGTCCAACATTCTTATAAGAGTTCAAAAGAGCTCAGCACCACCAACCGATGATCAGCAGGTGAACCCGCCATGGAATTACGTATCAACCAAAAGACCTACCAGGTCGATGCCGACGCCGACACGCCGCTGCTGTGGGTGATCCGCGACGACCTCGGCATGACCGGCACCAAGTACGGTTGCGGCCTGGCCCAGTGCGGGGCCTGTTCGGTGCTGGTAGATGGCAATGTGGTGCGCTCCTGCGTCACGCCGGTGGCGGGCGTGGTCGGCCGCGAGGTCACGACCATCGAGGCCATTGAGGACGATGCGGTGGGCAAGCAGGTGGTCGCCGCCTGGGTCGAACATCAAGTGGCGCAATGCGGTTATTGCCAGTCCGGGCAGGTGATGGCGGCCACGGCGCTGCTCAAGCACACGCCCGCGCCGACGGTCGCGCAAATTGATGCGGCGATGGTTAACCTGTGCCGCTGCGGCACCTATAACGCCATCTACACGGCCATGCGGGATTTGGCCCAGCAGAAGGAGCGCGTCTGATGAATACGCGCAACGAACTGCTTGATGTGGCCCTGGGCGACCCGGTCAACCTGTCGCGCCGGCGTTTTCTGGCCAGCACCGCCGTAGGTGCACTGGTGATTGGTTTCGGCCTGCCGCTGGGTGGCGGCCGCGCCTTTGCTGCCACCGCCAACCCTACGGAGCGCGGCACGCAGGTGCCGGCGTTTCTGGAGATTCGGCCGGACGGCACGGTGCGCCTGCTCAGCCCCTTTATGGAAGGTGGCCAAGGCACCCACACCGCCATGGCGCAAATTGTCGGTGAAGAACTGGACGCCGACCCCGCCACCTTCATCGTCGAGGCCGCGCCACCGGGCGATGCCTATGTGGTGATGGAAAACGGCATGCGCATCACCGGCGGCAGCATGTCGGTGCGCATGAGTTACCCAGTGATGCGCCGCCTGGGCGCCCTGGCCCGCGCCATGCTGTTGCAGGCCGGTGCCGAGCAATTGGGCGTGCCGGTCGCGCAACTGACCACCACACCCGGCCGCGTAGTACACGCCGCCTCGGGCCGCTCGCTGGGGTATGGCGAACTGGCCAGCCGCGCCCTCGACATGCCGGTGCCTGACCCGTCCACCATCACCCTGCGCGACCCGAGCCAGTTCCGCTGGATCGGCAAGCCGGTCAAACGCCTGGATGCCTACGACAAATCCACCGGCAAGGCGCAATACAGCATCGACCTCAAGGTCGACGGCATGCTCCACGCTGCCGTACAGCATGCGCCGCGCCTGGGCATGACCGTGGGCAGCCTGCGCAATCAGTCCCAAGTCGAAGCCATGAAGGGCGTGCACTCGGTGCATCAACTGCCTGGCGCCGTGGCCGTGGTGGCCGAGCGCTGGTGGCACGCCAAGCGTGCAGTAGAAGCTATTCAGGTCGAATGGCTGGAAGCAGCGGCCGACTCTACAGTGCGCGCTATGCCAGCAGACTTTTCCAGCGACAAATACCGTGACTTCCTCGCCGCCCAGCAAGGCCCGGCACGCGACGAAGAGAACGAAGGCGACGTCAACGCCACGCTGGCAAACGCCAAGACCAAGGTCGAAGCCACCTACCACAACCAGTACGTCAACCACGCCCAACTGGAGCCGCCATCGGCCCTGGCGCGCTATAACCCGGATGGCACGCTGGAAGTCTGGCTGCCGAACCAGGCGCCGGACATGTTCCGCGCCGACATCGCCAAGCGCACCGGGCTGGATGTGTCGAAGATCACCCTGCATTCGCCGTTGCTGGGCGGCTTTTTCGGCCGGCATTTCCTGTATGACTCGGCCAACCCGTACCCGCAGGCTGTCGCGCTGGCCAAAGCCGTGGGCCGCCCGGTCAAGCTGATCTGGAGCCGCGAAGAAGAGTTCCTGCGCGATGTGCTGCGCCCGGTCGCGGTGGTCAAGTTCCGCGCTGCGCTGGATGACAAAGGCTTGCCGGTGGCCATCGAAGCCGTGAGCGCCACCGAAGGCCCATCCGAGGCCATCGCCGGCAAACAGGGCGATAAAATCGACCCGACGGCGCTTGAAGGGTTGTCGGGCAAGTCCTACGCGATTCCAAACAAGCGCATCGCCCAGATCTACGTCAAAGGCCCGACCATGCTCGGCTACTGGCGTTCGGTGGGCAACTCGCTGAATGACTTTTTCTACGAAGCCTTCCTCGATGAACTGGCCGACAAAGGCGGCCATGACCCGTACGAGCTGCGCCTGCACCTGCTGCGCGACAACAAACGCCTGACCACGTTGCTGCAAGCGGTGGGCGAGTTGTCCGGTGGCTGGAAACGTGGCCCGTATACCGCCGAAGACGGCAGCCGGCGTGCCCGTGGCGTGGCCATGGCCTCGCCCTTTGGCTCGCATGCGGCGGTGGTTGCCGAAGTGTCGATCGAAAACGGCCAGGTCAAGGTGCATAACATCTGGGAAGCCATCGACCCTGGCAGCATCGTCAACCCGGCGATCATCGAGGCCCAGGTCAATGGCGCCGTAGCATTGGGCTTGTCACAAACCTTGGTGGAAGAAGCGGTGTACGTGGACGGTAAACCACGGGCGCGCAACTACGACCTTTACCCGATCCTGCCACCCTCGCGGATGGCCAAGGTGCACGTAAAGATCGTCGAGAGCGGCGAAAAGATGGGCGGTATCGGCGAGCCGCCGCTACCTGCAGTGGCGCCTGCCGTGGCCAATGCGGTGGCGCACTTGACCGGCCAGCGCATCCGCAGCCTGCCCTTGAGCCGCTACACCTTCGCCTGACCGACAAGGAACGCCTATGAACAACCAACGATTGGCTAAAACCGCTGGCTGGCTGGTGCTGGCCGGTGCGGTCGCCGCCGGCCTGCTGGCCTGGTACGTCACCCGTCAACCTGCCTCACCGTTTGAACAGGCCAACGCCACCGCCGACCCGACCCTGGTCAGCCGTGGCGAATACGTCGCCCGCGTCAGTGATTGCGTGGCCTGCCACAGCCTGCCGGGCAAAGCGCCGTTTGCCGGCGGCCTGGAAATGGCCACGCCGCTGGGCGCCATTCATGCCACCAACATCACGCCCGACAAAAACGTCGGCATCGGCACCTACAGCCTGGCTGACTTCGACCGCGCAGTTCGCCACGGTGTGGCACCGGGTGGGCGACGGCTCTACCCGGCCATGCCCTACCCGTCCTACGTGAAACTCAGCGATGACGACATGCGTGCGCTGTATGCGTTTTTCATGCAGGGCGTGCAACCGGCCAGCGAGCCGAACATCCCCAGCAGCATTCCGTGGCCACTGAATATGCGCTGGCCTATCGCGCTGTGGAACGGCGTGTTCGCGCCGACTAAAACCTATGCCGCCAAACCCGAGCAGGATGCGTTGTGGAACCGTGGCGCCTATATCGTCCAAGGCCCCGGCCATTGCGGCAGTTGCCACACACCGCGTGGGCTGGCGTTTAACGAGAAGGCATTGGACGAATCCGGCGCGCCGTTCCTCGCCGGTGCCTTGCTCGACGGTTGGTATGCACCGAGCCTGCGCCAGGACCACAACACCGGGCTGGGCCGCTGGAGCGAGCCGGAGATTGTGCAGTTCCTCAAGACCGGGCGTAATAAACACGCGGTGGTGTATGGCTCGATGACCGAGGCGTTCAACAACTCCACGCAGTTCATGCAGGACGACGACCTGGCGGCCATTGCGCGTTACCTCAAGTCGCTGCCGGGCGACCCGCAACGTGACGGTTCGCCGTGGCAATACCAGACGGCAGCGCTCGACACAAGCGCTCCGGGTGCCCACACCTATGCCACCCGCTGCGCCTCCTGCCATGGCCTCGACGGCAAAGGCCAGCCGGAGTGGATGCCACCGTTGGCCGGTGCCACCTCAGCCTTGGCCAAGGAAAGCGCCTCGGCGATCAACATCACCCTCAATGGCTCGCAACGCATCGTGACCGCCGGTCTGCCGGACGCGTACCGCATGCCAGCGTTCCGCGAGCAATTGTCCGACCAGGAAATCGCCCAGGTGTTGAGCTACGTGCGCGGCACATGGGGCAACAACGGCGGCGCGGTGGAGGCTGCGGCGGTGAACAAGCTGCGCGGGCATACGGACCCGGCGAGCAGTAGCCCGATTATCCTGCACATGCGCTAACAGATCGTTCCCCCGCTCTGCGTGGGAATGCAGCCTGGGACGCTCTGCGTCCCGCTCACAACATTCAAGTTCCGCGCAGGTGTGACGCGGAGCGTCACGGGATGCGTTCCCACGCGGGAGCGTGGGAACGATCTGATGGCCGCAGGCTACCAGCCATACAAGTAGGCCCAGAGAACAGCGCCAGCGACCAATACCATCCCAAAATGATACGGCCACAACGCCCAACGCTTGAGGGAAAGGGGAACGGAAGCCAGTTCAGCCTCGGTCACCTCGCCTCTTTTGATGTGAAATTTAGGCATGCCTAACAGCTCTGTGATCAGGAGCATGCGATGAAACCTGTCGATATGCTTGTTTCTACCCCAAAACCGTTTGTTGTCGCAGACCACCTTGTTTTCACTGAAGTAGCTTTCCAGCGCTTCGAGCTTTGTGTACTCAGCGTATAAAGTCAGCCCTGCGAAAATTAGCCCCCCTACGCATAAAAAAATTGCCAGGGCGAGTTGAAAATCCATGCTTAAGCGCCTTCTGGTTGGAAGATCAAATCACCGTCGATCTCTTCGATTTGCCCGCCTAGAAAGGCGCCGCCAGCGCCGAATAAGGTGCCTCCTGTATACCCTACCGCAGCGCCGCCAATCACTGCGCAGGCCAGGTCCCCGTTTCCTTTAGCCACTACCCCCAAAAACACCTTACAGCCGAGTCGGGCTATTTTCGCGCCTACCGTCCCTCCCACATAAGCCCCCACCACGCCGCCCCCCAACTTCCCCGTCTCCACATACTTCGCCCGCCGACACTGCGCCTCGCGCCCCTCCACACACGCCTCCTTGATCTCCAACCCGGCCACGCCCACGTCCAGTGCCAAGCCCACATAGGTGCCCTTCCCCAACCACTTCGAGGTCTGCGCAATGCTCCGCATCCGCTGCGCATACCCGGCAATCTCACCCTTGTGCAGATAGCTTTTGGTTGAAATTCCCAATATCTTTTTCAGCGCCTGATTACCACGCAACCCCGTGCCAAATCGCGCCGCGCCTTGCAACTGGGTGTCCAGCAGCCCAAACAGCGCCTGGCGCTGGCGCAAAAAAGCCTCACGCTCCAAACCTGAGGTTTTCAGGCGCTGGTGCAGCCGCTCAATTTCTTCCAGCGTCTGCGCCACTTCGTCCAGATGCCGCGCCCACGCCGATGTTGCGCTGCCCACTCCCAACGAGCCGTACCCCAGAAGGCTTTGCAGCAAGTCATAGTTGTTGACCACTTGGGTTGCAACGCGCGCGTCCAGCTCCCGACTGATGGCCTCGGCATGGCGCACAAGCCAGGCCTCTTCCAGTGAGCAGGTCACGCTGTAGGGATCGGGAATAATCACCAACTGCCCCGGCCTCACCAGCCCATGACGCAGGTGCCGGTTCAACACATCGAAATGATCGGCACGCTGCCGGCCCGGGGCATGCCCCATCAACTGGGTTTTCAAACTGAGGTAGTCCGTGAGGCGGTCGTTGATATAGCCCTGCGCCATGCTTCGTATCCCTGAATGCAATGAAGATGGCATCGGAATATAAGCAGGCGAACAGGCCCTGGACACAAGGTCGGGAAGGCTGAGTGATATTTGGGAAGTTGCCTACATCGCCAGGAATAGACACCTACAAAAATGGCGAGGCTAGTGGCATTTGCTCATGGTTTTTAAAGGGCCAGCAGGCCGCGTCTCTTTAAATTGCAGGACGTTTCCTAGACAATCCTTGCCGCCTTGTGCCTGCTCGAATCGATGGCTAGTCTGCGGCCCGTCACTGCTTATCAGTGATCGGGTTTAGTCGCCCGGATTTAGGAGTAGGCGCATCGTCCCATCAATGCTTTATGGTGGCTGTGCGCAGGGCGCCTTCGGGCGCGCCGGATGCTCCTGACCGGTCGACTAACCTGCGTACAGCTGCCACCCTACGTTTAGTCGCGAAGTGTGTCGGCTCCTTGATCATCCAGGAGCAACACCATGAAAAAAGTCGTCCCCGACCCACCCCGCAACGCCGCCAAAGACCGCGCCGCCTTCAACCGCGCCATTGACCATTACCTGCCCTCCAACGGCGTTAAAATCGAAGACCTGAGCTTCGAAGACGCCCTGCTCTACACCGCCAGCTTGCTCGACAGTGCTTCAGCTACTGCACTCAATTGCGGTGATTTGCTGGCCAGTCCCCAGCGCGCGAAAATTCTGGCGGTGTGGCATTTGCTGGAGATGGCCAAGACCACCGTGGACCGCTCCATCGAGTGCCTGAAACCCACAGCCCCGCCTGCCTGCTCCCACAGTTGATCGATTCTGTCAGTTAGATCGTTCCCACGCTCCCGCGTGGGAATGCAGCCCGTGACGCTCCGCGTCACACCTGCGCAGAACTTGAATGCTGAGGGCGGGACGCGGAGCGTCCCAGGCGGCATTCCCACGCAGAGCGTGGGAACGATCTGAATCCCGCCTGCCTGAACACAATAAAAACTGTGGGGGCGGTCCTGTCAGTTGGACCTCTGCGCTTGCCGGTGCATCCTAAATCCGTGCCTGGATATTGCTCTATAGAACTAAATGTCCATAATGGACAAATTAGTTTATCTGCGGAGATTGCCATGTCCAGCACGCCCCTTGTCATGAACCAGGCCCAGGCCCGTGAATTGCTTGCCCAAGTCGATGTGCCCCACATCCTGCACAAGCTGTTCCGCGACCTGGCGGCCGGGCTGGCGGTGCAGCCGGCGCAGCAGCTGGTGGAGTTCCCGCACGGGGCCGGCGACTTTATCAACTACCTGGGCGTGCTGGCCGACGAGGGTGTGTATGGGGTCAAGACGTCGCCCTACATCGTGCGCGAGCAAGGCCCACTGGTGACGGCCTGGACCCTGCTGATGTCGATGCACACTGGCCAGCCGCTGTTGCTGTGCGATGCGGCCGAGCTGACCACCGCGCGCACCGCTGCCACCACTGCATTGGCGGTGGATGTGCTGGCGCCTGCTGCCGCGCGGCGCCTGGCGATTATCGGCAGTGGCAAGGTGGCGCAAGCGCACCTGCACTATGTGCGCAACCTGCGCGACTGGCAGCACATCCGCCTGTATTCACCGAGCCTGGGCCACGCCAGCGTCGACACCCTCGCCCACCTCAAAGGCCTGGACCCACGCCTGACCCTGGCCGACAGCTGTGACAGCGCCGTGGAAGATGCCGATGTGATCCTGCTGTGTACCTCATCGGCCGGCCCGGTGCTCGACCCGGCGCGTTTGCGCAAGCCAGCGCTGATCACCTCCATAAGCACCAATGCGCCACGCGCCCATGAAGTGCCGCCGGCCAGCCTGCAAGCCATGCATATATTCTGCGACTATCGCCAGACCACGCCGGGCGCGGCCGGTGAGATGCTGATCGCCGCCGAGCAACACGGTTGGGACAAGCGTGCCGTGATCGGCGACTTGCCGGAGTTGCTCAGCGATATGGCGCAGCGCCCGGACTACGACCGCCACGTGTTTTTTCGCTCGATCGGCCTGGGCCTGGAAGACGTCGCACTGGCCAACGCCCTGTACCAAACCCAGCGCTAACCATTAATTAAGGAGATGTTTATGAGCCATGCAGACTTCATCATCATCGGCGGCGGCATTGCCGGTGCATCCACGGGGTTCTGGTTGTCGCAGCATGGCAAAGTGTTGGTGCTGGAGCGCGAAAACCACCCGGCCTATCACTCCACCGGGCGCTCGGCGGCGCTCTACACCGCGGCGTATGGCACGCCGCAAGTGCGCGCCTTGACCCTGGCCAGCCGTGCATTTTTTGATAACCCGCCGGCAGGTTTCTGTGAGCACCCGTTGCTGACGCCACGCGGGGAGATCACCGTGGATTTCAGCGGCGACCCGGCGGAACTCGAGCGCCAATACCAGAGCGCCAAGGCCACGGTGGCGCAGGTGGAACGGCTGAGTGTCGATGAGGCCTGCGCACGGCTGCCGATTTTGCGTCGCGAAAAAGTCCACGGCGCCATCTTCGACCCGACCGCCAGCGATATCGACACCGATGCCCTGCACCAAGGCTATTTGCGCGGCATCCGCCGCCATCACGGCGAAGTGCGTACCGACAGCCATGTACTGGGCCTGAGCCGTGACGCCGACGGCCTGTGGCAGGTACGCACCCAGGACGCGACCTACACCGCGCCGATCATCATCAACGCCGCCGGCGCCTGGGCCGATCATATCGGCGGGCTCGCCGGGGCGGCGCCCATCGGCCTGCAGCCCAAGCGGCGTTCGGCGTTTATCTTCGCCGGGCCCGAGGGCGTCGACACGCATGCGTGGCCGATGCTGGTGGCGCTGGACGAAGCCTTCTACATGAAGCCCGATGCAGGCATGTTCCTCGGCTCGCCGGCCAACGCCGACCCGGTCGAACCCCAGGATGTACAACCCGAAGAGCTGGACATTGCCATGGGCATTTACCAGATCGAAGAAGCCACCACCTTGACCATCCGCCGACCGACCCGCACGTGGGCCGGGCTGCGCAGTTTTGTGCCTGATGGTGATTTGCTCGCGGGCTTCGACGCGCAGGTGCCGGGGCTGTTCTGGGTCGCGGCGCAAGGCGGTTATGGTATCCAGACCTCACCGGCCATGGGCCAGGCCAGCGCGGCGCTGGTGCGTGGAGCGCCGTTGCCGGAGCCACTGACGCGGTTTGGCCTGGACGCTGGTATGCTCTCGCCCGTCCGCCTGGAGCCGCATTGATGAGCATTGCCGAACAAGAAAACGTTGTGCAGAACTTCCGGGCGATCGCCGATGCGATTGCCACGCTGTTCTTTCCCCACGCCGAAGTGGTGCTGCATGACTTGCGCACGCAAAAGGTCGATTACATCGCTAACAACCTGTCGAAACGCGCCATTGGTGACGAATCGTCGCTGGAGGACATGCTCAGCGATGACATCCGCGAAGTGAATATCGGCCCGTACGAAAAGCTCAACTGGGACGGTCAGAAAATCCGCAGCCTGAGCACGGTGTTGCATGACCACAAAGGTCGTCGGCTGGCGGTGTTGTGCATCAACCTGAATATCTCGCTGTTCGAAAACGCCAAGGCGGCGCTGGACCTGTTCCTGTCACCGAGCAAGCTGATCCCGCAGCCCGATTCACTCTTTCGTGATGACTGGCAGGAGCGCATCAATACCTTTTTGCATGCCTGGATGCGTGAGCGTCAGTTGAGCCTGAACCTGCTGACCCGCGACCATAAGCGTGAACTGGTGCTGGCGTTGCATGCCGAGGGCGCGTTCAAGGGCAAGAGTGCGTCGAACTATGTGGCGAATGTGCTGGGGATGGGTCGGGCGACGGTGTACAAGCACCTCAAGGAATTGAAGGGCTGAGCGACTGGTCTTGGAACACCGCTGATCAACTGTGGGAGCTGGCTTGCCTGCGATGCAGACACCTCGGTACATCAGGTATACCGAGTTGATGCCATCGCAGGCAAGCCAGCTCCCACATGTGACCGAGTATGGCTCTACTGCTGCTGTTTCACCCTCAATCGCCGTAGATATCGGACTTGAAGTACTGCTGTGAAATCTTCTGATACTCGCCATTCGCACGAATCCCGTCGATGGCCGTATTCAGCTCACTGACCAACTCGGTATTGCCCTTGCGCACCGCGATCCCGGCGCCCTCGCCCACGTATTTGGGGTCCTTGAGTTCCGGCCCGACAAACGCGTAGCCCTTGCCGCGTGGCATCGACAGGAAGTCACTCAACGGGATGGTGTCGGCAAAAATCGCATCCAGGCGCCCCGAGGCCAAATCCATGTAGATCTCTTCGTTATTGCTGTAGCGCTTGACGTTGATGCCCTTGGGCTCGAACACCTCGGTGGCATAGCGGTCGGTGGTGGTGGCGCGCTGCACGCCAATGGTCTTGCCCTTGAGGCTGGCGTACTGGTCATCCACCACCGCGCCGTCCTTCATCACCAGGCGCGAAGAGGTGAAGTAATACTTGTGGGTGAAGTCCACCGACTTCTTGCGGTCTTCGTTGATGGTCATGGACGACAGTGCCATGTCGATTTTCTTCACTTTCAGTGAAGGAATCAGGCCGTCAAACTCACCTTCCACCCACACGCACTTGACCTTCATCTGCGCGCACAAGGCGTTACCGATGTCGTAGTCGAACCCGACGATCTTGCCATCCTGGGTCTTGGAGGCGAACGGTGGGTAGGCCGCCTCAATGCCGATACGCAAGGTTTTCTCGGCGGCCAGCACATGGCTTGAGGCAAACAGGCCCAGGGCCAGTGCGGCGATCAGCGCGGGGTTCTTCATGGTCGTTCTCTCGCAAGTTGTTGTTGGTTTGGCAAGCGTGAAGAAAGGAAGGCACAGGCTTTTTTGTACTTATAATTCCATATTGGACTTTTAGGTATTAATCGTCAATCCATGCCGCCTTTCTACACGCTGGGGCACAAATTAATGCCCGTCTCCATCGTTTCTCCACAAAACCTCCCATGAAAGCGCACGCTGGTTGCGCACACTTGCGTTCAGCGTTGCGTAGATTTACCAGGAGAACACGATGATTCCTGCCCTGGAGGCCAGCACCCTCACCCAGAAGCTATGATCACTACTGGCAAACGTGGCCATGGACCGGCAGCCACGATAAGGCAGATAAGCACGAGCGCAGGGATGCACAGGCTCGCCGCGTATTCACCGAGCAAACCATGACTGATTTCCCCGTTGCATCGATGCCCCGCCCGGACTGCGTCAGAGAACCCCAGGCCCTTGTGCTGATTGCCGAGGATGAGCCGCAAATCGCCGACATTCTGGTGGCTTACCTCAAACGTAGCGGCTTTCGCACCGCCCACGCGCGTGACGGCCAACAGGCGCTGGACATGCACCTGGCGCTCAAGCCGGAGCTGGTGTTGCTGGATGTGCTGATGCCCCACGTGGATGGCTGGCAGGTCCTTGCGCAAGTGCGCCAGCGCGGGCATACGCCGGTGATCATGCTGACCGCGCAGGACCAGGACATGGACAAGCTGATGGGCCTGCGCATCGGCGCCGACGACTATATCGTCAAGCCGTTCAACCCGGCCGAAGTGGTGGCGCGTACCCAGGCGGTCCTGCGCCGCTCCATCGCTTATCGCGGCCACGCCTGCCCCACGGTGCTGCGGGTGGACGCGTTTGAAATCGACCTGGAAAGCTACGAAGCCACGGTGACGCTGGCCGGCCGCCGAGTGCCGCTGGCCTTGACCGTCACCGAATTCCGCTTGCTGGCGCAACTGGCCAAGGCGCCGAAACGGGTGTTCAGCCGCGCCGAGTTGCTGGCCCAGTGTTCACCGGAAAGCGACAGCCTGGAGCGCACGGTTGACAGCCATATCAGCAAACTGCGGCGCAAGCTCGAAGACCTCGGCGTACAGGGTGTGCCCACCAGTATCCGTGGCGTCGGCTACCGGTTCGGGAGCGTGGTGTGAAAGGGCTCAAAGGCCTGAGCCGCCAGATCATCCTGTCGATGTGCGCCGTGGTGCTGTGCGTGATCGCCCTGGCGGTGATCGGCTCGTATATTTTTTATGCATTGCTATGGACCTACTGGCCGCTCACCGACGCCGAAGTGGATGCCTGGCTGCCGGCCAAGGCTGAATGGGTGTGGATGGGCCTGACCACGTGCGTGAGCCTGGCGGTGGGCTCGATTGTGGCGCTGAAACTGTCGCGGCGCATTCTGATGCCGCTCAATTCCGTGGCCGAAAACCTGCGCAAACTGGCCGACGGCGACCTGGACGTACAGGCGGTTGCCGGTGACCAGTCGATCGGCGAAGCGGCGATCCTGGTCAATGACTTCAACAGCATGGCCAAACGCTTGCAGCGCATGGCGCAGGAGCAAGCGTTCTGGAATGCCGCCATTGCACATGAACTGCGCACGCCCCTGACTATTCTGCGCGGGCGCCTGCAAGGGTTGGCCGAGGGTGTATTCGAACCCGACACCGCGCAGTTCTACAGCCTGCTGGGCCAGGTCGAAGGCTTGACGCGCTTGATCGAGGATATGCGCGTGGTGGGCCTGGGCGACAGTGGCTACCTGGAACTCAACCTGCAAGAAGCCGACCTGGCGACAGGCATTGAAGACGATGTGCGCTTGTTCGAACCGAGCCTGGTGGCCGCAGGTTTTGTGCTGCAATTGGACCTGCAACGCCGCACCCTGCGCTGCGACCCGGCGCGCATCCGCCAGGCGTTGCTGGCCCTGCTGGATAACATTCGGCGGCACGCGACACCGGGCAATGTCATCGTGCACCTGAGCACCCGCGATGGCTTCAACTACCTGCGCGTGCGCGATGACGGCCCCGGCATCGACGAAGGTTTTGCCGCGCGCCTGTTTGATGCCTTCCAACGCGGTGAAAACTCCCGCTCACGCGCCCAGGGCGGCAGTGGCCTGGGCCTGGCCGTGGTGCGCGCCATCGCCCTCGCCCATGGCGGCGCCGTGACCTGCCGCCGCATGGAAAACGGCGGCACGCTGTTTGAACTCAGTTGGCACGTTTGATTGAGCGAGGCACGGCGATGCGTATGTTTTTTTGGCTGTTCAAGCGCTCGCCCCGTTACCGGCACTTTGCTTTATTGGACGCAAGGCAGGTGTGCATTGCGTTTAAAAGCTGCCGCACAAAACCTGTCGGCGAGCATTGGGTAGAAGTTGAACGGATCAACCTGCCTTGGCTGGGAACCACACTCCCAGGCTGCGCCCGTACCGTTGAGCGAGGGTAAACATGAGCAATGACATATCCCGACTCGAAGCTTCCTTAAGGCTGTACACGGCCCGTTTGAAAAGGTTGCAGCGCTTCTGGGTGCCCCTGCAACGTCGTGCCCCCAAGTGGGTGCTGGCGTTGTGGATTGTTGGCGTGTTCGTATCGCTGACCACCCAATGTTACGAGCACTGGCTGGTAACCGCGCCGATGATTTGCGCATTGATCGTGGCGGAAATCATCGTCGATGAGCGGCAAATGACGCTGTCATTGCGCGTTGACCAGGTGCGCGACTTGCTCAGGGAGGCGCGCAGCCGCTACCTGTGCTGACTAAAGCAAACTATTTTGCTGCAAAAACATTCTGGCCACGCTCTCGATAGACTCTCGACCTACGTCGACCCGGGAGTTGAGACCGGCTATGGTTTCGTCGTCCAACCTGGATGACAGTGCGTTGAGCAATTCGCCCAGCTGAGGGTGTTGCTTGAAGACCTCAGTACGAATCACCGGGGTCAACGCATAGCTGGGGAAAAAACCCTTGTCGTCTTTGAGTACCACAAAATCGTATGCCGGGATCCGCCCGTCAGTCGACATCACCAATGCCACATCCACCTGACCGTCCCGCAGCGCCTGATAAGTCAGCCCACCGTCCATACGGATAATGTTTTTACGCCCGAATTCGAACTTGTACAGGTCTTGCAGCGGTCGCAAGCCATCGGAGCGCGAGTAAAACTCGGCATTGCTCGCGAACTGGTAGGTGCCGCCCTCGCCTATGTTCTTCGCCAGGTCGCTGAGCGTGGCGATACCGTGCTTTTGCGCCGCTTCAGCGCGCATGGCAAATGCATAGGTCGTGTTGGCTTTTGACCGGTTTAACCAAGTGATGCCCTTCTGCGCATCAAGGGCACTAACCCGGTTGTAGGTCTCGTCGGCGTCCAGGGTGTCGGTGACCTTGTTGTAAAGCACCAGGGAAGTGCCGGTGTACTCCCAGTACACGTCGACCTGACCGTTCTCCAGCGCCGCACGCAATATGGATGAGCCCAGATCCGGGCGTTTATCAACGCTGTACCCATTAGCGCGCAAGAGTTGCGTGGTCATTTCCGCAACCAGTTGCTGTTCGGTAAACTTTTTGCCGCCCACAACTATCGTGCTGTTGGCAGAAACACTGCCAATGCTGCCGAGAACAAAGCCCAGCACGCCGATCAGACAGATGAGTGTTCGATGAATCATCATGCATCTCCTGTAGGTCAATGGTCTTCACATTCATTCACGCGCCGCCAGCCTCAAGCCCCGAGACACCACGACGTGCTGGATCACCCCGCACCCCAGGTCAACCGCGATGGCTAAAAAAGCCGTCGCTGCCGCACCGGCTAACATCATGGAAAAATCATTGAGGTCGATACCGGTAAAAATAAGCTCACCCAAGCCGCCGCCGCCGACGAGGAACGCCAGCGGCGCGGTACCGACATTGATGGCAAGTGCCGTGCGTATGCCGGCGAAAATGACGTTCAGCGCATTCGGGATTTCAACCTTCCATAACCGCTGCGCAGGTGTCATGCCCATCGCCTCGGCCGCCTCAAGCAGATGCTCCGGCACCGCACGCAAACCCTCGTAGGTATTGACCACCACCGGCAACAAGGTCGCGACCCATAAGCCAAAGATTGCTGCACCACCGCCAACCCCGATCACACTCATGGCCAGCGCCAGCAAGGCGAGCTTGGGTATCGCCTGCCCCACATTCAACAACTGCATGCACGCCATGGCATAGCGTTGTTTCGAAGGTCGGCTCATCCATACGCCCAAGGGCAGCGCCACGATCAGCGCCAGGACGCCGCTGACGGCGACGATATGCAGATGCTGAACCGTCAGGTAAGTGATATCGCCCCAGTAAAACTGCAGCCCCGCCCACATTCCGAGCATCAGGTCGGGCATAGTCAATGCCCTACCGGCGTAGTGTTTTCCACCAGCCTGGCCAGGATGTCGGTCTGGTGTATATAGCCGATAAAACGCCCGTCAATGTCGTTGCATAACGCCCAGTTCTGGCCTCGACCCAAGAGCTGTGAGAGCACCTGATTCAGGTCGTCCTGGGGTTTGACCACCAATTGCGCTCGCGAAGAACGCTCGCCGTTGCCACCGCCCGGCAGCGATGGCTCAGCAGGCGGGATCTTGCTGGCGACATCCACCGAGCGCAGCAACCGCAGGCGCTTCATGATGCGGTCGCTGCCCATGAAGTTCGCCACGAACTCACTATTGGGCCTGGCCAGAAGATCATCGGAGCAGCCGAACTGCTCGATTTTGCCGTTATGGAAAAGGGCTATGCAGTCGGCCATCTTCACCGCTTCGTCGATGTCATGGCTGACAAACAGTACGGTCTTGTTAACCTGGCGCTGTATGCGCATAAACTCGTCCTGGATCACTTCCCGATTGATCGGATCAATCGCACCAAACGGCTCGTCCATCAACATCACGGGAGGGTCGGCAGCCAGCGCCCGGGCGACTCCGACGCGCTGCTGTTGCCCGCCTGAAAGCTCGCAAGGGTAGCGTTTGAGGAACAGGGACGGGTCCAGCGCAACGACTTCCAGCAACTCGGCGGCGCGCTTGCGGCTTTTGGTTTTATCCCACCCCAGCAGGTTGGGAACCACGCAGATGTTGTCCTCTATGGTCATGTTCGGGAACAGGCCGACTTGTTGAATCACGTAGCCAATCGATCGCTTGAGACTGACGCTGTCCATTTCTGAAGTATCGCGGCCAGCGATTTTTATCGTTCCTGATGTGGGGGCTACCAGCCGGTTGATCATTTTTAACGTCGTGGTCTTGCCGCAGCCCGACGGGCCGAGCAGTACGCAAATCTTGCCCTCCTCTACAGTGAGCGAGACATCTTCGACGGCCGTTATCGAGCCGAACTGCTTGTTCAGGTTGTCGATCTGGATCATGTGGTCGCCTCCTTCATTCGGCCGGCTGCCACTGCATGCTTGCTCAGGCCTTTTGGCGTCAACCTGCTCTGCAGGGCGTACAGCGCATAATCGGCTGCAATGGCAATGGCGCTGATCACCAGGGCGCCGGTCAACAGCTGCCGGGGGTCCGATTGCGCGATACCGCGAATGATCAGGCTGCCCAGGCCGCCGGCGCCGATGTAGGCCGCAATCGCCGCGATACCAATATTGATCACAGTCGCCATCCTTACACCTGCCATGATCAGCGGCACCGCAATCGGTAGTTCGACCTTGCACAACCGCTGCCAGGTGGACATGCCCATCCCGATCGCCGCCTCGCGCAAGGCCGGGTCGATGTTGGCGATCGCGGTGGTGGTATTGCGGATAATCGGCAGTTGCGAATAAAGAAACAGCGCAATTACGGCGGGTACCACGCCGATGCCATAGCCAATCAACGACAGGGCCGGGATCATCAGGCCGAACAGCGCGGCGGATGGGATGGTCATCAGCACTGCAGCAACGGCCAGTACCCCACGGCGCGTCCTGGGATGCTCACTGATCAGGATGCCGATAGGCACACCGGTCAGGATCGCCAGCCCCACCGCGACCGCGACGATAAACAGGTGCTGCCCCAGCAGCCGGCTGATCAGGCTGCTGTTTTCCAGAATGAAACTCAATGTTTCCATGGTCCACCCTTCTTACGCCCTGGTTGTTTTTATTGGCAGTGCATCTGGAAGCAGGCACCGGACTTGTCATGAACCTTAGCGCGCCCATGAAGGCTATTTGAGCCTTGGGCTCGACGGTTTCTATCAAAAAACCGCCGTCACCTCAGGAATGTGCATCATCAAATTTCCGCCGTTCTTCCCCCGGCGTGCACCCCCACACACGCCTGTATGCGGCGCCCAGGTGTGACGCGGAAACGAACCCGCAGCTATGGGCAATGCAGGCAATTGCTTGGGTGCTTTCACGCAAGAGTCGCCGCGCCTGGTTGAGCCGCAGTTCCAGGTAGAATTTTTTCGGTGTGATCCCGAAGTGCTGGTGCCACAAACGCTCAAGCTGGCGATGCGACAGGTTGCATCTGTCGGCAATTTCTTCGATGCCGATCAGGTTCTCCAGGTTGTCTTCCATGGCGGCAATGGCGGCCGTGAGCCGCCGGTCATGGATGCCGAACCGCCACTGGACCGACATCCGTTGATGCTCTTGCGGCGCTCTTATCCGGGAATGCAGGAATTGTTCGGCAATATTCGCGGCCAGTTGGTTGCCGTGATCCTGCGCGATCTGCGCCAGCATGAGGTCGATCGCCGCCGTCCCACCGGCACAGGTCCAGCGATTGTCATGGTTGACGTACAGCTCTTTGGTGACTTCGAGGGTGGGAAACTCCTCGCAAAATTGACCGATGGTTTCCCAGTGCAAGGTGCACCGTTTGCCGTCGAGCAACCCGGCGCGGGCCAGAATGAATGTGCCCGTGCTCAGCGCACCCACGGTGACGCCACGGGCGGCTGCACGCTGCAAAAAACGCAGCATTTTCGGTGGATTCTGACGTTCAATATCGAGGCTGGCCAAGACAAACACCCGATCGACCGCGGGCGCTTGATCAATCGCGACGGTGTGTATCTCAATACCGCTGCTGGAACAGACAGGCCCACCGCTTTCCGTAAGAAGCGTCCACTCATACAACGTTTTTCCGCTGAGCCGATTCGCCACGCGTAATGGCTCACTGGCACCCGCCAGCGCCATCATGGAAAACTGAGGAAGAATAAGCAGGCCGATTCGCTTGGTGATGTAACCCGTTGCAGGCGACGCTGCTGTGCTGGGGTTTACCATTGCCGGATCCTTATCAAGGTGATTCCAACGCCAGCCCGATGGCTGGGTGTTGAACACACCCTACAAGGACCTGGCGTTGTATTCAGTCAGATTGAATCCCGGCGAGCCTGCAATCATTGCAAGCTTTCATTACAAGGCCCGCGTGCGGATAGCCTCGTCGATGCTTTGGATCATCGATTTGAACAGCGGGTTGTCGACTTGATTCTGTTGGCCGTGTTGCATGTGCGGGATAATCAGCGCGCTTGGCCCCGCATCGCCGGGATAGTGCCGATGCAGGCGCACGGACTCTGACGGCATGTGCAGGGTATTTTGCGCACCGTGCACAATCAGCGCCGGCGGGAAGCCTTTTGCGCCAACAATGAACCGCTCCGGGTCATACGCCACATAGGCTTTATAGGACTTTGCCGTCACGTGAGTGCAGCCGGGCCAACGGTCCACGCCACCGGCTTGGGTGTAGCCACTCAGTTGCTGATCAACATAGGCCTGGGTCTGCGGGTCAAGTGGGTAATAACCCAGGCGGGTCGATTCGGTACCGGTATCGAACGGCGGAATCGGCGCATCATCCGCCAATTGCCGAATTGCGGCGTCGGTCGCCTCCGGGTCGGTACGCAGCGTCTGCAGTGTACGCAGGCTGCTGTAGCTCATCGGCACCCAGAACCGCACCTGCTCTCCACCCGCAGTGGCAAGCTCAACCACCGCACCGAGGCTCGCGACCGCCCCCATCGCCCAGGAGGCCACTATCGGCATTTGACCAAAGGTGTCACGCGCCCATGCAACCGCGCCGAGGACTTCGTCCTTCTGGTCTTCAAGCATGATCTGGGTGACTTCGCCATCTGCTGACCGCAGGGTATTACGCACATACTTATTGGTAAAAAACCCCGCCACGTCGTAGGTCATGACGCGATAGCCCCGGGCTGCCAGGGCGTGGCCGAACAGCTGACCGTACATGCTGACGCCGCCGGTGAAACCTGAGTTGAAGACTATCGGGGGCAATTGACGCGTTGCAGCATCAAGGTGCTCGGGTTCAAACAGTGTTCCTTTGAGGCTCAGGGTCGCGTCGCCGTACTTCACAGCAAAGCTGATCGCTTTAGTCATGATGGTTGTCATCGCTGGATCTCTCTCGGTATGAATGTGGGCGCAGGTCAACGCAGCCATCGGCCGCTCGCGCCACGAAGCAGTTGGCTGGCAGGAATGGCGGTGGCTTTGGAAACATGCCGTGCAACGGCCTCGACAAAAGCAGACGTGCCAGGTAGATCAAACAGTTCGGCATAGGCCACGCTGTTGCTGCCGACACCCACATGAGGCGCATCACTGGCTTCAAGCAACAGGTTGCCGGCACCCACCGCGCGAATGATCCGGGTCACGAACTGAGCGGTCTCCTCAGGGTTGATCGAGGTGCGATACCCCGGGCCTTTGAACCCCACGTTGCCGCGTCTTGCCGCTTCAGCGAGCAGCGCCCTGTAGGCCGGTTCTGTAGCGCCCCGTTCGTGATGACAACTGCCGAGATGGTCGATAAGCACAGGCACAGGGTCAGGGACCTGGCGCAATACACACAGGTTGGTCTGCGCCTCTTTGGCATAGATATGCAGGTGCTGGTGCGGGAGTAGCCGTGCGTAAAACGCCAGCCATTGATCGTCGCAAAAGCTGCCCTCTGCAACGGCTTCAGGCCGGACATCGTGCAAAACGATACGAGCGCCGATGACCTGCGGGTGCCCGAGGCGCTCCTGGGTGGCGTAGGCAGGCTGAGCCAGGATCGTTCCTACCAGCTGGATACCGCCATAACGTTGAGGGTTTGCTGCCTGCAGCGTGTGCAGTTGATCAAACGAAGCAAATACGTTTTGCGAATCCGGCAGGATGCTCAGGTGCACGTTGTTAATGATTGACGGGGTGATACCGGCATCAATCAGTTTATCCAGGTAGACCTTGATCGGATGCGGTTCAGGCAGGCCATAGGGCAGCAGGCCAGCCACGCGCTGGAGATCATGCGCGGTGTAGAAGTGGACATGACTGTCTACTCGTCTGGCCAAGGGTCGTCTGGCGAAGGGCTCGGTGCGCGGCAGCATGATAAGTGTTTCCGTTTTTTGTACGAAAACAATAATCGTCACTCAGGTTTTTGCGCTCTCGCCAACCCGACGGGTAGTATCAAAATTTCGACATGTATGATTCACCCTCAGGCTGCAATGATAAAGCAGCCGCACGCCCGCGCCTTGATGTTGCCTGAAACCACACAACCACCATCACTCTTAGGGACAAGCACCATGTCGCCACTTAAAGCACCCGACGCCTGTGAAAGCCTGAACGACATCAGGGCCGGCATCGATTTTTATGACCAGCAGATTCTCAAGGCACTGGAACAACGGCTGGGCTATGTGAAGGCAGCCATTCAGTTTAAAGCCAACGAACAAGCAATCCCGGCACCCGAGAGGGTGGTGGCGATGCTGCAGGACCGGCGCGAATGGGCGGCTGCGGCGGGGTTTGATGTGGCGTTTGCCGAGAAACTGTTCGAGCAGATCATCCACTGGAACATTCAACAGCAGATTCTGCACTGGCGCGAGAAGCACCCGGACAGCAAAGGCGAATAGCTGCACCGGTAACCTGTGGCGAGGGAGCGTGCTCCCGCTGGGCAGCGCAGCGGCCCTAAAAAAATGGGACTGCTGCGCAGTCCAGCGGGAGCACGCTCCCTCGCCACAGGGGTGGTACTGATCTTTAACTGATTACAACGCTTGCCTGCAACCCATGCGGCCCGGCAATTGCCCTTGCCTGGCCTTCAACGCAGCCTGCACCGCTTGCGGCAAACCACTCCAGAATGTCAGGCCCGAGCGCTCTTCGATTTGACTCACGGGCACCTGGTAATCGCAGAAATTGGCGCCCTTGGGCGTTTCCTGGTTCATGACGAACGAGGCATACATTCCGCCTTCAGGCGAGCTGCCGACGAAGATGATTTTCCAGTAGCCACTGGGAATGGTGTGCACCTTGTTCGTGCCCGGCAGCGTGCCGACAAAATGCTCGTACAGCGGCCCGGTGGCGACATACACCGCGTCGACTCCCGCCTGCTTGCTCAGGTTGCGCTCCTGGTCTTCCAGGTGCGCCCACGGCCCCTGGTTGAGGTCGGACTTCTGCGGCGTGATGTTCGACAGGTAATTGAGGCTTTGCCAATCCGCTACGCCTGCCATCGAAGCCAGGTTGGCCTGATGGCCGCGGTCGACTTTGAGCGCGACATTGGCGCCGTTGTAATCCACCGGGTCGAGGGTTTCGCCGGCCGGGATGTCCGGGTCGGTCTGCCAGTCGCGCGCGCGGCCGCTGGTGGGGGTGGTCTTGGTGATTTTGTACGACACCCAGTTGGCAAACTTGGTCGAGCCATTGTTGTTCAGGGTGTACGCCTGACGGTTCAGCGTCAGTGGGCTGCCGCCGCTGGGGCAGCCGACCGAGCAGTTGTCGAACTGCCAGGCCTGTTGGGGCTGGGCTTGCGGTGTGATGGCCGACTCACGGGTTGTATCCGGCGTGGTACAGGCGGCAACCAGTGGGATCAACAGAAACGCTAAGTGTTTGGACTTTATACTTCCTTGCATGGTGTAGCTCCTTGGGTATAGCAACTTGGGTGAATCAATGACAAAAGGTCTGTCGGCGGCTGCGATCCATCGCAAGCCGACATAAACATTAAACCACTTAAACATTTCAAATTGTGTACAGGTTTCAAGGGACGTAAAAAACCCCGTCACCCCGCCGCAAGCCCGCCGTCGATCAGGTAAATCGCCGCTGAAAAGGTCACGATCGAGAGCAGCGTGCTGAGCAAAATGGAGGTCGTGGCTTCACGCTGATACACACCGGCCTGGTTGGCGAACATCGCCGGGATCGTCGCCGAAGGCAGTGCACTGAGCAGGATCATTTGCTGGGCGTACACGCCGTGGCGGCCCAACAGGATCATGGCGGCAAACATCAGCGCCGGCTGAATAAACAGTTTGAGCCCCAGGTTGGTCCACACCTCACCGGACATTTTCAGCCGGTCTGCCGACATGATCAGCCCCAGGCAGAACAGCGACACGCCGGGCGTCGCCTTGCCCAGCAGGTTGAATGAGTCGGCGGCAACGGCCGGCAACTTGACCTCCAGTAGCGAGAGCAGCATGCCCAAGGCCGGCGCCCACACCAACGGGCGACGTACCGCCGCCCAAAGGCTCGAGACGAACGCCTGGCCACCACTGCCTTTGCCGTCCGCGAGGGTCAGCAACATGATCGCCAGCGGGATCATGATCAAGGTTGCGACCAGGTTCAGCACCAGCACCGCATACAGGCTGCCTGCGCCATACATGGCCGCGAGGATCGGAATGCCCATGAACGCGGCGTCCGGAAAGCCGTTGACCAAGCCCTTGAGCGTGGCCGCCTTAAGATCTCGCAGGCACCACCAGCCAATGCCCAGCGCCAGCCCGAACATGCCGATGATGCCGATCACCGTGGCCAGGATAAAGTTGAAGTCCAGCAGCTGCGCACGCGGGGTACTGGCCATGCCCACAAACAGCAGCGACGGCATGATCCAGCCCAGCACCAGACGGCTGATCAGCAGGCTGTCGGCGTGGGTCAACTTGCCGCGTTTGCCGGCGATAAACCCCAGGGCAATCACCACGGCAACGGGCAACAGCGGCCCGGTAATCCTGTCTAGCACGCTCTCGTTCCTCGTGGTTATTGTGGTCGAACAGCGGCTGATCTCGAGGGCGGATCCTGGCCAGGCGAACGTGCGGCGCAAGCTACGTCAAGGGCGGTTGTTCACCAACTAAATACGCCATGACATTTATTTCATGTACCGGGTTTGAACCCACACGCGGTCACGTGTGGGAGCGGGCTTGCTCGCGAAGGCGGTGGGTCAGTCAATTCATCTGTCACTGACCCAGCGCATTCGCGAGCAAGCCCGCGCCCCCATTCAGCTCGCGTTACATCAGGATCACGTCAATGCAGGTGATTGGACGCGCAGGCCTTACAATGAGAGGGTGCAGGCACGGGCACTTATCATGACCGCTCACTTATTCCCAGGCTGGGGCTTTAAATGGACATCAAGCAACTCAAATTCCTGATCGCGCTGGAGCAGACCCGGCACTTCGGCCAGGCGGCTGCGCGCTGCCACATCACCCAGCCGACCCTGTCGATGCGCCTGCGCAATCTGGAGGATGAGCTGGGCCTGGAGCTGGTGACCCGTGGCCAGCGTTTCGAAGGTTTCACCCAAGCCGGCGAACGCGTGCTGGCCTGGGCCAGAACCCTGCTCGCGGCGCATGACGGTTTGTTTGCCGAAGCGGCGGCGTGTCGCGGCCAGTTGGTGGGCAGCTTGCGCCTGGGGCTGGTGCCGCTCAGCGGGTTCAACTCGATCAGTTACATCCAAAGCCTGTCCCAGACGTTTCCAGAGCTCAAGTTCAGCCTGTCGTCGATGAGCTCGGACAAGATCATCGAAGGCCTGGGCACCAACCAACTCGATTTGGGCGTGTGTTACCTGGACCACGTAAACCCCAATTACCTGGAGGTTTTCGAACTGGGCGAAACCCGCGTCGGCCTGTTGTACGACACGCGCCACTTCCAGTTCGAAGGCACCGAAATGAGTTGGGAAGACGCCGCGCAATTGCCCCTGGGGATGATCAGCAATGGCATGCACTATCGAAAATCCATTGACCTGAGCTTCCGCAGCCGTGGCCTCGACCCGCAGCCCATTCTCGAAAGTGATTCGACCTATCAGCTGTTTCAGGCGATCCACGAAGGGTTTTGCTGCGCGATCATGCCGCTGGACAGCGGCATGGAAAACCCGATCGAGAACCTCGCCTTCATCAACCTGCCGGACGCCAGCGTGCTCGCGCCACTGGGGTTGGTGATGCGCAAGACCGAACCGCGCTCGGCCATCGCCGAGAAGTGTTTTGCCCACGCCAAACAAGTGTTTGCCGCCAAGGACACGCACTGACCTGCAGCGCGAAAGGACGAACACTCTCACTGTGGCGAGCAGGCTTGCCCTGCGTTGGGTGGCGAAGCCGCCCCAATTCAGGCGACTCGGTGAGTCAGTCGTAACCGGATGGGGCTGCTGCGCAGCCCAACGCAGGGCAAGCCTGCTCGCCACAGGTCCAGCGTCGCACCACAGTTAGGTAGATAACTGTGCAAGATGACGAATGGCTCAGTTCGACACCTGCTCAAGGAAGATCAGTTGCAGCGGCTCACTGAGCAAGTCATCGGCCGTGGCTGCAAATTGCTTGAAGTACGGCGTGGCAAAATGCGCATCGAGGGCCGCCTGGTCCTTGAACGCTTCACGCATGTAGAAGGTGCCGGGCGCGTCGCGCAGCTCAAACAGCACATAGTCGAGGTTACCGGGCTCGGTGCGCGTTGGCGCAACCAGGGCCAACAAGCCGTGTTTGAGGGCCTGCTGTTTGCCGGGCTTGGCTTTGAGCACGGCGATGGAAACCAAGGGTTTTGGCATAGGGGTCGCTCCGTCAGGGGAATGGCTCGCACACCCTGCAATCAAGAGTGCAAGCAGGGTAAAACTCATCGTTTTGAGGACCATCTGGATATCCGTCGCAGGTGTGTGAGGAGCTATCCAGCCTAATGAAGCACCCACCGCGTTAGCCATCCGCCAGGGGCGCATACACTTTCAATGAAATATTGAAAGCAACTCAAGTACCACTCGGTCAAAAGTGGGAGCGGGCTTGCTCGCAAAGAGGCCGTGTATGTCACAGATGTTTTGACTGGCCCACCGCATTCGCGAGCAAGCCCGCTCCCACATTTATTGCGCATTGCATCAAGAGGGTGTGTTGCTGCCCTACGCCCAAGCCATCACCACGCCAGCCAGATAAAGCCCCACGCCGAACACCGCGTGACTGATCACACTACGCAGGCAGTTCTTGCCCGGCGTGGGTGTCTTGGAGGAGGCGAACCCCGCGCCCATGGCAGGCTGAATCAAAAACAGCGGAACAGCCACGGTGGCGATACCCAACACCAATGCCGGCATGAATGTGGGCGCCTGCATCCAGGCGACTCCTTCTATTCCTACCAGCAGCAGCGCAAACACCATCCCGGTGACGTAGTGCGCGATCCAGCCCAGGGCAACCTCGCCCTGCACGGGCGCCGCCAGTGCAATGCTGCGATGCGCAAACTGCCCGTGGCACGCATGCCCGACCCAGCGCCCCACGAAGGCGAAATTCAGTGTGGGCACCTTGAGCGCCTTCATCAACAGCATCCACATATCCATCACGACCGTTGCCCCGGCCCCCAATAAAATTACCTGTGCAGCCACGTGCAGCGATGCCATACCGACCTCTTATTCATGGACCCATTTGACCTGCGCAGGCATCATAGAAGTTGAAGTCAACTTCAAGTCAAGGGTCTGGTAATGGATATCACTGAGGTGGTCAAACGCACGGGCGTGCCGGCGCATACCTTACGTTTTTATGCGAAGAAAGGGCTGATCAGTTCCATCAGCCCGCCCGGCGCTCGCCGTCAGTTTGGCGCGGCGGTGATTGAGCAATTGGCGCTGATCGCCCTTGGGCAGGCGGGCGGCCTGTCACTCGATGAAATACAGGCCATGCTCTGCCCCAATGGCCAGGCCACTGTGGACAGAGCGGTGCTGTTGGCCAAGGCCGATGAGATCGATGCGACGGTCAAGCAACTGCAGGCCATGAGTCGCGGCTTGCGTCACGCCGCAGCCTGCCCTGCTCCCGACCACGCGCAATGCCCGAACTTTCGGCGGTTACTCGATATCGCCGCCGCAGGCGCCTTCAAGCGTGCCAGGCAATCGGGCGCGAGCCTGGCACGTTAGTGTTCAGTTGACCTTTTCCAGGCAGCCAATCAAGGTCGCGATAAAGCCTTGCAGCGCAGTGGGCAGCGCGCGTTTAGGCATGGTCAGCACCTGGATGGTGCGGTCGGCAAATCGCGGGTTCGACAGCGGCACCGAAACCAGGTCACTGCGCTCATTCACTTGCTGGCTGATGGCACCACCAAACGCGATGGTGTCGGAATGGCGCACAAACTCATGGATCGCGCCGGAGTAGTTGCAGGTCATCACATGGTTGAAGTGCAGCCCTTCCATTTCGCACACTAGGTCGAACAGCTGCCGCAGGGTCGTGCCTTTGGGGGTCAGCGCCAAGGGGAACGGCAGCAGCGCACGCATCGGCAATGTCTTGAGCGACGACAGCGGATGGTCGGCACGCATCAGCGCGCGAATGGCCGAGCGGCCTGAATAGAGGATCTCGACGCCATCAGTGGGCGCGGTGCTGAACGTCAGCCCTACGTCGGCATCGCCACGTTTGATTTTTTCTGCGCATTCAAGCGGCGACATCACCTCCAGCACGTACTGGAAGTCTGGGGTTTGCTGGTAGTGCTGGATCAGCACATGGGGCAGGAAATAACGCGAAAGGCCCTCCGTGGACACCAGGCGAATCACCCGCGCGCCGGGGTAATCGCCGCCGCGCAGCTCCGACAGCAACGCTTGCTCTTCCAACGACGCACGTCGGACATGGTGGGCCAGCGCGTTTCCCGCCGCCGTCGGTTCCATGCCCCGTGGCCGGCGCTCGAACAACGCCACGCCGACACTCTCTTCCAGCAACGCGATCTGGCGGCTGACCGCGCTGGGCGCGATGTGCAAACGCTCACCGGCGGCGGCCAGGGAGCCGGAATCGAATACGGCCAGAAAGTAACGGTAATCCACGGGCGTCTTCCTTAAAAAAGCATCTATTAATTAGAAGCCACTCTTCAAAAAACAGCAATATACAGTCTGGTAGGTGACTTCTATATTGGCCTGAATCTTTCAGCCGTATCGGAACGCTCATGTCCAAGCAACAGGCACTTGCCAGTGTTCGCCAGCACTTCTCTGCCGGCCATTTTGAAGCCGACCTGCGCCGCCGGGTGGCGATTCGCAGTGAAAGCCAGGCACCCAGCCAGGGCCACGAATTGGCGCGCTACCTGCACGATGAAATGCAACCGGCTCTGGAGCGCATGGGCTTTGCGTGCCAGCCGCTGCACAACCCGACAGGCGCAGGCCCATTGCTGTTCGCGGAGCGCCACGAAAGCACAGACCTGCCGACCGTGCTCACCTATGGGCATGGCGATGTGGTCCTGGGTTACGCCGAGCAATGGCGTGAAGGCCTCGACCCTTGGGTGCTGACGGTAGAAGGTGATCGCTGGTATGGGCGCGGCACCGCCGACAACAAGGGCCAGCACAGCATCAACCTGGCGGCGCTGGAAGCGGTGATCAATGCTCGCCAGGGGCGCCTGGGGTTTAACGTCAAGGTGCTGTTTGAAACCGGTGAAGAATGCGGTTCGCCCGGCTTGCGTGAGGTCTGCACAGCTCACCAGGCGCTGCTGCACGCCGATGTGTTTATCGCCTCGGACGGTCCACGCCTGAACGACAGCCGCCCGACGCTATTTCTCGGTTCTCGCGGTTCGGCGCTGTTCTCCTTGCAAGTGCAGGCCCGCGACAAAGGCCTGCATTCTGGCAACTGGGGCGGCGTGATGTGCAACCCCGCCATAGTGCTGGCTAATGCATTGGCCAGCCTGGTGGATCAGCATGGGCGCATTCGTTGCCGAGGGCTGGTACCGGCCTCGATCCCCGACTCGGTGCGTGAAGCCATCCATGACCTGGGCATCGATCAACACGCGCTCGGCCGCCCACTGGATGTGGATTGGGGTGAGCCAGGCCTGACCCTGGGCGAACGCCTGTTTGCCTGGAACACTCTGGAGATTCTGGCGTTTACCGCGGGCAACCCTACCAAACCGGTGAATGCCATTCCACCGTCAGCCATCGCGTATTGCCAACTGCGTTTTGTGGTCGGCACCGATTGGCAGAACCTGGAGCGCCTATTGCGCGAGCACCTGGACGCGCAGGGTTTTCACAGCGTGAACATCGTGATTGACCGTTGCACGCCCAGCACGCGCCTGGACCCGGAAAATGCCTGGGTGCGTTTCGCGAAAAAAGTCATCAGCGACACCACGCCCAGGCAGGTCGCGGTGCTGCCCAACCTTGCCGGTACGCTGCCAAACGACATTTTCGCCGATGTGCTGGGGCTGCCCACCGTGTGGGTTCCGCACTCCTACCCCGGCTGTTCGCAGCATGCGCCCGATGAACACCTGCTGGGCTCGGTGGCACTCGAAGGCCTGCAGATCATGACGGCCCTGTTCTGGGAACTGGGCGATATCGCGCACTCGCGCACCTAATAAAAACAACGGGCTCGACCCTTTGCCTCTGCCGCTCACACACTTACAAAACCAGGAGCGTCGAACATGACAGCGTTATCACCTACCCTTGTGACACCGGCAACCGACCCGGCCAAATCCATCTGGAAACCGGTCGGCGCCGCCTTGATCGGCAACACCCTTGAATGGTTTGACCTGTCGGTCTACGCCTACTTTGCGTTGACCATCAGCAAGGTATTCTTCCCCGCCGCAGACCCGGCCGTCTCCTTGTTCCTGGCCTTCGCGACCTTCGGCATCTCGTTCCTGATTCGCCCGCTGGGCGCGGCGGTGCTGGGTTCGTACGCCGACCGCCAAGGGCGCAAGAAAGCCTTGAGCCTGTCCATATTGCTGATGCTGATCGGCACGGCCATGATCGCGATAATGCCAGGCTATGCAAGCATCGGCATCATCGCGCCCATCGGCATTTTGTTTGCCCGCCTGCTGCAAGGTTTCTCCGCCGGCGGCGAGTTTGGCAGTTCAACCGCGTTCATGATGGAACACGCGCCGCAAAAGACCCGCAACTTCGTCGCCAGCCTGCAATTTGCCAGCCAGGGTTTTGGTGTAGTGATTGCCTCGTTGTTCGGCTACTTCCTGACCACCTGCCTGAACGATCAACAGATGCTCGACTGGGGTTGGCGCGTGCCGTTTTTGTTTGGTTTGATCCTGGGTCCGGTGGGGCTTTACATCCGCCGCACGGTGGATGAGTCCCCCGACTTCAAGGAAAGCGAGCCGGGCTCGCAGCCATTAAGGGACGTATTGTATTCACAGAAGACCTTGTTGCTGGTGGCAATGGGCGTGTTGATCGTGTCGACAGCCTCCAACTTCATGATCAAGTACATGCCGTCCTATGCCGCCACCACCTTGAACATTCCCCAGTCATCGGGCTTTTTGGCGACCCTGACGGGGGGCTTGATCCTGACCCTGGTCACGCCGGTTGTCGGCTTCATTACCGGCTTTGTCAGCCGCATCAAGATCATGCTGTGGGCCTCGATTCTCTATATGTTGATGATCGTTCCGGCGTTCATGTGGCTCAATACAGTCCCCAGTGCCACCTCGCTGTTGCTGGTTGTGTCGATGATGGCATTGATCAAGGCCGTGTACTTCGCACCGCTGGCCTCGCTCATGGCCGATGTGTTCCCTGTGCAAACCCGCGTCACGGGCATGTCGCTGAGCTACAACCTCTCGGTGACGATCTTCGGCGGGTTCGCACCGGTGATCGCCACGGGGCTGATCGCGCTGACGGGTTCGCAACTGGCGCCCAGTTTCTATCTGATCCTGGCCGCCGCCCTGAGCATCAGTGCCTTGTGGGTTGCCAAACGAAAGTTAAAACTGCGATAGCCACATGCCCTACCAAATCCCTGCCCTACCAAAACCCTGCCTCACCAAAACCAATAGGGCAGAAACTTGGGTGTCGGCTCATCGGCCAACTCCAGGTGGTAAGTAATCGAATTAAAGAAGAACATATCCAGGACCAGGAAGGCTGCAGCACCAAAACACAACAGCAAGAACTCCCGCTGTGGATGTGCCTGGAACCGCGACGTTACCCAAGGGCGAATGGCAATAAGGCCGGTCAACCCCGCGCACGCGCCAAGATAGTTAGGCCGCAGCGGCGTCGCCGCATACAGGCCATAGATAAAGGCAAGTAACAACATGCCCAGGCCGACCACAGGTAAGTTCAGGCAGAACCTCAGCAACTTGTCGCGGGTACTTGCAAAGCGCTGGCTGCGATCCACAAAGATATAGGCAGCCAATAATGAAATAGCCGGCGTAATAGAAAGGATGTAACGCGCCTTCTTGGAACTTGGAATCGTGAACAACACAATCACCACCAATAACCAACCCGTCAGGTACAGCAGCATCTGCGTGGCCGGCGCCGGCGCGCGCGCAAAGAAGTGTTTGCCCTGCTTGATGATCACGTTTAATGCGATAAAGGCAGTGACGCCATAGGTGAGCAAGCCTGCGGAGAAGTAGAAGTAATACCGCGGTGCGTGATCAGTGCCAAAGCGCCCCAAGCCTTGCATCACCAGCACCTCTTGCACAAAAGCCTGCCCACCTTGCAGGTAGGCCGCGCAGCCCAGCACGGCAATGCCTGCAGCCAGCACCAGGCCCGCGAGCAGGCAGAACACCTGCAACAGGCGCCACTGTCGACTTAACAGATAATAAGCGGCGACCACGCCCGCCGGGCCGATCAGACCAATAGGGCCACGAAAGGCAAAGCCCAGCGCCAGGCCCAGGAGCACCGGCAGCAGGTGAAAGCGCTGCGGGTGGAACTGGCCCGCATAGGCCAGGTAAAAACACATCACGGTAAACAGCGCCGGGTAGATGTCCAGCGCCAAGGAATTCACGCCGTCGAGGAATGACCAGGTAAACAGCGCAAATACCACCGCAAAAGCGCCCCATTTTCTGTCATGCAAGGCACCCAGCTTGTAAATAAACACCAGCATCAAGGCGGCCGCCACGCAAAATGGCAGCCCCATCGACAGAATGGATACACGCCCAAATGGCAAGGAAACCAGGTACACAAGCAGTGTATTGAGCACCGTATAATCGGGGTACGGCTGCAGGTCATCGGCAATCGGAAACAGCGTCACGCCATGGGCGAGCATATACTCGGCAAAGTCGACAAAACGTGTGGTGTAGTTGAGCACAGCCGGTTTGTATTGCAGGGCAGCCAATACAATAAACGCCACTATAAATATAGCTGAACAGGGTTTGTTTACAGCCAGTTCCTTTAGCCTTTTCATGCGACCGGGTGCCTGTTTAAAACGCGCAGGCTAGCATGTTGTTTTTTCGAGCATCCAGACCGCAAAGGTAAAGAGTTGTAAAGGTAGTAGCGCCTGTTTACTCAGCTTAGTAAGTTCTGAACAACAGCTGAATAACTGTTAATAAAAACACTGATTAACTAACACAGGTATTGATTTTTTACTTACAAACTCGGCTGCGCCGTGAAGTAACGCCCAGGCGTCACCCCAAATGTGCGGCGAAACAGTGCGATGAAGGCACTGACGTTGTCATAGCCCAACTCCAACGCGACACGCGTGACGGGCGCGCCCGTGGCCAGCCTCTCCAGCGCGCGCAACAAACGCACGCGCTGACGCCACGCGGTGAAGCTGAACCCTGTTTCCAGCACAAACCGCCGCGTCAGTGTGCGCGGGGCGATGCCCGCCCAGGCCGCCCATTCCTGCAGGTGGCGCTCGTCATCAGGGCAATCGGACAGCGCTTGGGCGATCTTGCGCAGGCGCGCATCCTGAGGCATCGGCAAGCCCAAGGTCACACGGGGCAGTGTGCGGATCTCATCCACAATCACTCCAGCCAAGCGCCGCTGCGCAGCGTCCAGCTCAGCGCTCTGCCAGGCGGCAGCGCGCATCACCGCCTCACGCAAAAGGCCGGAGGTGGCGAGGATGCAAGGCGTATCCGGCAACTCGACACAGCCCTGCGGCGACACATACACACTCCAGCCTGCGAAGGGGCCATGGGAGCACGCGCCATGGGAGACATTCGGCGGGATCCACACTGCATGGGTGGCAGGCACCACCCACTGGCTGGCGCCGGCGTCCACCGACAACAAGCCCTGGCTAGTGCCCAGCAACTGCCCACGCCCATGGCAATGGCGCTCGGTGATACGCCGTTCAGCGTCCACTCGGACCACGGCGACCACCAGAGGGCCATCGACAGCGGCTAATACCGAAGACGGAATTAACGGAGTGGGCATAAGCGGCCTTAACAGACTATTGATTGTCTTTGATAGCGTACTTAGGCCAGATTGGCGCGTCTATAGTCGCAGCCTCTCCTCCCAGGAATACACAGCATGCGCGCCGAAGAACTGTTACCCGATGACCAGAATCAGACCGAACGCCACGGCGTTGTTATCCGCAAAGGCAGCGTGGGTGCCTTTCTGGTGAATGCCCAGGCCTGGTGTGATCCAAACACCGATGCACACCAGCGAACCATCGCCGAGCAAGACCTGCTGGCGTTGCTGCCGGCATTACGTGCGCTGGGGCTGTTCGAAGTGTTTACGATTCGAGACCCGCAGTTGCAGCGCCTGGTGGATCAGTATTAAGCGCACGATTGGCGGGCTGTGTACTGCGGATATAACGTGCCGGCGATGAACCCAGGGTCTTGCGAAACATACTGATAAAGGAGCTGACCGACTCATACCCCAGCGCCTCGGCGGTGCGCTGTACCGACTCGCCTTCGGCGAGGCTCTGCAAGGCCACGATGATTTGCCATTGCTTGCGCCACTGGCCAAATGTCAGCCCGGTTTCGTGCTTGACCAAACGCGCCAGCGACCGCTCACTCATCGCCACCTGATGCGCCCAATCGGCCATGGTGCGGCGGTTTTCCGGGGCCTGCGCCAAGCTGCGCGCGATAGCACGCAGTTGCGTCGAGGCCGGCAGCGGCAGGTACAGCTGCTCTGAAGGCGCTTGCTCCAATAGTTCGAGCAGCACGCTCGCCAAGCGCGCGGTTGCACTGTGCGCCGGATAATCCTGCTCCAGGGCGCCCAAGTGCTTGATCAACTCCAGGATCAACGGCGACAGCACCAGGGTGCAGCATTTTTGCGCCAGCGCGGCGGCCCCCGGTTCTATGAATAGAAACCCGACTTTGCCGTTGGCGGTGATGCGGTTGCTGTGTGCAACCTCGGCCGGAATCCACACGCCAAACCCTGTCGGCACCATCCACACGCCATCTTCCACGGTGCACACAATGCCGCCGTGATAGGCCACCACCAGTTGGCCTTTACGGTGGCGGTGTACAGCGTATTCGGCGTTATGGCGCTGGGTGCCCAGCATCATCGCGACCGCAGGCTGATGCAGCGCATCAAACTCAAACTGGTCAACCGTGTAGAGCGTGGTGTCGTCCATTACCGGGTACTCGTATGTCTGAATTTGATTATAAGTTGGCAGCATACTCAATATCGGCACGCCTGGGCATTCCCTACCATCGTCAGCAGGGCCTTCAGCGTGAAGGCCGATGGCGAGACTCACGCAATGCTTAGCGAAATCACGATTGCCAACCTCTACCTGCCGCCTTTTCTGCTCTACATGGGCGCTGCCGCGCTGATTTACGCGGTGCTCGAACGCCTCCTGCGCGGTTGGCTGGACTGGACCTGGCACCCCAGCCTGACGCGGTTCTTTGTGTCCGTGGTGGTCCTTTCAATACTGGTATTGAAGCTGTGAGGGGCCTGCCATGACACTCGATAAAATCCTCAAGCGCCTGGTGACCCTTGGGCTCGGGCTGCTTGCGGTGTTTTTCTGCACCCAGTTGTGGCGTGCCTACGTACTGGCACCCTGGACACGCGACGGGCGCGTCAGCGCGCAGGTCATACGCATTGCACCCGAGGTGTCCGGCCAGGTCGAACAGTTGCGGGTGGGCGACAACCAGTGGGTGGCCAAGGGTACGTTGCTGTATCAGATCGATCAGCGCGCCTACCTGCTGGCCCAGCAACAACGCACGGCCGAACTGGCCCAGGCGCGTAGCGTGCTTGAGCAGCGCAGCGCGCAGTTCAGGCGGCGCCAGCAACTCGGCGACGCCATTGCACGGGAGCAGACCGACAATGCCGCCCAGGACCTGGCCGTGGCCAAAGCGCAGGTGGACGCCGCTCAGAGCCAGCTGGCCCAGGCGCAGCTTGACCTGGCGCGCACCACCCTTCGTTCCCCTGTCGACGGCTATGTGACTCAGCTTCGCTTGCAGCCGGGTGATTACGCGGTGGCGGGCAGCACCAATATCTATGTGGTCGACAGCCACAGTTTCTGGGTCACCGGGTATTTCGAAGAGACCAAGCTGCCGGGCGTTCGGGTGGGTGCGCCGGCCTCGATCAAGCTGATGGGGTTTGCCCCGCTGCTTACAGGGCATGTCGCCAGTATCGGCCGCGGGATTGCCGACGGTAACGAGTTGCGCAGCGACAGCGGCTTGCCCCAAGTAGCGCCGACGTTCAGCTGGATACGCCTGGCGCAACGCGTGCCGGTACGCATTGAACTGGACAGCGTGCCAGCGGGTGTGGAGCTGGCGGCAGGCATGACCGCCAGCGTCGAAGTCACTGAGGCCGGTGCTGAGCCGCACTGGCGACTGACTCGCTGGCTGCAGGAGTACCTGTGATGACGGGGCCGGTGGCGCGCGTGTTGGCCGTACTGCCCGGGGTGTGGACACCCGGCTCGTCGGGTTACGTGTTTCGCAGTCTGGCGGCCGCTTCCCTGGCACTATGGCTGGGTTTGCAACTGCACCTGGACTCACCCTTCTCGGCGACGTCGACCGTGTTGCTGCTGATTCATCCGCTACAGGGCGCGGCGGTTGGTAAAGGCCTCTATCGAGCGTTGGGCACCGCGCTGGGGCTGATCGCGGCCGTGGTCCTGACGGGTTTGTTTGCGCAGAAAATGTTGCTGTTCATCCTCGCAATCGGGCTGTGGCTGGGGCTGTGTGTCGCCGCCATGACCTTGCTGCGGCACTACCACGCCACCGCAGCCGTGGTCGCCGGCTACACCGTTTGCCTGGCGCTTGGCCCGGCGCTCGTTGCCCCTGCGCAAGCTTTTGATCATATCGTTACAAGGGGATCGGCGGTGGCACTCGGCGTGTTGAGCTTGAGCCTGGTGGCCACGCTGTTCGGGCGCAAGACGGTCGAGCAGCAACTCAAGCAGGTGCTTGGGGATGTCTGCTCGCGCACGCTGCGGTTGCTGGCGGCTCGCTATAGTGGCGAACGTGAGACGTCCACGGTTGAGCAATGCCAACTCGCCAGCGATATCGCCAAGGTGGATGACCTGCTCGGGATCGGTCGAGGTGAGTCACAGCTGATCCGCACCCGACTGCCGACCCTTCAGGCCGGGCTGGCGTATTTGCACGCCGCGGTCCTGCACACCGCCGTCCAGCACACAGCCCCGACCGACCAGCCTGCTGCACCTGCGTATAGGCGTGCGGGCCAAGCGCTGCACGAACTGGCCGACGCCCGCCGTGACTTTTTCAGCACCGCTGCGCAGGTCAGAACCCTGCAAGACCGCCTTGTGGATGAACCTGAACTCCCCGCGCGGCTGAGTGAGCCACTGGCGGACCTGTCCAGCGCCCTGGAGTGCTTTGCCTGCCTTGAGCGCACCCCACAGGCGCCCGCCCGTGCGGTCGGTTTTCACCGTCACTATGGCGATGCACTGCGCAATGGCATTCGCGCCCTGGTCGCAACGCTGGCCACCGCCGCCGTCTGGTACCTCACGGCCTGGGACCAAGGCCCGTCGTTGCTGGCGGTTTTAGGCCCCTATTGCACCTTGCTGGCGGCCACTGCGGCGCCCACTCGTGGCGTTGCGGCGTTCTTCAAGGGCACGCTGTACGGCGTGTTGGCGGCGACGGTGTGCAAGTTCCTGCTGCTGCCTCATATCAGTGGCGTTGCGCTGCTCATCGTCGTACTGAGCGCCTTCTGGATCATCGGTATTCAGGCCACCACCCGGCCGCGACACGCGTTCCAGGGCATTGCCTACCTGGTCACTTTTAACACGCTGGTCAGTACCGCCGGGACTGCTCAATACGACTTCATCGACTTTGCCAATCAGGCCCTCGCCTGGCTGGTGGCACTCGCGATTTGCCTGTTGGCATTCCAGCTGCTGCCAAGAAACACCGAGCGCCACGTGCGCGCGATAAAGCGCGCGGTTCACACCAGCACCCGACAGTTATTGCGCGATGGCGCACGCATGGACCTGCTGAAGTGGCAGGCCAGGCAACAACACCGGATCGTGTCGTTGCAGGCGCTCACCGGCCCTGATGCCCCACTGCTTCACACGGCTGGCTACCTGTCACTGCAACTGAGCCGCAGCCTGCAACGCCTGCAAGACCAGGCCCGGCAGCTGCCTCCCGGCACCCCCATCGCGCGCTGCGCACAACGTGGTGCCCGGCGCTTGTCCCGGTTTGCCGCACACCCTGCGCTCAATGCCCTTCAGGCCCGACGCACAGCGCACGCATTGATGCGCCTGGGCGCACGCGAACTGGCGGGTTGCTACCAGGATGCAGCCGATCTGCTGGCGCAATACGCCCGTGCGGTTAGCGGCGCGTAGTTAATTTAAAACAACCAAGGTGAACGAACATGAAGACACTTTTTATCGCAGCTCTGTCAGGGCTGATCCTGTGTGTTGCAGTGCCCGCCCAGGCCTCGGACGGTGCGGAGGCGCTGGCGCGCTGGCAGCAGCAGTTCAAACAGGAGCAAGCACAGAAACGGCGTGCTGAGCGAGATGCAGCCGAGCATAAGGCAAACTCGAAGGAGCCTCCTTCATCGCCCGCTTCAGGTCGATAAAGGCCCGCGATCAACCCAGCCAGCCTGCCACTCGTCGACAAAATAGCGCGAAGGAAAAACTCGTACTACTGTATTTATATACAGCTAAATAAGTGAAGCCACTTTTGCACTGTAGAAAAATAGCGCTATGACGGCGGTCATACGCTTCGGGCCATGTCGACCCACACCCAAGCACGCACTTTACTTAAGGATGAGTAGCATGAACGACGACTTGCAGCAGTCAGGCTCTACCACAACCACCCAGACCACCGTCGCGCAGGAGCAGATCAAAACCGGCAGAGTCCTGGATTTCACCTGGGCGCCTAACGCCAACACCACCAGCACCATCGTCTCGGCAGACTACATCGACTACCAGGTCGATACCTCCCAGGGCAGCCCTACCGGCGACAGCCACTCCATTGCCCGCTTTACCTATGCCCAGGGCAAGGGTGGCGGCCAGATCAGCACACTGTTTCTGGAAGAGTTACGCGCCGGTGTACGTGCCAACACCCAGATCGGGCTGATGGTAGGGCGCAAATGGGCGCTGGACCCCAGCACAGACGTCTCCGGCAGCATCGGCACCTATGTGCTGGAACAGTTCGACGACATGCGCGCCAGTGTCAACTATGTCGGCACCTTCGCGCGCGTCTTCGCCGACCCCAGGATGGTCACTTACCACGCCGGGGGCCACGTGCACACCAGTGCCTCAATCACGGCCAGCAGGCCCTTGACCATGGCCGATTCAGGCAAGTCGATCCTGGTGATCAGCAACACTGACGTCACACTCACCGTGGGTGACAATGTGACTGAAGGGTTCAAGGCCACGCTGATCCAGGCGGGTGCCGGCAAGATCAACATTGCGGCATCGGGCAGCCACACGCTCTACAGCAACGCAGGGGTGCGAACGAACACGCTCAATCCACTCGATGAGCTGGAAGTCAGTACCTTCCCGGCCGGCCCGGTCTTCCTGGCATTCCGCGTCAGGCCTGGCGCTTGATACGCTAACGGCAAAGCGCTGGCCAAGGAGGCGCTCAAGGCCAGCGCTACCTGTATGCTGCTGATGCACTTGCCCGTTGTACTTTTTTTGAACACTGCAAACGCCTTCAACACTAACACCTTACTCATTCGCTCCAACGGTGGTTCCAATGGCCCAAGACCGACACCCGCCGGCCCCTGAAAACCGGCTTATCCGCCAGGCCACGCCTGAAGACGTACGCGCCCTGGTCGAGTTGGACGCCTACGCCACAGCCCACGCTCATCGGCGCGTGTTTATCCATGACGCGGTGATCAGCCAACGATGCCTGGTCATCGTCACTGCCGGTGAATGCGCAGGCTACCTGGTGTTGACTGATGAGTTTTTCAGCTACGACTTTGTTGCGCTGGTGGTCGTGTCACCGTTGCATCAACGCCAGGGCCTGGCGCTGCAATTATTGGCGGGCGCAGAAGCGTTATGCAAAACGCCCAAGTTGTTTGCCTCAACCAATGCCTCCAACCGGGCGTCCCAAGCCATGCTTGCCAGGGCCGGGTTCATACCCAGCGGGCGAATCGAGAACCTTGATGAGCATGACCCTGAGCTTGTCTATGTAAAGTTCGTGCGTTAATCAGGAGGATTTCCTTTGTCCACATTCACGTTGACTTCGCGTATTTACCACACGCCCCGCCATACCACGCACTATCTGGAGTCGGGCCCGGCCGATGGGCCGTTGATGATTTTCCTGCACGGCTGGCCAGAGCTCAGCCTGATCTGGCGCGCGCAAATCGAGGCGTTCGCCGCCCAAGGCTGGCACTGCGTCGCACCCGACATGCGCGGCTATGGGGGCTCCTCTGCGCCCTCCGACACCAACGCCTACACCCTTGAAAACATCGTGGCCGACATGGCCGAGCTGCATGACCATCTCGGCGGAGCACCCGCCATTTGGGTGGGCCACGATTGGGGCAGCGTGGTGGCGGGTGAACTGGCCGCCCATCAACCGCAGCGCAGCCGCGGCGTCGTGCTGGTGTCAGTGCCCTACTTCCCGAGCACCAACGCACTGCCCACGCTCGTGCCGCTGGTGGACCGCACGCTCTATCCGGCAAACCAGTACCCAGACGGTCAATGGGACTACTACCGCTACTACAACACGCACTTTGCGAGCGCTGTCGCTGATCTTGATGCGGATAAAGCCGCATCGCTGGCGTCGATTTATCGACGCGGTGATCCGGCGAATATCAGCAAGGTGGCATCAAACGCCGAAGTCACCCGCAAAGGCGGGCGGTTTGGCGAGGCGCATCAGGCGCCACCCACCCAACCCGACCCGGCGCTATGGCCGCAGGCAGACTTCGCGGCACTGGTACGCAGTTTCGAGGCGCATGGTTTTCGCGCGCCCTGCGCGTGGTACCTGAACGACGCTGCCAACATCGATTACGCCCACCGCGCGCCCAATGACGGCCGCCTGTCGTTGCCGGTACTGTTTGTGAACGGCGATTACGACCCGATGAACACCATTAAGGGCAATCAGTTGGGCGATCCCATGCGTGCGGCATGCGCAGACCTCAGCGTAACCAGCTTATCCGGTGGGCATTGGTTGCCGGTGGAGTGCAAGACGGAACTGGTTGAGGTCATAAATACCTGGCTGCAAAGTAGAAATTTTAGCGGACAGCCAGGCTAGTGGCCGGCTCAATTCACCGAGACCAGTTTGAGCCCAATCACGCCTGCCAGGATCACCGCGATACAGAGTATCCGCGGCAGCGACGTCGAGTCGCCCAGCAAGGCCATGCCGACAATTGCCGTGCCTGCCGCACCGATACCGGTCCACACGGCGTAAGCCGTACCCACCGGCAATGTGCGCAGCGAGAATGAAAGTAGCAAAACGCTCGACAGGCCGGTGATCACCGTCAAGACGCCGGGGACCAGCCGCGTGAAGCCTTCGGAGCCCTTCATATAGAAGGCGAATGCGATTTCCAAAATGCCAGCAACGCCCAGCAGTGTCCAAGCCATGTGTCATTGCTCCTTTAAAAGGATTCGCCGGGCCTCGAAACCCGGCGAAAGCGTATGGGATCAAGCTTTTTCGGCGGCTGCCGGTTTCGAGCGGAATGCCACGCCGAGTCGGTTGAAGGCGTTCATCAAGCTGATGGCGTAGGTGAGGTCTGCCAATTCCTTTTCGCTGAACTCAGCGGCAGCGGCCGCATAGACGGCATCGGGAACGCCGGTTTCGGCAACCCGCGTGACACTTTCCGCCCAGGCCAGTGCAATGCGTTCACGCGGGGTGAAGACATTCCCGGCGTCGTGCCACACCGGCACCAGCACCAGTTTTTCCGTTGCGACACCCAGGTTGAGCAGGTCGCGAGAATGCATGTCGATGCAAAACGCACAGCCATTGATGAGCGAGACCCGCAGGTAAACCAGGTCGACCAACTCGGTGGGCAAGCCGCTCTTGAGCAAATAGCCGTACACATTGCCGAAAGCCTTGTAACCCTCAGGGGAAGCGCTGGAGTAGTTGATGCGGTGAGTCATGATGAATCCTCGGGGTTTGCTGTTTGGAGGACTGCATCGTGGGGCCGCTTGGCCTATGCTTGAAGAGCCATGTTTTGATTAATGCCATAGGCCATGTTTATACCGTCATGGCCCAGTCGCCGAAGCGATTCATGGCCCTTTGAAGCAGGTCATGAGACTTGTAGGGTGGTTGTTTAAGCCTGCGACGTTGTCGCCTTCAGAGCCCGCGCATGAGAAAACCCGTCAATCGCTTTTCGCCCATCAACCCCAGCTCCAGGGAGCCGATCTACCGGCAGATCTACTGGCGGTTTCGCAGTGCGATCACCGACGGGGTACTCGCACCGGGCGAACGCATTCCCGCGGCTCGATCACTCGCTAAAGAGCTGGGGCTGGCACGGGGAACCGTCGATACCGCCTACGCGTTACTGACCGCCGAAGGTTACCTTCAGTCGCGTGGCCAGGCCGGTACGGTAGTAGCGCAAGGGCTCAATGTGCAGGCGACCCGCAGCCGAGAGGCAGCCAGCTTGAGCCCAGTCTCGGGCGCCGCGCTCCGGCAAAAATCGCCGGTGCTGCCCTTCCAGATGGCCTTGCCGGCGCTGGACGAATTTCCGCGCAAAATCTGGGCGCAGATCGGCGCCCGTTGCGTGCGCGCAACGGGGATTGCGCAGATGGCCAATCCAGCGGCACAGGGCCTGGAGTCCTTGCGCAGCGCGATTGCCGGCTACCTGCACTTGGCGCGCGGCATCAGTTGCCAGCCCTCGCAGGTGTTCATCACTTCGGGCTATCGCAACAGCCTGACGCTGATCGTGCACGCCCTGCTGCAGCCGGGCGACCGCGTCCTCGTCGAAAACCCCGGTTACTCCCCTACCCGCCAGGTGCTCGACTATTTGCAGATCGGCGTGCAACCCGTTGCGGTGGACCAGGACGGCATGCAAGTCACGCAAGCCATCAACGACTCATCCGGCGCACGTGCCGTGGTGGTCACACCGGCCCATCAGAGCCCGTTGTGCATGTCGCTGTCGTTGCCGCGACGCTTGCAACTGCTGGAGTGGGCGAGTCGGGAGCAAGCGTGGATCATCGAGGACGATTACGACGGCGAGTACCGTTACGTCAGCCGCCCGCTTCCCGCGCTCAAGAGCCTGGACCGCGAGGGTCGCGTCCTTTACGCCGGCACCTTCAGCAAAGTATTGTTTCCCGGCATCCGCATTGCGTATCTGGTGGTGCCACCGGCGCAGGTCGAACGCTTCGAGCAGGTTGCCCAGACGTTCCTCGGCGGCGTCCCGGAGCTGACCCAGGCCATCGTTGCGACCTTTGTCACCGAGGGCCACTTCGCCCGTCATATCCAGCGCATGCGCAAACTCTACGGCGAACGCCGGTCAGCAGTCGTCAAAGGCCTGAGCAATGCCTTGGGCGAACACATTCACATCGATGCCCAACCCGGCGGCATGCACCTGCTCCTGCGATTGACCGTGCCACAATCAGACCGAGCGCTAGTCGCGCGCCTGCGGCAGGCAGGGATCTACGCCGAAGCCTTGAGCGAGTGCTGCATCGGTGCCCAAACCCATTGCGGGCTGATGCTCGGCTTCGCCAACATCGACTCGCAAGCCAGTGCCGAACGGCTTGGGCAAAAAATCCTGGCGCTACTCTGACCCAGCTCATGGCCCATACACGCTGGCAATTCTTGGCTCTTTGGCAGGGGGCCAAGCGACTACATCATGCAGATCCTGTTTGCCTGCCTGAAATCCAACCCCAGGATCAATTCCATGATTAGCGCTTCTCCCCTGCGCAGCATTGCCGTGTTCTGCGGCTCCAACCACGGCTTCAACCCAGCCTATATCGAAGGCGCCCAGGCATTGGGCCGGGAGATCGCCAGGCGCGGTGTGTGTTTAGTGTATGGCGGCACAAGCAAAGGATTGATGGGTGTACTGGCCGACACCGTGCTCGCCGAGGGGGGTGAAGTGGTAGGCATCATCACCCAACTGTTGTGCGACCTCGGGCACCTGTACCCGGGCCTGACCCGGCATGAAGTGACACCCGACATGCGCAGTCGCAAGACCCGCATGAGCGAATGCGCGGACGCGTTCATTGCCCTGCCCGGTGGCTTGGGAACCTTTGAAGAGTTGTTCGAGGTGGCCACGCTGACGCAGCTGGGCGAACACCACAAAGGCGTCGCGTGCTTGAACATCGCGGGCTTTTTTGAACCGCTGCGCAGCCTGCTCAATCATGCGGTGAGTGAGGGTTTCATGAAGACCGAACACAGCGAGGTGCTGGTGTTCGATACCGACCCGGTGACGCTGATCGACGCGCTTGAACGATGGCAGGCGCCGACCGTGACGAAATGGATCGGCGCCCAGTGATCTGAATGCTTTCAGGTCCTGGCGATGTTGCTCCCGTTTTTTCTCGCCAGGACCTTTTTTTACATCAGTGCCGATGCGCCCCAGCGTTTCCCATTGCGGGGCGATTCAGCCACACAAACAGGCTTAACGTGTGCGGTCGAGCGTGAATATATGTGCTGCCTGCCCCGCAAGGCCACGTATTCATGACTGATCGCCTGCAAGTAACCCGAGAAACAGCTTTTGGTCCAAGGGTGGCGTTACATCGGCATAGATCACCTTCAGCACGGCACTGTCGTTAGAGCCGGCCTCTCGCACCAGATCCTTCTGCAGCAGGAACCGCTGGTGGGCCAACTTGAGGTGAGCAACGCTGTAGGCGCTGTCCACTACGTCGGTATCGGCATAGTGAAAATGGGCATACCAGAGCACGTTCGGCTGGTTCTTTTCCCGAACTGAAAATTCAGCGACGTAGTCACCACTGGCAGTGAGCTGACGCCGGTGAACCAGGTTGATATCGACCTTTCGGTGAGTCCACAGATAATCGACGTTTTCCTGAGTGGGGCGTTGCGCCTTGTAGCCCGTGCTGCAGTAGCCCCGCCCTTCTTCAAGCATGCTGGCCACCTCGGTACGGTACTCGCGCAACAACGCCGACACACCGGGTTTGTCAGCATGGGCGGCCTCAATTTCGCCAATGATGCCCCTGAGTTTATTCGCCTGCTGCGTCAACATGATGTCCCAATCCATTGGGTTGACATGTTCAAGACGTGTGGGATCTTGCAGTTTTTTCATCTGGAAATGGATGGAGCTGCGAATGCCTTTTTTCTGCTCGATCAGTTGATTGGCAGCAATCTTCAGGTTTGCCAAGGAGCGACGAGGCGGCGCCGGTGTTGGTCGTTCAGAGTGGGCAACCACCAAATCCTTCCAGACACCTTCAGCAGGGTGCTCGACAAAACTGGCGACCGGCTGCTGATTGAACGGATCGAGAATATCCATGACGGCCACCTGCCCCTCTCTTTGCACGACCCGGACGTCACCGATCAACGTGCCACGCCGCTGGGTTTTAAAGGCGCGATGGGTAGACCGCTTGGCTTCTCGAAAGGACGGCGCAGGTGTTAGTACGGCTACACCCTCCTCCTCTCGAACCAATGCCGCCAAGTCGGATTCGGCGCTGATGCGGGCCTCATCCAGCCGCTCCACGAAACGCGCTTGATAACCAGGACGACTCAACGCCGGATCCAGCCCATGCAATGAGTCGGATGCAGTCGCAAGCACCCCATACTGGTTGATCAAGGTTGCCAGCACCGCCTTGCGCTCGCTGACCGAAAAGTGCGCATAGGTCCTTAGCGCAATGTGAGAAGACGTCGCCAATCGCAGGTTCTGCTCGTTGAGCAACTGGTAAAAATGCTGGACCGAAGGAGCGTCCGACAGCGCGAGCCTGTCGATGCTCAAGGTTCTGAGCAAGTTAAGATTGTTCAGCGTTACGTTGAACGGGTCGGCCATCTCCTGGGTGGGCAGCGACTTGATAAACGCCCGACTCTCCCCCAAGCCTCGGGTGGAATCCTGGGCCTGCTCATTCAGCGTGGCCTCCAGCGCGCAGGTGTCTTGGAGTAGTTGCTGCTCGCGCTCGTTCATCTCCATCAAGCGTGAAATCAGGTCCTGATAGGCCTCGGATGTTCGGGTCGGAGTGTTCGGATCGATACGCTGGGCGATCTCACCAATGGATTCACCCCGTGGTGAAAAACTGCTGTCCATGGCCAGCGCCAAATGCAGATTATGGATAAGCAATTGCGTGGCGCTGATGGCGCCATATTCACTGGAACGGGCGCTCTCGAAGTCGCTGGTTTCCAGCGCCGCCTCGGCGGGCTTGATCGCTTTGATCAGCGCGCGTCGTGCATCAATCAAGAGAGCCGCCTGCGACACAAACGCTTCCAACGCACTGTTGAATGACTGCAGCAATGCCGGGCAGGCGGCTTGTTGGTCTTCGTGCTGTTTTTTCAGGAAGGTGACTTTTCGCTCATCGGTATTTTGATTGAGCAGTGTCCACCAGTTTCTGAGTTTCTTTCTGGCAGCCAGATACGGCTCCCGCTGAGCTTTTACGTGGTCGAAACGCGTAGTCATCACATCCGCCACACGTGCGGTTTCCAGGTCAAGCCGGCTCTGTTCGGTTTTCATTTTCCTCTTCGCTTGACGATTTTTCTCTTGTTGTGCCTTGATCTGATCGCCCGGCGCACCACCCCGCAGCTTCGGCGCAAGGTCCAAGACCCAGCGACCGCTGCCATTGCTCCTCAACCATGGCCCGGTGCGTGATGAGTTGAGCGCGTCAACGATAAACACACGGCTCGACTCTTGGCTCACGCGGTACAGGTCATGGCCAATCAAGGCATACAAACCACCGTCAAGGCGGTAAAGACCTTGGAGCGGCCCGGTCATGATCGGCATAGGCAGTTGGGCGGGACGAGGCACTTTGAAACCCTCGACATAAGCACGCTGGCTGGTACTGAGGTGATTCAAGGCGTTGGAAAAGGCAAAATCGAAAACCGTTCGGCCCTCTGCAACCAGTACGTCAGGCAAGGCTACGGTGCCGACCGCCAGCCTTGCCCCCGTGGATAAACTCCCGGCGGGACGACGCCAGGGGGCCAACACCAACGCCGCATCGCGTGGTTCGGCCGCGATCAAGGGTTGACTGGGCGGCGTGCCCCGGGTGACATGCAACAATGCCAGGCTGAGACTGCTCAACAGGTCGATCCAGGCCAGCTCTCGCGCAACGGGATCGCTGCTCTCCAGAGCAGGAATGTCCTGGTTCAAGCTTTGGGTCAGCATCAACAACCACGCGATCGACATCGCAGAGCCTTGCAACAGGGGCAAGAGCAAGGTGTTGAGCAACAACCCGCCACCTTCCAGGAGCAGTGCCCAGCGGCTTTCAGCATTGGACACCGACTCGCGATCCGCCAGGTCCACCAGGGCCCGTGCATGTTCGCCAAACAGAGAGGGCAGTAAGCGGCCACTGCGCAGGTGTTGCAGCAACTCTTCACTGCCTTCATCGGCCGCCAACGTTGCGGGAACGGGCGTCTCCAGGCGGTCGAACTCAGACCCCATGCCAAATCGGATGATATGCGGCTCTTTGAAGCCACCGTTGGCATACACCGCTCGCGCAGGTTCGCTAAGCCACATCAGCACACTGTCCTGCAGCGCACCCGGCTGGGCAATCGCCGCCAACAAGGCCTCGCGGTTGGCGTACTGGGTCAACAACTGCGGATAGAGCGGGCGATAAAGAATAACCGGGCCAGGCTGGAGGTCCTGCGCTTGGATCACAAACATGTTGTCGACCTTGTCCGGCCGGGCCCCCGGTTTGCGCAGCAGTGCCAGCGAGCGGATGACGATGTGGCGGTCCTCGACAACACGCTCAGCGTCACTAAATTGCATCAGCGCAGCGACATACCGATAGCCCTGCACCGTGAAACCCTGCTGCCCCTGGATCGCCAGCTCCAACGCCCGCAACGGCAACTGCGCCCGTAACTGCTCGCCGAATAGCCGCTGGCGTTGCGTGGTTGCGTCGCTATCGGACAACAGCAGGCGCTTGAGGTATTCCGGGTAGGTTTTGCCGATGTCCACGCGCTGGACCAGATCAGTCAGGTAATCGGGGGTGGTCCAGTCCTGGATCAATTGACCGCCGGTGTGCCCTATGGTCATAGGGCCCTTGGGCTTGCCAACGAGGTTGCTCAAGGCGAGATCAGTCAGTGACATTGTTTTGCGCTGAACAATTCCCGCGCCGCCTGGGTAGCCTGCGGCCACTGCAAATGTCAGCTCCAGTTCGTCAGGGTTGTAGCCGGGCGCTATCGGTTGATCGGTCAGCATCTGCGCATGCAGGGCGCTCGCTGCAAAGGTCCTGATATCATTTACTCCGTCCAGAAAGGACTGCCCTTGAGCCTGGGTTTTAGCAGCTGCGAGCTCCAATAGATGGGTGCGATAGCCCAGGCGTTGAGCATCCGAGGCGTTTTTCAACCAGTCGGGCAGTTGGGCGGCCATAGGCACTGTGGCAAGCGTTGGAGCAACAAATAAAAGGGTGGGATCGCTCACGGCATCATATTGCTGCTCCAACTTATGAAGCCCCTGATAAGAGGGTAACGGGATAGCCACCAGGTCCTGCAACTGCTGATTAAGCACCGCAGCCGCCTGGACGTCGAACACGTTGCCATTGGGCTCGTAACGCTTCCAAGTAATTTGGTCCACGATAAATGCGCCGTCGATCTTCGCCTCCCAGTAGCGATCAAACTCATCCTGAGAAGCAAATGACACGACACCTCCCGCTAAAGGACACAGCAGGATCAACGAGGCGTTGACCACCAGCAGGTCCGGAGACAGCAGGGTAAACGAGGATTGCGCTCGGGTGAGCGTCGTTTCGATGATATAGACATGCACCGCCTTGGCCTTCATCGCAGCCACGCGATCGAACCGATCGGGATAGTCCGTTACCTGCTGGAGAACACCACGGGCTGGCTGAGCGAATGAAGGGGCAATGCCTGTGTTGATCAGGTTGCTGCGCAGCAGTTCACTGAGCCAGCGCCAACGGGTCGATCCGCCCTCTGCGCCTTGGTCCCAATACGCGATCAGTGCCTGCTGAAAAGCAATCGGGACAATACCAGGCAGCTCGCGGATGACTTGCTCAATCACGCTCATATCCACGGCAGGCGCATCTAAACCTGTGGGGGCCAGCGGTGTTGGTGCGCTGTTGGTCAGGAAATGATCCCGTGTACCTCGCGTTGAGAAATCCAGCGAAGTCCCTTTCCCCAGGTGGTCGAGCGCCACATTGAGCAAAATCCGTAAGTCCCACCCTCCCAGTGCATTAGGTGCAGCAAGCTTGGTGGTGTCGAGGCTGAAGTCCAAGGTTGGATAGGCTTCTTTGATGCCCTTTTCCAGCCGTTGGCCGACGACGGAGATCAAGGTGGGGTGATGAATGAACTGCACGCCGACGGCTCTGGCGATCAGGTTATCGGGAATGGTGTCAGGTGGGTTGATGGGCATGGAAAACGTCCTTTTTGTCCGTGGAGGCTCCGAAACCCGATGTGGGGGAGCTGGGCAAAAAGAAGTACCACGCCGGTTGAGACGGCGACGGTAATGCGCTACCACTTTTCACCTTCCCACCGGCAACCTGACGACTGATGCCAGTTTGGCAGGCACTCCATTCCATCGCGCCTCGATTCAGTCGGCTTTTAAAGATCGCTCCTACACCTCTACCAAGCACTTCCGACGGCCCCTTCTGAAAAACCTAACAGTCGCGAAAAATGACGAGCCCATCTCTTCGATAAACGTTATGTATTCAGTTGTTCCGGGCAAGACGCCCATGCCTCCATTCGCCTCATGAAGGGCCAGATTCATGCTAAATACTTCGTTTATTGCTTCACTGCGTACCGCCGTTGGTACATCCCTGCGCCCCCGCCAACTCAATCGAGCGGAAGAGCGACTGATCCGCTACTACCGCTTATTGTCAGAACAGGATCGTGAAGCGGTGCGCTGTCTGATGTTTGCGGTCAAGGAAACCAACCGATCCCAACGCCCTCGCCAATAAAAAAAGTGACGCAGTTATCTGTCAGCGAACAATGAAACACCGGCTGGGTTGGACATATGGCAAAGGGCCTTCCCGATGGAGTTTTCCTACCCAGCCGAAGCATGCCTGCAGCCCCCAAAAACAACTCCACTGTGAGCGTGATTGGTACCGCGACCTCGCCGCCGAAACATTTTGCCCTCCTAGAGTACGAAGCCCACCGCCGTGGAGGACCTGCGTATTCCCATGCCCGCCTTCGCCACTCTCCTACCCCGATTTCCCAGCGGCGGCCGGATCATCTCCCACTGTGTCGGCCCCCTCATCCGACGGGATCTGCTCGACGTGCGCCGACACATTTGTGGCGAATTGGCGATATGCGTGCAGGGCATCGGTGCTACAACGACGCGGCTCTGGAACTCGGCGGTTACCTGCTGTCGTCCAAAAAAAGACGCCGAAGCGTCTATTACCTAAATCGCAGGCAAAAAAAAGCCACTCGTTAGAGTGGCTTTTTCTTTGTGTTTGGAGCGGGAAACGAGACGTGCATTGGGTATTCTGCTTTTTGATTTTAAACGGTTTTATTTTATTTCGCTGGTGCATAAATACTTGATGATGTACTCGTTTTTTTCGGATTTCAAACACGAAAAGACGAAAGGTGAGCGCGCTAAATCCTTACATTGCCTGCCCATCCACGAGCACACGATCGAGTTCCAATCCCCATCACTACCTCCCACAAAAGCATGGTGGGGGCATGCTCATAATCGTTCCAGTCCACGACTTCAACAACCCCGTGCAAATACATACGCTATTTAGTCACCCCATCTCACACCTTTGAACCCGAATCCCATTTCAGCCTAGAGGTAGTCACCGTAATCGCTATTTGCCGGTTGACGGTATTCGCCTGACGCTGGCCTGGCGGCCTTGTTTCATATTTAAAACAACGACGTTATTTCCCACACTTAGCGTTACTGGAAAAGCACCGCACACAAGCAAATCAGCACCTCTGCACACAACCGGTGTGCAATTTCGTGCCACAGGACAAACATCGTTTCATATATGAAACACAAATAAAATCGTGTGTATTCCTTAAGTCATTAATTTAGAACGTGTTTTATACAGAAAAGGACTCTATCAATTCTCTGGCATTGTTCATGCAATAAACACCGTATTACCTATAAAACAGACCAGAGACCCTACCAATGGCTGTGAATGAGATGTACGCCGTCGCCCCACATAGGAACAAACCCGCTCTCAAAGAAGATGTGGAGGTCACGGAAATTGAATTCCGTAATGTTGGTAAATGTTTCCCAGCCAAAGGGAAAACTGAAGCGCCGTTCGCCATCCGCGAGGTCAACTTCAAAATTCGTCGCGGTGAAGTCGTGTCGATCATCGGGCCTTCCGGGTGCGGCAAAAGCACCATTCTAAACATGGGTTCCGGCCTCTATCTTCCGTCCGAAGGCGAAGTGTTCGTCGGCGGTGAAGCCGTCACTGGCCCGGTTCGCCAGGTCGCGTTTATGTTGCAAAAAGACTTGCTGATGCCGTGGCGCAGCATTCGGCGTAACGTCGAATTAGGCCTGGAAATCCAAGGCGTGCCAGCCGCCAAGCGTCAGGCCATCGCCAAAAATTTGCTTGATCGCTGCCACCTCCAGGGGTTTGCCGACCACTACCCGTTCCAACTTTCCGGTGGCATGCGTCAGCGCGCGGCGCTGGCGCGCACACTGGCCATCGACCCACAAGTACTGTTTCTCGATGAACCGTTCTCGGCCCTGGACGCGCAGACAAAGATGATCCTGCAGCAAGACATGGCGCGGATGCTGTTCGATGAAAAGAAAACCGCCCTGTTCATTACCCATGACCTGATCGAAGCCATCGCGATGTCTGACCGGCTGCTAGTCATGAGCGCCCGCCCGGGCACCATCATTGAAGAGATCACCATCGATCTGCCGTTCCGAGACAACCCGCTGGAGCGTCGCAAACTGCCAGAAATCGGCCCGTTGGTCGGTCGTCTGATGGAACTGCTGCAAGTCGGCGCAGACACCGAACTGCATTGATAAAACCCGGGGCCATCAACCGATTAAGGAGTACACATGCTCAAGTCTCTGTATCAACGCTACAGCCAAGTCAGCGCCATTGTGCTCGGCCTGGGCATGGCATTCACCGCACAAGCGCAGTCGACCGACGTGACGTACCTATTGCCGGCGCCACCGAACTCGCCGGCCTTCGCACCGTGGATCATCGCGCAACAGAAGGGCTACTACGCCGCCCAGAATCTGAACATGAAGTTCATCGCCGCCAAGGGTGGCGTCGACGTAGCCAAGCAGATCGGCGCGGGTAACGCGATGCTCGGCGGTGCGCTCGGCGACACCCCAATTGTAGTACGGGCCAACGGCATTCCGGTACGTGCGGTCGCCGTGCTGGGCGCCGGTGGCGTGACCATGATTGCTACCAACGCTAAAGCAAATATCAATTCCATCAGCGACCTAAAGGGCAAGACCCTGACGGTAATGTCCTATTCGGACACCACTTACTACGCCCTGCTCGCCTCGCTGCGTAAGGCCGGGTTGAACAAGACGGATGTGAACATACAAGCAGCTGGCCCTTCAGGTGTCTGGCAGTTGTTTTCGGCAGGCAAATCTGAGGCGATGGCCAGCGTACCGGACTGGGTGATCAATGCCGAAGAAGCCGGGGTGAACGTCCATCTGATCCCACAGGCGCAGATTTTCGAGAGCATGGCCCAAGCAATCATCGCGTCCGACGACGCTATCAAGAATCACCCGGAGATTGTCCGCGGCGTGGTTCAGGCCACCCTGCAAGGCATGCAAGACATCATTAACGATCCAAAGGCTGCAGCAGAAACTTTCGCCAAGGCAGTCCCCGCCTACGCAGGCAAGGAGGCTTCGCTGGAGAGGGTCCTCAAGCTCTACGTCGAACATGTCTATGCCAATCAAGCCGTACCCGGCCGCATCGACCCGTCGCGACTGGAAGCAGTGCGACAGTTCTACGTCAGCGAAGGAATCGTTGCCAAGCAGCCCAAGCTCGACGACCTCTACACCAACCAGTTCATCGCCCCCCAAACACCCGTGCAATAACCGCCAGTGACGACAAGGTACCGATACGATGAGAAACCTTAACACCTCCGTGCTCGGCAGCATTGCGCTGCTGATCGTCTTCCTGGTGGCCTGGCAGTGGGGGCCTGGATTGCTTGGCATGCCTGAATTCGTCATGCCTAAACTGAGTCGGGTAGTCCAGGAAAGTGTGGTGATGTGGCAAACCGGCGGCCTGTTGCAGCACACCCTGATCACCGCCTTCGAAATCATTGTCGGCTTTGCCCTAGGCGCCTTGCTCGGCGTGGCGATTGGCGTTTCCCTGGGCCTGTCGCCATCTGCGGAAGCTGTGCTATCACCCTACATTCTGGCGCTGCAAATTGCCCCGAAAGTCGCGTTCGCTCCGCTGTTCGTGATGTGGTTGGGCTACACCATTTATCCCAAGATTCTCATCGCGATCCTGATTGTGTTCTTCCCCGTGATGATCAACGTGTTGTCGGCGATCCGCATGGTGGACCCGGACATGATCAACCTCGTGCGCACCATGAACGCCAGCCGTTGGCAGATCTTCCGCCTGGTGGAGTTCCCTTCGGCCATGGCCGCGCTGTTCTCCGGCTTACGTATCGCTTCGACCCTGGCAGTGATCGGCGTCACGGTCGGTGAACTCGTCGGCGGCAATCAGGGCCTGGGCTTCATGCTGGTTGATGCCGAAGGCCAGGGTAATACCGCCGGGGTATTTGTCGCCATCGTCATGCTGACACTGATCGGCGTACTCGCCTACGGCGCAGTGGTGTGGAGCGAAAAACGCGTCCTGCACTACATGCCCAAAGCCATGCTGAGCACCCAATAATGACGACGCTCAATCGCTTGCTTGAAGGCCGTCGTGTACTTGTCACCGGGGGTGCGCGCGGGTTGGGTTATGCATTTGCCCAGGCCATTGGTCGTGCGGGGGCCCAGGTGGTCATCGCTGACGTCCTCGCTGAACGCGTGCAGCAATCAGCCGCAGACCTGGTCGCCGAAGGCCTGACCGTGCATGCCGTAACCGTTGACTTGGCGCAGCCGGATTCGATCGACGCCTGTATTGCGCAAACGTGCCGCCTGCTCGGTGGGCTCGATGGATTGGTAAACAACGCCTCGATTACCAATTCCGGCGGCAAGACCTGCGAAGAACTCAGTCTCGACACCTGGGATCAGGTGATGCACGTCAACGTGCGCGGCACTTGGCTGATGACCAAAGCATGCTTGCCGGCGCTGCGCGCCAGCGGTCACGGCGCCATCGTCAATCTGGCCTCAGACACGCCTCTTTGGGGCGCGCCGAACCTGCTGGCGTATGTCGCAAGCAAGGGCGCCATCATCGCCATGACTCGCAGCCTGGCCCGCGAACTGGGTACAGACAACATCACGGTCAACGCCATCGCGCCCGGCCTGGTGCTGGTAGAAGCCACCGCCTACGTGCCCGAAGCACGCCACCGTCTATACAACGACCAACGGGCGATCCAACGCCCACAACTTCCCGAAGACGTCAGTGGTGCCGTGCTCTTCGCGCTGTCCGACCTCGCCCGCTTCATCACTGGACAAACCCTGCCGGTCAACGGCGGGTTTGTCATGCCTTGAACCTGGAGACTGCCATGACTGATCTATCTGCAAACTTGAACGCTCACACCTCAGCGCAAGACACCGCCAAAAGCTGGGAACAGCCCGCCGACAGCAGCCTGGAAAGCTGGATGAACACCCGTATCGCGCGCTACGAAACCCGCAAGTACGACTGGAACGCGTTAAAGTTCCAGGCCGACTACGATCCAAAGTTCCGCCGTGCACAGATGCGCTACATAGGCACTGGCGGCACGGGTGTCAGCACCGACATGAACACTATCCCATCGGAAAACTTCACCTTCTCCACTATGGTCATTCCGGCGGGGCATGAAGGCCCGCCGCACCTGCACACTGATGTTGAAGAAGTATTTTTTGTACTACGCGGCAAACTCAAAGTGGTAATCGAAAAGGACGGTGAGCGCTTCGAAACTATCCTGACCGACCGGGACATTATCTCCGTGCCGCCGGGTGTGTATCGCGAGGAGATCAATATCGGCGATGAGGACGCATTGATGTGCGTGATGCTCGGCGCGAAGAAACCACTCATCCCCACCTACCCGCCAGAGCACCCTCTGGCCTCGATCAAGCGCGGATAAGCCCATGCCGCACGCCATCGATCATCCGGCCCCATCGCCCACTACAGAACTCCAGGCACAGCTGGCCCTGCACTTCCCACAGCGCTTGCTGGAGGTTGCCGGCGGACGCGTGACCATTCGCGAATGCGGAACTGGCCCGGCCATTGTGCTTCTGCATGGGATCGGGTCGGGCTCGGCGTCGTGGTTGGAGGTGGCGCGAGAACTGGGCCAGAGCGCTCGCGTCATCGCTTGGGATGCGCCGGGCTACGGTGAGTCTTCACCACTGCGGTCGCTGGCGCCAGATGCATCGGACTACGCCGAGCGCCTGCTGCAAATGCTCGACGCACTGGACATTCAGCACTGCGTGTTGGTCGGTCACTCCCTCGGGGCCATCACCGCCACCGCCTTCGCCAGCGGTGTGCAGCGACAGCGCATCAGCCGGCTTGTATTGATTAGCCCTGCCCAAGGTTACGGCCACCCCGCGCGCGCCCTGCTACGCAAGGAAGTGCGTAACAAACGCCTGCATGCCCTGGAGCAACTGGGTATTACGCAGATGGCCGAGCAACGCAGTCGCTACATGCTCTCACCACGCGCAAGCGTAAAAGCGCACGCCTGGGTGCAGTGGAACATGGCGCGGATCAACCCCGAGGGTTACCGCCAAGCCATTGAACTGCTTTGCGGTGAAGACCTGCTCAGGCATTCGCCGCTGTCGATGCCATGCGAAGTGCATTGCGGCGAAGCCGACGGCATAACTGCCCCGCAAAGCTGCCAGGACATTGCCAGCGCGCTGGGTGCCACATTCAGCCTTATCGCCGATGCAGGGCACGCCAGCCCCATCGAACAACCCATGGTGGTGGCCAGCCAACTGGCCTTAGCCCTAAAAAAATCCCTGACAGGTGCATCGCTATGAACGATTCGGATCTGCCGAAGGACGCTCAGGACAAATACATCGTGCCAGGCCTGGAGCGCGGCTTGCTACTGCTCTGCGAATTCAGCCGACGCAATCGCACACTGACCGCCCCGGAGCTGGCACGGCGTCTGGCATTGCCGCGCTCGACCATTTTTCGCCTGCTGACGACTTTGGAAACCATGGGTTTCGTGACGCGCAGCGGCAATGAGTACCGCCTGGGCATGTCGGTCCTGCGCCTGGGCTTCGAGTATCTCGCCTCGCTGGAGCTGACCGAACTTGGTCAGCCGCTGCTGGCTCGCTTGTGCGACCGCCTCAACTATCCCAGCAACCTGGTGGTGCGCGACGGGCGCTCAATTGTTTACGTGGCCAAAGTCTCGCCACCGTCAGTGTTTTCCAACGCAGTGAACGTCGGTACGCGTCTGCCCGCCCATGCCACGGTTCTGGGGCGCATTCTGCTCCAGGACCTGTCATTGGCGGAACTGCGCGAGCTGTATCCCGAGGATCATCTGGAACAATTCTCGCCCTGCACGCCGAAATCCGTATTAGAGCTGTTTGACATGGTGCAGGCCGACCGTCAGCGCGGTTTCATCAGCGGTGAGGGGTTCTTCGAGTCCGCCATTTCAACGGTTGCCGCCCCAGTGCGCGATCAGTCCGGACAGATCGTCGCGGCGTTGGGGGTAACCATTCCGACTACCCAGATCGCCCACGTGAATTTCAATGAATTGCTGCTGCAAGTACGCCGAAGCGCCGACGAACTGTCGCGCCTGCTCGACTACAACAGCGCGGCTGGCCACGACGGTCACAACCGGGTCACGGCCCTGATGAGAGATTGAAATGAGCCTTTATCAACTGCAAGACCGTACCGCGATTGTGACCGGTGGCTCGTCGGGCATTGGCCTGGCTTGCGTCGAACTGCTGCTCGAATCAGGCGCAGCCGTGGCCTTCTGCGGTCGCGACGAAGATCGCCTGCGCAGCGCTGAAACCCAGTTGCGTCTTAGGTTTCCCGAGGCGCGGTTGCTGGCCCAGGTGTGCAACGTGCTCGATGCTGATTCAGTCAATGCTTTTGCCAGCGCCAGTTGCACCGCTTTGGGACCGGCCAGCGTTCTGGTCAACAACGCCGGGCAGGGCCGGGTATCGACCTTTGCTGGCACCACTGACAGCGCCTGGACAGAAGAACTGAACCTGAAGTTCTTCTCGGTGATCAACCCGGTTCGCGCCTTCAAGCAACAACTGGAGAATCAGGCCGACGCAGCCATCGTCTGCGTCAATTCACTGTTGGCCACCCAGCCGGAACCGCACATGGTCGCCACCTCAGCCGCCCGCGCGGGCGTGATGAACCTGGTGCGCTCAATGGCCACCGAATTCGCCGGCGAAGGCATTCGGGTCAACGGCATCCTCATCGGCCTGATTGAGTCTGGTCAATGGCGTCGACGGTTCGAGGCCCGCGAAGAGCGGGATCTGGACTGGACCCAATGGGCGGCCCAACTGGCACATCGCAAACAAATCCCCCTGGGGCGCCTGGGTCTGCCGATTGAAGCAGCCCGCGCGATCCTTTTTTTGGCCTCACCCCTGTCGGCTTACACCACAGGCAGCCATATCGACGTTTCTGGAGGTCTGTCCCGCCATGCGTAATGAAAACACTGTCACCGTTGGCGCAGTCATCACCGCGTTTCTCGAGCAATGCGACGTCAAAGCCGCATTCGGTGTCATCTCGATTCACAACATGCCGATCCTCGATGCATTCACTGTGCGCGGCAATATCCGTTTTGTCATGGCTCGCGGTGAAGCCGGCGCCACCAACATGGCAGACGCCTACGCGCGTACCACGGGTGGTCTCGGGGTTTGCCTGACGTCCACTGGCACTGCGGCGGGCAACGCCGCCGGGGCAATGGTCGAGGCGCTGACCGCCGGCACGCCTCTGCTGCATATCACCGGGCAGATTGAGACACCCTATCTGGACCAGGAATTCGCTTACATCCACGAAGCCCGCGATCAACTGACTATGCTCAAAGCCGTGTCGAAAGCTGCGTTCCGCGTGCGCAGTGTGGACACCGCACTCAGCACCCTGAAGCTCGCTGTACAGACTGCGCTGACCGCACCGACGGGACCGGTGAGTGTGGAAATCCCGATCGATATTCAGTCGACCTTCATCACGATGCCGACCGACCTTTCCCCCCTGCCCATTCAAGTGGCCGTTCCCGCGCCCGAAGCACTGGACCTAGTCGCCGAGCGGCTTGCCACAGCGACCCGCCCGCTGTTGTGGCTCGGCGGCGGTGCGCGGCACGCAGGCCCGCAGGTCAAACGCCTGCTGGACATGGGTATCGGGGTAATTACTTCGACACAAGGGCGTGGGGTAGTCAACGAGGATGACGAACGCTGCCTGGGTGCGTTCTCGCAAAACAAGCAGGTCGAAAAATTCCTGCAAAGCTGCGATGCCCTGCTGATCGCCGGTTCGCGCCTGCGCAGCAACGAAACCTTCAAGTATTCGCTGCAATTGCCGCGTAACACGTTACGTATCGATGCCAATCCGGCCATTGAAGGTCGCAGCTATAACAGTGAGCTGTTTATCTGCGGTGACGCGGCGCTCGCGCTGGAAGGCCTGGCGGATCGCCTGGAAGGCCGCCTGCACATCGCCCCGACGTTCCTTGGCGAGCTGAAGGAGGTGCGCGAAAAATCCCGCACGCAACTGATCGCTGACCTCGGCCCCTATTCCGCCATGGTCGAACAATTGCAAGCCCTGACCGGGCGCAACTTCTCCTGGGTACGCGACGTCACGCTGTCCAACAGCATCTGGGGCAATCGCTTGTTAACGCTGTGCCATCCGCGCTCCGGCGTGCATGCCTTGGGCGGTGGCATTGGCCAGGGTTTGTCGATGGGCATTGGCGCGGCCATCGCGGCGGCGCAAACAGCGCCTGAGCGCAAGGTGTTTGCCCTGGCCGGTGACGGCGGTTTCATTCTCAACCTCGGTGAACTGGCAACGCTGGTGCAGGAAAACGCCAACGTGGTGATTCTGTTGATGAACGACCAGCGTTACGGCGTGATCCGCAACATCCAGGACGCGGTGTACGGCAGCCGCCACTGCTACGTCGACTTGCACACACCTGACTACTCCAAGCTCGCCGAGTCAATGAACCTGCGCCACGGCCTAGTCACCGACCTGAGGGACTTCGGCAAGGTTGTCGAGGGCGCACTCGCGCAACCCGGACCGTTTCTGCTGGAAGTCGACATGCTCAAAGTCGGTAACTTCGCCACCCAGTTCGCCGGTCCGCCCAACAGTGAAACCAAAGCGCAAAAAGCCACGGCCTGAGGAATTCAGCATGCTGCATATCACTATGATCGGCTGCGGGGCCATTGGCGTCGGCGTCCTTGAACTGCTGGAGAAAGACCCGCAGTTGTGCGTCGAATACGTCATTGCCACGGCCGGTTCCGAGGAGCTGGTACGCCAACGGCTCGCCAGTTTCAAACAACCACCGCAAGTGCTGACGGCGCTCCCCGCTGACGCGCACCCTGACCTGATGGTCGAGTGCGCCGGTCACCGCGCCATCGAAGAACACGTGCTACCCGCCTTGGAGCGCGGCATTGCCTGCCTTATCGTCTCGGTGGGAGCATTGTCCGAAGTCGGCCTGGTAGAACGCTTGGAAGCTGCCGCTGAACGTGGTCAGACCCAAATCCAATTGCTGCCTGGCGCCATCGGTGGCATCGACGCCTTGTCGGCCGCCAAGGTCGGCGGGCTGGACGCGGTCAACTACACCGGCCGTAAACCGCCACGCGCCTGGAAAAATACGGTGGCAGAACAGGTTTTCGACCTGGATACCCTCACTGAAACCACCGTAATTTTTCAAGGCAGTGCCCGTGAAGCTGCTCATCTATACCCGAAAAATGCCAACGTGGCGGCGACATTGGCACTGGCCGGACTCGGGCTGGATCGTACCCACGTGACGCTGATCGCCGATCCCTCGTGCGAAGAAAACGTGCATCACTTCGAAGCTCGCGGCGCCTTCGGCGGTTTCGAACTGAGCCTGCGCGGCAAACCCCTGCCGGCCAACCCGAAGACCTCGGCGCTGACTGTCTACAGCGTGGTCCGTGCCTTGGGCAACCACGCCCACGCGATTTCGATTTAGGGGACAGCGATGACTCTCGAACACACATTACCGATCTGCATTGCAGGCGAATGGCGACTGGGCCGCGGCGAACGCTACGCCACATGCTACCCCGCCACCGGGGAAGCGGTTGCCTGGCTCAACGCTGCCAGCGTCGACGACGTGGAAGACGCCGTACACGGCGCACACCAGGCGTTTTTGCACAGTGGATGGGCGCAGCGTAAACCTCACGAACGGGCCGCCGTGCTGTACCGCATCGCCGAGCTGATCCGTGAGCGCAGCGAAGAACTCGCGCAATTGCAGCGCCAGGACAATGGTAAGCCAATCAACGAAACCCGCGCCTTGGTGGCCAGCGCCGCCGGCACCTTTCAGTTCTTCGCCGCAGCCTGTGAAACTCTCGAAGAAACCCTCACGCCGTCCCGTGGCGACTTTATCACCATGAGCGTTTACGAGCCGATGGGGGTGATTGCAGCGATTACCCCGTGGAACTCACCGATTGCCAGCGAAGCACAGAAGGTCGCGCCTGCGCTGGCGGCGGGCAATGCGGTGGTGATCAAGCCAGCGGAAATCACCCCGTTGATGGCGCTGCAATTGGCCCGTATCTGCGAAGACGCCGGGCTGCCGAAAGGTCTGCTCAGCGTGCTCCCGGGCAAGGGCTCGCTGCTCGGCGATGCGTTGACCCGCCATCCGTTGGTCAAACGTGTTTCGTTCACCGGCGGCACCAAAACCGGCAAACACATTGCCCACATCGCCGCCGACAAAATGATGCCAGTGTCACTGGAACTGGGGGGTAAATCACCCACCATCATTCTCGAAGATGCCGATCTCGATCACGCGGTTGCGGGTGTGCTCTACGGCATATTCAGTTCTTCGGGCGAAGCCTGCATCGCTGGCTCGCGATTGTTTGTCGCACGCGCGCTGTACGCGCCATTCATGGCGCGCCTGGTGGCGGCAGCGGCCGAATTGCGCGTCGGTGACCCGGCTGACGAGCGCACACAGATGGGGCCGTTGATCAGCGCCGGGCACCGTGAATCGGTGGAACGCTATGTCGCACTGGGCTTGGCTGAAGGCGGACGTTTATTGCTCGGCGGGCAACGCCTGAGTGGAGGCCTCTACGATCGGGGCTACTACTACCCGCCGACCATCCTCGAAGGGTTGAACAACCATCAACAGGTGTGCCAGGAAGAAATCTTTGGCCCTGTGCTGGTAGCCATGCCGTTTGATAACGAAGCGCAACTCCTCGAACAAGCCAACGACAGCCTGTATGCCCTCGCTGCCGGCATCTGGACCCGTGACTATAAACGCGCCTGGGCGCTGGGTCGAAAAATCCAGGCCGGCACGGTGTGGATCAATACCTACAAACAGTTCTCGATTTCCACACCGTTTGGGGGCTGGCGCGACAGCGGCCTGGGCCGCGAAAAAGGTCGCCTCGGCATCCTGCAGTACATGGAACAGAAGAGCCTTTATTGGGGCATGAACGAACAGCCACTGGCTTGGGCCGGTGTGCAACAAGAGGTAGGGATATGAGCGTTTTAGGCATTGATGAAGTGACCTATGGTGTCGAGGACCTCGAGACCAGCACACGGTTCTTCCGAGACTGGGGCCTGACCAAAGTCAGCGAGCAGGCTGACGAAGTGATCTTCGAAACCCTCAACGGCTGCCGCGTGGTGCTTGCCGACATCAACAAGACGGGCTTGCCGCCAGCCATCGAGGCTGGTTCGACCGTGCGCGAAGTGGTGTGGGGCGTCGAAAGCGAAGCGGACCTCAAGCTTTACGGCGTGCGCATCGCCAACGATCCAGGCTACATGTCCGCCGGCGGTCGCATCGGTTGCACCGACCCAAACGGACTCGCAATTCGCCTGCAAGTGACACGCAAACGTGAGCTGGACATTGAATGCAGCGGCCACAATACCTGGCAGACCAAAGGTCGGATCAACAAGGCCGCACCGGTCTACGAACGGGCCACGCCGATCGAAGTGGGCCACGTGGTGTTTTTCGTCAAGGACGTCAATGCCTGCGAAGCCTTCTATCACGAGCGCTTCGGCTTCCAGGCCTCGGACCGCTACCCGGATCGCGGTGCCTTCTTGCGCACCGCTGAAGAAGGTGGTCATCACGACCTGTTCATGCTGCAACTGCCCGCCCCTCGCGCCGGCCTGAACCACGTCGCCTTCACCGTGCGCGATGTACACGAGGTATTCGGCGGCGGCATGCATGTATCCCGAAACGGCTGGGCCACGGAAATCGGCCCGGGCCGGCACCCGGTGTCTTCGGCATTCTTCTGGTACTTCAAAAACCCGGCCGGCGCACTGGTCGAGTACTACGCCGATGAGGACCAACTGACTGGCGAATGGGAGCCACGCACCTTCGAACCCGGCCCGACTGTATTTGCCGAATGGGCGATTGCCGGTGGCATTGATGGCAATACCCGTCGCCAGCAAAACGTCGAGGCGCCGCAAGGCAAGTTCCTCACCGACAAACCGAAACCCTGAGCAGGAGTCGTCCATGTCTTCGCTAAATATCGCCATCGCGGGTGCCGGTATCGGTGGTTTGACCGCCGCTATCGCTTTGCACCGTGCCGGGCATAACGTCACAGTATTCGAACAGTCCAAAGCATTTTTGCGAGTGGGCGCCGACATCAACCTGACACTCAACGCTGTGCGTTCCCTGGACGGTTTGGGCGTCGGTGCCGCCGTGCATAACGCCTGGACCGTGCCGATAGCAAACGTAGCGTAAAAAATAAACGATTCCCTGCTTTTGCTACTTGCCCTCAACGCTGAGCTTGAACGCTCGGCCTGGGGTATGTTCAGCACTGAAGTGCTCCCTACGTATGAATTTACCCCCTTACGCGAAGTGATCCGCGAACGGGTAAGCAATGGAGGTCAATGAGATGAGCGACACCGAACCCTATCTGCAACCCCATCAGGCGCGTAAACGGCCCAACACTCAATTTGAAGAGCTGCTTGGCGACTCCATCGAACGTGCTTTTGGCAATGGTGTGACAGAACTGCCAGACCTGCTCGCACACCTGAACCTGGCCGGGCCACCCTGCCCGCTGACCACCGGAGAGTGGACACCAGATGCCTATAAAACCCTGATGGTTCGACTGGGCGAATGACCCGCCGAAGGTAAATAAGAAATGAACATGAACAACACCGTTGACCCTGTAGAGAACCACCTGGCAAATGGCTTGAAGAACCTCTGGTTCCCGGTCTTGCCTTCCGATCAATTGGGTGAAAAACCCGTGTCGATCCGTCGACTGGGGTACAAGATTGCCCTGTGGCGCGACAATGACGGCAGCGTGCATGCCCTCGAGGATCATTGCCCCCATCGTGGCGCACCGCTGTCCCAGGGGCCGGTATTGGGCGATCGACTGCAGTGCCCTTATCACGGCGTCGAAGTGCGTAGCGATGGCACTGTCACCAAAGTCCCGGGCAGCCCCGGGTGCAAGCTAGAAGGCAGCCGCCCTACCCGTATGTTCCATACCCGTGAAGCCGCCGGCGCAATATTCCTCTACAACGCCGCCGAAGCGCATGTCGAGACCCCGCCGGAGTTAGTGTTGCCCGAACAGTTGACCTCCCCGCTGTGGAGCAGCTTCGTGTGCTACACCGAGTGGAAAGGTGACTATCGCTACGTCATCGACAATGTCATGGACCCGATGCACGGCACCTATCTGCACAAAATGTCGCACTCCATGAGCGAAGGCGAAGCCACCGCCAAGTTCGTCACCCGTGACACTGATAAAGGTTTCTTTTTCGAGAAGGAAGGCCAGCGTGGCGTGAACTTCGACTGGACCGAATTCATGGATGACAGCTGCCACTGGTTGCGCCTGGAAATTCCCTATCCGAAAACCGGTGGTCCCGGCGGCAACTTCACCATCATCGGCAGCTATACCCCGAGCAGTCGATCATTGTCGGCCGTGTTCCACTGGCGTTGCCGGCCGCTGACTGGCTGGCAGCGTGATACTTGGCGATTCCTCTACAAGAACCGACTGGAAGCCCGGCACTGGGCCGTGCTGGAACAGGATCGAGTGCTGCTGGAATTCATGGAACCGGACGCCAACCAGCGGGAAAACCTCTATCAGCATGACCTTGGGGTGGTACGCCTGCGCCGCTACCTGAAAAATGCTGCCAAGACCCAATTGGAGCTGATCGAAGCGAAGCAGTTGCCATGATGTTCATCGATCGCGCGCTATTTCCAACGTCAACGCTGGTTGAACTAAACGCTTTGGCGTTCCACAAATTGCGGGTGGTGAGTGGGGCGTGCGTGCGTCTAAATTTCGATTTGCGAACTGTTGAAAAGAGGTAACCGATGTCCCACTCCCCTCCTCTCACCGCGCTCGTACACACTTTGCGTTACGAAGCTGAAGGTATCATCAGTGTCGAGTTGCGGCCGCATGGCGATACGGTGTTCGCCCCGTTCGAAGCCGGCGCTCATATTGATTTGCACCTGCCCAACGGGTTGGTGCGCAGCTATTCACTGCTTAATTCGCCGAGCGACCAAAGCCGCTATATGGTCGGTATCCTCCGTGATCGCAATAGCCGCGGCGGTTCGGAATATGTGCACGGGCAGTTGCGGGTCGGCATGCAATTGCCGATCTCGGCACCGCGCAACAACTTCAAGCTCGACCTGAGTGCCAGGCATAGCGTGCTGGTAGCGGGTGGTATAGGCATCACGCCGATCTACTGCATGTTCCGGCAACTGCTGGCACTGGGAAAATCCGCCGAGCTGATCTACTGCGCGCGTTCGCGGCAGGAAGCGGCCATGGTGGACGAATTGAGCGGCCTTGGCAGCCATGTGATTTATCACTTCAACGACGAAAAAGGCGTGTCGCCGGACCTGAGTGCCTACTTGGCAGGCCAGCCTGACGACACACACTTCTATTGCTGTGGCCCGACGCCGATGCTCGATGCGTTCGAAAGCACCTGTGAAGGCCTCGGCTATCCTCACGCACATATCGAGCGGTTCACCGCTGCGCAACTGCCGCCGTCCGAAGAAGCCCAGAGCAGTTATAGCGTTGAGCTGAAAAAGTCCGGCAAAACCCTGTCTATTGAGCCGGGCATGATTTTGCTCGACGTCTTGCTAGAACAAGGTTGCGCTATCGAGTACAGCTGTCGCGAAGGCGTGTGTGGTTCGTGCGAAACCCGAGTGTTGGAAGGTGACATTGATCACCGCGACGGTGTGCTGACAAAAGCCGAACGTGCAGCCAATAAATCCATGATGGTATGCGTATCCGGTTGCAAGAGTCGGCGCCTAGTATTGGATTTATAGCCCTTTTTCAGATTCATCTGCTAAACAGGTCGAGCGTTTTGTCGGCCTTTTTTTTTGCACGCGAAGTTAAGACGCACGTATAACGTGCACTTTCGTTACCCGCTTAACCTTGCGTTTCACGGGTAATACAAATAAATACGTTTCCTATATAAACAATTGTTTTTTCTGACTTTATTTTTCAATGCCTCTCACTTTGCAGTTGGCATAGTTTCTGCTCTCCTCCCACTAAGTTCAGGGATCAATCGTCGCTTCAAGCACGGAACAGCTAAAACAAACGGTACGCCAAGGCAGCAATACTTCAGTGCATCATCCATTGCCACTTTAGAAGGGAAGCGCAGAAGTGTTGCCGATTACCTTGTCGCGCTAACTATTGTGTGGGGAGCCAACATGAAAAATTACATGGTATGCCTGGGGTTGATAATGAGCAGTTGCGTCAGCCTGGCGAATGAGCGTCAACCTGCGGCACCTGAGACCTCCTCAAATACCAAAAAGCCATTTCCGCATATCGCCTGGCAAAGCGATGATGGCGACAGCAGCCTGGACATAGGTGGCGCCTTGCGCACTAACTACCGCGACGAACAGTGGGACAGTACAGAAAACAATGGCCGTTTTTTATTCGACACGTTTCGAATCGATGTGCAGGCGACCTACAAAAACCTGTTCAGTGATGCCGGCTACTGGTTCCAGGATGACGGCAAACGCTCCATTGATCGCGGCTTTGTTGGTTATCGCCTGAACAGCAGCTCAAACCTGCAACTGGGGGTGCCGTTAAAACCATTCGGTCTTGAACCCTACCCGCAATTTGGCTGGAGTTTTCACCTGCCCTTCTTCATGGGCTATGGCGTCAGCGCCGGCACGGGGTTGAAGTACAGCTACAAGGATAAGGACTGGGACGTGCAACTGGGTTACTTCCCGCGCATGGTGCCGTCCGGCATCCGCTATTCGCCGGAGGTCGGACGCTACGCCGACCTTAAAGACAATGCCATCCCCTTCACTCAATCGCGCCAAGACAACGAAAAACACAACCAGCTCAACGCCCGCGTCGCCCGAACCTTCGTCAACGACGGCTGGAAAGCCGAAGTCGGCGCCTCTGTGGCCACCGCACAACTGTACAACGCCACCACCAAAGACGACGGCGACTATTGGGCCACCGGCATCCACGCGATCATCAACGCCGGCCAGTGGACGGTAAGCACCCAAGGCATTCGCTACGAATACAATCCGAAAAACCCGACGGGTGTCAGCGACGCCTCATTGCTGATGGGCGGTAATGGATTGACCCCCGCCTACCTGATGGCAGCCAAGGCCAGCATTGCCGCGCTGAATGTCAGCTATGACGTCCTTACGCCAAGACTGGGTCAACTGAAGAAAATCAAACTCTACAACGATTACAGTCGCGTGATGAAAGACAAGCGCGGCTGGGACGACTCGCAGATGTATACCGTCGGCGCACAATTTCTGGCGATGCCGGTCATGGCATGGGTCGACTTGACCTGGGCGAAAAACGCCAACCCTTATGGCGGGGCGGAAAATGGTACGGGGTTTACCAATACCAACTCGGTCGGAAGTAATCAGTGGTACTACCGAACGAATATCAATATTGGGTACTACTTTTGATGCTCGGGTAATTGCCGAGGTACAGGAATGCTAAGCCTGAGCGGCGGCAGAGCCGGTTCAGGCGCATGACTAATGGATTGTCAGCCAGATAATGAGATCAATATCGATGTGCACAAACATCACGATTTGAACCCTGACGGCCGAGCACATTGCGTAAGCCAATGCATTTTCAGAACAGTCCTAATTGAGGACGAAGCCTTATTGGATAGCCTAAGCCCCCACCCAATGACTGGTGGGAGTATTCAGCGAACGCTGGAAGGTAGACAGGCTATGATCAACAAACACACTCGCGTGCTGATCCTCGATGACAGTCACGCACAATCACTTCTCATCGAAAAAATGCTTAATGTGATGGGGTACTACTGTATCGCCTGCGCCACAACAGCTAAGGAGGGCGCGGCACTGAGCTGGGCGGGTCAGAGAAAATTCGACGCTTTGATCGCCTCTGAACACTTACTCGACTTGCATAACTATCAATCTCCACTCATTGAAAAATTTTCGATCGTCAATTTATTTGTCTATAGCTGCGGCCCCCATGATCATGATCTGACACTGCGCGTCAGTGGCACTACTTGCTATAGAACAGGACTGCCGGAATACCGTGCCCTCGAAGAATTTATGGCCAGTTTGGTTCCACACATCATTGTCTGTACTTCACAACATCCTGTCCGAACACACGCACGCTGAATATGCGTTCACAGCACTCAATAAATGATCTAACGGAATCTTTAAAGACAGTGGGGCGTCTTTATAGATTTATCACGGCAGACTAGAAAAAAGTATGTGAATAGAAACGCAAAAAAAACGCCCCATTAGGGGCGTAAAAATTATCTTTGCCAAAGGAGCAATTGAATTGCATCAAAGATAAGTATTGCTCGATTTACATGGCTTAATATATTGGAAACCGAAAGCACAATATATAGGAATTGTCCCAAAACCAGCTCACTGATAAGATTCAGCGCTGATGCCAGCCGATACCAATTCGCGTGTTCACACCCTTGCGTCACAGCTTACCTGCCCGAAAACAGCGTGACCGACGGAAATGCGCAATCGCAGCAGCAACACAGAAAAAACCACAAAATCTTCACTTGCCAATCCTACTTTATAATTACACCTAATTAGATATTGCCTATTCGATTGAATAGACTCAAGGTGTTTTATGGCCCTTAAAGCTATGCTTTCGATAGAATATCGTAGCAATGGCAACCCATTTTTGGACCTATCGCAAATCTTGCCACTGACTGATCGCCCGACAAATACAATTATAAAGGTGCGAAATAAAATGTCTATTGTCCTCTTTTTCGCCTACCTCAACCGTACGTTATCCCTATCACTTTCCCCACGTTGCAAGCCTCCAGACTGACCTCGTTTACCCTCGCTAGATACGGCATCTGAAATCATTGTTTTCCATCCCGGAAAACGATCACCGGAGGTTGGCGTACGCCAAAAATAATATGAATAGAATTTTTTCTGTCATTTGGAATGGCGCCTCGCAAAGCTGGGTTGTTACCTCGGAGTTTGCCTGTAAACGGACGAGAGCTGGTCAAGCTAAGAAAATGCACCGTTGCGTGGCGTTAATTGGGGGGATTGGCTTGATTGTCGTCGCTGATCTTTCATTGGGAGGTACAGCTGTTCAGCATGATCAGGTAGGCAACGGCTCTGCTACTGGGGCCGGCTCTACAGCTGCGGCGACGGCCGATACATTTTCCATCGCGATCGGTGGTGGTAGCGGCGCAACGGCCACCGGCATCAGCGTTGCAATTGGTGATGCATCCGTCGCAACCGGTGGAAACTCAATCGCAATGGGGCGAATAGCCAACGCCACTGGAGCCAATACCGTGGCACTGGGCTGGGGCGCCAATAGCAGTGCCACTAACGCGGCAGCGCTGGGCTCCCACGCTCTAGCCTCAGGGTTAAGTGCTGTCGCATTGGGTGGAGGAACAACTGCAGCGGATGCTGCACAAGCAATCGGCACGAGCGCAGTTTCGGTAGGGACAGCCAGTCGGGGTTATAACACCGGCAGCGTGGCAGTCGGGCGAAATGCGATAGCGGGCGTTTCTGGATCCAGCACAGTCATCAGTGGCACTGCCGTTGGCGATGGTGCTACGGCGACAGGGTTAGGTGCATCCGCGTTTGGCGCAGGAGCTGCGGCGAGCGGTGATAACGCCGTTGCCGTCGGCCACAATGCGAATGCCACCGGGCTCACAGCGACGGCGGTTGGTTCGTCCGCAACAGCATCGGGCATCAGCGCGTCAGCATTCGGAGTCAATGCTGCGGCGGCAGGGAACAGTTCTATGGCCCTTGGACAAAATGCAAGTACCAGTGCTGGGGCTATAGATTCAGTTGCTTTGGGACTGGGGGCCAATACCACCGCCATCAATGCATTAGCGTTAGGTCATAACGCTTCGGCGACGGTCGCCAGCTCCGTCGCCTTGGGCAGCAATGCCATCACCGCTACCGCTGTGGCGACAACGGGGGACACCATTAATGGCGCAGCCTATGGCTACGCCGGCGCAGCGCCAATTGGCGTCCTCAGCTTGGGCTCAGCAGGCAATGAACGACAAATCAACAATGTAGCCGCCGGCCGGGTCACCGCAGCCAGCACGGATGCCGTCAATGGTAGCCAGTTGTTCGCGACGAACACTGCGGTCAATGGCCTCGGCACCACACTCAATAATGTCGTCACCAACGGCGCGGGTATCAAATACTTTCACAGTAATTCGATTTTGGCGGATAGCACGGCTACCGGTACTGACAGTGTAGCCATAGGCCCGACCGCAAATGCCAACGCTGCTAACTCAATCGCTCTGGGTAGCGGCGCCACCGCTAGCGCTATCAACGCTATAGCACTGGGGAACGATGCGATAGCCAGTAACCTCACCGCGACCGCAGTGGGTTCAACTGCGGTTGCTTCGGGCGCCAGTGCTTCCGCGTTTGGTGTCAATGCCGTGGCGAGTGGCAACAGCTCGGTAGCGATAGGTCAGAATTCGGCGGTTGCCGCCGGTACCCTTGGTGCCATTGCAGTGGGTTTGAACTCCAGTGCCAGCGCCGACAATTCGCTGGCTTTGGGCCGTGACGCTTCGGCCACCGTCACTAACTCTGTCGCCTTGGGCAACGGTGCATCCACGGCAGCCGCTGTGGCGACAGCGAACGGCACGATAAACGGCACTGCCTACACCTACGCTGGCGCGACACCGACTGGCGTCCTCAGCTTGGGGTCGGCAGGCAATGAACGGCAAATCAACAATGTAGCCGCCGGCCGGGTCACGGCGGCCAGCACGGACGCCGTCAATGGTAGCCAGTTGTTCGCGACGAACACTGCGGTCAATGGCCTCGGCACCACACTCAATAACGTCGTCACCAACGGCGCGGGTATCAAGTACTTTCACAGTAATTCGATTTTGGCGGATAGCACGGCTACCGGTACTGACAGTGTAGCCATAGGCCCGACCGCGAATGCCAGCGCTACTAACTCAATCGCTCTGGGTAACGGCGCCATCGCTAGCGCTACTGGCTCTACTGCACTGGGGCGCAATGCGATAGCCAGTAGCCTGACCGCGACCGCAGTGGGTTCAACTGCGAATGCTTCGGGCGCCAGTGCTTCCGCGTTTGGTGTCAATGCCGTAGCGAGTGGCAACAGCTCGGTAGCCATAGGTCAGAATTCGGCGGTTGCCGCCGGCACTATTGGGGCGATTGCCGTGGGCTTGAATTCCAACGCCAGCGCCTCAAATGCGCTGGCTTTGGGTCGTGACGCTTCAGCCACCGTCACTAACTCTGTCGCCTTGGGCAACGGTGCATCCACGGCAGCCGCTGTGGCGACAGCGAACGGCACGATAAACGGCGCTGCTTACACCTACGCCGGTGCATCACCATTTGGCGTTGTCAGCCTCGGATCGGCAGGCAATGAACGTCAGATCACCAATGTGGCAGCGGGTCGAGTGACAGGGACCAGTACCGATGCCGTGAACGGCAGCCAGTTGTTTGCTACGAATACGGCCGTCAACGGTATCGGCACTGGCCTCAACAATCTCGTAAACAATGGCGCAGGTATCAAGTACTTCCACAGTAACTCGACCCTTACCGACAGTACCGCCACAGGCACCAACAGCATCGCCGTCGGCCCAAACGCAAACGCCACAGCGGCGAACGCGATAGCCTTGGGCAACGGCGCAACCGCAGGCACAACAAACTCGGTAGCACTGGGTAACAATGCCGCCACCGCTGCAGCGACCCCTACTTCATCAGGCACGATCAACGGCACGGGTTATGCGTACGCCGGCGCTACGCCAACTGGGGTGCTGAGCCTTGGAACGGCAGGCAACGAACGGCAAATCACTAACGTTGCCGCCGGCCAGGTCACAAACGCCAGCACCGATGCGGTCAATGGCAGCCAACTGTTCGCCACCAACACGGCCGTTAACAGCATCGGTACCGGCCTAAATAACCTTGTGAACAACGGTTCAGGCATCAAGTATTTTCACAGCAACTCGGCACAGACCGACAGTACCGCGACCGGAGCCGACAGCGTTGCAATCGGCCCGTCCGCCAATGCTAATGCAGCGAACAGCATTGCCATTGGTAATGGAGCATTGGCCAGCGTGACGAACTCGATCGCTTTGGGTAACGGGTCGACCACCGAAGCGGCCAATCCAACTACCGGCCAAACAATCAACGGAACCGCTTATACCTATGCAGGGGCTAGCCCAGGCGGGGTACTCGGGGTAGGAAGCTTGGGCAACGAGCGGCAGATTACCCATGTGGCCGCAGGAAGAGTGAGCTCATCCAGCACCGACGCGGTCAACGGCAGCCAACTGTTCGCCACCAACACAGCGGTTAACGACATTGGTACTGGCCTAAACAATCTCGTGAACAATGGCGCGGGTATCAAGTATTTCCACGCGAACTCAATACTTGCCGACAGCCAGGCCTCCGGCATCGACAGTGTTGCCATTGGCGCGCAATCGGTGGCGGGTGGTGGGCAGTCCCTGGCCGCGGGCGCCGGTGCTGCAGCGACGACTAACGGCAGCGTGGCACTGGGCAACCAAAGCAGCGTTCAAGTGTTGGGCGGCGTGGCATTGGGCCAAGGTGCTATTTCGGACCGCGCCATCGCGCCGGCTACAGGCTTGATCGCAGCGGGCAACGGTACCGTTCGATACGACACATCCGATGCCACGTTGGTCGGCGCCGTGTCCGTCGGAAAAAACGGCGAATACCGACAAATCACCAACGTTGCCGATGGCACTGACGCTCAAGACGCTGTGACGCTACGCCAGCTAACCGGCGCCATGGGTTCGATCAGCGCCACCGGCACGATGTATTTCCATGCCAACTCAGCCAACCCTCAGGATTCGTTGGCGGCGGGCCAAGAGGCGATTGCGGTAGGGCCTGCAACCGTGGTCAATGGCGACAATGGTATTGGCATTGGCAACCAGGCCACCGTCAGTCTGGCGGGTGCGGGCGGTATCGCCATTGGCCGCAACACCCAGGTACTTCTGGCTTCCGGTATTGCCATAGGCTCTCAAGCACAAGCTCAGGGCGAGCAGTCCCTGGCTTTAGGCGCAGGCGCAGTGGCAAACCACGCCACAAGCATCGCCCTGGGTTCGAGTTCAATTACTACGGTCGGCGCGCAGGCGGCCTACGCCGCCTATGGCCTGACCGCTTCGCAAACATCTGTAGGGGAATTGGGCATAGGTACAGCGCTGGGCAATCGCAAGTTCACCGGTGTCGCGGCGGGTTCGGCGCCAAACGATGCGGTCAATGTCGAGCAACTGACCTCTGTCGGTAATCAGGTAGCGCTTAACACTGCTGGCATCACGAACTTGGGTGGGCGCGTGTCGACGATTGAAGGTGATATCAACAACATCACCAACGGGGGTGGCGTGAAGTATTTCCATGCCAACACGGTCCAGCCAGACTCCGTCGCCAGCGGTACCGATTCGGTGGCTATTGGCGGCAACGCCCAAGCATCCGGCGGCGCCTCGGTAGCCTCAGGGAGCAACGCGCAAGCGTCCGGCGCAGGGGCCGTGGCGATGGGCAATGGAGCTTCTGCAACTGCAGGTGGCAGCGTGGCACTCGGCCAGGGCGCCAGCGACAGTGGCCGAGGCGCAGAAACCTACACTGGCAAATACTCCAACGCTGCCAATGCCAGCGTGGGTACTGTTTCGGTAGGCAACGCCACTACCGGCGAAACCCGCACTCTGAGTAACGTCGCCGATGGCCGTGCAGCCACCGATGGGGTGAATGTGCGACAACTCGACGGAGCAGTGGCTGAGTCGAAACAGTACACCGACGACTCCCTGCAAAACGTCACCAGTTCCATTGGCAACCTTGGCGGTGCAATCGCTTCGGTGGACAACCGCGTCACTCAGGTGGAAGGCAGCGTTGCCAAGGTGCAGAACGGGACTGACGGCATGTTCCAGGTACAGAATACCGCAGGCGCCGCCAAGCCTTCTGCCACTGGCACTAATGCACTCGCGGCCGGTGCCGGTGCGGTGGCTTCAGGCAACAATAGTGCGGCAGTGGGCACCACCGCCAAGGCGACTGGAGAAAACTCGGTAGCCGTGGGCAACGGTGCCAGCGCCAGTGGAAAAAACAGCACGGCGGTGGGTGCCAACTCAGTGGCTGATCGGGACAACAGTATGTCAGTCGGCGCCGCCGGCAGTACACGACAGATCACCAATGTTTCCGCCGGGACCCAGAGCACTGACGCCGTGAACTTTGATCAACTCAACAAGAGCGTGGCCAATATCACCAACTCTACCAACGCCTATACCGATCAACGCTATTCCGAACTCAAACGCGACTTGAAACAGCAGGATGACACCTTGAGCGCCGGGATAGCCGGCGCCATGGCCATGGCAAGCTTGCCGCAGCCTTACTCGCCCGGGGCGAGCATGACCTCCCTCGGTGCCGCCAATTACCGTGGGCAATCTTCACTGTCGTTTGGTGTTTCAAGAATCTCTGATAACGGGCGCTGGGTAACCAAGCTGCAGGCCTCGACAAACACCCAAGGTGATGCGGGCGTTGGGGTCGGGGTTGGTTATCAGTGGTAAGGCACGTAACGCGCGACCGCGTCTGCGCAGTTGCTGACTAATCTGGATCAACAAAAGGCGAACACGATGTCATTACTCAAAACGAGTGGCTGGATAGTTCCACTCCTTCTCGTGATCGGTTGCGACGGAACACCCCACGAACCTGCAGAAAAAAATGAGGCTTTTGCAGTAGCGCTGCCTGCCTTAACCATTATTCAGAACGCAGTAGTGTCACTGGTGCCCACCATCAATGGCCAACGCAACGACCTGATGATGCGCCAAGTGTGTGCATTGGCCCGCGGTGAAGCGTCACAAGATCAGGTCAGCCAGACGTTACGTGAACAAGGTATCGACCTGACTGCTATCGCCCATAAAGACCACCCTATGTCGCTACTGATAAACACCGACCAGTCTCTGCGCATCACCGCATGTGCCGCTTTTGTAGCGACGTCCGCAATGACACTGCCGAAAACCAGCGAATTCATGGTGGAGGCAAAAACTGACACACCGGAGTCAAAAAATACCAAAGGGCTTGTTATTGACCTGCAAAAACTCAATCGCTTTCTTGGCGTGCAACTCGCAGTGGCCAAAGCCGACGCTGATCTTTTTGCACTGATGGCCACAGAGCTGGAAAAAACACCGGGGTTGACCCTTGCACACTACAACCAACGAGCACAAAGCCTGTTTACCGCGCTCGCACCTGCCTATCTACAGCGGGTCAAAGAACTCTACGCCAGTGGAATAAACACCACCTTCAAGCTCTTGGAGTACTCCGACAGTGAATTCAAATTCAGCACCAGTAGCGGCCACCTCTTCGCCTATGGGTATGACGGTTTGAACTTCAGCCTAAACCGGATCCCCTGGTATGGAGAGGGGAAATTGCTGGGTAAAACCTACTTGCTGGATGTCGCGTATTTTGACCCCCAGCTGACCAGCCTTATAGAAGCGCAAGCCGGTAAGCGCACACTTGATACGCCAGTGAAACCGTGACGCTCAAAACACGCGGTGCTGTCTTCAACCCAACAGTGACCGGCTGCGGCGCTTACTTGGAATCGGCAACCTGGGAGACACGCAATGCGGTGGAACCGAAATAATTTGTCCTCCAATAGTAAGCTTTACCCAGGAGCTGGCTGTCACCGATCCACGTGATGTTATTGAACTTCAAGGTCATGCCGCTACGCGAAAACTCGAACGCACTGCCATCACTGCTACGAAAGGCAAAACGTTCGTCTGAAAATTCTGTCAGCAGGTAATCCACTCCTTGAGCCGCGTAAAGTTCCCTCACCCGTTTTAAGTACGCGGGTGCCAGTGAAGAAAACATCAATTGAGTCCTGCTGTGATATTGCTCCACGGTCAGCCCGGGAACCTGCTGCAATTGGCTGGCGATCAATGCGAAGACGTCGGCGCTGGCCTTGGCAACCGCAAGCTTTGCCGCCAACGTTTGATTCAACTGCTGCTTATCAACAGTTGGCTGCTCCGGTTTGCCTGTTGATGCGTTTTTAGCCGCAGTTCCCGGCATACTCATAAAGTCACTGGCAAGTGGTGGAGACAACAAAGTTTTGACCAGGTAAACCGCGCAAATCGTACTGCGCTGCGCCGTATTCCCCCTGACCAGTACATCCAACAATGAGTCCTTTTCCGGCGTTTTGGAGAGATCGACACCGGCATGGGTCAAGGCTTGATTAACTTGATGCTCAGAACGATCACCTCGGGCCAACCCGCATATGTTTTGCATCGCCCATGCATCACGCTGTGGCTCGATCGTAGGCTTTATTGCCAGTACCGCTTTCTGCATGATCGGAAGAGCCGGTACATCCAGCCAACGCTGTTGAGCGCTGTCAGGCGTTGAATCCTGCGCGCTGATTGACGGAGCATCGCAGCCGTTCAATAACGGCAGCAACACGAAGCAGGCTGCCAATCTCATATCTATCATTAGCTCACACATATTCTGAATTAGGTGTAGCAAAAAACCCGGCGTGCGCCGGGTCTCGTTTACTTACCTGCTACCACTGATAACCAACACCAGCACCCACACCAAAGTCACCTTGCGTGTTAGTGCTCCCTTGGAGTTTAGTGACCCAGCGACCATTATCGGAGACACGCGAAGCCCCGAACGCCAAAGCCGACTGACCACGATAATTGCTAACACCCAAAGCAGTCATGCTAGCGCCCGCCGAGTAAGGCTGCGGCAAACTCGCCATGGCCATTGCACCCGCAATACCGGCACTGAGCGTGTCATCTTGCTTTTGCAGGTCGCGTTTGAGCGAGGTGTATCGAGAGTCGGTATAAGCGTTCGCGGCATTGCTCGCAGCACTGACGGTATCGTTCAATTGAGAGAAGTTGACAGCATCCGTTCCCGATGTGCCCGCCGCAACATTGGTGATTTGACGCTCATTACCCACGGCCCCGACCGAGACCGTATTCTGTCGATCTGCAATGGAGTTCGCACCCAGCGCCACCGTGTTGGCCTCACTGGCTTTAGCGTTGCTGCCAAGGGCTACCGTGTCTGCAGCCGTGGTTTCAGCACCGGTACCCATCGCCACGCTGTTACTGCCCGACGCCAACGCGCCCGCGCCCGCAGCTATGGCATTATTGCCTGTACTCTGAGGAGTGGCGCTGCCTTCAGCGTTGTTGACCTGGAACATGCCTCCCTGGCCATTTTGAAGCCTGCTGATCGTCTCGGACTGGGTCTGCTGGCCCTTCTCCAGCACGCTCACTGTCGTGTCGGTATAGGCGTTAGCCTGCCTTACCGCGCCATCGAGTTGACGCACGTTGACTACATCATTGCCTTGTTCGCCATCAGCTACGTTAGCCACGACCCGTGTAACACCTGTCGCTGCGTTGCCGACGGAAACCGTACCGGTTGTTGCATTGGTTACACCGGAGTATTTGCCGGTGTAGTTTTCAGCACTGCGACCATTGTCACTGGAGCCATTACCGAGCGCGACACTATTGGCTGCGCTGGCGCTGGCGTTGTCGCCGATGGCGACCGCACCCTCCCCCGACGACACAGCCGCGCCGCCAATAGCTACCGCGTTGCTACCCGATGCAACAGAATCCATTGCCGATGATTGGGTGCGGAAGTACTTGATCCCACCTCCACTGGTAATAGAACTGATGCTGCCTTCGATAGAGGTGACACGGTTGTCCACCGCAAACAACTGTGAACCATTCACCGCATCGGTCGAAGTTGTCGATAGTGTGCCATTCGCGAGATTGCTCAGGGTCTGCGCAGCACCTGGTGTAGCCGCCGTGCCAGCGAGCGAGGTCAGCACTAGGGCATTGGAAGTACCCACACGCTGAGCAGGCCCCACGGTTCCGCTACGAATTGCACCAGTGAGCGTGGTGAGATTCGAATCAACAGCACCAAACGCACTGCCGACGTTACTGTAATTGCTGCCCTGGACGCTGTAGCTAGGCGCGCTGACCGTACCGGTCGCTGCGTCATACATTGCACCACCGCCCAGGTTGGTGGCCATCGAGGTGCCCACTTGCGACAGCAGAGTATTGGTGCCAAACAACTGCGAACCGTTGATTGCATCCAACGAGGTCGCCGACAATTCACCATTTGCCAGGTTACGCAACTTCTGCGCATCGCCTGGCGTGGTGCCAGTGGCATTGAGTGCTGTGAGCACGGTTTCGCCGGTGGTGTCGTTTCGCTGAAGAACACCGACAGAGCCGCTGGAGATGCCGCTATTGAGCGTAGTCAGGTTGCCGTCGACCGCGCCGATTGCATCGCCAACCGTGTTGGAAGTAGCGCCTTGC
>NZ_JAAAFV010000040.1:63305-134113 GCF_019352915.1 Pseudomonas sp. Xaverov 259 | reverse complement strand
GACCGTGCCGGTCGCTGCGTCATACGTCGAACCGCCGCCCAGGTTGGTAGCCGTTGAGGTGCCCACTTGCGACAGCAGAGTAGTGGTGCCAAACAACTGCGAACCGTTGATCGCGTCCAATGAAGTTTCCGATAACTCACCATTAGCCAGGTTACGTAACTTTTGCGCACTGCCCGGCGCTGCGCTGGTGCCGGTGAGTGCTGTGAGCACGGTTTCATCGGTGGTGTCGTTACGCTGAAGAACACCGACTGTACCGCTGGAAATGTCGCTATTGAGCGTAGTCAGGTTGCTGTCGACCGCGCCGATTGCATCGCCAACCGTGTTGGAAGTAGCGCCTTGAACGGTGTAAGTCGGCGCGCTGACCGTGCCGGTCGCTGCGTCATACGTCGAACCGCCGCCCAGGTTGGTAGCCGTTGAGGTGCCCACTTGCGATAGCAGAGTATTGGTGCCAAACAACTGCGAACCGTTGATCGCGTCCAATGAAGTTTCCGACAACTCACCATTAGCCAGGTTGCGTAACTTTTGCGCACTGCCCGGCGCTGCGCTGGTGCCGGTGAGTGCTGTGAGCACGGTTTCATCGGTGGTGCCGTTACGCTGAAGAACACCGACTGTACCGCTGGAAATGTCGCTATTGAGCGTAGTCAGGTTGCCGTCGACCGCGCCGATTGCGTCGCCAACCGTGTTGGAAGTAGCACCTTGTACGGTATAAGTCGGCGCGCTGACCGTGCCGGTCGCTGCGTCATACGTCGAACCACCACCCAGACGGGCGGCAGACGAAGAGCCCTGCTCCGTAAGTTGGCCGCCCAATACGTTAACCGCCGTCTCCGTCGCAAACAACTGACTGCCATTCACAGCGTCGGTGCTGGTTGCCGTGACCCGGCCAGCGGCTACATTGTTGATTTGCCGTTCATTGCCTGCTGAGCCCACACTGAGGACGCCAATTGGCGCTGCGCCAGCATAATTGTAGGTCGTGCCATTAACCCTGCCGCCCGTCGTCGCCACAGCGGCAGCCGTGGATGCACCGTAGCCCAAGGCGACAGAGTTAGTGACAGTGGCCGAAGCTTCACGGCCCAACGCCATCGCATTGACTCCGCTCGCATTGGACTCGAAGCCCACCGCAATCCCAGCAACAGCACCCGCAGCAACCGCCGAATTTTGACCTATGGCTACCGAGCTGCTGCCACCCGCCAAGGCATTGACACCAAACGCGGAAGCACTGACGCCCGAAGCAACCGCAGTTGAACCCACGGCGGTCGAGGTGCGGTTACTGGCTATCGCATTTCTCCCCACTGCGGTAGCGCCTAGAACGGTGGCCGACCCAGAAACGCCCGCAATAGCGCTTTGACCTATTGCTATGTTGCCGGGGCCAAAGCTACGACTGCTGGTCCCCACCGCAACGGCTCCTACGCCGCTTGCTTGCGTGGCGTCCAGCGCGGACGATGAGCCACCCACCGCGACAGCACCCACTGCACTGGCTGTAGCGTAGGCGCCCAATGCCGAGGCATTTTCGGCTGTGGCGCTAGTTGAACGACCCACCGCGACAGCATTTAATGCGCTAGCTACCGCAGAGGAGCCCAATGCCGAGGCATTTTCGGCTGTAGCGCTAGTTGAACGACCCACCGCGACAGCATTTAATGCGCTAGCTACCGCAGAGGAGCCCACTGCCGAGGCATTTTCGGCTGTGGCGCTTGATAGACGACCCAATGCGAGAGAGGTTGAGCCCGTCGCAACAGATGCATCACCAATTGCAACGCTGATGTTGGTGGCGGTTGCTCCGTTACCCCCACCGATTGCAATGGAATACACATCGGCCGTCGCGTCAGCTACCGAGCTCGTCCCAGCGGCGGTACCGTTACCTACAGCACCATTTTGCATCGCTGTAGCCGCAATGGAGATAGCGGACGTGGTGCCTACCACGACACCGACAATCAGTGAAATCGCCCGTAACTTACCTTTGGACGGCCCACTTTTAGTTTTTTTGAACGCCAATTCAGAGGCTACGACCCAGCAGCCAAGCGCAGAATTCCAAACGATCGAAAATATTTTATTCATATTTTATCTGGCGTGCGCCAGCCTCCAACTACTGCTTTGAAAAAACAAAGCAACGACCAATACGTTCCATACAACCTATGTCGAACATTCGGAACAGGAAATAAACCAACTTAGTTAGCGACGCCAATACGACTTCCACATAGCAAACATATGCCTAGTGGCTAGTCTTTGCAGTGCGAACGGATGAAAGCGCTCCAGACATCACACCCACGATAGCTCCGCCACGCTCGGGAAAATATAGGAGCGCTCCTAAAATCTGAGATACTGACCCACTGCCCCGCCATTTCGGACGAATAAATAGTTACGTTACAACACAAACCCAAATCAAAACCCAAAGAAAATTGAATAATAATAAACTACTGACGTAAGCTTTCCGCTCGGCGGAACACCCTTTGCACGGTAAATGACTCCGCTTTCGCCGACGCCGACACTAAAGAGGAAAGGCCGCATTAAACAATATGTGAACACTGCCGTAGTAATTGCCTGGCCGATAACCTCGCGCAGGCTTCATTGGAGCCACTTCCAGTAAAACTCTACTGCCCACCCTGGCCTCCGCCGAGGTGACCACGTCAACCGGATGCGCATCAGTCAAGGCGTGCCCATTGAACAGCACACTCAAGACAATTTCCTGCCCAGGCAGGCTGTTGGACAATACCGGTTTGGCTAACAAAACCGCACTAATCGAACCGCCGTCATTACGCACATCGAATCTTTTGCGCAAACTACCTAAGCTCGAGTTCAGCGTATCCCACTCAAGTTGTTGATTGAGGTGCATCCAGTCAGCCTCTACCGGCAGTACGTAAAACACTGGTTTTGGCACGTACAGCGACACTTCAAACTCATGAACTTCTTTCGCCGCATAGGCGGGAAAGCCCACGACCATACATGCAGCAATAAATAGCCTCATCGACCGGCTTATCATATTTGATTCTCCTCCAGCATTAGGCGCAATCGGTAGTCTCAAGTCGCACGGAGCACTCCAGTGCTCGTCAACGATTCGACACTTCGATATCTTTTACACTGTCGCCCTCAATCAATTTGAATCGGTACTCACGGCCGGCTTCTTTGGCGAAACTATAGGTACGTCCTGCAAGAATATGATGCTTGCTGGTTGGTTTGCAGTCAGCTTCCTTATTGTGTGCGCAATCTTTGAACTCATCGACAACCACCACGCTGTTGCCGTTATTTTTCAACGCATACTGCGCTGCGATATCGGAAGTCTGAGTGTCGAAACGGGTATTTTTCGGCCTTACAAAGAAGATCGTGCCGTAGCCGGCCAGGACGTTTACACCGGCGGATAGATTCTTTTTGTAGCTTTCACGCTCTTCGGCGGACACGGCGAACTCATCTTCCTTTTCCGGCACAACCGGCACAAAACGCACGCGAAAATACCGTTCAACATCTCGACTCCCCACATAGAGCAATCGGGTGCCCTGGGCGCCACCCGCAGGCACAATCAGGCGTGCCGGGCTGGCCATCAAACCGTTACGCACCAAGGTCGCGGTGTCCGTGATCACTGGAATCTCTTTAGAGACACCGCCTGCTTCATAGATGATTTCGAAAATATTAACTTTCACGAACGCCGTGCTGTCGCCTCCGTTGAACACGCGCTTCAGGTACGTGCTTTGGCCACCGTCCAGGTAATCGTAAATCACCCCCACGTTGATACTTGGACCCGCCTGTGCGGCAACTGAAAAAAACAAACAAACAGACGCCAAACCCGTCAAAAATTTCATTACAGTGACTCTCGTAAAAATGTGAATAATTAAATTGGAGCTAAATGTCGGCGTCCCAAATAACGGTAATTCTTCCGCTATAATGCGCGGACCCGTCTCTTTTCAGTGCCTCATCGACACCTTCTTTCGGCACTTCGAAATGCAACATCGCAGGCGACCTATTAACGTAAAATCCAGGTATTACCTGCAAGGCTGCGCCCGAAGTCCCTGAGGTGATACCTTGAATATGAGCCAGTGCGCGCTTGTGTACCAGAGCGCCTGAGTTGTCTGTAAACCCACTGGGTAACGTGACACTCACTCCAACCGGAATCGTACTTGTCTTAGTTTCATCGCTAAGATAACAATAACGTCCACTGCCCCCCTCACACTCCACGTACATCTTGAAAGGCGTACTGGCTGACATCAGGAAAGACTGATCGCGAAACAACCGAGTTGGTGCTCTACCGCTGCTTAACCACCGTTGCCATCCGCCATCCGGGATCAACTCAACTCGATGACCTCCGGGCGGTATTTCGACTTTTAGGGCGTGTATGACTTCAAGTGAGAAATCCAACACAATTGCGGGGTCGGATGGTACCAAGTGACTGAAGTCAAAATCCTTATTAGGACCTACTTCATAGAGCAAACTACCGGTGTAGACGCCCGAGTACATCGCTAGTGGATTAGGCGTACGCAACTCATATGAAAAGTCCATATTTTCGAATCTAAAGGCTGGAATGTCGTAAGCGGCCGTCTTGCTACACTCACCTGAGTTTTGCACTTTCCAGTAAAAATTATATTGCGTGATGGTAGCTCCCGCGGTCCCACTATAGCCGCAGGGTGCTGGCGCATAGATCCAGTCACTGAGCCCGCCGCCCCACAACGCGGCATGTTGTGACTGGAGCCCAGAGGTGCCTGGAGCAGGACCAATAATGGTGGGAACTGTCGGATTTACAAAATAGGTTGACCCAATACCAACAATTCGGACTTCTACTTCCTGCGGCCCGGCAACTGGGTGAACGACCGTTACCTTTTTCCACTCGTAGGGCGCTTTAATGAAAACATGCTCACCTTTACTAATGGCCCTCGGCGTAAACCTGTTATTTACTCGAATACTGAACGATTTTGTGACTACGCACTCTTGAGGCTTAAGCGCGCAGTACCCGCTGTTGGGCGTCAAGTTAACAAACGTGTTGATTCGAGGATTATTTGGGTTCGGTGTAAATTTTGCACTGATCGGAACGTGAACAGCCCATGCAGCTGGGCTGCCAAGCACTGAAGTAAACGCTGCATAAACTAGTAACTTTCCGGCAAAAGCACGGGCAACTTCAACAATACTCATGATTTGATCCTGTCATACGCTTTCAGGTGGGCGGCTTAGCCGGCCTTCTCGCTAGTGTTCGTAGTACCCGCCAGCGTTTTCGGGTCGCACTTCAAATCGCCGATCATCAACACGCTATTTTCTTTGTTCTCGCTCGAGGTATCGACGCGGAATTGGCACAGCAAGCGATCGCCATAACGCACTTCCAGGGTTGGCGTTCCTGCGTTCATTTCCATGGAGAAGAACCCGTCGACTTCACTCACACCACGGCTGGCGTGATTGATGATGTGGTGGCCTCTCAAAGGCTGACCTTGGGGGTTGAGCAAGCGCCCCAGCACGGTCACGGTTTTCATCACACTGATCTTGCGATAAGCGACTGCGCCCTTGTTGAGGTGGTAAGTGGTGCGTGTCGGTTGAATACTGGCGGCCGGCACATCGGTGCCTTCAAAATCAAAACTGACCGAGCTGTTTTTGTATGCTGTGATAGGGACGAAATTTCGGCCGTTGCGTAATTGTAAGCTGCCGCCTGTCAAGTCATCTGCACGTAACACGATGTTGTCCACGTCCGACTCTACATCGATGATCATCCCCGCCCCGCCACTCATTCCGGTGCGGGTTAGCGCCATCTTGTTACCCCCAATGGCGACTGTACTATCAAGGTTCAGACCACCGTTGAGGGTGCCGTTGTAGGACGACCGCTGCACGAACACATCGCCATTAACCACATTCGTCTCAAACTGTGCCAGGCCGGACAAACCTACGCCGTACGAGTCTACAGACGCCGTGGTGGTGACACTTTGCAACGCATGATCTTTCAGGTCGCGCCGATAACTGATCGAGCCATTTTGGTCTCGCTCGCCATCGCGAGAGGTGCGCGTTCCCAGGCTCGCAGACCAGCGCTCACCCTCTGCGCCCAACGCCAGGCTCATGCTTAACTCAACACCACGGTTACGCTGGTTGTTGGTGCTGATGCTGCCAGGCCGATCAAATACTGCAAATCGCCAGCTACCATCACTGCCCAGCCATTGAGTTTGCTGGTTAAGCCCTAGGTCGATACCGACGCCTTCCACATTTCCTGCGCTGTGAGATACCCGGGCACTTAACGAACGCTTGCGGTCAACACGATGGTTCAGCGAAATCGAGGTCGAACTGGTTTCGCCGACGAACTGACTGCGCTGACGCAACCGCGTGCCGTCCGACAGTACTTCGTAGGTGTTACGTGTGTCCAACCAACTACGGTTATGACTGAGGCTCACACTGCCGGCGCCGTATACATACTGGCCCTGCAGATCGGCACCCGTGCCGTAGTCCTGAGTCTGGTAAACGTTGGCAAAGATCCGCGCCTCGTTAGTCACTGACCAATCAATCGTGGTGCCATATTGCATCTGCTCACGAATAGCCCGGCCGGACAGCCCGACAATTACCCGCGGGTGCAACAGATAGTTGAAGGCGGCGCCAGCCGTAACGGCATCTGCACCCTCTTCGTCTTCCCAGTTGCTCAACAGCTGACTTTCTTTCCCGGCAAACAGGTTGTAACGCCAGCGCTCCTGCGCGTTGCCCCAATTGCTAGGTTTATAAACCAACTCACGGCTGCTAGTCGTCACCGATCCATCTTCAACGACGCGCACCTCAACCTCATAAATGCCGCTCGGCAAGTTACGCGTTTCAAGCGTCTGCAAACCCGCTGGTACTGGTTGGGTGTTGATCAGCATGCCATTGCGGTAGATTTCTACCGAGGCCTGACGATTCGTAGTGACGTAAATCGGGTATACACTCGGTTGCGGACTATTGATGGCCAAGGTGTCTGAGCTGCCAAACATCACCCCCAATGTTGTATCCAGGGCATTCCCGATCAGCCTTGGCTGAAGGCTCACACCATCTGAACTTGGAGTGAAATAACCCAGGCGCAAAAAGTTGCCCTGAAGTTCGCGTTGACCATAAAGCTCATGAACGGCGTGATATAACTGATCTTCGACACCGCCCAGCTTTGCCACTTGCAGACCCATCGTTTGGGTCCAATTTCCCAGGCTGCTGGTGGCTTCCAGACCATATCGCCCACCCAGGTCCTGGTCGCCGCCGCCATTGATGTTCAACTGGTTACGAATGATTACACCAGTGCTGCCCTCTTTGGGCTGCTCGTAGTAACGTGGCGCCTCAACGGTGCGCTCGGCATGTTGAGTAAGGATCGACAGCAGGGAGTTTTCAAGATTGTAATGCACCGCAACCAGCTCATTAGCACAGTTGACGGTGCAGGCCCCTAGACTCACTCCTTGTTTGAGGTAAGTGGTCCAGATGTCGAGATCAGAGAGGTTGACGCTGCTTTGAGCACCGTCAATCAACTCAATTAGGGTGACTTTGTCGTCACGGGACAAGACCACAATGGCCTCCCCCAGAAATTGTTTGTCCAGCTCCACGCGTACAGCCAACGGCGCATCAAAAAAGTGCTCGGAAAAATCCGCAGGCAAACCTTGCGCCTGGGCCAACAAACTCTTTGGCAGACTGGCGTCGGCCTTAGGTGATGCGAACGCACTGAAGCACAGCAAAGGCAACAGCGCCGCTGCAATGAGCGTCATCGGAAACATGCGGGAGGTACTCTTGTTCAAAACGCGGGACCTGGAAAGCAAATCGACCAGTTTTACCCGGTCGATCTACCTGAATCACCAACGATCATTGGCGCGAACTGATCGCGCCAGTGGGATCAGATGACGGAGTCAAAGGTCATTGCAACGGTACCGGTGTAGTCACCTGGCACGTAACCGGTGGAAGGAGCTGCTACCGGGGTGATTTCCAGAACTACACGGCTGCCAGTCAAAGCGTTTTGCGCGGTGACAACTTGAACCGGAGTAGCGCCGAGTTTCACGCCATTGAACTCAACGTCCAGGTCGATCTTGGTCGAACCGTTGAACAGGTAGGTAGTGGCCTGCTCGATGCTGGCGTGAATCGAGCCAGCCGTGTTTTTGGTGTCGAAGCTTTCTACCAACGGTTTGAACGTCGAGCTGATTGCATCGTACACCAGCACCTGTGGAACGTTGACCACATCAGAATTGACCGGCTGCACGTAGAAGCTGGTGGTGGGTACGTGTGCAGTCAGCTGAATGCTATGGGCAGCTTCGCCTGCGGCGAATACACCGGTAGACGCCAAAGCCAGAAGCGTCATAGGGACAGCGATCGCGATTTTCTTGAACATGGTAAAACACCTGTGAGAGGAGAGAATTCAATGACTACAAAGCCAGCAGCTAAACGCCGTACCCTTTTGGGAGCAGAGCGCCTGACTACCGAACAAGTGCAAGTTTCTACCCCCGCGACCGAGGGGTCTTTAGGAGTGGGCCTAAAATGGGCATACGACAGGCATTTTGGGACCGTGGGCGTCAGTGAAACGGCCGCTCACATAGGTGGGATAGTCAGAGGTGTGTTTTTCAGAAGAAGCCGTTAGCGGTCGCCTTTAAACAGCGCCAAGAATGCCTGCAACCTGGAGCGACGATTTCTAGCGTAGCTATCCATAACGCCATCAACGCCAGCGTGATCCGCAAGCGGCTACCGATTTACCGGGATCAATCACCGGCAACACATCCGGCTTTCGTTTCCATAAAACCCTCGCCAAGGCGTCCAACAGAACAGATGGTTATCATCTCGCTGCCTCTGGGTGATAAATCCACCGCCGTAAAATGACCAGTCTCGGATCAGGACGGCTGCGCGTGGATTATTCGTAGCGTGGCTCAATGATTCGTGTCGATGCCGTCGGGCTCGCCACCGAGCCAATTGACATGCGCGCCGGCACTGAAACCGCATTGGCCAGAGTGGTCGTGGTGTACGGTGCGGCGCTGCCGAACTGCGCTTACCTCGTTACCAACCACCGGGCCAACCGAATGAAAGTCCTTGGACACGACGGCGCCGGTATCTGGCTGACGGCGCGGCAACGGTCAAGGCTCTGGATTGCAGCCCATCATCTGGGTAGCGCTGACACGCTGCCCAGATGTTGGTGCCGTGCCTATGGACAACAATCAGGTCGACAACCAGATCGGCCATGGGCCCCTGGACGCTCGAACTGGTTGTTTGCCGGATCATTACGTAGCGGAAAACGGGCGGCAGCGATCATGAGCCTGACCAGTCTGCACGCATGAACGGGCACGATCTGTATATCTATCTAAAGGACGTTTTGACTCAAGTGGCCGCCCGTTTACGCACGCAAGGCGTGTTCCCTGGACGTTTGCGAGCATAGGTCGGTGAAGCGACCATGAACTGAAGTTCAGGATCGATGACGCCCGTTGCGAGGTTCTCCCGATTTGGGCAGGAAAATCGCAAGCCCTCCAGCTACCAGCAAACTGCCCGCGATCAGGACCATACAGGCGAAGCTCCAGCCTATTGCGTCTTGCAGTGTCCGAGACAATGGGACGGACAAAGTACCCGCTCCGTAAAAGCAAGCGAAGTAGAGTCCTATGGTGGGACCCACTTCCTTGGAAACGACGGATTTCAGCATTTCGGACAATAAGGCAACCGCGGCGATGCCACCCAGGCTAATGCCCATTACGCTTGCGAACAGGATATACAGCGCCGCTCCATGCGAAATCTCAAAGCACATGACAAGCGAGAGCGCGCCAGCGAGTGGCAATGTTGCAACCAATACACTTCGGGCACCAAACCTGCGAAACAAGAAGGCACCATAGAACGCGAACAAGTTTCCAAACGCATACAAACTGTTGGCGATCTGCCCCGTCGTCCACGTAAACCCATCCGCCTCAAGAATGTGAGGGATGTAGAGATTACGAAAACTGTAAACCGTCAGGCCAACCCAAAATACTATGAAGCCTAACAAAGCGGGAACGCGTGACCATATCGAATTGACCAGTACCCTTTGCGTGTGGACGTCATACGTAAGACTTATCACACGGCTCTGGCTGAACCACGGCTTTACAAATACAACTATCAGTACCGTAAGTGGCAAGCCCATAAATCCGAGCATGACTAAGACCGACCGCCACCCTAAGACGCCTTCTAGGATCTCCCCCAGACTCATGCCAAGTGTTGCGCCCAACCCGGTAACAAAAAAGAGCGTCGCGACTGTGGCCGAACTTTGTCGCACAAAATAATTTATGGCCATTGTAAAAGCCGACGTGACAAGTAGCGATATGCCAACTCCCAACATCAGTCGGGCCAAAAATACACTCGTGAATCCCTCTGCACAAGCAACACCAACGGTCGCCGCCGAGGTCAGCAACAGTCCCGCTACCGCGACGGCTTTACGGTTGATGCCTCGTGCCAGGTATCCCGCACCAATACTTGTTGCGGCAATACCGAGCAAACTCGCGTCTGCGGCTAAAGCCGCCGCTGTAGCGGACAAGCCAAGCTCCTGACGCAAACTGCTGAGCACTGCCCCAAAAATTCGTCGGTCAATCATGACAAGCACGTAACTCAGTGCCAGCAACAGCGACATCCATAACGCTGACACCTGTTTGCTATTCATAGACACACGCCAATAGCTCCTGATCCAACTGACGCCATTGCCGCATGATTTCTCTCACGTAAGCACGATAGGAAGCATCAGTTTGAGGCATGTTCGCGCGCAACATGTCTTCAAGCTTCTGAGCCGTCAATGCCAAGCCCGCCCAACCTAATGAGAGTGCAGCTCCTCTTAGGCGATGTGCCCTGTACAGCGCGGGTTCAGGACTGTCCAGTGCAACCGCTTCAAGCAAGCCGAAGAGGTCTTCGAGTATCTCATTACGAATCTGGTCCGGCCCGAAACCGGGCTGATGGTCCGCCCACGGCTTTTTTTGCACCACGGCGACATCACACCAAAGTTCAATGGTGGTCTTGAGCTTGGCAAGCTGGATGGGCTTGCTCAACATTCCGTCCATTCCGGCCTCGAAGCACCGTGCCGCATGCTCATTGCCAGTGGAGGCAGAAATGGCAACGATCGGACAACGCTGCCGTGAAAGGCCGTCCTCAAGCACTCGCATTTCGGCGGCAACGACGTAGCCGCTCCTGTCTGGCAGGTCGCAATCCAACAAAACCAAATCGAATAGATGTTGTTGAAATTCGTGGACTGCATGCTCCGCATCAGGCGCGAGCACCGCGTCCAATCCGAAGCTTCGCAATTGTGCGAGCAAAGCTTCTTGATTGACTCGGGTGTCCTCGACAACAAGGATACGCAAACCAACAGTCTGCACCTCACCGACAAGCGCGCAATCAGCCTGTGCAGCGCCCTTAGTCGGTTCCGGCAGCTCACTGGTGGGCCTGTCAATGTTCTGCGATGAGGCAACCTCGGCACAGATTGAAACAGCGATCACCGTACCTTTACCGATTTCACTCGTCAGCGAGATGGCCCCTCCCATCAGCTCAACCAGCTCTCGACAAATAACGAGGCCCAGCCCTGACCCGCCAGAGCGCTTATAGGAGTGGTGGGCCTGTGAGTAAGGCCTGAACAGCCTCTTCTGGGAGTCTTCCGAAATGCCGATACCGGTATCTATAACAGAGATGTCCAACTGCTTCACATCACGCTCATGAGTGTCGCCAGTCTTGATGATTACATGCACGCTGCCCTGTTCGGTAAATTTGATCGCATTGGAAATAAGGTTATACAAAATTTGCGTAATTCGCGCTCTATCCAACATGAGATGCGCTCGAGGCCCCTCGAAGTCGAATGAAAGGTCAACCGCTTTCTTTTGCGAACTGAGACTGTACAACGCGACGGCGTCCTCCCCCAAGACGCAAACATCCACCGCTTCAAATTCCAATATCAGTTGATGGGCTTCCATTCGGGAAACGTCGAGAACGTCATCGAGGAGGTGTAGCAATGTACTCGCACCACGCGTCGCCAGAGTAGCCAGATGGCGTTGCTCATGATTCAGTCTTGTAAGCGCCAGAAGCTCAACTGCGGCTAGCACTGCGTTCATAGGAGACCGAATTTCATGGCTCATGACGGCGAGGAACTTAGCCTTCTCGCTCTCACTGCGCATTGCACGCCGACGCTGGAGGTAAGTCTGATGTATCAATCCCAGCAAAATCATCAGAACCATACCGGCCAATACGACTTCGTGCAGATAATCCTCAATGATCGAACTGGAGACAGCCGGCGCACCATAATCCGTCGCTGTCAGCCAATCGTTATAGATATCGAGAGCGCGGTCGAAGGTGATGGCGGGGAGGGATTTTTGCAGTATTGAATACCAGATAACCTGATTTTGCCGTACCGCCATACTGATTTCGGACGCCATTGGCGCGATGGCTCCTGATAGTTCCAAACGCCCGGCAAATTGGGCGCTCATAGCGGGGATCAAGTAAGATTCAGTGCCCAGGGCCGCATCGGCTTCACCCGTCGCAACCAGGTTCAAAACTTTTTCAGCCGATGCGCTTCTGATAATTGTTAAGTGACGGGCTTTAGCACGCAACAAAGGCTCGTAAGGACCCGCAGCGGCAATGGCGACTGTTTTGCCTTCCAATCGACTCAAATCAAACACCAGCGGACTGTTAACCCGGGAAATAACAATGGTTGGACTGTTGTGGTAGGTCGCCGTAAGCAACAGTCCTGGCGCGGGAACTGCTGGTCCGATACGCCACATCATCGAAATCAGGTCTACAGCGCCTTGCTCCAACATCGCTATTCGAACATTTTTATCGGGCACCTCCACGTACTCAAATGTGATGCCGAGCATTTTGGATAGAGCATCGAGGTACTGCACAGACAGCCCCCGCAGTTGCCCGTCACGTACGTACTCAAGAGCGTAGAAGTCCGGCGTCACCGCCACGCGCAGCACCGGGTGCTCCGCAATCCACGCATGCTCTTCAACGGTCAACCAATCATTCTTGACCGGTTCTTCACCGCAAGCGTCTCGCCCACACAGCACCAGCCCCAGCACCCATGGAGCCAGCCAAAAGTGCTTCATGGCGAACCAAGCGTTTCTTTGATCTTGAATAAACCGTTATTGGACGTCACGCCCAACTTACGAAATGCAGCCGCTTTTTGCGTACTGATGGTCTTGATACTACGATTGAATTTTTCAGCGATTTCCGAGACTGTCATGCCGGCAAGGTAACAACGTATCACTTCCTGTTCGCGCGCGGAAAGCGATGCTGCCTGTAATGCGTCGACCTTCTCAGTAATGGGCAGGACGGGAGCCTGGGTCGTCGCCTCAGCGACACTGTAGGACATCTCGGCATTCAAGTAGACAGCGCCTGCGGCTACCGTGTTAATGGCTCCGATCAGTGCCGGTAAATCTTCCGCCTTACCAACGAAACCACGGGCTCCCACCCGCAAGGCGAGTGCCACCGTTGAGGGATCGTGGTGGGACGATAGGATCAAGATACGGCAATCGGGGAATTTGACCCGTATCGCACGAATCAGCGATACGCCGTCTAACTCATCCGGCCCTAATGCGTAATCAAGCAACAGCAAATCCGCAGGAGAGTTACCCATGCCCGCGATCAGCTCCCGGCTCGTGCCATAAACGCCCACCAGTTCGAATGAGGCCTCTTTATTCAAATGAATGGCAAGTCCATGACGGACGATTGCGTGGTCATCCAAAAGCGCAATACGAATGCATTTCATAAGGGGATCGTCAGCCTCGCAATACTGCATAGATATCCAAATTGAGACTGAGTGGAGATTAGCCATATTTACGGCTCCGCGCCTATCTATTTGAATATTCAAAACGCCCCTTCCCTGGGAAATGTGATCGTTCAAGCAGATTGAAGCGTGTGTTCCCCGGCGGTGTTCCTATCTAGCCGTGCCAGAAGCTCATCCGCCTCCATAGGGCGCGACAACACATAGCCTTGACCATTTTGACAACCCAAACGCCGAAGCAGTACGCGGCAAGACTCCGTTTCGATGCCTTCAGCGACCACCGTCATGTTCAAGCGACGCGCAAGGGCCAGTGTAGACGCAACGATACGCCGGGCGGGGGACTTGCTGTCCAGATCACGAATGAGCGCACCATCTATCTTCACTTCATCAAACGGCATGCGCGCAATTTGGCGCAATGTTGCGGAGCCCGAGCCAAAGTCATCAAGAGACACCCCAAAACCGCGGGCTTTAAGCGCATTTAGTGCCGCCGACAGAGTCAGTTCGTCCATGACTGGAATGTCTTCGGTCAGTTCGATTTTCAGCAGGTGGCTCGGTATCCTAGCGCGCGTCATGCGCTCAGCCAGACGATCAGCAAAGCCAAGTGTACACAGCGTGTCGACCGACGCATTTACAGAAATAGGCACATTCAACTGCCGCCCCTTCAACGTCAGCAACATTTCGAGCACTTTGGCATTCACAAAGCTGAACAGCAGCAAATGCAGACCGAGCTTATTGACCAAGGGAATCAGAACCGCCGGGGAAATATCACCGTGCTCGGGGTGGCGCCACCTAATCAATGCCTCTGCCCCGACGACCTTCATGCTGCGCAAGTCATACTGCGGCTGAAATACGACGCGCAGGCCCTCCCCCGTTGCTAATGCGGCAATCACATCGTCCTCAGTCGGTACATCGGTCGTTGCCGGCACAGGCCGATCAGTTTTTCTGGCTGTCGCGAGAAGTGCGAGCAGGGTACTTGAGAGAGACGCCATGCTCTTTGAGTAAAGTGTCGCGACAATAAAACCTTCGGCGCGCGCCAATTTCGCATGAGCATCCAAGGCCTTTTTACAAATGCCGGCGCGTCCTTTTGGCGAGCTCTCCGACTGGAACAATACATGCCCCGCGGATTCCGCCTCCTGCGCCATCCACAGAAGGCGAGGCGATTGTAAAGAGATCGCAGCACCAAACAGTGTTTTCAAAAAACAGGGAAGCATCAAACCGTCGTTACTGTCTGCTCGAATGTCTGTGACAAGCACATCTACAGGGGTCTGGCTCAACTGCGTACTCATTTCTCGCAATGAAGAAACGACAATCACATCCTTCATACCCAGCGCAAGAAAACGGGCCGACAGGTCGGTTGCGTGGGTATCGTCGGACTCCAACACCATCACGTGCAGGTTCAGAAACTCGAGCAGGCTGCAGACAGGTTGTGGTTTCACGGTAAATTCCAGGAGATGGCACTACGCAAAGCTTAATGATTAGGCTGATGCCCCCCATATAGGACGGGGACTAAAAAGGTGGTTTAGACAGCTGACCATGTTTGATCGAAGGGCATGCCTTGAAAAAGCTGGAGCCTCCTAAATAGTAGTCTCAGCCAAAAGCGGAGCGAATTAGCAGCGTCTCGGTTTACTGATAAATAAGGGTATAGGTCAAAACGCTATTAGCCCTGCCCGGCGTGACTGTATCTGCGGTCTGTATGAACCGAGCACTTCGCCCGATAGTGACCGATGCGTTACCGGCGCTCAGTCGAGGGTTGATAGTTACCAATTGATCGACTGCAAGAGGCACCGGATTTCCTCCGTCAATCTGCTGCAATTGTATGCCCACCCCCGTGGCTGTACCTTCACCCGCCGTTAAGGCAAAAATACCGTTGGTAGCGTCAATGGAGGCACCGATGGGGTCAACTCGAATGCTTATGTTGTTGGGTGTCAACATCCCGACGTTAGTCACCGCTGTTTGAGAGGCAGCAGGTATGGCACCCGAATTCGTATTGCCGTAATACCCCGGAAAGCCGGGACATCCGGTCAACTGGATCAAAAAATTCACCGAGGGTGTAGTCGAACCTTTACCGGTGAATACCGAGGTCTTATGCCTCCCCATGGGAACCGTGACATCAGAGGCCCGGCAGGTCAAACCAACGACGTTAATATCGCCCCTTATGCCTACTTCGGCACTCTGATACGCAGCACTGTCTCCGAAACTGGCACTCAATACCATTCTGCCCAGCTCACTTCCCCTAATCGTTCCAGTACCCATAGGCCCTGTTTTTATCAACACCATTGCGGTAGTTGGAAAAAACTTCAGTGGTCGTGTTGTGCATGACACTGAGCTCCCACTAACGGCGTTGCTACAACCACCGGAAATAGGCACCGATATAACCTCGGCCCCCACCGCTCCGACGTTTAGCTGACCACCGAACCAAGACACGCCAATACCTGGAACCCCGGTCGCGTAAACCTTACCCGCGTAAGTCCCGCTATTGAAGTTTAGCTTGCTGCCCAATCCCAACACGCTGTACATATTGTGCATGGTGGCATTTGCAACATCGCACTGAAAAACAACACCGGGACCCGTCTGGTGAAACTCCTGAACATAAAGCAAGGTACCAATGGGCGCATCTCTGGCTGCGGTCAAGGTTGTTATATTGAGTGCCATACTGCCAGTAAAATTTCGCGCTGCAGTTCCATAGCTACAATTAACTGCCGCACTCGCGATTTGCGCGCTCCCCCACAACGCGGCTCCCCCTAGGAGTAAAGATAGTCTAAACCCGACCTTCATGACGTTATGACCTCAATAAATACGTAGGTAGCGCTCCTTGGCGGGGTGGAAAATTCTACTCAACAGTAGGAATGCCATTCGCTACAAAATGGGGTTATGCCGACAGGCAGTCGCCCTAGTGGCCGGACACACTAATGGAAGCCGACCTTGACAATTCAAATACCCTCAATTTTGGGCTGCTTGCTCGGTGAGCATTTCCAACCAACGTCTTCACACGTCGAAGCGATGAGCGGCCCGCCATTTTTATGCAGACCGTCCTTTCAAATGTTTTCCAATACGGAGCTGGCAAGACACACAAAACTGCCCTTAAAGAGGTTCACTTGACCTTTTGAAGCAGGCAGATCAACGTTACAGCTTTGATCAGGTCCTAGGCCCCAACTGACCCGCAAACGCCGCGTTCCTTCCTTGACTCGGGCGTATAGCTGACCGCCCTGCCCCACGTTACCCACTGCGTTCCCCGCATCATCTGTCACGGTAGCGCCAAACGGTAGAGGGCTATGGTTCTTCAGCCGTACAGTGAGCAGTAAAGCATCGCCGCCTATAGTCGAGAACTCCACGGCTACCACTGCGCCAACCCGAGGAGCAATTTGCCGGCTGGTTTCGCTGAACTCCACGGCCTGGGTCGAACCCTCTGGGTCGATTGCAATTTCGTTCAACTGATAAGGCTGCAGATAATTGACCACTGCCGTTCCTTTACCATCAAGTCGCAAGCCTGGATAACCCACCACCCCGGCACCAGCAGCACCAGGGGCTCGGATCACTGCCATGGTTTCACCACTGTAAGGCGTCAAGGTCACGCCGAAGGGATGCGCAACGATTGTGCCTCCACCGCCCATCGAAGCACTGATATAGCCGTCCCCCTGATTGAGCGCACCATTGACTCGCATTTTTTCGCCTTGATATTGAGCACTTGCTGAAGTGCTGGTGGCACGGTCCATTCCGTCGCGACTGCCCGTCAAGCTGTAACCGTACCGTCGATCCTCACCAGCGCTTCCGCTAACGCTCGCCTGCTGGTTGTAAAAGCCCTGGCTGTCGCGCCCGAGCCGAGCCGATAACTGCGGCACGTTGTACTGCGAGCTGAATTCAAGTGGCATGCTGGCGGTGAACAACAGTGTATTGTCCATATCTCCTAAGCCTGCTCGGCTGCGACTGACGTTTAACCCATAACTCATGCGACCGACACGATTGCTGTAGCCCATCTGGTATTGGACGTCCTGCCCTGGCCTGCTCCAATAATTCTGGGTAAAACCACTGAGCGACAGATGCCCCCAATTGTCCAGACTCTGGTCTATGGACAGGGTTAGGCGGCTGCGCGGCCGGCCAAACAGCTGCGAATCAACGCCGTTCTGCTCAGCGTCACGGATCATCATCGCGTTGTTGAAGTCGAGGTAACCGCGAGTAGAAAAACGATAAGCTGCCAAAGAAAAGTTGCTGCCGGTACTTTGAATACTTTTCGCGTAGGACAGCCGCAAACTCTGACCTTGCTCACTGCCAGAATCCAGCTGTGTTCTGGCATGAGCTATGTCCATTGCCACAGCACCAATCGGTGTTCCGAAAGCGATGCCACCCAGGACAGATAGGTAATCATCGCTGGCCTGTGCGCCGTTGAACACTGTGAGCGAATTGGCCAGCCCGTATTGATAGGTACCTTGGAAAAGCTTGGCTTGCTCGACGACAAAGTTGTTGCGCGTTTCGCCTGCCGTGACACTGAAACGCGATGTACCGGGCCGCAATAGTTGGTTAACCGAGGCATACGGCACGATAAAGTTCTGCTCTGTACCATCGGCCTCCAATACCGATACCTGCAGATCGCCGCCATAACCGGTTGCGTACAAATCATCAATTGCAAAGGCGCCCGGCGATACCGTCGTTTGCAGAAGCAAGTTGCCGCCTTGGCTGATCGTCACCCGGGCGTTAGTGCGCGCAATACCGCGCACCGTGGGCGCGTAACCGCGCAACGCATCCGGCAGCATTCGGTCATCGCTCGCAATCTCGACGCCACGATAGGCCACAGTGTCAAAGAGCTCGCCACCCGTATTCGCCTCACCCAGCGTCAGTTGGCTTCTCCAACCGGTTAAGTCACGCTGGGCGTAAGTGTTGATTTTCTGATAATCGCCACCGGTAAGGGTTTGCCAACTTAGTGATCCATTGTGTCGCAGGCGCCAGTCACCCAAGTTAACGCCTGCGTTCAGGCCCAGGTAAGCAGAGTCATGGTTAACTGACCGGATTTTATTGCGGTTGACGTTGAAGTCGTAGCCCAGCATTGCAGAACTCACACCGCGGTCCCACAACGCAGGACTTACATAACCTCGCGCACTACGCCGCATGGCCACTTGAGGTACACTAAAATCCAGTTGCTGTGTGTCCGTCGAAAAGAATGCGGTTGCACCGTCAATCGCTTCGCCGATGACAGGACACTGTTCTTTCTGCGCCAACAACAATAGCGCAGTAGACGAGAGCGCTGTCACGTCCACGCCAATCAGCTCCAACAACCGGGTATCGACACACACCCTGGCGTTTTTGCCCAGCTCATCGGATACGATGCGAATAGTCTGACGCCCCCCAGGGCTCCCATTCACGAGAATGTCTGCGCGGTACTCACCCGACATGATCGGATTAGCATTGCTATACAACGCGAGATCAATCCCACTGGAACCGACCGGAAGAAAGGCTTCATTGAATTGCACCTCTTCCGCCATCGTTTTAGGCAGCAAGAGTGCGCCCATGATCAACGCGAGTGGGCGTCCCGACACCTTGGAAAACGTAGCGGCGGCGCAAGACAACACCTTGCGGCAAGTGCGCAAATTTAAAGTCGGGAACATAAAATACCTGAGCATCGAAAATAAAAAGTGACGCAGGCGTTGATTGACTAAAGCTTAAGTGGCAGTCGAATAGGCACAAGAGCACCGTAGTCATTAATTGCGCTGAACTCGACTTCTACGGCGCCTGTTGGCAGCAACTTCAAATCCGGCAAGCCAAATAGTTGGGTCGCTCCAGGCCCGATCATTCCTGCCTCACTGGCAACTCTACTGCTGCCAGCAATTAATGCCAAATTACTCTGAGAGACATGAAACGCAGTGGGATTATGTGCCTCAAGTGCAAATTGACCGGAAGTTTTGGTTATGAGTTTCCACTGCAATTTTTCAATCGCCTCTGCTGCGGTACCAGACAAATTGGCAGGCCGGAAAAACACCTTTATCCGAGAGCGAAATGCCATTTGCAAAATATTATCGTCTTCGTTCCCGACGACTTTAGCGGGGATTTCCAACACGTTGAGCCAAAATACAGACTCTTTGTCCGCTGGTAATGCAGCGCCCGTAAACATCACGCGCATGCTCTGCCCTTTGCCGGGGTCTATCCGCGAAACAGGTGGAGTTATCACAAATGGGGCTGAAGAGTTGCTGGGCGTTGAGGCCATATCACCTTGGTCAATCCAGGATTGAACAAGTACAGGTTTTATACCTTCATTATTGATTTTTACGGTAACTTCACGTTTTTCTGCGGGGTAAATCACACGGGTTCCCGTTATTACAACCGAGGACATCGCCTGAGTACAACCAAACAATGCCGCCAGCAGGACGACATATCGGCACCCTGCCATTTTTGTGTACATTCACGTCCCTCCTCTGTTTCATCAGCGCACCCTATATTCAGGGCGCGCTGAAAACTCGGCATTTACTGATAATTGATCGAGTAGGTGACCGAACCAACTACTGTACCGGCTGTTGCAGCAGCGGTAGTTATGTAACGTACAGAATAGGGCATCGTTGCAGCGCTTGCGGTAACAGCGGTGCGTTCAGTAGTGCTGGTTTGAGTTGTTTCACCCGCCCGAATCACTTGCCCTGCAGCATCGAGCAGTTGGAATTGCACACCGGTTGCCGCACTGGCCCCAGTCGCAGTGTTTCGAATGTTACGGGTAACTGGGTCGACACCCGGGCCAGCTTCGAAATACGCGGCGGCAGTAGCGATAGCGCCAACACAACGGCTCAGAGCAATGTTAAAAGTAGTTGCACCACCTGTAGCCCCCACAGCGGCCAAAGATGCAGTACTTACTTTCGGGAGGATTACTGTCGGGGTAGCAGAACCATTCACTGTGGTAGTGCAAGTTTGCCCAGAAATTTCGCCGGTAAAGTTTATAGTACCATCGGCAGCGTGAGCCACTGACATACCGAACGTAGCAGCAAGTAGACTACAAGCGAGCAAGGAGCGTTTCATTGGAATTACCTCAATTTTAGAATAAACATAATGAGCAAACGCCACGGCCTGCTCCTTCTTCAACATAGCGATAAAACGAGTACATTCGGGCCGCCGAAAAACCACACAGACCAGTCACCTTGACCGTCTTGCCAGAGACGTATAGCAGAGCTCTGAAAAAACTCGCTACGCAATCATCTTCAATTTATTCATACTTTAACGAGAAGGTGACTGAACCCCGTACCGTTCCAACAGTTGAAACTCCAGTAGCAATGTAACGAACCGAATATTGTGAAGTAACGTTACCACTTCCGACTGTCCCAACTCCACGCGCAGCAAGCTGGCTCATATCACCCACCCTGATCGGAACGTTCGCAGTGTCAAGCAGCTGCAACTGCACACCCGTTGCGGTGCCACTCGCATTTAGGACGTTTTGTGTAAGAGCATCCACACCCGAACCCGCCTCGAAGAAAACTACCGGCATGGCGCCTCTGTTGCAACGAAGCAATGTGATAGAGATGGGAGTGGTCCCCGTAGTTTCGCCAACTTTAGATAAGCTAGAACTGCTTGCCTTTGGCAAGGTCACGTTATTACCGAAGACATTATGATTGTTAACAGCCACGTCGCAGGTTGCTTGTTGCACCTCGCCGGAATAGTTGATACTTCCCGCGGAGGCGTGTACTGCGGATACACCCACAGACGATGCCAATACCGCAAATGCAATAAAGCCGTGCTTCATAAATCACCCAACTATTTAAATAGTAGATCAAGGACAGGCTAACCATTGGCGCGAATCCATTCTATACAACGTCACGCTCAAATTTGTACAGCGGACGAAATTCACTATTCGTAAACACTTGATATTCACAGCTACTACTTTAGTTATTGCCCCCCCCTGCTTGCTTATCTCCCAGCCACTGTAGCGACTTAATGGTAATGCCGTATTTAGGAGTGGTCTGAAAAACAACGGCGCGCTGAATTATGCCCGTTGCCATAACCGAGCGCCCCGTCCCTATCGCTCGAATTCCACAATTGTATTCGCCGGCTGCTTGGCACTCAGGCGTCGCTCAAGCCAAAGATAAATAACGGGCGTGGTAAACAACGTCATCGCCTGACTAAGCAATAACCCTCCCACGATCGCGATCCCTAATGGTTGACGCAACTCTGCCCCTGCGCCGAAGCCAAGCATCAGGGGTACAGCGCCAAACAGTGCTGCCAGAGTTGTCATCATGATCGGGCGAAACCGCACAACACAGGCCAGGCAAATTGCCTCTCGCGGAGAAAGCCCGCGCTCGCGTTGGGCTTGTAACGCAAAGTCGATCATCAGAATGCCGTTCTTCTTGACAATACCGATCAACAGCACCAGACCAATAAGGGCCATGAGCGAAAAGTCCTGACCGCACAACCACAGTAACAACAAGGCCCCAAGCCCCGCCGAAGGTAGGGTTGAGAGGATAGTCAACGGATGGATCAAGCTCTCGTAGAGCACACCAAGAATAATGTACACCGCTAGCATCGCCCCAAGTATCAACCAGGGTTGACTGTCGAGGGAGGCCTGAAAAGCCTGTGCCGCGCCCTGAAAACTGCCCATGACGGTGGATGGCAGGCCGATATCTGCTTTGATCTGGTCGAGAAGGTTGACGGCATCACCCAGTGCAACACTTGGCGCCAGGTTAAACGACATGTTGGCCGACGGGAACATACCGTTATGACTGATCGACAACGGCCCACTCACTGGCGCACCCACCTGTGTCACGGCCGACAGCGGGACCATTTCGCCCGTGATGGGTGAGCGCAGATGGACATAGCTCAGACTCTCTACACTGCCGCGCTGGGCCTCATCCAACTCTAGAATAACTGTGTACTGGTTGGTATCTGTTTGAAACTCGTTGACCTGACGCTGACCGAAGGCATCGTACAGTGCATTGTTGATGTCAGATGCAGTCAGCCCGAAACGTGCGGCAGCACTACGATCGATATTTATGGGGGTAACACTACCGCCCAGTTGCAGGTCATGGGAAACGTCACGAAACGCTGTGCTTTCGCGCAACCGTTCGGTCAAGCGTGGCGTCCAGGTGTTTAGCGCCTCAACGTCATTGCTCTTGAGTACATAGCGGTACTGACTATTGCTGGGGCTTGAATCCAGGTTGATATCCTGGGTCGCTCTCAGATACAGGGCGATGCCTGGCACCTCAGCGAGTTTCGGGCGGATACGATCAATAAATTCACTGGCCGTAACGTCCCGTAAGTTGCGGTCTTTAAGCGTGACCGAAAACCGCCCACTGGCGACTGTCTGAATACTTCCAGTGAGACCCACTGTATGGGACAGAGCCTCGACTGCCGGGTCATCAAGCAGAACCTTTGCCAGCGCAAGGTGCATTGCCACCATGTCAGTGTATGAAACATCGGCAGCCGCCTGGGTAGAGCCCAGGAGAATGCCAGTGTCCTGTATGGGGAATAGTCCCTTGGGAATACTGATATAGCCTGCAATGGTAATGAGCAATGTCACGCTGAAAATGCCCAGCATCAGGCGCTGATGATCAAGGGCCAGATACAGTCCTGTTTTATACAGCGTAAGCAGACGGTCGCTAAAGTCCTGATGACGCTGCTCTACTGGCGCAGGCAAGCGCATGAACAAAGCACCGAGCGTGGGGGCGAGTGTGAGCGACACCACCACAGAAATCAGAATGGCCGAAGTCGCCGTCAGTGCAAACTCCTGGAAAAGTCGACCCAGCACGCCATCCATAAACAGCAAGGGTATGAACGCCGCTACCAGAGAAAAACTGATGGATACAACGGTGAAACCGATTTCTCCTGCTCCCTGAATAGCGGCGTCTCTAGGAGTGCTCCCAGCCTCCAAATGCCGATGAATGTTCTCCACCACGACAATGGCATCATCCACCACAAAACCCACCGCCACGATGATAGCGACGAGTGTCAGGTTGTTGAGGCTCAACCCCATCGCATACATAGCAGCGAACGTGGCGATCAGGGAGACACCAAGAACACTGGTGACAATCAGCGTCGCCGGCCACTGCCTCAAGAAAAGGACCATGACTGAAATAACCAGCAATACGCTGATCAGCAGGGTAACTTCCACCTCATGCAACGAAGCACGAATTGTATGGGTGCGGTCACTTACCTCCATCACCGTTACGGACGCGGGTAACAAAACACTCAGTTGCGGCAGTGCGGCTTGAATTCGATCCACGGTGGCGACAATGTTTGCGCCCGGCTGACGGGTGATTACTAGGTTGATACCGGGGTCTTCATTAGTCCACGCCTGAACGTAGGCGTTCTCCACGCCGTCAATCACCGTAGCCACATCTTTCAGATAAATCGGAGCGCCCGTGCGATATGCGACGATCAGGTGCTGATAATCGTCAGCATGGAAGAGTTGGTCATTCGTCGCCAGGGTCGACGTAGTGTGCTGACCATAAAGCACACCTTTCGCCAGATTCAGACTGGTACTTTGCAGGGTCTGGCGGATATCAGACAACGTAATACCGACCGCAGCGATTTTCTCCGCGGACGCCTGAACCCGAATAGCCGGACGCTGCAGCCCAATAATATTGACTTGGCCTACTCCATCGATCTGACTGATCTGGCGAGCCAGCAGCGTCTCGACGTAGTCACTGAGTTCTGAAATGGGTAAGTGCGAGGAACTAACTCCCAATACCAAAATTGGGCTATCTGCCGGGTTGATTTTTTTCCACACAGGGAGGGATGGCATATCGTCGGGCAGCTTGGCGGCCGCTACGTTTATCGCTGCCTGTACTTCCTGAGACGCAGTGTCTAGACGTTTATCCAGGACAAATTGCAATGTGATCGTCGCAGTACCAACCCCACTGCTGGATGTCATTTGGCTTACACCTGCAATGGAACTGAACTGTACCTCCAACGGCGTCACAATAGCCGAGGCCATTGTGCTTGCACTCGCCCCCGGCAGCAACGCAGTGACTTGGATCGTAGGGAAATCAACTTCCGGTAGGGGCGCGACTGACAGCTTCGAGAACGAGATTGCGCCGAGCACGATTAGCGCGAGGGTCAACAACAACGTTGCGATCGGTCGGTCTACGCACCAGGCGGAAACAGAGCTGATGCTCTTCATGAGCCGACTTCTTGTGCCACGTCCTGGGCTTTATGTAGAGGCTCCGTAACGACCCGAATGCGCGAGCCGTGTTTAAGCCGAGACTGGCCGCTGCTGATGAGGATGTCGCCGGATTGAACCCCCTTGATAATGACGCGCTCACTGTCTTGGTGCATGACCTGAACCACAACGGCTTGCGCCTTCGCGCCCGCCACTCGATACACGAAATGACCGACCACCCCTCGCTGGACCACGCCTGGGGGAACCACTAGGACGGCTTTGTCGAGTGCGGTTTGAAGACTTACCGTAACCAGTTGACCGGGCCAAAGTGCTTGAGTGGAGTTGGAAAAAATCGCTTTTACCCGGATGGTGCCCGTACTGCCCTGGATTTGATTATCGATAAGGCTCAGCTTTCCTTGACTTAGCAACTTACCGGACTCCTTCTCGGTGGAAGCGCTTGCAAAAGCGTTGACCTGCGCGGCGCTTGTCTCGCCCACCAAGCGGTGCAATGTGGGAAGCATCGCCTGTGGCAAAGAAAATTCGATGGCTATTGGGTCCACTTGCGTGACCGAGAAAAGCCCAAGAGTGTCGCTGGTACGCAGGACGTTGCCGACATCCACTGCCCGCATGCCGACACGCCCCGACACAGGAGAGCGCACCTGCGTGTGAGACAGTAGAACGTGCGCCGCTTCAATTGCTGCTTGATCCCCCTGAACCTGCGCCTTCAACTGCACAACCAGTGCATGCTGCTGGTCATAAAGCTGCTTGGATATGCCGTCATGCGGCAAGAGTTCGGCGTACCGAGCCAGGTTGATCATGGCCACGTCCAACTGAGCCTGACTGGCCGCGCGTGCTGCTTGTCCCTGGTGAACGCTGGCACGAATCGAACGATCGTCAATGGTGGCAAGCAAGTCACCGCGTTTAACCCAACTCCCCTCTTCGACTGATAACTGAGTGAGAACGCCGTCAACCTGCGCACGTATCACGACACTGTGCAGCGAAACAACAGAGCCGATACTTTTGGTAAAACGCGCGACGTCATGCTGAAGGACACTGACGACACGCACAGGAACGGCGGCGACCAAGTCCGGCCCCTTGTTGGAGGGCAATGCGAAATACCACACCGCCGCAATTAGCGACATAACAGAAAATACTAAAAAAACGGCCCTCTTTTTTTTTTGATATCGCATAAAAGTGAAGTCCCATGGCAAGAGCAGAAAGCAGTGTGTAAAACCCTCAGATCAACCCTGTCGATCAGTCCTTCGCCTCCTTCAACCAACCCTGCAGTTGGTCACGAATCGGGAGGTGACGAATACGCTTGCCGGTAGCGGCAAAGATGGCATTGCACAACGCAGGCGCAATCGGCGGAACTCCTGGCTCTCCAACTCCCCCCAGCGGTACATCCCCCTTGGGCGTGACCAGGTGCACAGCGATGTCCCTTGGCGCCAACGACATGCGCGCAACTTCATACGTATGAAAATTGTCCTGTTCGACCTTGCCGTCCTTGAAGCTGATCTCGCCCAGCATTGTATTGCCCAAGCCCATCACACACGCGCCCTCGAATTGCGAGCGAATGCGTTCCGGGTTGATCTGAGGGCCGCAGTCCACGGCGATATCTGCCCTGTGAACAATCACGCTACCGTTTTCGTTGACCTCAACCTCAAACACCACCGCCACATACGTCAGAAAGCTGTAATGCACGGCAAGCCCAAGACCATGTCCTTTGGGTACAGCCCGCCCCCAACCCGCGGCCTTGGTGGCGACTTCCAGTACCCTGCGCAGGCGTTCGATATAGATGGGATACAATTCCGGGGACTCACCATGGTTGGCCAGGTCGCCCAGCTCACGGGGGTTGATTCTACGGTCCGCCCCCATGAGGCTTTTTTGATACTTGAGTGGATCCTGCCCAGCTTTATGGGCCAGCTCATCAACAAAACTCTGAACGGCAAAAGCATGGGGAATATTCAACACAGAGCGGTACCAGCCCACTCGGGTGTGTACAACCGCCGCAGGGTTTTCCATGCGCACGTTGGCAATCGCATAGGGCATATTGATAAAGCCCATACCCAGTTCGAACGGCGCTTCGTGATTCATGCCCGGTTCAAACAATGCGGTGATGCTTGGCGCCACGGTACGGTGGAGCCAGGCCGTTGGCATTCCATTCTTGTTCAAGCCTGCCTTGAGGTACTCAGCAGAAACCGCGTGGTAGTAACCATGATGCAGGTCATCCTCACGTGTCCACTGCACCCGCACCGCTTTGCCTGGAAGCTCTTTGGCCAGTAGTGCCGCCTCCACGATGAAGTCCGGTTTGGACTTGCGACCAAAGCCACCGCCTAACAGCGTGACGTTTACCGTAACCTTATCCAAGGGCACGCCCAAACGTTCGGCGATCCGCTCGCGAGTCACTTGAGGCGCCTGGCTTGGAGCCCAAACTTCACATTGGCCCTCGTCGTAATGGGCTACGGCAACCATGGGCTCCATAGGTGACTGGGACAAATGCGGCAGGTAATACGAGGCATCAAGCGACGCGTAAGCGTCTGTCATCGCCTGGGAAATATCACCGTTATTACGCACCACCTTACCTGGATCGAGCGTTGCCGCCTCCAACTCTTTGCGGTAATCGATGGAGTTGTAGCGGGCGTTCACACCGTCATCCCAGACAATAATCAACGCTTCACGCCCCTTGATCGCTGCCCAGGTGTTACTGGCAACAACTGCCACACCGCCCAGCGGATGAAATTCTGAAGGAAGGGGGCGACCTTCGATTTCGACTACCTTGAGAACACCCGGGACTTTCAGCGCTGCGCTGGCATCGAAGGTTTTGACCTTGCCACCGTAGACTTTCGGCCTGGCAATGGTGGCAAATAACATCCCGTCGAAATGCACATCGGCGCCATAGACCGCCCGGCCGTAGACCATGTCTACACCGTCGATGGATTTGATCCCTTCTTTGCCCACATAACGAAACTCCGAGGGTGACTTGAGCCGCAGAGTGTCTCGGGCCGGTACCGGCAGCCCGCTAGCCGCGACCGCCAAAGCACCATAGCCGAGTTCACGTCCGCTTGGGTGGTGGACCACAGTGTGTAAATGCCCACGGCATTCACCTACGGGAACGTTCCATTGTTGAGCCGCTGCCTGCTCCAACATCAAACGAGCCGCGGCCCCACAACGGCGCATCGGTTCATACCAATGGCGCATGCTGCGCGAGCCGTCTGTATCCTGATTACCGAATCGTGCTTCGTCACCTGGCGCTTGTTGAACTTTGACCTGCGTCCAGTCAGCATCGAGTTCATCCGCCACCACCATGGCCAGACTCGTGCGTACACCCTGTCCCATTTCCGAACGGTTGCAGATAACCGTTACCGAACCGTCAGAAGCGATGCTGATGTAGACCTTAGGATCATCAACAACCCCATGCGGCATGGCATCGCCACCGTACTTCTTCTCCTCGTCTCGACCAAATGCGTCGGGCAATCCCCAACTGGCGGCAACCACCAAGGCGCCAGTCACGCTGACGCCTTTGAGGAAACCACGACGGCTGAGGTTATTCAGGACGAAATCAGCAGGTAACTGACTCATACCTTGGCCCCCTTCAACGCTGTGACGGCCTGGCGGATTGCAATTTTGATTCGATTGTAAGTGCCGCAGCGGCAGATATTACCGAGCATGGCTGCTTCTATCTGTGCGTCGCTGGGATCAGGGTTCGCCTTCAGCAGCGCGGTAGCGGACATAATCTGCCCGCCCTGACAGTAACCACACTGGGCGACGGCGGTGTCGAGCCAGACTTGCTGCAGCAGTCGACCGACGGGATCGGTGTGCAGGTTCTCGATAGTCCCAATGTGTCGCCCCTGGACTGCGCTCACAGGCGTAATGCAACTACGCGCAGGCGAGCCGTCAATATGCACGGTACACGCGCCGCACAGTCCCATTCCGCAACCGAATTTCGTGCCGCTATAACCGGCCACGTCGCGAATTGCCCACAGCAGCGGCATATCCTCGACGACATCCAATTGATGGTCTTGCCCGTTGAGTTTCAGGGTAATCATGGACACGCCCGCTTAGCGAAGAACATTAGGGTTGCGTCACTTGCTGAGAGAACAAAGCGCCAACGGCTTGCGTCATCGCGCAAGGAGCAAATCACTGCCGTGAAAGACGCGGTCCATCAACTGAAGTGACAACTGTTCCGACAAATTTAGGCTCAACTTTTTAAGGGAGATATAGGTCTATGCCTATTTTTCAGACGTAAAACGCCCGAAATCAAGCAACTGACAATTTCTATTGCGATAGCAGCGGCATGAACAGCCGCTTGGAACACCAAATCCCATCATCAAGTGAAAACACCTAATGAATTTGCCCATTACTGATAAACGAACGTTACACCTATAATTGCCTGGACATTTCCTGCCACTACCTGACCACCAGTTCTCGTATAGGAAGCGGTCATTCCAAGCTCAACCGGGCTGACGCCGACCGCACCCAGCGATATATTGCGGTTAGTGGAAATGACACCATTACGGTTAGATACCTGCACACCAATTCCTGTTGCTGGCGAGGCAGTAGCGGTGTTGCCAAAAATGGAGTCCGTACCGCCGGTAGTTGGCCCAGTAAGAAAATAGGCCAGGTTCTGGCTTTGCGCGCAGTGCACACTTAACGGAATCGCTGCGGTTCCAGGGTAATCAGGAAGCGTGACAGTGACATTGCGCGATGATACATCGCAGCCACCGGTGGGGACTACGACGGAATTATTTGCGTAGATATTCCAAATGTAGCTTTCTTCGCCGTCCAGTTCAATCTTATCCATAGAAATGGTCGCCAACATCTGACCGGCGTTGACGGCTACCCCAGACGCCCCGCTACCAATAACGGTCAAATAAAGAACAGTCTGCCAAGGCACGAGCGCACCCCAGGTATGGTTGACAGTTTTTGTAGGGGCGGTAATGGGAAAACTATAAGGGGTTCCGTAATATGTGATACTTCCTCGAAGAGTATCTAATGGGCCTGTGAATTGACCACCAACAATCCGGACGGGATCAAGATACTGGTCGGGAGCAAGATTCATACATAATATATCTTTACCGAGGTCAACGACGACATTCCCGCCTATTTGCACTGATGGCGCAAGATTTACAAAAATTGCAGTACCTGTGGCATCGGGAACAATAGTTTTTCCCTGTGAGGTACAATAAAAAGCATTGGCACTGTTTGACAAACCCAACGTAATGAGCAGCGATAACGCAGCTCTGCCTTTTGTCTTCATTTGTATACCTTGATCAAGAATACGTGTAGGTGACGTTTATCAGCGCTTGAATACTGCCCTGCCTGGCATTTCCTTTGACGGAAAGCGCCCGAACTTTCAGCGACAATCTTGCCGACTGGTTTATAGTAACCACTGGAATAATAGTTGATTTTCCATTGCTCAAACTATTACCACTGGCCTCTTGCAATTCTAGCTGCAGGTTGAGCGCACCGCCCTGATTTTCGTAAAAACCGGTATCGTCCACTGGGCCCGTAAATGTCGCAGTGATCGACGAAGTACCCGTCGGGCAGTTAATCAATCGAAGCGAAAACGGGTACCAACTAGAACTTGACCCTGGTCGTATATAGTCAGAAGTATAAAAATCTCCCAACACAACACTTACTGCGGGCGTTGAAACGGTACAAGGTCGCGCCACAACACGACCATTAACCGTAATGGTTGCGTCTGTTGCATGAGCCCCCATCTGCCCGGCAACAAGCAACAGCCCCGTGAGAATAATTGCATTAACATTGTTCATGCCCTGACTCCTTTATTGAAACTCTAGGGTGAAGCCAGCCGTCGCATTGACAATTCCCGCCGTCACGGGGACACGTGTTGCCATGAGGCGTGCGTAAAAATTAAGCGTATTGGGTTGGCCCGCGACAAGACGTATCCAATTAAGAGACGGCCGTCCCAAATTTAAGGAAAGTGCATTTTGGTTACTGTCCAGTATTTGTATACCCACACCGCGAGCGGTACTTACCCCTGGATTAACCTTCACTAGCTTTATATTGTCAGTGTCTGAAACTCCACTGAATCCAATTTTTAACGCTACCACTGAGTCGCCGCACTTATCAAACACGACCCTAAAAGGTACAGGAGCCGTCGTTGCGCCCACACGACTAAACTGCCTGCTCGCATTGCTCATCAAGTCCACCGAGAAATTTTGGGAATCGACTGATATTGAACACATATTGTCTTTAAGATAGCCACTGATAGAAATGGTGCTATCTGCGGCATAAGAAATATTGATTAAAAATAGCATCAAACAAGAAACAGAAAAATATAGTCTCATCCGGTAGTCATCCCTTTACGTGCTTACTGACATAGTGCTGCTGCATGACTTAACGCCTGTTTCTGGGCGCTTGCAGGCAGGCTGTATGTCGCCGTACACCGCTCATTGACACCCTCACCCCACGTCGCATGTATTTGCCCGCTAGGCGAAAGACCTGTCAGATAAACTTGCCCCTCCTCAGCAACAACACTGACCTGCTGGTTTTCCCCGTATGTAGCTATTGAGCCAAACGGAACAGGTTTGCCGTGAGCAGTCAAAGTCATCAAAACTTTCATCCCGACGCGAGCGTTAAAGTCCGCCCGTACAACAGCTCCCCGAGTAGGAACGACGCTTAGTATTGGATCTTCAAGCTCAATATTGTTCGCCAGCGACGTCGTACTCAGCGCTATCCGATTTTCGCGGTAATCCATCGCAAACGGGAGTACTGCATAGCCCCGCCAGTCGGTGCGTATACCCGCCTGGTTATCTACGGCTACATCATCAGCGCCCGGAACTTTTATCAGTACCATGGTGCTATTGAGCGGTTGGCTGAATGTGATTCCATCCGCGTGGGCCAGAACGCCTCCACTGACGCCGTAATAGACTTGGCTGTGGTCATCACTGGCGCTATACCCGACGTTCGTACTGCCATGAGGGCCCCGATAGCTCAGGGACGTGTTGCCCATTGATGAAGAGCGCTCACCACCACTGGAACTTCCTGCCTGTGCGCTGTAGCTAAGGTTGTTGTCATCTAGCAAGGTACCGTAGAGACCCGTCGTTTGAGTAGCACGACCTTGCAAGTCGCTAGATGTATTGAAGCTGGCGTTTGCTCCCCTAAAAGTAGAATGACTGTTAGAGCGCATCCAATGACTAAGCGGAATATTAATGCTCACAGAAAGCAGTTGATCCCTATTTTCTGACCAGGCATTCTTTGACAAGCTGTAGCTCATACCCCAACTGATATCGCGTATGGAACTGTTATACCCCACTTGAAGTTGTTCGTCTGACTGTCGTGTACCCCAATAGCTTTGTTGGCTACCGGTCAAATAGAGCGTGGAAGTTGTACCGAGCTGCTGTGTCAAGGTCGCCTGAAAACGACCTCTCTTGCTGTAGTTCAAATTGTAATAGTCAATGATTTCCGGCTTAATCTCAACCGAATGATCTGAATCAGCCACCGTAAAACCACTCATGCTGTTCCAGGTAGTATCGGTCAACGTATAGTAATTTTTCGTTGAGTATCGGTAACCCAACAGTTGTAGATTTGTTCCCCATTGACTGATGGATTTACTGTAAAGAAAACGCAGGGATTGTCCTTGGTGCTCACTGCCGTCAGCCAAGGTCGCATACGCTTGGGTCAAGTCCGTTGAGAGAGCTCCAAGACTGCCCAGGTTTTTACCCACGCCAATATTGAACGTGCGATTATTGCTGGACAATTGTGTACCACCGTAAATGGTCCAGTCGTGAGGTAACCCCCAAAATACCGTACCCTCGATAAACTCCGGAGTGCTTTGCTGTTTGTTTCCACTGCGATACTGACCCGCCGTCACAGAGTATCTAGCCTGCCCTTCACGCTCCAGCATCGGTACAGACGAGTAAGGCACATTAAAAGTTTGGGTGGCACCATTAACCTCTACTATCGTGACCTGCAGGTCCCCACTGGTGCCCGTCGCATAAATGTCGTTGATGGTAAAAGCCCCCGGTGGCACGGTGGTTTGATAGATTTCATAACCATTCTGTTTGACTGAAACCTTGGCAGTGCCTCGAGCGATACCACGCACGACAGGAGCGAAACTTCGTAAACTATCAGGGAGCATATTATCGTCGGACGCCATTTGAGCGCCTCGGTAGTTGATGCCATCAAAAACGTCTCCGGTGGTATATCCGTCACCCAACGTTAGTCTGCTGTGCAAGGATGAAATACCTCGCTCAAGATAAGTATTGGTATGTTGCCACCGGCTTTCCTCGACACCACTTCCCTGGCTGTAGCTCCACGTTGTGGTCCCCCTCAAACGCCAAGCGCCCACGTTGATGCCACTTTGTAGGCTAAGATACGAGTAGCTGAAAGGCCCACCCTCTTCGCTACGTATATTGCTACCTGTATAGTTGTAGTTGAGTAGGCCTGCCGTAATGCCGTCGTCCCATAATTCCGGTGCAATATACCCCTGTACCTGGTTACCCATGAACGCCTGTGGAATACTGAGATAGAGACGCTGCAGGCCGACATCAAACTTGCTGGAAGCGTCACTGACAAACCGCGCAAACGGAACACAATCGGCGCTCTTCATTGCAACAATTTCAGGAACAGATAAGGTGTTCATGCCAAATGATGAAAGTTGAGAGCGTGTCAAGCAAGGTTCCAACGAGTGTCCGTCACTACTTTTATCAAAGGCCACGTCCCGTGTTGCCACGTAACCTTCATTCATATAAATGTCGACACGGTAGTTTCCCGGAGGAGCCTCCAAGCCATTTTCAAAATTGGTCAGATCCGCAACCGATGCTGGATCATCCGCTAAAAAACCGGGGTTAAAATAGTTGTCCGCATGTGCCGACAATATCGGCAGAACCAGAATTGACACCAAGGTTGACAGCATTACATTTTCAAATGATGAGTTTCTAATTCCGTTTTTCAACATTGGTTACCCCAGCTCCAATAGCCAGACATGACGTCGCTTCTTCCACACAGATACCTCCATGCTGGCTCTGATAAACGGAACCACCTTTATTGCAGGGTCGCTTTCATGACTGCCGTCAAGGCGCCGTAGTCATTGATCGTCTGGTACGAGATTGGACCGGTCAGGTCACTTGCAAACTCCACCGTTACAACTCCCATTGGCGGTGCCATCGCATTCGTCAGCGCGCGTGTGCCTGCGCTTAGCTCAGAAATAGTCAAGTAGTAAGGCGTCGGATTACTAATAATCAACTGACCACCGCTGCGTTTGAACGTCAGCTTGGCGGGTGCTTCTTCGGGAGCAATTGCGAGATTACCCGGTCGGTAAAATAGTTTGATCCGGCTCGTAATCGCCAGTTGCAAAGTGTTTTCTTTTTGCTGATCTTTATCCAAAGACGGAATCGCTTTAACATTTATCCAAAACAAACTTTCTCTGTCTTTTTCTAACTTACCATTGGTTGCATCGACAATACGCAACGTATTGTCTTTTTTACCACGCATAACAAACAAAGGTGGCGTAATGATAAATCCATTTTCCTTCGCCCCATCGATTCTCTCAACCCACGACTGGATAAGAAATGTATCTTTTGGGTTACTATTACTCACACCTAAAGACATCTGCTTCTGCTCGGCAGGGTAAACAACTCGCGTTGCTCCCAACGCCACACCCGCTTCCACTCTATTGGCAAGTAAAATCACAACCAACGCCAGCAAGGTTTTAACTGTTGTTACGATTATCATAATATTGTCACTTCAATCTCATGGCCACGCACAAACCGTGATTAGTAACTTGGTAGAGTGGACATGAACACCCCTCCAAATTGTGCGGTTCAATGTGCATCACTGCGCGATGCATTGTTGCGGAAGTTGGCCTCCCTGGCCCCGTTACATCCTTGTCAGCTTGGCATTATTCGTATTGAACTTTGAAGTTAGCGTTAGCGTTGGCGGTACCCGCCGTGGCAATACCAGTGGCAATATAGCGAGCCTGGAAAGGCAAGGTATTGTTACCATTATTAAGTGATGCAGTAGCGCTGAAAGTAGCGCCATCGAAAGTCATAGGTGCCCCTAGACGATCCAGAATTTGGACACCCACATTAGTTGCCGACCCACCGGCAGAACTTTCCAAAGCGAGTGCCTGGCTATTGGTTGGCGCGGTAACTCCGGAAAAGGCGATTGCCGCTGCACTTGCTACACTGGTATCACAGTCGCGCAACTGAAGATTAAACCCTACAGCAGAACTCGTCTGACCAGACGCGCTCAACGACGTTGTCCTGACCTGGCCCAACTGAACAGTTTGGTCTAGCGAACCAGTATCAACTGCACAGGCAGCATTAACCACTTCGCCCTTGAAGTGAATAGTACCACCATTGACCGTGACTATTTCAGCATGCGCAACGCCTACGGACAACAAGGATGCTGCGAGTACAGCGCCCATCAAGTTAATTTTACGCATAATTCAGAACTCCATAAATTTTTTTGGAATCCCAACCGTTTACAAGGCTTGGGAAATCAAAATGTAATTCAGCACTCCAGGGCTGGATATAGGCGCCCTCCTAAAAACCAAAGTGCAACCATTTTAGAAACTCGAATACTCTGCTTGCACACAATGAGACAACCTGGGCGGTGACTCGTTATCACTCCTGCCGAGTCAATTCAATTGCAGAAAAAAGGACAGACCCTGCGCCAAAAAAATCGCATGACGTCCTATGTTATTGAATCGCCCTTCTCCACCCGCAAACTAATGAATATTAACCTTCCCAACGACCTTCATTTCGCCCCCCGGCAAAAACTTAACAAAGAGCAAGCTACCGTACTCAGGCTTTCCTTCCTTTCGATAGCCAGCAGACTTGATCAGGTTATTGATACACGTACTGTGAGTTACCAGCATCAAGCTTCTACCGACTCTTTTGTGCTCAGCCACCCGGCGAATAATATCTTTGCCACAAAGGGTATGCCTACTGGCTAACGGCTTGGCGTCAACGGACATAAAGTGTGCAGTTTGAACGGTTCTCACTTTCGGGCTGGTAAAAACATCGACGTTACCAAGCCCCAGGTGCGTGCTGATTTTTTCGCCGGTTCTTTTTGCTCGTTCACTGCCGTACGCGGTAATGCCGTCGGAAGGTCCGAAGCAAGGGTTGCTGGACTGATCACAACGCTCTTCGTGACGGATCAGAACGGCCATGTCGCCATTTTTCCAAGCCTGTATTAGCTCCAGTGACTCCAATCCACCCACGGTGCCAAGTTCATTGACGCGTTCTTTTGCTAAAATAACATATGATATGGTCATCAAACCGGCTAGCCCAACTACGGCCATTATTTTTGAAACAGCCAGCCTATGCATACTCACTCCGACCCGAAAAAAAATAGGGCGATAAATCGCGCCCACAGATTGGTTCTTCACCATTGGAAATTAAATAGGACCAGGACTAAATTTGAGATGCACACCTACCAGTTTTAGTGTTATCACGAAGCAACATTTTTACTAGCGATCAAATCTGTGAAGGAACGGTCACCGAGCGCCCGAAGAGGCACCAATTACATTCAGACTCGCAACGTCGTGCGCCTGTCTTAACTGAGTGTACTGCTGCGTCAGCTAAGTAGGCGCGCGATCGCATATGGGCAGGGTTTACAATCACGCGAACAACGCCGCACCACATCCACGTGAATACTTTTGCCTAACATTGGTTAGCGCGAATACGATTACTGGAGACGGGAGGATTGCGCGTGCAATACAAAAAATCCCCTCGAAAGGGGATCAGTCTGAAATAGGTTCGAAACGTTAACGCTCAGAAAAACCTTGATGTAATCCGGCGAACACTTTTTGAACCTCCAACCAGCAGAGGTTCAAAAAAAGCTGATTGCGTCAGACCTTCCTAAGCGCTTTTACTTCAGTGCCCGAGCCGCTACCGATGCATTGAATTTGGCAATCCGTTCTTGAATTCGCTTACTGTTATCCACAATAGGTCGGCGAAATTCAAATGGTGATTGAAGCGCAATATCTACCGACAGATCACCTGACTGCGTTTTTGGCTCGACGGGAGAGAGTACGACATTTACCGGTGTCGCTAGCGGGATAACCGTCGTTTGCGGTTCGTGGGGCTTGATGGCGAACACCGGCGTTGTCACCACCGGAATAGCCGGTGTTAGCGGTTTGATGGTATCAATTGCGAATGTTGGTGCTGTCACCAGCGGGATATCCGCCGTTTGCGGTTTGTTGGGCTTGATGACGAACACCGGCGTGGTCACCACCGCAATAGCCGGTGTTTGCCGTTTGATGGTATCAATTGCGAATGTTGGTGCTGTTACCAGCGGAACGGGCGCCGTTTGCGGTTTGTGGGGCTTGATGACGAACACCGGCGTGGTCACCACCGGATTAGCCGGTGTTTGCCGTTTGATGGTATCAATTGCGAATGTTGGTGCTGTTACCAGCGGAACAGGCGCTGTTTGCGGTTTGTGGGGCTTGATGGCGAAAACTGGCGTTGTCACCACTGGAGTACCCGGCGATTTCGGTTTGATGGTATCAAGTGCGAATGTTGGTGCTGTTACCAGCGGAACGGGCGCCGTCTGCGGTTTGTGGGGCTTGATGGCGAACACCGGAGTTGTAGCCACTGAAATAGCCGGTTTTTGCGGCTTGATGGTATCCAGTGTGAATGTTGGTTCTGTCACCAGCGGGATAGCCGCTGCTTGCGGTTTGTGGGGCTTGATGACGAACACCGGAGTTGTAGCCACTGAAATAGCCGGTGTTTGCGGTTTGATGGTATCCAGTGTGAATGTTGGTGCTGTCACCAGCGCGATAGCCGCTGCTTGCGGTTTGTGGGGCTTGATGACGAACACCGGAGTTGTAGCCACTGAAATAGCCGGTGTTTGCGGTTTGATGGTATCCAGTGTGAATGTTGGTGCTGTCACCAGCGGAATAGCCGTCGTTTGCGATTTGTGGGGCTTGATGGCGAAAACTGGCGTTGTCACCACTGGAGTACCCGGCGATTGCGGTTTGATGGTATCAATTACGAATGTTGGTGCTGTTACCAGCGGAATGGGCGCCGTTTGCGGCTTTTCGAGCGAAACAACTGCCGGCTTGCCCTGGATGCCCTGTGGTACGGGTAAAAAAGTTTCGGTGCTGTACTGTTTATGATTTTGGATCAGCTCGCCGTCATTTTGCAGGTCACCCGTCGTGGTGATTTTTTTTGCACTGGTAATCGTGCCGTACTCCCCAATGTGAATCTTGGTGCCGGCCACCGTCACGTTTCCACCGACATGCATAAGATCATTATTGACGATACTGTCACCGGCCATGGCGAGGTCGCCAGCACTCTCAATGAAGCTATTATTAACGATACTGTGTCCGGCCAATGATGTATTGCCACTGATGACAATATCGCCGTTATTAACGAGCTCCCCAGTGAGGCTCATGTTGCCATTACTGCGTATATTCTGAGCATTATTTACATTCCCAGTCATTGCCAGGTCGCCGAAACTGCGAATCAAACCTGCATTCTCAACTTTACCGGTCACTGCCATGTTGCCATTACTGACCATCTCAGCTCTGTTTTCAACATTGCCGGTTACCGTCATATTGCCGAGACTACGAATCTGCCGGTCATTTTTTAGATCGCCAGTCAACGCAATGTCGCCCTGACTGCGAATTGCCCCAGTGCTATCAATATTGCCGGTTATCGATAGGTTTTTCTGAGCAGTGAGTTCGCCCCGATCACCCAACAAGATATCGCCAGCACTGCTGATCTGCAGATTGCCCCCAACAGCCTTACCCCCAGTGTTCACTCCAAAGCCAGCCGATGAACCAGACACAAAAATCGAGTTGTTGTGGATACTACCCAGCTGGCCCGCATCAAGGATAACGCGCGGTTGACCGCCTACTCTCCCGCCGCTGATAACGTCAGATCCCTCTTGCGAGAACGCAATATTACCTTCTGCCGCAGTCAATACGGCTTTTTGGGCTTGCAACGCAGCATTCACCTTCACAGTGCGGGCGATTAGATCAACCTGCTCTACCTTGGAAGCATCCAGGCCGGCCCCTTCGACCCGGATCTCCCCGTGGCTAGTCTTGTAGGCGGTCAGCGTGTTGTTGTCGTCGAATACCGCTTGCCCAGCAGCTAACGAAACTCGATTGACATTGATAAATCTGGCACCGTCAGCAGTGATCCCATTGGGGTTGACGATGACTACGTGGGCGTTTTGCCCGGCGACTTCAAGCGCGCCCATAATGCGCGAGCCATCCCGGCCGGTGACCTCGTTAAGAATGAGGTGAGCCGACTTGGCGCCCAATTGAGCATTACCGTCGATGTCTCCACCAAGTACGGTATGGCTGCCACCGCGGCTGTTGTTGAGAATCAGGCCGGCTGTTCCCACGTTAAAGTCAGTGAAGGTGTTGTGTGAAAGACCATTGCGATCGGGAGCAACGATATTGACGATCGGGGTTCCATTTATAGCAACCGCAAGCTCGGCGCGTTGCCCGGCGCCCGAATCGACAGTCAGACCTGAAGCAGCCAGCGCTGTCTGGTGAAATACAGGCATGGCTAACGCCAAGGCAAGAGCCAACTTGTGCACCGGCAGAACTGCACAGCGTCGGTTGAATCTGTAACGTGAAGAAGTAAGCATAGAAACCTCGATATCAATAATGGAAAAGCGCAATGCACGCGCCTTCAGTCGAAGGAACAATCAGCTCACATAAGGTGCCTCCAGAAGTTGGGCCAAGCGTGTCAGTGGTGGAGTACCGCTAAAAACGACGGCTGAGCGAGAAGTCAAACGTGGGAATGCGGCTCTGTAGACTTTCGGGTTTATTCAGCGGGACCCCCACAGCGATGTCGTACCCCAGGCCGAAACGCTGGCCTCGGACACCCATTGAGACGCCGATTAATGGATCACGGCCCGATAAGTTCTGGCCGACGGTAGATACACTGCCAGCATCTAACGCGGCATAACTTTCGCTGCCTGAAAAGACAGTAGTGGCGATCTCATTACGCCACAGCCAACCATCAGGTCCATTGAGCGTGTCGTCACCATCAAATCCTCGTACCGTATAACGCCCACCGATCTGCAAATATTCGGTAGAAGGCACCGGGTCCAAAGCGTGCTGAAGCAGAAGCGAGCTTTGATAACGCCAGGCCCTGCCACTCGCCAAGAACGCTGTTTCTATACGCGCTCTGGTAGTCAGTACTTGATAGCGACCCTTCCAGTCCTGCTGCTCATAAACTGCACCTGGCGTCCGGCTTAATCCAGGGATGCCGCCTCGCAGGCCCAACGCCAGCTCCAGCGTCCCATTGGCGAGTTTCTCGTGGTGTGCGAAGCCGAGTTCGTAGCTGGTGATATCCCGATACAACTGCTTTAGTTCAATCGAACTGACCCAAGAGCGGTCCTCGCGACGCACTATTCGAGCCTGTACAGAGCCCTTACTGTGACTTGACCGATAGGCCACGTAATTCAGCCCCGCATCGAAGCGACGCGTCTTGCCTATCACTGGCACACTCTGACCATCCGAGTCTTTAAGCAATTCCCGCTTGTTCACCCACTCACTGGCACCCAGCGATACGGTGGCGTAACCCACCGGTACGTTCCAGGCCAGGCCTTTCCCATTGCCACCCTTGATGTCATCCTTCGGCTCGACATCGGTGCTATAGCTCAACAGAAGTTGGTCATAGAGCCCCAAGGGTGAGTCGACTGCCACAACGGCGCCCATTTGATGGCGGCCAGTGTCAGTCACACCGGCATTGTCCAGGGACAGAAGACCCACGACCCGCCGGGACGACTCCGGGTGCTGGATAACGATGTCGCTTTCGCCCAGAGTGTTCCCAGGAACCAGTTCAAGGGTCGTGAGCGATTGCCCTGGAAGACGACGTATGCTCTCAAGTGCCTGGTCGAGAGACCTTATATTCAGAAGGTCTCTTTGATTTGCGGGAAATAGGGAACGGTAAAGCCCAATGGGAGGCCCTTCCTCTCGAATCACACCGACGCGCCCAGGAATCACCTCAACAATCAGGTGGCCCTGGGACAGGTTTTGGGCTGGAATCACGATCTGTGACGTGACATAGCCTCGTCCCAGCAACTGCGCCGCCAACCACCGTTGGTATAACTTCAAGCCTTGTGCACCGACACACGCACCAACCACATGCGAAGTGGACGCCAACCAAGCAAACCTATCAGCGCCGCGCCATTCGACTGAGCGAATGAAAAAACATGGAGACTCGTTTGGAAATCGCGGTTTATCCGCTTCTTGCTCGCGTGTCACTGAAAGGATATCCGGCCGTTTGACAACCCTGGACCGGAGCATATCCAACTGTTGTTCCTGGCCTCTGATATCATCAGAAACAGCACGGATTGATGATTCTGCTTGGACAGTCGCTACACCGAAGAGAAACAAACTTGACACCACTAACAGACGCCGATTTTTCCCACTAAACATATGTCAATTCCTAGCGAGGAAAACAAAGTGAGCATCAACTTTTCGCGGGACCTGGGCGTTGAGACCGCTCAACGTTTGACGCACAGCGATTGAGATACTTCGTGGGGTATAGGCGTGCTCCGGCTCTTATCGCCACAATTCTTCTTGAACATGACACTGGCATAGTTGCCCGTAAACTCAACAAAACAGAAACAGTGATGCTTAAGTTATTCCCCCCCGAGCTGGAGGGCATTTTCACCTAATGTTTCTTACGTTTTATATAGGGTTAGTCTGAAAATGAAATGCTGATTTGGCAGAATCTGGGCGCGCCAACCGATAAGCGTATCGGAAAGGATCCACATGCTTTTAACCTAGGCAAAATGAGCGGGGAGCAAGAGAGGACCGCACGCTATCAGCGTATTCGTAGAGGAGTAGGCAGTTCGATAACAAGGCTGTACCGCCCTCACGACCAAACTATCGCGTTTTATGGGCTTGATGCCTAGGTAAAAACAGCTCGCCGATATTCGGCTGAATCAGGCTTGCCCACATTCTGAAAATGCATTCAATTTATTCGTCAATTCAATGTTATGAGGACAGGTTTGAAGCTGCAGGCATTAGAAAATGCATAGGTCACTACGAGCTTAGCGCCATCGCGTACCGTCTGCAGACTAGTCATGATTGTTTGTCCCACCAATGTCGATTTCCTTGCATCAACGCCTGGCACTCCAATCCATCAGCAGGCAGAAACTTTCACCACGGTTAGCCGCCCCATCCAGGTTAAGTCATTACCCCGACCAGACGCTTTGCTCATGCGCTGCGAAAAAGCACTTTCACCTCACCGGCGCGCCGACACCAAAAGCCTCATCCACTTTTGCCAAATCTTCTGCCTGCAACGTCCCTGCGTAAAAACGCAACTGAGTCCACGCCATCAGGTAGTCGTAACGCGCCTGCGCCCTGTCACGTCGGGTGGTGTAGAGCTGTTGTTCGGCGTTAAGCACATCGAGGCTGACCCGCTCCCCACCCAGCACGCTTTGCTTGGTCGAGACCACCAACGCTTCCGCTGAACCCAGGGCTTTCTGATAAGCGCGCAACTTGCTCACCCCCGACAAACAAGCACTGAATTGACGTCGCAGTTGAATCAGGACTTCACGGGTCTTGCCTTCCAATTCGAACTCCGCCTGTTCCCTGTTTCGGCTGGCCTGGCGGGTAGAAGCCGACACGCCGCCGCCAGCATACAACGGCACGCTGATTTCAATACCGATGGTGTTGGTGTCGTAACGCTGGTTGTAGGTGTTGCCACTGTCTGACTCCTGCTGACGTGAACTGGCGTAGGCGGTGATTTTCGGCAAGTGCCCTGCCCGGTTGCGTTCCACTTCAAAACGCGCCGCTTCCACTGCTTGTCTATGCGAAGCAAGGTTCGGATTATTGGCTATGGCCAGCTCATGCCAACTGTCGTAGTTCGCTGGGTACAAGGCAAAGGTTTCAAAGTTGGGCGCCAGTGGGATCAGGTCGCCGATATTAAGGGTCGCTACGCCCACGAGTGCACCCAGTTCACGCAAAGCCGCATCCTGTTCATCGCGAGCCTCGATCTCTTCAGCGGTGGCCAATTCATGACGCGCCTGTGCCTCAAGGATCTCGGTGCGGGTACCTTCGCCCTGCTGGAACATGGATTGGTTTTGCTGAAACTGTTGCTGGAAGGCCTTCTTCTTTGATTGTGCAATCTCAATCTCATCTTGAGCGAACAATGCCTGGGTGTAATGGTTCAACACCCGCACCAGCAGCTCCTGACTTTTACTGCGAAACGTCTCATCGGCAAACAACGCCTGCGCCACACCTTTGCGATAGTTGGCGTAGGCCTCGTAGTCGAGCAGCGGTTGCTGCAGAGTGAATGTGGATCCATAGCTGTTGTAGTTGCGGTCGTCCTGGTAACTGCCGCCTCTAGCATCGGGCAATGTCGCCTGGGAGTTATTGCGGCCTTTGTTGTAGTTGTAGCTCAAGCGCGGCAACAGACCGGCGCGGCCGATGGCACGATTCTCCAGGCCGGCATCGCGCTCCTTGAGCGCGCCAAGGAACGCCGGATCATTACGCAACGCTTGCTCATACACCTCAAATGGCCCCATAGCCAAAGCCGGGCCACAGACCAGTAGCAACGCCGCAGCGAAGCACGAGAGTTTGCTCATGATTATTCCTCGGTCAACGCGGAATTGGCGCGATCAAGCAACGGCTTGAACAAGTAACTCAGCAGCGAGCGCTCACCGGTGCGCACAAACATCTCAGCCGGCATTCCAGGTTTGATTACCAGGCCATGCAACTTATCCAGGGTCTGGTCGCTGACGGAGGTACGCAGCACGTAGTAAGGCACGCCGGTTTTTTCATCAAGCATCTGGTCAGCGGAAATCAGGCTGACTTCACCCGGCACCCGCGGTGTGCGGCTCTGGTTGAAGGCGGTGAAGAGGATGTCTACCGGCAAGTGCGGGCCGACTTTATCGATCAGGTTCACCGGCAAGCGCCCTTCCACTTCCAGACGTTCGCCCTGGGGCACGATTTCCAGCAGGGTTTCGCCCGAACGCACCACCGCGCCCTCGGTATGTACACCGAGGTTCACTGCGATGCCGTCGGCAGGAGCGTTGATTTCGCTGTGTTGCAAGGAAAAACGGGCGGACGTCAATTGCTGCTCAAGGGTCTGGGTCTTAAGCTGAGCATCGGCAAGCTGGGTGCGTACTTCTTTTTGATACTCCTCGGTGTGCTGTTGCAGCTTGAGTTTCAACTCAAGAATGCCCTGCTCCGTCCGCCCGCTTTCACCGGTGTTTTGCGCCAAGTCCTGTTGCACTTGCGATAGCTGTCGCTGGAATTCCATCAAGCGGTTGCGTGGGATGTAACCGCTATCTGCCAGGGGCTGCAGGTTAGCCAATTGATCACGCAGAGACTGAGCTTGTGCGATGAGATCCACTCGTGCGCGACGCATGCCGTCGAGTTGCGCGGAGGCGCCTTCGATGCTGGCGCGAATACCCGATTTCTCTCGGGCGAAGGCATCGCGACGACTGCTGAACAATTGGCGCTGGCCTTCAAGCACCAACGCCTGATCAGGATCCGCAGGCGCAGTCAAAGCCGACGGAAATACGATGCCCGGCAGATTGTCGCGTTCGCTTTGCCAGCGCGCAGCACTGGCCCACGCCAAGCGGTATTGCGCGTGCAAGGCGTGAACATCGGCCTGGTTTTGCGTTTGATCGAGGCGAAACAATGGCTGCCCCTGTTTAACCCTCTCACCCTCGCGTACCAGGATTTGGCTGACCACGCCCGGGCTCAGCGTTTGCACAGCTTTGCGTTTGCCGGACACCACCACCGTGCCTTGCACGGGGATGCCCTGGTCCAGAGGCGCAAGGCTGGCCCACAGGAAAAATCCACCGGCTCCAACCACCGTCAATATCCAACCCATACGCGAGAAAAATTTGGCATCACGCTCGAAGTGACTGCGCTCATAGTCTTGATTGATTTGTTGGCTGCTGTCCTGGCTCATGCGTTCGGTCCCTTGGTAACTGCGAAGTGACGACTGAGACTCACCCCCGCTTGTGCGCGTGAAGTTTCGGGCGGCGGCGGTGCCTGTCCGGCGAGTGCCTTGAGTACTTCCTGACTGGGGCCAAACGCCTGCAATCGCCCCTCATTCATCACCAACAATTTGTCAGCCTGAGCCAGCGCGGATGAACGATGGGTCACCAGGATTACCGTGGTGCCCTGGGCTTTCATTTGCGCGATAGCCTGCGCCAGCGCACTTTCGCCGACGGTGTCGAGGTTTGAGTTAGGCTCATCGAGTACCACCAGCGTGGGCCGCCCGTAAAGCGCACGTGCCAACGCCACCCGCTGTTTTTGCCCGCCAGACAATCCGCTGCCGTCGTCACCCAGTACCGTGTCATAGCCTTGCGGTAGCGCGAGGATCAACTCATGCACACCTGCTTGCCGCGCCGCTTCGACAACTTGCTGCGGATCTGCTTCGCGAAAACGCGCGATATTGTCGGCGATGCTCCCGCTGAACAATTCAATGTCTTGCGGCAAGTAACCTATGTACGGCCCCAGCTCATCACGGTTCCAGCGATGGATATCGGCGCCGTCCAAACGCACGGTTCCGCCCAAGGGTTGCCAGACACCCACGAGGACTCTGGCCAGCGTGGACTTTCCAGAACCTGAAGCACCCAGCACGCCAAGCACTTCACCGGCTTGAAGGCTGAAACTCATCTGATGCAAGGACGCTGCACGTTTGCCCGGCGGCCCCGCACTGACCTGTTCAAACGTCACTTGCCCTTTGGGTGCCGGCAAAGCCATGCCACTGTCGACAGGGGAAAACACCTGCAACAACGAATCCAGACGTTGATAGGCCTGCTTGGCAACACTCCATTGTTTCCATACGGCGATGACTTGGTCGATGGGGCTCAATACTCGTCCCATCAGGATCGTGCCGGCGATCATCATGCCGGCCGTCATTTGCCCCTTGATTACCAATAGGGCACCCAGCCCGAGAACCAACGATTGCAGGCACAGGCGTAGCGTCTTGCTAAGAGAGCCAATTACCGCGCCGGTGTCACTGGCTTTGTTCTGCTGGGCGAGGAACTGGGAATGCACAGCGAACCAACGCTTGCGCAAGGCACCGAGCATGCCCATGGCCTGGATGGTTTCGGCATTGTGCAGGTGGCTGGTGGCCAACTGAGTAGATTGTTGCGAGAAACCGCCCGCTTCATTCAGCGGTTTCTTGACCATGGCTTCGTTGACAAATGCCAAGGCAATCAGCAGCGCAGCTCCCACGGTCGCAAACACCCCAAGCCAAGTGTTGAACAGGAAAATCACAACCAGGTAGATCGGGAACCACGGCGCGTCGAAGAACGCAAACAGTGCCGGACCCGTAACGAACTGGCGGATGTGGGTCAAATCCCCCAGGGATTGCCCGGCGTGACCCTCGCCCTGAAACAAGTTGCGCTCAAATGCAGCTTGATAAACCCGCAGGTTAAAGCGCCGCTCTAACTGACTGCCGATACGGATGACAATGAAGCTGCGCAGCACTTCCAGCGCGCCGATAAAGATGAAAAAACCCACCACCATCAGCGACAACATTGTCAGGGTTGTTTCGTTCTGCGAAGAGAGCACCCGGTCATAGACCTGGAGCATGTATATCGAAGGCACCAACATCAGCAGATTGATCAGCGCCGTGAAGCACCCCACACTTATCAAAATACGTTTGTAATCGCCAAGAGCCTTGAATAGTGGAGCCGCACGAGTGGTCTGCGCCATCTTCATTGGTCTTTTCCCTGATGGTTTCAATTGTTCGAGTTCAAACAAGCGAGTCAGGCGCGCGCCTCAAATGGCAGGCATGCAGCCACATCCGTCGGGATGCAACATTCAAGGCGCATCCCGCCGTCAAAATAAGAGAGGTTTCAAACGCGAGGGCAGCGGCGTTACCACGCCGCTGCCTTTGTTCGTCAGATCAGGCGGCGATGTCCGTGGAATATGCCTGACCAACAGTAGTGACAAGGAAGTCAGCGACGCCCTGACCAGAGAAGTCGACCGCCAATGTGCCTAGGTTGGTCGCCGAGGCGAACGTCAGCACAGCGTCACCGATGGCACCGGTAAATGCACTCACAAAGTGCAAGCCTGAGCCATGAGTAAGGCCGGTCAGATCGATTTTGTCCGAACCGCTGGTGAAGTCGAAGATCTTATCCGCCGTTACTGGCTTGGAGTCGGAACTGGCACCGAATACGAAAATATCTGCACCCGTACCGCCCCACAGTTTGTCGGCCCCGCCACCACCAAACAGGATGTCGTTACCGGCACCGCCGCGCAGGGTGTTGGCCACTGCGTTGCCGATCAGCAAATCGTGACCCGAGCCCCCAGTGGCGTTTTCAAGCGTTACGCCCTGCGCGATAGAAACGTTACCAACCAAGCCCCCGACATCAGAGAACGAACCCGCGTTGAGATTGATCTTCTGATTCTGGGTAAAGCCGGAGAAGTCCAGCGTGTCATTACCGCCCGCGTCCCACACGGAGAATACGAGCTTGTCTGCATTGCTGGTGGCTGTGAGGAAATCACGGCCGGTGTTGGAGTTGAAGCCGTAAACGGAGTCGCCGGTTCGCGTGGAGGTATTGGCTCCGTAGAGTTGTTGGATGGCGGCAATGTCATCGATCAACGGGCCGGAAGCGTACGCTTGCACACCTCCTTTGGTGAAGTTCTGACCGGTATTGGCTTCCGTCCAATAGCTCATGAGGCTGTAGCCACGGGTATCTTGGGCGTAGGTAACGTCGTTGTAAGTCGGAGTTGGGCCAGTCCCCGCGTTGTAATCCCCGGGATGGTGCAAGCCGATGGCATGCCCAATTTCATGGGTAAGGGTTTGCCGCGCATAGCTCCCCACAATAGGATTCAGCGCGCCTGGTTGCCCACTGTTGTAGTAGGACTGGCCTTCGCCGCTGTAATTGAGCCCTGGCATGACCGCGAACGCACCAGCACCGTTCAAGCCATAAGCATAATTACCAAAGGTGACTTGGCCCTCGCCTCCAGAGGCTTGTTCAGTAAACGTCACCTTGGCGACATCGGCCCACGATTGCATGGAAAGCTTACTTTGTGCTTTTTGCGCTGCCGTGAACTGACTGAAACCACCTACTCCAAACGAAGAAAACTGAGCCGTCGGTGCTGTCAGAAATTTATAAGTCAGCTCAACGGTGCCATTACCATTAAGATCCTTCCACCCACCGCCGTCACGCAAAATGGCATCAGCAGCCTGATCGGCCGTGTAAGAGGGCTTACCATTGATCAATACATTACCGCCTCTATCGTATTGATGGCTGAAACTCTCTACCTTATTAAATGCATCACTGGATTGTGCAGCGACGGCTGCCGTTGTTTTGATTTTTATCTTGGACATAAAAAGCTTCCTTGTTTTACAAGTACAACCATTTCGTCTGAATAGCAGAAACTGGTTAGTGACTGCTTGTTTGGTGCCCCTTATGGGGGCGAAATGAATCTGGCATGCGACGCAATATATCGTCAACAATTTTCTGACGTCAAAAATGACAACTCTAAATAGGGCGAACACTCAGCAAAGCCAACAGGCTGTTTCATATGAAAAAATGTTTGTATTTTCTCATTTGGAATCTTCACAAAAGCCACATTACACGCAACACAAAATTTGACACTTTAACATTGCTTTTAGGAAACCATATACAAATGTCAGTCTCGCCTCAAGCCTCCCAGTGCCATATACGACTTGCTAACTTTATGAGAGTTAACAGCACATTTTTTTAGCACTGAATCGCGAAACGCAGCTTGTCTCCTTTGAAGTACTGAGGCTATTGACCCAGGAAAATCTGATCAAGCTCTTCGGTGCTTTCTAAAACCGGTCGATGCAAATCGCCAAGTAACTTTTCGGGCTTAGAGAAGCGGCGGTTGAAATCGAGGACAAACAAGTCTATATGACTATTAGCAGCTTCAATCGTGTTGATACCTTGAATGCGCATCTCTTTAACAAGCCTGTCACGAAGGATTTTGTGGAGCCGACCAAAACGTCCTTTCGACTGCTGATCATGGGTAAAAACCAAGTCGATACTGAGCTTACCCAAAGCCCCGGCGAACATCGTCATCCATTGAGAAGCGGTGCCCCTGGCCATGCTGCGCCGGTCACTGGAAAATGCAAGTGGTCGGCCATGCTTGTTCAAATACTCTCGGGTCGCCACACCGTAATCAGCAACCGATTCAGTTTCAGAGAATCGCAAGTTCATCAACAGACCTGTGGCTTGATCCGCAAAAACCAGCAAGCTGCACGGGGCTCTTCGACCTTCAAACCAATCATCGTAAGCGTTGCCAATACTTATCAATTCGCCCAGACTGCCACCGCGACGACGGCTACGGTTATTGTCAATGCTTAGTTTTTTTCGGGGATGCCAAAGACCTTCAGCAATCATCCAACTGCGCAATGTTTCGGTTGACACAACCAATCCGTGATTTGCTAATATTTTTTCGTTGGCCAATGTTGGCCCAAAGTCTGTATATCGTTCCCGCACCAGAGAAAGCACTTGTGCTTTCACGTCGTCCTTTATTCGATGATTACTTGGCCTGCCCCGTTTTAAACTGATAAGCCCTTCAGGACCATAAAACCGAAAGCGCACTAGCAAGCGATAGATCTGACGTTCGCTCACATTAAGCTTAAGCGCAGCCTCGCGGCAACTCAATTGCTGTTCGAAGACCGCCCCAACAATAGCAATTCGATTCGATTCTCTATCTGAAATGGTCGTCAAGATAGACCTCTGGACAAGATATTCACACTGAAAAGCCCCCATGGCCATCAAAGTAAATTTTGATTAAAGCAAGAAGGATTTACTATAAAAAAAGAAAAACCAGCATTATCGATTAACACCGGCCGATACATAATCAAGATTCACGCCCAGAATGAATTGCTGAGCACTTCATGCCTTTTTCAGGAAAAAAATGCACCAAGACACCTGTACTGAAATCGACGATAACCTTAGGTATTCGACCACCAAGCACCTTCGTGCCGGACAGGTCAAAAAAGCCATGCATATTGGTGATGCTTCAGTGTCTATTCGATGCAGGGTCAGTGTCTTTAGGACTGCACCTAAAAACGAACGCTAGGAACGAAGCATGCCGTCCGAGTGCGAGACAGTGCCTGCTAGGTGGTTGGCATGGTCCCGAAGCAGTGAGTTCAGGGCAAAAATCATCGATGCATCGGCCGTGCCTGCAGTGTATGCGGGCCATTGCGCGAGTTTGATATGGAAAGCGCTAATTAGGGATTTGCCACGAAAAGTTTGGCTACCTGCCCTAGCCCCCAAGTCGCAGGCATTGCAGCCAGAACGAAGTGACGGCGAAAGCGTCACGCAGTTGTTTGGCAGTGATCGTGCGGTCAGATGGGTCAAACGCCAGTGCTGTTCTTAGGGCTGGCCAACAGCGCTTCGGCAGGTTTTTCGGCGCGTACAGTTCTCGCTCCAGGTGCTCTTCGCGGGCTTGGATAGAAGGCAAGCGGCGAAACGGATGTTTGCCCCCCGCCAACTCGTAGATCACACACGCTACGGCTTACACGTCGGCATTGGTGGACAGAGGCCGGCCATCAAGCAGCTCCGGGGCGGCGAATTGTCTCGTTGGAAAGCTCACGCGGAGAACAAAAGGCAGGAGCAGTTGGCAATGGCCCCGCTGACAGCAAACGATGATGAGCGGGCGATAGCAACCATTACGGGAGGCCATACTGTAGGAACTTCCTACAAATTAGATATAGATTCGATTGCCTAGCTTCGCCCACAGAACACGTGGCCTGTAGTTGTCAACTAATAGAAGCCGTTCAACATGGGGTGTGCGGCGGCGCATGCGCTGGCCCTAGTAACACGAGCGAGTGACGTCAAACACCTTGCACAGCCAATCAACCGGCTCATGTGCGCTCAACTGGTCAATCAGCGCGAACGCTCGTGTTCTTCCGACATCAAGAGCGCGGTAGCCTTTTTAATATGGTTTTCTCTCGCTCAAGATCAGCGATCCGGGCCTCCAGTTCTTGGGTTTCTGCTGCTCTGGGATCAACGCCTGGCTCTGCGGAGTGACGTCTTGGCACTCTTTCTGAACCTAGTCAACCCAGCGGCGCAACGCTGACTCGCCAATACCGAGTGAACGCTGGCGTCGATGTAGCTGTGGTTTTGCTTGAGCACGAGGTCGGCGGCCTCGCGCTAAAATCCAGGGGTAAATGAACGGCGTTGTTTGGTCATCTGACACCTCGATCTGGCGAGCATTCTCGCATAAATGGGTGTCCGGTTTCATTAGACCACTCACTCCTGGCCGCAACTCTGTTTTCAGCCTAACACTACTTTACTAAACGCTACGTATAATCATGCACTGTACTCAGCGAACCTGCCTCACACATAAAAACCCCTACTCCTTCCTCATATTAGGACTTACGCCGACATACATTCGCAACCCAATGACGAGATAAAACCACTCAACTTAATCCAACTCTGTACAGGCCACGCTAAACACTGGCCCCACATCAGGCATTCGCCCTAGCCCAAAAATAAAAAAGGGACCTGATCATGTACAACGAGGGCAGCTGTGAGCTTTCGTATAAACCGTTCTATCACTTGGCTGAAGCGGTGATTAGATGGTGCGGTCTACTGGAGCACGAAGCGGAAATTCTGCATGCTTATTTGCACGCCCCGCATACTTTCAGGTCTGCCTATCCTCAATGGCCATGCCTTCACCTAAACCTGGAAAAGCTGTTTGATGCGGTGATGAACAATGACCTGCCCTATGGGTCGCTTGGTGTCGCGGTGAAAGCTGGCATCCACGTCCCTCCTGAGTTCTTGACCGTGCGTCACGCCGACTTGAGGGCGTGGATGGTGCGGCATTACCCCGATCAAAAACCGCCGTTCCTGTTCGATGAGATTGAGCGCTCTACTCACACGACGATCAGCACTGAAACATTCCACATTTTGCAAGCTGAGCGGGACGCGTTGCGCGTACAGCTCAACGAATTGCAAACCAGCCTCCAATCGATGCAGGAGCAACACACTGCTACCGTCACGGAGCGTGACCGTCTGTTAAGGCTGGTCAGCGATGAGAAGCCGCTAAGTGAGCGCACTCAGCGCGGCTACAGTCCTGTTTCCGGGCTGTATCTGGCGGGCGAATCCTTTTCCGTGGATGCCGGCTGGACCGAGCCCTGCCTGCGCGGCGCTGTCGACGCGGTGATCAACCTCTGCCACACCACCCAGGCCACCTTCAACGGAGGGTTTACCCTGGACGATTACCCACGCTATCAGGGGCAATCGCCAATACAGCAACAGCCTACGCTTTAAACGGAAACAACCTACTGACGCACAAGCAAAAAAGACTTCCTATTAAACGCCCACCCCTACAGGTGGGCTCATAACAATAAAAAGAGGTCTAGAACATGAACGACTCCATGAGTCCCGTCCGCGTCGCCGTTGTGCAATTCGATCCGCAAGTCGGCACACAAAACCGCCCCGCCAACCTGGAGACCAGCCTCAGCCTTGCGCTATAAGCGGTGAACAATGGCGCCAACTTGATTGTGCTGCCCGAGTTGGCCAACACCGGGTATCTATTCAACAATCGCCAGGATGCCTATCTCCATTCCGAACCCGTTCCAGACGGTCCCAGCATCCGCGCCTGGATGGATTTCGCCCAGTTTCACCAGGTGTATCTCGTGGCCGGTCTGGCTGAACGTGACGGCATGCAACTGTTCGATACGGCTGTGCTGTTGGGGCCAGAGGGCCTGATTGGCAAGTACCGCAAGGCCCATCTCTGGAATAAGGAAAAGCTTTGGTTCACTCCCGGCAACCTGGGCTTTCCGGTATTCGAAACACCCATCGGCCGCATTGGCTTGCTGATCTGCTGGGACATCTGGTTCCCCGAAGTCCCGCGCATATTGACCCAGCAAGGTGCCGATATCATTTGCAGCCTGAACAACTGGGTGTGGACGCCACCGCCGTTGTTCGACGAAGCCGGCAAATGCATGGCCTCGTACCTGACCATGACCGCCGCCCACGTCAACAACGTGTTTATTGCGGCCGCCAACCGCATCGGCGAAGAACAGGACGCGCGTTACCTCGGTTGCTCGTTGATTGCCGGCACCAATGGCTGGCCTATCGGCAAGGTTGCCTCACCCAACGAGCAAGCGATTATTTACGCGGACATCGACCTCTCCAGCGCCCGCAGCGCACCGATCTGGAACAGCCTGAACGACCTGCAGCGCGATCGCCGGGCGGACCTCTATGACGGCATGCTCGGCTATCGTCATCACCCGTGCCTGCCACGCTGATGAGGGTGGGAATATGGACTTCATACCAACAAAAACGTCGTCTGACTCATCGGTTCGCCACCTTGTCATCCTGATCCTGGCCTTCCTCACCCTGGTCGTGTCGCTCACAGGATTGTCAGTGGCTTACTCCACATCGGCGTCGGTGCTCTGGCCCAGCTACAACGACATGATGGCCAGCCTGCCTGCGCCGACCGCGTGGTTGCGCTGGGTGGTCGGCGATATCAGTGAAGTGGCGTTTTACAAACACGAGTTCGCGTCAATCGGCTTGTTGCTCGGTGGCGCTTTCGGTTACTGGACCAGTCGCTATGCCCAAGGCTGGCAAGGCTTCAGCATCGCCTACGGCACCGGGCTTTGGCCTTGGCTAGTGACCAGCTCATTGCTGGGGCTGTTGCTGAGCAATGCACTCTGGGGCTGGACCCTGACCGCCGACGCTTGGCAACCGACGTTCGCCGCCTTTGTATCACTGCCGGCCGCGATGGTGCTGCTGTTTGGCGGAGGCTGGAAGGTCACGCTGAATGGTGCCCTGCTCGGCGCGCTGCTGGTGACGCCAAGCTGCTTGTTGATGGTCAACTTCTTATGCATACCGTTAGGATTGCCGGTGGTGATTGGCAATGTATTGGGCATGGCCCTAGGTAGCGTCGTGGCGTTTTTACTGTGTCGCGCAGTGCCTGTGCTGGTTAGTCGTGCGCCTGAAGCCAAGGTCAGCGTCCCTCCCACCGCCCCTCCTAAGACACCCGATTACGGCTTACGCTGGACATTACGTCGTGTGCTGGCAGACTTTTCCGAAGCGCCTTTTTTCGGCAATGAGTGGGCCAGTCTGGGTTTGCTCGCAGGAGTGTTACTGGCTTACTCGCTCAATCCCCTAAGCCCCGCCTATGGATCGGGCTGGGTGTTGCACCTGCTGGCAGGCCAGGCGCTGACCTCACTGCTGGGCATTCTGCTGTGGCGACAGCAATGGCGAAAACGAGGTTGGTACCCGACCTATGTGCCCTTGGTGTCGGTGGTACCGGCGGCGGTGCTGACCTATGGCGGTAGCATGACGGTCATTGTGCTCAGCGCGGTTCTGGGCGCGCTGATTGCGCCGCCGTTGGCGTGCGCGATTGCTGGCCGGTTGCCGAGTTACCTGCATCCGTATATTGGTAATGTACTGTCGATGGCGATCAGTACGCTGTTGATTGTTCCTGCCATCGGCTTACTGATCGCGGATTGATCCTGAGCGATGGGCGAGTGTCTTAGTGAGGCTCGCCCATCTGCATCAATGCATCGGCAGTGACCTGGATGTGCTCACGCATCCACACCTTGCCTAGCCAATCCTCTGGAATACCTTGCACACCATAATAGGCACCGGCAACCTGGCCAACGATGGCCGCAGTAGTGTCCGCGTCATCCCCCAGATTCGCAGCCATTAGCACAGCCTCGGCAAAGCTATCCGTCTGGTGGAAACACCAAAGTGCAGCCTCCAGCGAAGCGACGGCATAGCCTGAGCCCACAATGTCAGCGCAGACCTTTTGCCGGTAGGCTCCTTGAGCAATCGCAATCACTTTGGGTTCAGTTAAATCGCAGCTTTCCACTCCCAGCACCTGCGCTTTTGACTCACCACGTAGCGCGTTGGCAATCACAGTCGCTAGCACCAAACAGCATTCAACTGCCTCTTGAGCGGCGTGTGTTGTGCGAGAGCTATCAGCCGAAAAGGTGTGGATTCGATGGGTATCAGGAAAGTAGAACAGCACGACGGGAGCAAGCCGCATGAGTGAACCGTTGCCGGCCGAGTAACGGTCTGTGGAGCCCGCGTAGGGATCGCCGTTGCTTTGAAAGTCAGCCAACGCCTGGCGCACCGTCAGGCCTATATCGAAACACTCCCCGGTAGCGCTCAGGTAGCCCGATGTCCACCAGCTCAGATAGCGCTGCATCTGATCGACCGGATCAAAACCGCCCTTCTGCACCAAACTCTCCGCCAAGCACAGCGCCATGGATGTGTCGTCGGTCCACTGGCCAGGCTGAAGACTGAAAGGACCGCCGCCGGTCATGTCTGTGACAGGTGTAAACGAGCCACGCGGCATAAACTCAACAGAGGTGCCAACGGCATCGCCACAGGCCAGGCCTAGCAAGCACCCACCAAAACGATCCGACAAAGAAATAGGCATTTGTGATTCGCTCATGGAGATATTTAGGTCACTGCACTATCCAGTTCCCACCCTACTTAGTCTGTAGGACGCAACTGACTCATTCGTGCGACGTACAGAATCACAGCAATACGGTAGGGACACGACTATCGCCCACTACATTGACTTGACCGAGACAACCTCGACAAAGCGAAACTTTTTCCTGGCGGACTTGGTGGCTTCTTGCTCGGCGACAAGGGAACTGAGGGTATCAGCCTCATGAATCATTTCGTGCATCTGCCCTTCGAATTCATTACCCACTCGCAGTGTGACCCGGAGTCTGGGGGTGAAGCCTTTTGAGGTTTTTTGTGCTTTTTTTGGCAACACCTTGGGCGGGATCACGACTTCCGGGGACGAGTCGGTTTGGTCTTCAACAACTGCTGGTACAACGGGGTCAGATACGCCGAATAGCGCCTGCCGCATTTCTTCTTCAGTTAGTTCGGTTTTCATAGTGTTTCTCAGAGGGTCTATAGGGATGTATGAACGTCCGCGCCAGTATGGCCGCGGTAGAGGTAATTATTAGAAATTGTGCGGTATACAGCAGTTGAGGGCCTGTGTATGCGGTCTGTTAACTTTGCCCACAGCTTTCAGCGATCTGCAATTCGTAGACCGACCAACATTAAAAGTCTTCTCTAAAATTTTCATCGACGTTAACCAAAGAACGAATAATGGCCTGGTATACGCACCGGCAGAGATTATACGTTCCCCTCTTCGACTGCTTACCTCAAACGCAAGCTCAATTGAGCGACCTGAAACCGCCTCTATAGTCGCCCTTCACGCCCTGATTTCCATAATGGTACGGATAGACAACGCCAACGTCCTCCCGCTCCGTCTGTCGAAATTACCTACAGAAAAATTGACCGCAAATGGACTACACAGTTAACTGTACATACGTACAGCATTTGTAAAAGGGCAATACCATGAGCATCATCATCCGAGGCCCCATCGCAGAGGGCGGCGCAACCTTGCCCTTTTACTCATTCCATTTACCCGCCGGCTTCCCCTCTCCGGCTGCCGATCATATCGAGCAGCACATCTCGATGGATGAAGTCCTCAACATCCGCGCGCCCCACGTCTACCTGATCACCATCACCGGCGAAAGCATGCAAGGCGCCGGCATCTTCGAGGGTGACATCGGCATTGTCGATCGCTCAATCGAACCCGCACACGGCCACATCGTCGTTGCGGTACTCAACAACGAGCCCATCTGCAAACGCCTGTGCAAACGCGGCAAGGAAATCATCCTGCTGTCTGACAACCCTAAATACCCTGCCCGTTACATCCTTGAGGGCGACGAACTATCTATCTGGGGCGTCATCACCAGCACCGTGCGCAGCCATGTCTAAGCAGACTCCCGTCTTCGCCCTGATCGACTGCAACAGCTTCTACGCCAGTTGCGAACGCGTGTTCCGCCCCGACCTGGCCAAGACCCCCATCGTAGTTCTGAGCAACAACGACGGCTGCGTCATCGCCCGCAGCTACGACGCCAAGCCCTTTGTCAAAATGGGCGCGCCATACTTCCAGATCAAACACACACTCAAGCAACACGGGATAGTGCCCTTCTCATCCAACTACGCGCTGTATGGCGATATGAGCGAACGGGTCATGAGCCTGATCGAAGCTATGGTGCCGATGGTCGAGGTGTACAGCATCGACGAAGCCTTTGCCGACCTCACCGGCATCAGTGACCTGGACGCCCTGGGCCGCCGCATTCGTAACCAGGTGCTGCGCTGCACAGGCATTCCGGTCGGCGTCGGCATTGCCCATACCAAAACCTTGGCAAAACTGGCTAACCACACCGCCAAGCGACTGCAGGGACAAACCGGTGGTGTGGTGGATATCTGCGCGCCGGAGAAACGGGATTGGGTACTGCGCAATACCGACGTGGCGGAGGTATGGGGTGTAGGGCGCAAAATGAAACTGCACCTGGATGGGATGGGGATCAAGTCGGCTATGGACTTGGCCAAGGCGGATCCCTGGATATTGCGCAAGAAATTCAGCGTGGTGATTGAGAAGACAGCGCGTGAGCTAGCGGGCACGCCATGCCTGGAGCTGGATGAGCCGGATCCGCCCAAGCAGGAGATTTGCTGCAGTCGCATGTTTGGCCAGCGGCTGACGGAGATCGCGCCGATCAAGGAAGCGGTGGCCACCTACATGATGCGTGCGTCGGAGAAGCTTAGGGCGCAGAAATCGTTGTGCAAGAAGATCAGGGTGTCGATTCGGACGGGGATGTTTAATCCGGATGAGGCGAAGTACGCTAATGGGGTGGTCGTGGAGCTGCCGTATCCGACGGATGATGTACGGCTGTTGACTCGCCTCGCGGTGGATGCGGTGGACCAGGTATTTCGGGCGGGGTTTAACTACAGTAAGGCGGAGGTGATGTTGCTGGGGCTTTGTCAGCCGGGGGAATATACTGATGATCTGTTTGCGGTGTCGCAGCCTGTGGAGGCGACGCGGGTGATGTCGGTGCTGGATCAGATTAATGGGCGCTGGGGGAAAGGCACGTTGCGGTCGGCAAGTGTGCCGGAGGATCCTGCTTGGGGAATGCGGCGGGAGATGATGAGTCAGAGCTATACGACGCGGTTGGATCAGTTGTGGCAGGTATCTTGTCGTTAGGTCTTTGATTGGTCATTTTCGCGAGTGATCTGAAATACTGCATATGGATTTGACTTTGATTGCTGGCTGGCCGCTTTCGGCCAATATCGGTCAGTCGACTGATCAGGTTGAGACGGCACAGAAGCGGACATAACATCAGGCAGATAAATAACGCCCGACTCTCGCTTCCAGTAGCGTGATCAACTCTGTTGCCATGTATTCGTAATCGTCTGAAATATTCAGGCAGATGATACGTTTATTCGCCAACTCCGAGGTGAAACGAGCAGTGAGTTTCTTTCGATGGTTTGGCTCCATCACAAAAATGAGATCGGCCCACTCGAGCAGCTCCTGGCTTACAGGCACATCCGCATCGTTATTAACACCAGCCGATGCTGTGTCAACACCCGACCAATCAGCAAAAAGTTGCTCGGCGGTCGGACTACGTAAGCGATTTTTGCCGCAGATGAACAACACATTCAAAGTGGTTTAACTCCAAACTTTTCCGGCGATCCGAAACTCAGGTTCGGACACATACTGACAGCTTAGCTTGTGGGAACCATAGAAATGCGTCCGTCCTGGACAATCGAGAGAAGCACCTCGCGAGCGGCTGCTATGGGTCGATTTCAGTCGATTACGACAGGCAGCTATTGGCCGACTGCTGCCCTTCGCGGAAGGCACCTTAGGATCCCATACGACCGCAGGGAAGCTAGCTAAACGATCCGTCCGATGATGGATTGGACGTAGGGCCCCATCAGGTCCCAGCTTGGCTAGCTATTTCGCTGTAGCTCGCTATGTAGCAATTTTTATGCAAGCTGTGTATTTACTCGCAGCTTCGTCAGGGATCTCGCCGACGCTGAATGCGCACTTGAAACAAGCGATCACCCGTTAGTCCAGATGACCTCACCCGGCCCACCCGATCCTGGGAATTGCAAGCCCAGGCCGCTGATGGAATCGATGACCGCACAAATCAGGCCGGTCAAGTCGACACGAACCTGTTGTAGGTAGGAGGCATCAATAGCGGTGGCAAAGACTCTCTGCTTTTTATCGACAAACAGCGGAAACGACTTACCTTCGCCATCCGGTGCCTGCCAGGATCCGTGGCAAAGCACGTTGCGTAATTGGGCAGCACATTGGAGGTCCCCGATCAACTGTTCGAGATTATAGACTGGCGACTCATGGTGCTTTCGCAATGCGTTGTCGTACGCATTGATGAGCCCGCCAAGAGAATCGGACAAGGCCCTCTCAAGCTGCCCCAACCATTTGCCGTATGCCTCCTCCAGCTCATCCTGAGCATACTTGCGTGTGGCGGTAAGAGCGAAGATGGCGCGGCCCAATACTTGCTCCAAGAATCCGTAGGTAGCAACGGTACGACCCAATTGCTCCCAAAATTCGTTCGAGTGTCGGTGCGTAGGGTAGCCGGCCGGCAATTTTTGTTGGTCGATTCGGTAATGCTTTCGGATCATTTCCTTTTCCTGCTCTGTGAGCCGATGTAGCTCTAGCCTTTTCCAGCTCGGACTGCTTCGCAGTCATACCTTGCCACACCCCGATTGTGTAGGGGTATGTGGGGGATTTGGGGGGAAAGGCCCGTGGTTGCTGGCTTTAATGCGTGCATACAGACGGTTGCAAAACTGCATAATTAGCATTGAAGGGCATAGATTGGCGTGCGGTTTGCCCCATTTTTGCCCCAACGTCCGACGCTCGTAGCTCCACAGGAACGATCCGCTCGATAATGGATTGGACGTAGGCCGCCCTAAAACTCTCGCAGGCTCTGCATTCAGGCCCCTGTGCCCCGGCTCCCGTAGCAATTTCTAAGTAATCATCTCTTGATCAGCCCGCCGCTACGCCCAGAGTTTGCGGTCGTATCAGGCATGCGAAGCGATGGGCAATATTAATTTGTGCGACCGATTGCTTTCGGCCAGAAGTGGTCGGTCGACTGACAAATTTGGATCGAAAGCGGATTGTGGCGAACGGTAGTCCCCACTTTTATCAGGCCTCAGATATTTGAATTAAGCATCGGTATTCTCGCCGCGAGGAGTTATACATACTTACGCATACAGGTAATGCCAAACAGAATTACACCATGCATATTAAAGTGTTAGCGCAGAACCCTTGGGAATAGCCTATTTCACGGCACGAAATTTCGCAGCCAAAAGCTTGGTTGCACTGAGACCGTAATCCGTTGATTACTGGATACTCACTGGGGTAAGCTGCTCAAACAGAAAGAGTTTTGGGCCTAGAATACAATCAGTTTTAGCCTGCCCTTTAAAGTCTAGCAAAACCAGAAACTTAAGACTGACCCACCTACCCCTTAAGACAAAAAATGAAAAGTGACGACAAACATTACTCACACCAGCTAGATAATTTGATTTCTCTATATGCCGAGGCTTGTGAGTGGCTTGGTGAACTTGGAATAGCCTACTCCAAAAACAGATATGGCGTATACAAGCAGCATTTCGAGAAATTTACAGAAATCGCAAACAACCACAACAACCTGGAAAATGAAGACCTGCTGAGTTTCAAGAAAAAATTTGACAACGCTTATCTTGAAGTAAATCAGCTCATCAGAATATACGACCGCTTAAAAGAAATTGACTCTGGAGAGTTCACAGAGCAAATCCGGAAGGTGGCTTCAGGTCAAGAATTCAGGGCCAATAGCGAAAATGACCAAGCCAGAGATTTTCTTTTCGAGCTTTCAATTGCAAGTAGATTCATGAAAGCAGGCTTTAGCACCTCGCTAACTGGCATATGCGATGTAGTGGTAGACTTAGTTGGCGATGGAAAACTATTCGTTGAGTGCAAGAGAATTAAATCCCAAGCAAAAATAGGCACAAATATAAAAAAGGCGAGCAAGCAGATATATTCTAGAGTGAAAACTGATGCCTCCTCTAAAGTATACGGACTTATAGCCATAAACGTATCCGACCTTCTGCCTAGTTCGTCAACACTCAGACCTAACTCGATGAAAGAAGGGACAGCCATACATCGGGCAATATCAAATAATTTCATAAGAACAAATCTTGAGCAGATTACATCTGAAAGACAAGGCAAATCTCTAGGGGTTATGTGCGTAAGCGAAGTGATGACCCACCTACTAGTGGACGCCAACACCCCCGGCTTATTTTACTCACGACACACGGAATTCATCCCTTACTGCAAAAGTAGAATTCTTGAAGAACTCGCTCCAAGAATCAGCAACCAAGACATAATATAGCAACTCTTGGAACAATTTCCACTTTGAAAGTTGCGCACAGGGAACGACCGACACCAAACCTCTTTACGCAACTTTCAATTTATATAAACCAGAAATTTAAATCCATTCACACCATGCAATAACAGGAGTTACTGATGACTGTCATCGCCTCATACAATCATTTCGGTTGTGGCATCGTAATCGGAGATATTCTTATCAACGGTCCTGTTAATGAGGAAAAACCTCCAAGAACCAGTCTCCCTACCCTAGGCAACATGGAAGACTTTTTTGGAGGCGCTTGGGGGATTCACAAATCGTCACAGAAAGTTTGTATTGTATCGGATTATTGCGCATTGGCCTGGGCAGGAAGCCAGTTGCATGCTCGTGTATTCATTATGCGAATCAGCAAGCTATCAAAAAGAATAAAAATAACAAAAAGAATAATTGAACGTATCTTCGTCAAGTGCGACTCAGATGAAATTTCGATCGTAGGAGCTATATACGAAAACGAAAAGATGCAGACCTTTGGTTTCGATTGCCACAAGCTTGAATGCCCCACTCTGGGCGAAGTTCATTACGCAGGCTCAGGCGCCTCTGTCATTGAAGACTATATTGGCATTGTAAAGGAAATGGCGTTAAAAGAACCAAAAATAGATGACATATGCGCGCGCGGCGCTTCACTAGCCCTAACTCAAGTTGCACACTTGTTGAATGCCGAATTTAGGAAAGGCAGCGGTGCGGAAAGTATATTTGAGTTTTTTGGCGGCGGATATGAGATCGCAGCTTTTTACGATGGAAAGTTCCAAAAAATAACGTCAAATTTTGTCTTCCACAATGTCAACATACTGAATGGGTTCTTAAAAATTGGCAATCCAAGACTAATAATAAGCCAGACTTACTCCAAAGACGAACTTCGCTTTCAAGCAGTATCACCACAGGGTGACTACGATGATAAGATTGCTCGCCATGAGATGATAGAAATTCCACCGCTCCTTAATCGCGCTACCGAACCACATAACCCATCACGCAATTCTAGACTGAACTGGGCCTGCTTTGTATTTGTCGACAATTTCAAATTCCTGGGCAACCAACTTATATCATTAATTATAAAATCCGACACCCCTCCCATTGAATTTAGCGTGATCGACGACAGCTTCGATTTTTGGTATTCCGAGAAAGCGGGAAAACAAATTGGTGATTTTTTAACAGATGTGTATATAAACAATTAAAAGTACTAGCCCGCAAAAGGTTATCGTTTGAATCACCCTGACTTTCCTGGATACCGCTGAGCGTCTGCTATGGGTCGATAACAACCGTTCATGACTGACCGCTTCTGGCCGATTGCTGCCCCTGGCGAGAGGCATAAAACGGCCAAAAGCGGACGCTCATGGACGACTTCTTTGAATTGGGTCAAGCGAATGAAGTGCTATCGTCTGTATTAATGACAAATCGGAAAACGACCTCATTAATTTCGCTGCCTTGCCTATCTTGACACTTTATGTCAAGGATCTGGACCAAAGCATAACGCCCAGTATCTTTTGATCTTAGCGCCACGATTTCTCCTATTTTTGGACTGACTACATCGCTATTATAATAAAATTCAGTTACATCCCTAACATCTTTGAAACTTCCAGCATCTCCAGCCGTTGCGATGCGATCAGTATTAACTATGCTTTTTTTATGCACTCCATTGTACATATGGATTTTATCGTGACTGGCAGAAGAAAATGCCAAGATGAATTGATTTTCACCAGATCCTATAGTTACAAGCCCGTTATTAGTCGAGTAATCAAAGGGAATTTTCCCAGTTAGGCATGCGCTCCGATTTGTAGCCTTGAACGGCCAATAGGAAGCGAGAAGTGTTGCGCTGCCGCCAACGAAAACAACTATTGGTTCCATAGGAATACCGACATCGAACAACTCAGAGAAAAACCAAAAAACAGATAGAAGCAAGAACAGGATGCCTAGACAAAGAAGCACTTTCTTTTGCTCTCGTTCTAGCCTGTATAATATAGTATGCATTTCAACCCTCACAAAAGTACACATATTGGCACACCTACAGGCCACCAACTGCCGGTCACTACTGGCAGTAAGTGGCCGAAAACGAACGATCAGCGGTAACGAAGTTTATTCATTTTTGCCTCAATCAATCGCCCAGACTACATCATAGGCGTAATCAGCGAGAGCTGTTAAACGTCGCTCGACTTCGTCATTCCCCCAAGCTTGGGCGTCTTTTATTTCATCTTCGAGCGGGAATCCATGCTGCAGCAGTAAATTCCTCTTTTCCTCAAATCCTCTATTTTCTAGCGTTCGCTCGTTAAATTTTCCAGGAACCAACAATAAATTACCGAGTGAGTGAACTGTCGAACTACCCGTCGACTGCGGAAGTAAATGCTCAATTGACCCCTGGTCACGATCCAAGCTAAGCGCTGGATTACGGCAACTAGTGATCTTCCACAAGGTGTACCGAATTAACTCTCTTTGCCGAGATGTGTTGTACGATAACAATTTAAACTTACTGACAAAAACGGTTTTTACCGGAATTTTATCTTTAATTTTTCGTTTAAACTCCACAATGCATTGACCTCTAGCATTGGAGTCAACTGCATTTGCCAATTCGCGCGCATGTACCGCATACATCTTAGTTACTCCTCCCGAAGAAGGCTGACCACTTATCGACGTGTACATAAAGTGATATTTTTCTATTAGGCTAAATATCTCCCTAAGATGACGATCCTTCAACAACTTGGCATTATAAAGTCGTAGAGCGGTTAACAGGAGCGGGTTGGCAATTTGAATATTAAGGACATTGGAAATGCAGTACAGTGAATCTTTTATATCTTGAGATGCTCGACGCCAAATATTTAATTTAGCTGGCTCGCTAATTCCGCGATACAACTCAGTATCAGAGCGAAGCTCAGTTACTACGTCCTTGACATTCTCCCTTGTTACTTGATCTTTGATTGATCTAAATAGATCCTTCTCCGTAGTGAATGGATATTTTGATAGCCAGTAGTGGTGTAGAAATGTCTTCATTGGGATAGGGCTGCGAGCGTTTTCCAAATGCAGTTGCATTTCTTGCCAATGATCTTTGGGACGATCCAGCGAATTTCTTTCAACGGGTAGCAGGCGAAGAATGTGGTTTTTTGCTAGATCGGCAGCAGTGAGGTCTTTTCCTCGCGTATTAAGAGTTTCAAATATTAAGTATGCATCGTCCTGTGTTTCCAGCGTAATCCAGATTACCTTCAGCGCGAGAAGCTTATTGCGTATATGATCCAACCATTCCTTTATCGTTTCTTGAGCCAGATCAAACCCTTTTTCCAGTATGATCAAGTTGGTGTAAATAGTAATAAACCTGGCAATTGTTTCGTAAGCGTTAGCAATTGCACGCTCCTCTTCTCCCAGATCTATCTTTTCATCATGTTTTTCGAAGCTTTGTATTTTTGCTTGTAAGTATGGATAGGATGATTCTGCTTGCAGTACGAAATGCAGTTGGTCATTTAGATCACGCGTCTCAATGAGGCGATGGATTCCATTGGCGGCAGCGGTATGTCCTAGCTCGTTATATTTATCCCGCACCGCACAAAGTGCGATGGTGATAGTGGTTAAGCGCTGTTGGCCGTCAACCAAGCCATAAGATGCACTTCCCATGTTATAAGTAACAATGGAACCAATAAAATAATCTTCCTTTATGTCGGAGGTTGTGTCTTCCCAAAAGTCTTCGACGTTCTCTTTATCCCAAGAGTACGGCCGCTGAAATCTAGGGACTGTATAGGTGCCAGATTCCAGAACTTTTCGAATATCGCTATCCACGCACTGAATTTTCATATTAATCGAATCTTGTCCGTAAGAAAAAACCAAGTCTGGCATGATGGCTTGATGCCATACAATCCGATTGGCTAAGTAATGAAGAAATTTCTCAGCATTTTTCTGATGTGGGGCTGTGAAGGACTGGCCGCGCATGGCCAGTTGCACTTCCATGGGATGGTCATTGCGCCGAACGGTCGGTAGCGATCGTTTGTGAGCGTCCGCTAATGGCCGGTTAGCAACCGTCGCTCTGATTAGCCATCCTTGTCTTTCCACACGTGGAGGACTTGTCATGAACATCATCGCTACCTGCAGCCGTCAGCCCTGGAACAAAGGAAAACTAGTCGGGCAGAAAGCCCCACTCCGACTGAGAGATATCTGGGCCATCCGAGTAAGGCTTCAAATTGCGGAAAGAACCCGGGATCTGGCTCTCTTCGATCTGGCCATCGACAGTAAGCTTCGAGCCTGCGACTTAACCAAGCTCCGCGTGCGCGATGTCGCTCATGGCGAGCACGTATCATCACGAGCCATGGTGATGCAGCAGAAAACGCAGCGGCCAGTGCAGTTTGAGATCACTGAGCAAACACGGTCAGCTCTCGTGGCCTGGATACATCAGGCACAACTACGCAGCGAGGACTGCCTTTTTCCTAGCCGGCTGCATACCTCAGACCATCTATCCACTCGTCAATACGCTCGTATCGTCAAAGGCTGGGTGAAAGCCGTAGGCCTTGATCCAGCCATGTATGGCACTCACACAATGAGACGTACGAAGGCATCACTAATCTATCGCAGAACGAAGAACCTACGGGCGGTTCAGTTGCTGCTCGGCCATACGAAGCTGGAGAGCACTGTTCGATATCTGGGGATTGAGGTCGATGACGCACTGGAGATGGCGGAACAGACTGAGGTTTGATCATGCATAGCGACGGTCGAAGTCAGGCCGTCGCTAACCGACCAAATGCGGACGGTGGATACGTCTAGAAAAACCGGTGCGATGCAGGCGCCTCTCACACTCGCAGACCTGAAAACCCTCCGTTTCGCATTGCTGGCACCTGGGTTTGCGACCCGGACGGCAGTGGATGCCTGGTGCCAGAAGCAACGTTTCACGCCGAACATCGTGCTGGAAGCGAACTCAATTGCCATCTTGCTCAAGGTCGCCAAGCAAGGTCGCATGGCAACCATCCTTCCCGACGCGATAGTGCGTGAGCAAGCTGGATTGCGTGAGCTTCAGACAACCCACTTATTGCCTAGTCGCACAGCGGCATTGTTACGTCGAAAAAACGGGTATCAAAGCGTTGCCTCTGACGCTTTTGCGAAGCTCGCAAGCGGTTTCAGAGCCCGTATGTGAGCTGTTCTGCCTAGACCAAATCGTTGGTAAGCGGGCGACTACATCTCGCCCTTTGTGGCCCCAACCAGCCGCGTATCGACCTATGAATAGCCCTGTCACGGGGGGCAGGTAGTCAGGCCAGGCACTATGCCGCCGGGAACAGCGGGAATCCGTTTCCGCCGAACGCTCCGGTGTCGAGCCAGAGGTACTGAAAGGATCTGCTTTTGAAAACCCAATCGTCTCCCGAGCGTTGTAGCACATCGAACGCAATGCAGTGATTGCGGTAGTACTTCTCGCCTGGGCCGCGTGCAGACTCATGCACGAATGTGCGAGTAGTTGCCTGATCACCGTCGATAACAATCACCCCCGGCAGTGCGAACTGAACGAAGAACTCCTTGCCTGAGCGCAGTTTGTGAAGCAGCGCCACATTGTTGTCTGCGCCTTTAGAGTACTGGCCGTGAGGTGTTTGACCAATGATGAATTCGCCATCATCAGCCCAAACCGAGTGAAACATTGCGGGGTCTGCGCGTGTCGCGCTGTCGGCGAAACGTGCAATGGTGTTTCGGATGGACGCCTCGTCCATAAATTGCTGCAAGCGTGAGTGTTGGTCTGACATCGTCGTTCCTCTAAATCAAGTTACGTTGGATGCCGCCACTTTCACAAAAAACCGGCCTGACCACATCCTACATAGTGCTAAAGCCTTGCCTGATCCTACCAACTGCTTTAGCTTGAGAAACCGCTGGCTTATAGCGAGCACGACTAGGATCGACATCCCTCATGTTGGAACATCTCCTCGCAATCGCGAGCCGACATCGCGGCTGCGCCGATCTATCAAACGCTCTTCCCCAACTGACAATCAGATCCACAGACGCTCCGGTTCCTCCGACCCCGGCTCTGTTCGCGCCGAAGTTTTATCTGCTACTGCAAGGCGCCAAGCGGATGAACATTGCCGATAGTACGTTCGATTGCCATCCGGGCACCTGTGCAGTGGCAGCGGTCGGGTTACCGTTCGTGAGTGAAGTGGTAGAGGCGAGCCCGGAACAACCCTATATCAGTGTCGAATTGATGCTCGACGCAGGGATCGTCGCTGGCTTGCTTCTCGATATGAGCGAGTCGACCCAACCAGCTCCGCAGGCGGGCGCTATCTCGTTAGCCCAAGCCGATAGCAGTTTTGTCGAGCCGTTGGTTCGTTTCATCGGTCTGCTTGATACGCCAGCAGAGCTTAAAGTGCTTGGCTCCCAGTTCGAGCGCGAGTTTTACTACCGTCTATTGTTAAGCCCGCTAGGCTCCAGGCTCCGCCAAATTGGAACGCACAACACCCGGTTTGGACAAATCAAAATCGCGGCAGACTGGATCAGCGCGAACGCCGATAAGCCAATGAGTGTGCATTGGCTTGCCGCTCAGGTCGGTATGAGCGTCACCTCGTTCCACCGACATTTCAAGGCGGTTACTGCACATAGTCCGCTCGCTTACCAGCGACAACTGAGGCTACTAACTGCCCGACGGCTGCTCGCATCCGGAGCATCCAATGTTACAGGTGTCGCATTTGAGACCGGATACGCCAGCCCCTCTCAGTTCAGTCGAGAATACAAGAAGGTTTTCGGCGTAACGCCGAACCGAGACGCTTTATCACTGCGCCGCTGAGTTGAGCTTTTTCAACCGGATCAGGCTCGAATTATGCGTGAGCCTCTATGCGTAAGGCGACTGGAGAGCTTAAAGCGCTTTAAAGTGAAGGTTTTAGAATGTCGACGAAGGTCAGGCGCAGTGCCGGGTTTCCGGCTTTCGGCGTAGTTGCTGTTTGTACTACCCAAGGGGGGCTTAGTGTATGTGATGCGACGGTCGTACGACCGCTTCTGGCCGAAAGCAGCCTTCCAGAAGGAAGAGTCACGGGCATCTCGGCACAGCCCTACTCTTCTTTAGCGCAAATAACGCTTATCAAACCAGAACGGCTCAATCGTCTCGAGTAAATGCGTCTGAACCTGTGGATGCGCCGCATTAATCAAGTAATTGGTCGCATGCGGAATCAACGCAGACGGCACGGGCAAGAGCAACTGCCCTCCTCCATCAAGCCAATGATTACCCACCACCTGCGACGTCGGCTCATTAGCCTGCCAGCCAACTGGTAATGCTGGTGAAGCCCCCATCGACGCTCCCGGAGCAACGTCGATGCGGATTAACTGCAACGTCGAAGGAATGTTCGCCAGGCTCAGGCGCATGTGCGCCAGAACTTCCAGCATCGCCAAGGCCGGATGTTCAGACGCGTAGATTACCGAGCGTGGCAAGGTGTGCCAGCGACCATCAGTGTGGTGACCACCTAGGCCGTTCAATCCAGGAAAGGCCGAAATACGCCACAACTGCATCAGAAGATGCCGTGCGCGGTGCGGCGTATGTGGGACTCGATCAAGCGTGCGCCTGAATCCATTACCGACAACTGCATGGGCGAAATTGCGGGTTGGCCGGGCAGGTAATCGGCCGGCGTATTCAGCCACAACAATGCGGCGCCTTCGTCGCCACCAAACAGTTCGACCGCCTCGGCGTACACCCGCGTCAAGCGAACCACTCTCTCGGACTCGGCTTCGCTGAAGCGGGCATTGTTGCTCAGCCGGCGTCGGATAGTGCTTTCTGGCGCGACCAGTGAGGACGATAACTTTAACTTGCTGGCGACGCGTTTGTAGCTGTGGGTGGAAATACCATTGACCACAATACGCACGGCATCGGACTCTGAAGCGAGCTTGATATCCAGCAGACGCGCCATTCGCCCGAAGACTGTGTCCACTGGGGTTTTAGGTTGCAGTGCAGTACTCATAGAATCCCCTCCATTTGATCGAATTTATACGCCAAATGACGGATGAGGTACAAGGGGCGGAACCCGGGTAGCGCTTCCAGCAGGACGAGCGGTCTGAGGCTACCCGAGCAAGTGTTTGGTTACAACGTGGAGAGTGCCCAGAAGGCTTCCCAAGGGCTTTTGGCTGTGGTCAAAATCGTCTGCGTTTGTACCAGGCGCACAGCATCCAGCTGCCAATCCGGCACCCTCAACCCACGATTCCCCAAGCCTATCGCCAACAACAGTCCCGCCTTGATTTCCCGACTCACCTGTTCCCGCGACTTACCTGCCAATCGCGCAAACTCTGGCACTGTCAAATTAGTCGGAGCCTCATACGCCGCCAGCATTGCCTGACGCTCACGCTGAATATCCGAAATCGCCGGTTCAGTCTCCTTTATCGCCCACTCCTCCGACGTGCCCAGGCAAGCAGCAACAGCCTCAGCATTAGAGGGTGCCAACACCCTTTTCGGCGCAGCCGCCACGTCATAGACCAACGAAGTGCTAGCCGAACCCATTGCCTCCGGCAGCGAAGCTGTCCCCTCCAACCGAATCGTTAACGGCGAACTCGCCGCCTCATGTTTGCCCTGTGCCCACAGGTCCAACCGATTCGCCCAATCCTGCATCATGGTGCGGCGCTGTTCGATGTATCTGGCGTGGTTGTAGGTGGCACTGACTTGATCCGGATCTGCATGGGAGAGCTGCGCATCAATCCAGTTTTTTGGATAACCAATCTCGTGCAGCGCGGTGGAGATTGTCGCGCGCATGCCATGCCCAGTGAGCTGGTCGGCATAGCCCATCCGATGCAATGCATTGTTCAGCGTGTTCTCGCTGATTCGCAGGTTTAAGTTGCTGCGATGTGAGAGTAAAAATTTCTGTGCGGGCACGACTTGATCGAGCAGGTAGCGCACGATTTCAAGGGCCTGAACTGAGAGTGGAACAACGTACGGCGGGATTTCCCCAGCAGGTGTATCGCGTTTGCGCATCTTGAGTTGCAGCTGTTTTACGACCTCCGGCGGAATGACCCAGAGCTGTTTCTCCAAGTCGAACTGATCGGGCGTGGCGTAGCGCAACTCGCCGGTGCGAACACCGGTCAGTAAGAGCAGGCGCAAACCCAGTTTGGTTTGAAGGTGACCGCCGTATTTTCGGATGGTCGTCAGTAGTTCGGGCAACTGTTCCATCAGCAGGTAGGGGTTGTTGGTTACCGGTGGTTTGGGCAGCGCGACAACGTCCAGGTCTGAAGCAGGGTTGAGTTCCATACCTTCGACTTTTACCAGGGCGTAACGAAATAACTGATTGAACCAGGTGCGGCATTTTTCAGCCATGGTGAAGGCTTTGCGTTGTTCGATGGTGCTTAGGATGGCCAGCAAATCGTGGCGAGTGATGCTTTTGATGGGGCGCTCGGCCAGGGTGGGCAGGACGTCCTTTTTGAAGACCCTGAGGATTTGCGACAGTGTGCTTTGGCGGCCTTCATTCAAGCTCAGGCGGCGGAAGTCGATCCACTCGTTATAGACCGCTTGGAAGGTTTGTTTTACCTCGGCTTCTGCCTCAAGGCGCTTCTGCTTACGGTGCCGACAGGGATTGATATCCTGAGCAATTAGCTTACGCGCGTTGTCACGGCGTTCACGTGCTTGCTTGAGGCTGACTTCGGGGTAAGTACCGAAGGACATGCGCTGCTGGCGTCCTTCCCAATAGTAGCGGAACAACCACCGCTTGTTGCCGACAGCGGTCACCATCAGTGACAGACCGTCATAGTCGCCAAGCATGTAGTTTTTACCCGTGGAACGGGCGTGTCGAATGGTGAATTCTGAGAGAGGCATGGTGAGCTCCTGTTAAAGAGTCAGCACCCGATGCTCGTTTGGCGACCTGGGGGAATCCAGCAACAATGCGGATTCGAGTCTGTCCGTTAGACAGTACTTAAAACGATACTTAAACGTACCGGATTACCCTGGATTCCAGTGGTTTTCCGCAGAAACGAAAAAAGACGCCTAAGCGTCTATTTCGTGGATCCCAGCGTCCAGTGGACATCTGCGGATCAAATT
>NZ_JAAAFV010000040.1:32142-63295 GCF_019352915.1 Pseudomonas sp. Xaverov 259 | reverse complement strand
GCGGGAAACGAGACTCGAACTCGCGACCCCGACCTTGGCAAGGTCGTGCTCTACCAACTGAGCTATTCCCGCGTCTTGGTGGTGTGCATTCTATCGATTCCAGAACACACGTCAACCCCTTGATTCAAAAAAGTTTTATTTCTTTTCAACGGTGGTGCGCAGGTGCGGCCAGGCGGCGCGCAAATACTGAAGCATGGACCACAGGGTCAGGCCCGCGGCGACCAGCAGCAAGGCGTAACCAATCAGCACCCATACCGAGAAGTCCGATGGGTTGGCCAGCAAAATCACCAGTGCGAGCATTTGCGCGGCGGTTTTCCATTTGCCCATGTTGGAGACGGCCACGTGGGCGCGCGCGCCGATTTCGGCCATCCATTCGCGCAGGGCCGAGACGACGATCTCGCGGCCTATGATCACGGCGGCCGGCAGGGTCAGCCACAGGCTGCCATGTTCCTGCACCAGCAGGACCAGGGCGACGGCGACCATGAGTTTGTCGGCCACAGGGTCAAGGAACGCGCCGAATGGCGTGCTCTGCTCCAGGCGGCGTGCCAGGTAGCCGTCGAGCCAGTCGGTCGCGGCGGCAAAGGCAAACACCGAGCTGGAGGCGGCATAGCTCCATTCGTAGGGCAAATAGAACAACAAAATGAAAATCGGGATAAGCAGGACGCGTAGAACGGTGATCAGATTAGGGATATTCATCGGCACAACTGGCTACGAGGTGAGAAGGCATTCTATTCGCTGTGCAGACTTGCATAAATCAATTCTGCCAGCTTTTTACTGATACCGGGTGCTTTGGCTATTTCGTCAATGCTGGCACGGGATAGCTCCTGCAAGCCACCAAAATGTTTAAGCAGGTCGCGACGGCGGGTCGGGCCAACACCTGCCACCCCTTCCAGGGTTGAGGTTCGCCGGGTTTTGCCACGGCGCGCACGGTGGCCGGTAATGGCAAAACGGTGGGCTTCGTCGCGAATCTGCTGAATCAGGTGCAGCGCGGGTGAATCGCCCTTCAAAGTGAACTCATGGGCGGCATCATTCAAGTACAACGTCTCGAAACCGGCCTTGCGCGTGGCGCCCTTGGCCACGCCGAGCAGGATCAGGTCAGGCACCGCCAGTTCGTTGAGCACGTCACGGGCCATGGACAACTGGCCTTTGCCGCCGTCTACCAGCAGGATATCGGGGAGCTTACCCTCGCCGTCCTTGAGTTTGCTGAAGCGTCGTGTCAGGGCCTGGTGCATGGCGGCGTAGTCATCACCGGCGGTGACGCCTTCGATGTTGTAGCGCCGGTAATCGGACTTGATCGGCCCTTCCGGCCCGAATACCACGCAGGAGGCCACGGTGGCTTCGCCGCTGGAGTGGCTGATGTCGTAGCACTCCAAACGCTGGGGCGGTTCATCCAGGTTGAGGACTTCGGCCAGGGCATCGAAACGTGCGGCAACGTGCTGACGATTGGCCAGACGCGCCCCCAGGGCCTGTTCGGCGTTGGTCACCGCCAGTTGCTGCCAGCGCGCGCGGGTGCCGCGCACACGGTGGCTGATGTCCAGCTCACGGCCGCGCAGTTCGTGGATCGCCTCGATGAGCGTGGGGAAGTCCTCGTGCACCACGTTGACGATCAGTTCGGACGGCAAGTCGCGCTCAGGGCTACTCACGTAGTACTGGCCAAGGAAGGCGGCCATGACTTCGGCCACTTCCTCGTCGATACCAGTCTGCGGGAAGAAATTCTTGCTGCCCAGCACTCGCCCGCCACGCACGCTGATCAGGTGCACACAGGCGCCGCCGGGGTTGACGAAGGCAGCGATCACATCGACGTCGCCGGTGCCGCCCTCCATGCTTTGCTGGTCCTGCACGCGGCGCAGAAGCGAGATTTGGTCGCGCAGCTCGGCGGCCCGTTCGAAATCCAGGGTGCTGGCGGCCTGCTCCATCGCGCCGGAGAGTTCATCGGTGAGGGCATTGCTGCGTCCTTCGAGAAACATCACCGAATGGCGCACATCTTCGGCGTATTCCGCAGGTTCAACCAGGCCGACACAGGGCGCCTTACAGCGCTTGATCTGGTATTGCAGGCATGGCCGCGTGCGGTTCTTGTAGAAACTGTCTTCGCACTGGCGCACAAAAAAGGTCTTTTGCAGCAGGCTCAGGCTTTCGCGGATCGCGCCGGCGCTCGGGTAAGGGCCGAAATACTTGCCCTTGGCCTTCTTCGCCCCACGGTGAATGCTCAGGCGCGGGAAGTCGCCGTCGGACAAATACACGTAGGGGTAGGATTTATCGTCACGCAGCAGGATGTTGTAGGGCGGCCGCCACTCCTTGATCAGCGTCTGCTCCAGCAGCAACGCTTCGGTTTCATTGGCGGTGATGGTGGTTTCAACCTGGGCGATACGCGCCACCAGAGCGGCGGTTTTCGGCGCCAGCCCGGTCTTGCGAAAGTAACTCGCCAGGCGGTTCTTCAAGTTTTTGGCTTTGCCCACATAAAGCAGGCGTGCCTCGCTGTCGAACATGCGGTACACGCCAGGGCGGCCACTGCAGGTTGAGAGAAAGGCACTCGGATCAAACGGTGTGGTCATGTCAGGCGCTGGCGTCCACCATGCCGTGGCGCACCGCGAGCAGGGTCAATTCAACATCACTGCTGATGGCGAGCTTCTCGAAAATACGATAGCGGTAGGTGTTGACGGTTTTAGGCGACAGGCACAGCTTGTCGGAGATCGTCTGCACCTTCTGGCAGCCGACGATCATCAAGGCGATCTGGATTTCCCGCTCCGACAACGCATCAAACGGCGAGTCGCTGGTAGGTTGGAACGATTTGATCGCCAACTGCTGGGCAATCTGCGGGCTGATATAGCGCTGGCCGGCAAATACCAGGCGTATGGCTTGCACCATCTCGGCCAGGCCTGCGCCCTTGGTCAGGTAACCCGCCGCTCCGGCTTGCAGAAGGCGAGTAGGAAATGGATCTTCCTCGCACACGGTGACCACCACGACCTTGATGTCCGGATGGCTGCGCAGCAATTTGGTCGTGGCACCAAGACCGCCAATCCCAGGCATCTTGACGTCCATCAGCACCACATCGGGTTTCAACTCCCGGGCCTTGATCAGGGATTCCTCCCCCGATTCGGCCTGGCCGACTACTTGCAGGCCATCGATGTCAGCCAGCATTCGTGTAATGCCCGTACGAACGAGATCATGGTCATCGACTACTAGCACCCTAATCAAGCAGACACCTCGCGATATGGTCTTATAGGTTGCTGAACACCTTAGCAAAAAACCAAGGCGCAGACCTAGCTGCAAGCGTCATATATATAGAGTTTCAACGTGATGAAGCTGCCCATCGGATGATGAGCAGCGCTGTTTCCTGGGTAAAAGGTCAGGAATCCTGGGGTTGCGGTTTGATTTTCCCATTCGACGCAGCTGAATGTTCGGCCAGGGTAGATGTCAGGCGGCGGATTGCATCCTGGTCTTCCTTGAACATGGAGCGGTAATCACCAAGGACTTTCTCTTCGATCTGGCTGAGGTTTTCCAATTGAATCGGCGTGGCAACGCCGGTCAACACGTACAGGACATCAACACCTTTTTCGGCTACCCGTGACAGGTAGTCGGCTTTAGGCGCCCGCCCTCCGTTTTCATATTTACCTTGGGCATTGGCTTCAACACCTCCAATCTCACCAAACACTTTTTGCGATAGGCCAAGTCGCTCTCTTTCTTGCCGCAAACGCGAACCGATTCCACTCATTTGGATGTATGATCCTATCTGGCACACCCCAAGAGGTGACACACTCATCTCGTTTTACACAAACTTGAACGGTTTTGAACTATGCCCGGAATCCGTACCGCCGCACAAGCCAAGGCTTGGCTGGAACATCAAGGAAAGTCAGTTCAAGCGTTCGCACGTGAACATGGCGTTGATCCGGCCACCACATATCAAGTACTCGCTGGGCGTAAAAAAGGACGGCGTGGGGAAGCCCATAAAGTAGCGGTCCTGCTGGGCATGAAAGAAGGGATTATCGTGGATGAGCCCGTGGCTCAACACCGCGATCCAAACAGCGTGTCTTGAGCGCAGTATGCGCTTATTCCTACGGTGTGCTTGATTTAGTCCACAGCGCCAGCCCGACACTCGCGCTCCATGCGCCAAAAGCAATCCTCCTCCCCGACAATGCTCAAACCCTGGCGCTGATACAGGCGCTTCGCCGGATTGGTCTTGAACACGGTCAAGCGTAAAAGGCCCAAGCCCTGCGCCCGCGCTTTAAGCACCATCTGCTGCAATACCCAACTGCCAGCGCCCTGTTTACGAGAGCGCTCAAGCAGGTGTAATTCGCGAATATAGAGCGCCTGACTGTCACGATTCACGCTGATAAACCCCATCACGGTTTCATCCTGGCAAATCAGCCAGTTTTCCCGCGAAGCCCAAGCGACGTCAAAGCCATGGTCAGACCACAGTAAATCGTACTGCAGGTAGTAGCGATTCATGGCTTCATGGGTCAGCGTTCGCGCGAATGGCAGGTCGCGGTCCGTCGCCGCGCGCAGGTGAAAAGCCATTTCAGAGGGCTACCACTTGGCCAGCCCAGTGCTGGCCGTTGCGGCGGGCAATCACCAAGGCCTCGCCAGTGCCCGGTACGTCGGCAAGCAGGGTTCCATCAGCGCTCCAGATAGCGCTGCGCCCCGCACAGGTATAACCGCCGGACGGGCCACCATGGTTAGCCATCAATACCAGCATGCGATGCTCGGCGGCGTACCCCTGAAGCAGCGCGCTGTCGGTCGCGTACCCGCCTTCGCTGATCAGCACACCGGCGGCGTACACCGTAGCGCCAGCCTCTGCCGCCAGACGCGGATGACTGGCGTGGGAAAAGTCCGCACAGACCGACAGTGCAATCCGGTCATCCCCCCATTCGAGTGCTGCACCACCCTGCCCTGCAACAAACGCCAGCTCTTCGCCAGGGTGCAGATGTTGCTTGGTATAGACCGCCAGCGAGCCGTCCGCGCCCAGCACCAAGGCGCCAATAAACACACCCGCCTCGGGTGCCAGGCGAATCGGCATACCCACCACCGCCGTCAACCGCAGTTCCTGCGCCATATCACGCAGCGGCGCCAGCAGCGCGTCCTCGGGTGCAATCGCCAGTTGGGCGGCCAGGGCCGGCTCATAGCCGGTCAACGACAGTTCCGGAAACACCATTAACTGCACGCCCTGCTCCGCCGCCGCCTGCATAAACGCCAAATGCCGCTGGAGGTTGGCCGGTAGGTCGCCGGCAAGGGATATTGTTTGAGCTGCGGCAAGGGTCAAGGCAGTCATGGTCGCGTCCTGGCAATCATTATTAATGTGTTACCAGCATATCGGCACTCACCCCATAGCCGTAAGTAGGTCACGCGATAGAAATTACTGATTGAATCCACCCGCGTGCCTCGAGTAAGCTCTCCCCATCATTTGGAGACATACCATGTTGCAACTCACCCACACTCAGGTTTGCCCTGCTGCCGGCGCTCCGCGCTCGGTGTCGGCTGCCCGTGTGAGCGGTTTGAGCGCACTGGTCAGCTTTTATTTTGGGTATTGGTTTAGCCACTGGCGCGCCTGATACCTGAAATCGGCGCCCACTACTCAAGGGGTCGCCTACCAGAGAAATCTAACCCCCGGTCGGCTCCCCGACCGGGGGTTTTGTTTTTTCAGGCCCCAATAACTTTGCTTCACACCGAACACTAAAAGGACTCAAAACATGAACTACGCCACTTATTACCGTTACGACACTTCGACTGCATGGCGATTTAGCAAGCTCCGTTCGGGACAGCCTGCCGCCTCCGATCGGTCACCTATTGGTGGCAAGCCAACACACGTAGCCAATACGGCCAATTGTCGAACACCCCAGTAGGGCAAAGCGTGCGGGAACAGCCCGCCGCTTGCCCAGGAAGCCTTGAATATGAACTCTGCCACCGCCGCACTGCCTGTTGCCAACCTGTCCAGCGCCAATGAAGCCCTGACCCAGCGCCTGCCCAGCTCCCTTGAGCTAAAGCATCAGCTGCCTCTAAGCCCGTTCCTGAATGAACAGATCCACGCCCATCGCCAAGCCGTGCGCGCCATCCTCAATGGCGAAGACTCGCGTTTGCTGGTGATTGTCGGCCCGTGCTCGATCCACGACCCCGAGTCGGCCATGGAATACGCGCGCAACCTCAAGAAGCTCGCGCTGGAAGTCAGTGACCAGATGCTGCTGGTGATTCGCGCCTACGTCGAAAAACCGCGCACCACCATCGGCTGGAAAGGCTTGGCCTACGACCCGCACCTGGATGGCAGCGACGACATGGCCGCCGGCCTCACGCTGTCGCGCGAACTGATGCGCGAGATGCTGCGCCTGGGCTTGCCGGTCGCCACCGAGCTGCTGCAACCCATGGCCGCCGGCTACTTCGATGACCTGCTCAGTTGGGTCGCCATCGGCGCACGCACCACCGAATCGCAGATCCACCGCGAAATGGCCAGCGGCCTGGGCATGCCGGTCGGCTTCAAAAATGGCACCGACGGCGGCGTCGCGATTGCCTGTGATGCGATGCGCTCGGCGTCCCACCCGCATCGTCACTTCGGTGTGGACAGCCAAGGCCATCCGGCGATCATCCAGACACCGGGCACCCCCGACACGCACCTGGTATTGCGCGGCGGTCATCGTGGGCCGAACTACGATGCGCAAAGCGTGGCGCAGGTGAAACACGACCTGGCCAAGTCCAAGGTCGCGGCGCGCATCATGGTCGATTGCAGCCACGCCAACAGCGGCAAAGACCCATTGCGTCAGCCGGCAGTGTTCAACGACGTGCTCGAACAGCGCCTGCAGGGCGACACGTCGCTGATCGGCATGATGCTCGAAAGCCACCTGTTCGAAGGCTGCCAACCGTTGAGCGCGTCGATGAAATACGGGGTGTCGGTGACCGATGGTTGCCTGGGCTGGAACGGCACCGAGCAACTGCTGCGCAGCGCGGCCGAGCGCCTGCGCCAGCAACACACAGCCAACTGATCCATGCAGATCAAAATGTGGGAGCTGGCTTGCCTGCGATGCAGACACCTCGGTGTGTCAGGTACACCGAGTTGATGCTATCGCAGGCAAGCCAGCTCCCACATTTGAATATCGTTGCGTTCAGGACAGTGGATACAACGCCTCATCAAACTGCGCCAGCTTCGGAAACACCAAGGGCTGCTCATCCGCCAGCCCTTGCAGCCGTTGCTCATATCCCAGCAAAAAATCCTGCCGCGCCTCGGCACTGATATACGGCACATGCCACGCCACAAACGGCGCCAGCACTTCGTACCCGACATACGCCAAGGTGCCGCGCAGAATCGGCCGCAGCATTTCCTCCAATGGCCCGTGAATCGCGCCCTCACCAAACATATGCTCGCGCCCGCCCAAGGTCACCGTGACCAGCGCGCGTTTGCCCGCCAACCCGCCCTGATCGTAAAAGCGCTTGCCGCCGTAACACACGCCGGACACCAGCACCCGGTCGATCCAGCCCTTGAGCATGGCCGGTGCCGAGAACCAGAAAATCGGAAAGTTGAGGATCAGCAGGTCGGCCCACAGCAGCTTGTCCAGTTCGCCCTGAATGTCCGCCGCGATTGACTGCTTTTTTACACCCAGCCGCTGCTCCAAGGCATACACCAGATAATCCGGATTCTCCCGCGTGGCAAAGTCAGCGGCCGACGCCACCGGGTTCCACTGCATGGCGTACAGGTCGCTGACCTGCACCTCATGCCCCTGGCCTTGTAACGTAGCCAGCGCCTGGTCGCGCAGCGCAGCGGTAAACGACTGCGGCTCAGGGTGAGCGTGAACAATCAACACCTTCATGTGCATTCCTCAAACAGTGGTCGCTGCCCGTTGGGCCAGCAAATGGTCGAGCCAGTCCGGGTCCATTTCCGGCTCCGATGAAAACAACAGGCCGGTGTAAGCCTGGTACGGCGGGGTAAAAATCGCATTGCGGCTGCCGTGGTCCACCACCCTGCCCCGCTGCATCACCAGCACTTCATCGGCAATCGCGCGCACGGTGGCCACGTCGTGGGTGATAAACAGGTAGGCCACGCCCAGTTGTTGCTGCAGGCGGTTGAGCAGTTTCAGCACGCCCTCGGCCACCAGCTGATCAAGCGCCGAGGTGACTTCATCGCAGATGATCAGTTGCGGCTCGGCCGCCAGCGCACGAGCGATGCAGATGCGTTGCTTTTGCCCGCCGGATAATTCACGGGGCTGGCGTTCCATGAACACCGCCGGGTCCAGCTCAATCATCTCCAGCAACTCGGCGACCCGCGCGCGCATCGCCTTGCCTTTGAGGCCCAGGTAAAACGTGAGTGGCCGGCCGATGATGTCGACGATGCGCTGGCGCGGGTTCAGCGCCGTGTCGGGGATCTGGTAGATCATCTGGATGCGCCGCAGTTGCTCCTTGCTGCGCCGCCGAAAATCCAGCGGCAGCGCCTCGCCGTCATACAGCACCTGCCCCGCTGTGGCTGGCAGCAGCCCGGCAATCACGCGCGCGGTGGAGCTTTTACCGCTGCCGGACTCGCCGATCACCGCCAGGGTCTGGCCGCGATACAGCTGCATCGACACCTCATGCAGCACCGGCTGCTGGCCGTAGCTGGCGCAGGCCCGGCGCACCTCCAGCAACGGCACCTGCGCCAGCGGGCACGCCTTGGGCTCGGTGCGAAAGCTGCGCACTGCCCACAGCGATTTGGTGTAGTCCTGCTGCGGCTGGCTGAGCATACTGCGAGTGTCGGCCTCCTCCACCAACTTGCCGTGGCGCAGCACCATGATGCGATCGGCCATCTGCGCGACCACGGCGAGATCGTGGCTGATATACAAGGCGGCGCTGCCGAAGGTTTTCACCGCGTCACGGATCGCCGCCAGCACGTCGATCTGGGTGGTGACGTCGAGGGCGGTGGTGGGTTCGTCGAAGATAATCAGGTCCGGATGGCAGGCCATGGCCATGGCCGTCATCACCCGCTGCAGCTGCCCGCCCGAGACTTGATGCGGGTAGCGTTGGCCAATGGTTTCGGGGTTGGGCAAGCGCAGCACGCGGTACAGTTCCACCGCCTCACGCTCGGCCTGGGCGCGGCTGATGCCGCCGTTGATCACCGCCGTTTCCACGTGCTGCTCGATCAGGCGATGCGCCGGGTTGAAGGAGGCCGCTGCGCTTTGCGCCACATAGGCGATGCGCAAGCCGCGCAGCTTGCGCAAGGCCTCGGGCTTGGCTTGCAGCAACTCAATGCCATCAAAACACACCGAGCCGCCGACGATGCGGCAACCGTCGCGCGCATAGCCCATCGCCGCCAGCCCGAGGGTGGATTTACCCGCCCCGGACTCACCGATCAGCCCCAACACTTCACCGCGCTGCAAGGTCAGGTCGATGCCCTTGATCAACGGGTGCCAGGCATCCTCGTAATGCCCTTCCACCTGCAAGTTGCGGATTTCCAGCAATAGCCTGTCCATCCTCAACACTCCTTCAGGCCACTGGATTTATGCAGCATCCAGTCGACGACAAAATTCACACTGACGGTGATCAATGCCACCGCCAACGCTGGCAGCAATGGGCTGATATCGCCGAAGGTGATCAACACCGCATTGTCGCGCACCATGCTGCCCCAGTCGGCGGTAGGCGGTTGGATGCCCAGGCCGAGGAACGACAACGCGCTGATAAACAGGAACACAAAGCAAAAGCGCAAACCGAATTCGGCAATCAGCGGCGCTGCGGCGTTAGGCAGCACTTCGCGGGTGACCAACCACCATAAGCCTTCACCGCGCAGGCGTACGGCTTCTACGAAATCCTGCACCACCACGGTCATGGCCACCGCGCGGGCCAAGCGAAACACCCGCGTAGAATCCAGCAGCGCAATCACCAGCACCAGCGAGGTGGCGTTGGTGCCGACCACGCTGAGAATCAACAAGGCAAAAATCAGCTGCGGGATCGCCATCAGGATATCCACCACCCGCGACAACCCCTGGTCGACCCAGCCGCCCTTGATCGCCGCGACCAAACCGCTTAAGCCTCCGAGCAGAAACGCCAGCGTGGTCGTCAGAAAGGCAATCCCCAAGGTATTGCGCGCGCCGTACACCAGGCGACTGAACATGTCGCGCCCCAGGTTATCGGTGCCCAGTAAAAACTCGCCGCTCCAGGGCGCGAAGCCTTCGCCCACCACCTGGGTTTCGCCATAGGGCGCCAGCAGCGGCGCCAACAGCGCCACCGCGACGTATAACAGGATGATCAGCAGGCCGAACTTGGCGCTCAACGGCGCCCTGGCCACTTGGCTCAACAGGCTCATGGCTTACCCCTTGGGATGCATCAGGCGTGGGTTGCTGGCGATGGACAGTACATCCGCCCCGGTATTGAGCAGGATGTAAGTGGCGGCAAAAATCAGGCTGCACGCCTGCACCACCGGGATGTCGCGCTTGGACACCGAGTCCACCAACAACTGGCCGAGACCTGGATAGACAAACACCACCTCGACCACCACCACCCCAACCACCAGGTACGCCAGGTTCAGCGCCACCACGTTGACGATCGGCGCCAGCGCATTGGGCAACGCGTGCTTCCAGATAATCCGTGATTGGCTGATGCCCTTGAGCCGGGCCATCTCGATATACGGGCTGGCCAACAGGTTGATCAAAGAGGCTCGGGTCATGCGCATCATCTGCGCGATCACCACCAGACTCAGGGTGGCCACCGGCAGCACCGAGCGCTCCAGGATCGTGCCAAATGTGGCATCCGGCGCCAGGTTAGACAGACTGGGAAACCAGCCGAGCTTCACCGAAAACACCAGGATCAGCAGGTACGCGACAAAGAACTCCGGGAACGACACCGCGCTCAACGCCGTGGTGTTAAGCAGGCGATCGAACCAGCTGTTGCGGTACAACGCCGCGAGCATGCCCAGCACCAGTGCGGTGGGCACCGACACCAGTGCCGCCAAGGCGGCCAGGCTGAGCGTATTGCCCAGCCGCGCACCGATCAGCTCGGCGATGGGCCGCTGGTTGGCCAGTGACGCGCCCAGATCCCCCTGTAACAGCCGCAACAGCCAGTGCGCAAAGCGCGTCAGCGGCGGCAAATCCAGGCCCAACTGCGCGCGAAAAGCGGCGATGGTTTCCGGCGTGGCGGACTGCCCGAGCATGGCCTGGGCGATATCGCCGGGCAGCAGGCCCACAGCGAGGAAGATGATCACCGAGACGGCGAACAGCGACAGTGCGCCAAGGGCCAATCTCTGGAGGACCAGTTTCAACAGACTATTCATGGGTGTGTTTACTCCTAAACCACCACAAATCCAGTGTGGGAGCTGGCTTGCCGGCGATGGCGGTGTGTCAGACTGCAATTTTGTAGCTGATGTACCGCTATCGCAGGCAAGCCAGCTCCCACATTGGGTCTTCATTGTTTGGAGGGTTTCTATGCCTGCCACCACCGCTCAATCAACCGCAACCCATCCAGTTCACCATAAGGCGCCGTCAGCGGCCCATGACTTACGCGGTTCGAGCGCGCCGCCACGGAGCTGGCGAACAGCGGCACAATCGCGCCGCCGTCATCGCGACACAGGGCCTGCATTTCGTTGTACATCTCTTGGCGCAGCGGCGCGTTCATCTCGCCACGGGCGGCGGTGAGCAGTTGGTTGAAACGTGGGTTGTCCCAATGGGTTTCGTTCCAGGCCGCGCCTTTGGCATAGCCGATGCTGAACATGCGGTCGGCGGTCAGGCTGCTGTACCAGAACGAGGTGGTGAACGGCTGCTTCATCCACACATTGGAAAAGAACCCGTCGGCCGGTTCGCGCACTACGTCGATGTCGATACCGGCCTGGCGCGCCTGCTCCTTGAACAGCACCGAGGCGTCCACCGCGCCAGTGTAGGCAGCATCGGAGGCTTGCAGGCGGACCTTGAGTGACTCCACACCGGCTTTGCGCAGGTAAAAACGTGACTTGTCCGGGTCGTAAGTGCGCTGCTCCAGCGCCGCGTTGATAAAGCGGCTGCCGGGCTGGATCGGGTGGTCGTTGCCGACCAGGCCATAGCCATGCAGTACCGAGGCCAGCAAGGTTTCGCGGTTGATCGCGTGCTTCATCGCCATGCGAATGTCGTTGTTCTTGAACTCATTGCTGTCGCACAGCATCGGGAAGGTGTAGTGCTGGGCACCCTTGGTTTCTTCAATCACAAGGCTCGGGTTGCGCTTGAGCAAGGCCACGGTTTTCAGGTCGACCTTGTTGATCACATCCACTTGCCCGGTCACCAGCGCATTGACCCGCGCTGCGCCGTCGGCGATGGCCAGCAGTTCTGCGCTGGCGAAGTGCGCGCGGCCGGGTTTCCAATAATCGGGGTTGCGTTCCAAGTCCATGCGCACGCCCGGCTCGAAGCTTTTCAGGCGGTAACCGCTGGTGCCCACGCCGGCCTGCCAATCAGCGGCACCGTCCTTGGCGGGCATGATCACCAAGTGGTAATCGGCGACTACATAGGCAAAGTCGGCGTTGCCGGAATGCAGCTCGAACACCACCGAATCATTGCCCTTGGCGCTGACACTGGCGACGTCGCCGAGTACGGTCTTGGCCGCTGAGGTGGAGTCTTTGCTCAAGTGATGGTTGATCGACGCCACCACGTCCTCAGCGCTGAGGCTTTTGCCGTTGTGGAAGGTCACGCCCTGGCGCAAGTGAAAGGTCCACACCCGCGCATCCGCGGTGGATTCAAAGCGTTCGGCCAGTTCGGGGATCGCGCTGCCGTCTACGGCGATTTCGGTCAGCGTGTTGTACACCGCCGAGAAGCCGACGAAGGTAAAGGTGTCGACCCAGGAGCCGGGGTCGCGCGAATCGGTGGTGCTGCCGCCGGCCAGGCCCAGGCGCAGCACGCCGCCGGCTTTGGGTGTGGCCTCTTCGGCAAATGCGTGCAGCGGCAGGCCCATGGAAAACGCCGCTGCCACCGCACCTGCCACGGCGCTGTGTTTGAGGAAGTCCCGTCGGTGCATTGCTTGAGTCATTTTGTTGTTGTTTTCGCTCATGGTCTTGCTCCTCTAAAGGTCAACAGGCACAGGCATGTTTCAGCTCGATCAAGGTCACGCCATTGCGTTTGAAACCGTTGCGCAAGTCCGTCTGCAACTCATCCAGGTTGTTGGGCTGGTTCACGGTGCAGCCGAACGCCTGGGCGAACAGCGCGAAATCCGGGTTGCGTGGCAGCACGCCGATGGGCTCGATATCCAGGCTGAGCATGTCGTCGCGGATCTGGCCGAGGGCGTCGTTGTTCCACAGCAGCACCACCAACGGGCTGTCCAGCTCCTCGACAGCCGTGGCCAGTTCCTGGGCGGTGTAGAGGAAGCCACCGTCGCCCACCAGCACCAGCCCCGGACGCAGCGGCGCGCCGAACTTGGCGCCAATGCCGGCGGGCAAGCCATAGCCCAAGGTGCCGTAGCCAGTGGGGTGCAGCCAACTGCGCGGGGCGCGGCTGCGGTAGGCGTAGTTGCCGGTGTAGGCCAGCTGGGTCATGTCGCTGCTGATAAACGCGTTAGCGGGCAGCTCGGCCTCGATGCGGTCAAGAATGGCTTGGTGAATGGCCTGCAAAGGGCCGTGCCCCAGCTCGACCGCCTCACGTAATCTCGCGACCTGCTGGCTTGCGGCATCGGTGTTGCGCGGAGCAGGCGGCAAACCTTCGAGCAAGGCCAGCAAGGTCTGTTGGGCATCGCCTTTGAGCGCCACGGCGCAAGGGTAGAAATCGTTGAATTTGCGCGGGTCGATATCGATGCGCAGCAGCTCGCCGGTGATGGGCAAGCGTTCGCGCCAGTAATCGGTGTCGGCCATTTCCGTGCCGACGGCCAGCACCACATCCGCCTCACTGATCAGTTGCCAGCCGGGCTCCACGCACAAGGTGGCACCAGCATTCAGAGGGTCATTGGTCGCCAGCAAACCTTTGCCAGCGACACTGCTGAAAAACGGCGCCGCCAACAGCGTGCTCAAGCGTTGCAACGCATCTCCCGCCGCCAGCGCGCCGCCACCGGCAATGATCATCGGCCGCTGCGCCGCCGCGAGCTTGGCCACGGCCTGCTCCAGCGCCTCGGCCGATGGCAGGCCGCGTTCTGGCCGCCGCACGACCTCATGGCTCCAGTCACGCTTGATCGGCGCTGCCAACACATCCAGCGGCACCGAAATATGCACCGGCCGTGGCCGCTCACTGTCGAACACCGCATAAGCGCGGGCGATCAGTTCGGGCAAATCCTCGGCACTCAAGGCCAGCGCCGAAAACGCGGTAATGGGCGCAGTGATTGCGCGCTGGTCCTGGGTTTCGTGCAGGCTGCCCCAGCCTTTGCCGAGACTGGCGGTGGGGTTGACGCTGGAGATCACCAGCATCGGGATCGAGTCGGCGTAGGCCTGGCCAATCGCGGTAGCGGCATTGGTCACGCCAGGCCCGGTAATCACAAAACATACGCCCGGTTTGCCGCTGACCCGCGCATAGCCGTCGGCCATAAAACCGGCGCCCTGTTCGTGGCGCGTCAGCACATGGCGAATGCCACTGCCGGGCAAACCGCGATACAGCTCCAGGGTATGTACGCCGGGAATACCGAACACGATGTCGACGCCATAGTTGGCCAGCAACCGCACCAGCGCCTGGCCACCGGTCAAGGTCTTATCTTGCATGTTCATCTCCTAGGCGAATCAATGCATCCACCGCCAGCGTGCCGTGGGCATTGACCAACAGTGGGTTCACATCCAGCTCCAGCAACTGCCCGGCGTTGGCGCAGGCGTAGTCGGCCACTGCGCGAATGGCCGCCACCAGCGCATCCATATCCGCCACTTCACGCCCGCGAAAACCTTGCAGCAAGGCGGCACTGCGCAGGCTGAGCACGGCGTTGCGAATCGCCTCATCGGTGGTCGGCAGCAGCAGGCTGCGGCTGTCTTTGAGCAACTCCACGAGGATGCCACCGGCGCCAATCACCAAGGCGAGGCCGAAGTCGTTTTCACGCTTGATGCCCACGATCAACTCGGCCAAGGGTTTGGTAGCCATGGCCTCCAGCAGCAATTGATCGAAGACCACGCCCGGCGCATACGCAGCGATTTGCCCGCGCATTCGTACAATCGCGGCGGTCAGGGCGAAGCCATCCTGCAGGTTCAGCGCTACGGCCCCGGCTTCGGTTTTATGCGGCAGGTTGGTGCTGACGGCCTTGAGCACCAGCGGGTAGCCCAACAGTTTGGCGTCGGCGATGGCGCGCCCTGGTGTGCTCAGCACCGCCGCAGGCGTGCTCAAGCCAAAGGCGCGCAAGGCCTGTTTGGACGCCCATTCATCCAGCGCCAAGCCTTGGCCCACGAGAGGCTGAGGGCACAGCGGAGCAAGAATCGACTCGCCCCGTTCCAGCAACACCCGACGATGGTCTTGATAGTCGGCAATCCGCCCCCAGGCAGCGAGTGCATCTTCCACGCCTTGCAGCGCGGCAATGCCGTGGGCATGCAGGCGATCGCGGGCATGGGCCGGGAGTAATTCGGGAAAGGCCGAGGTGACAAAACCGGTTTTGCCATGGCGGCTGAGCGCCGCGCAAAACAGCTCCAGCAACAGGTCGCATTCCTTGCGCTCGCCGGTGAATTCGGCCGGGTAATCCAGCACCAGCATCGCCGCATCGGCGTCGGTGCGCAGGGCCGTCTCGAGCATGCGCTCGAGCGCCTCGCGGTCGCCCCAGATGGCGGTGGTGAAGTCCAATGGGTTGACCAGGTTGGCGTAGCTGGGCAGCACCTGCGCCAGCTCGGCGCGCTGGCCTTGGTCGAGTGTCGGCAAGGCCAGTTGGTTGCGCTCGGCGTAGTCGGCAATCAGCCCCGCGTCGCCACCGGAACAGGCCAATGCGATCAGGCAATTACCGGCCGGCAGATTCCCGCAGGCCGCGGCTTTCAAGGTTTCGACAAAGCTCACCGGTCCGCTCACGCGGATCACGCCCAGCCGCGCAAACAGGCTGTCGTAGAGGGCATCAGAACCGGACAGCGAACTGGTGTGGCTCAAGGCCAACTCGGCGCCGATCTGCGACACGCCGGTTTTCAACGCGATAATCGGGATGCCTTTTTCCAGCGCCTTGTGCGCCGCGCGGGCAAACCCCGGCACATTCTTCAAGCCTTCCAGGTGCAGGCCGATAGCGGTCACACGCGGCTCATCGAGCAGCACGTCCATCAACTCGGCAACCCCCAACTGTGCCTGGTTGCCCACCGACGCCATATAAGCAATGGGCAGCGAGCGGTCGCTCATCGACAGGTTGTAGGCGAAGTTGCCGCTCTGGGTGAGCACCGCCACGCCCTTCTCTACCGCCTTGCCGCCATGGGCCACCGGCCACAGCGCGGCGCTGTGCAAGTAGTCCAACAGGCCGTAGCAGTTGGGGCCGAGCAAGGCCATGTTGCCCGCCGCTGAAATAAGCTGCTGTTGCAAGGCCGCGCCAATGGCGCCGGTTTCGGCAAACCCGGAGGCGTAACAAATGGCGCCGCCAGTGCCGATGGCGGCGAGTTCGGCCACACAGGCCAGCGTCAGCTCCCGGTTAGTCGCGATAAACACCGCATCCGGGCCGCAAGGCAAATCGGCAACCCGACATACACACGGGATGCCGTCGAGGCTGTCATGCTGCGGGTTGACCAGCCACATTTGCCCGGTAAAACCGCCGTCGGCGCAGCGCTTGAGGGCGCGGGCCATGCTGCGCCCGCCGACAAAAGCCAAGTGCCGGGGCGCCAGCAGGCGCTTGAGATTGTCGCGAATAGCCTGGGACATAAGCGTTCTCCGCGCCGATCAGCGCAACAACGGCCGCAACAGTTCACGGGCAATAATGTGCCGCTGGATTTCCGAGGTGCCTTCCCAGATCCGTTCGATCCGCGCGTTACGCCAGATGCGTTCCACCGGCCCTTCATCCATCAAGCCCATGCCGCCGAAGATCTGCACGGCTTCATCGGCCACCTTGCCCAGGGTTTCACTGGCAAACAGCTTGGCCATGCCGGCCTCGCCGTCGGTCATGCTGCCCTGGTCCATCTTCCAGGCGGTGTGCAGGGTCAAAAGCTCGGCGGCGCGAATCTGCGTGGCCATGTCGGCCAGCTTGAAACTCACGCCCTGATAGGTGCCGATGGGCTGGCCGAACTGCTTGCGGTCCGCCGCCCATTGCAGCGATACATCCAGCGCACGCTGGGCCTGGCCGACGCAGTTGGCAGCAACCATCACCCGGCCAGCGGTAAGCCAGGCGTTGGCGACTTCCCAACCCTTACCGACTTCGCCGAGCACTTTGGAGGCGGGCACGCGGCAGTCATCGAAGAACATTTCATAGGTGTGATAACCGCGGTTGCTCACACACTTGGGGCCACGGCGGATGGTCATGCCGGGCGTGCCGCGATCGACCAGGAATGAGGTCACCGCATTGCGCTGGCGGCCGTTGTGTTCGTAGGTGTCGGTCACGGCAAACACGATGGCAAAATCGGCGTGGCCAGCGTGGCTGATAAAATGCTTGCTGCCGTTGATGACGAAGTCATCGCCACTGCGCACGGCACGGGTCTTGATCGCATTGGCATCGGAGCCGGCGCCGGGTTCGGTCAGCGCAAAACAGTCGATTTTCTTGCCTTGCACGCACGGCAACAGGTAGTCCTCGACCTGCGCGCCGGTGCAGGCCATGAGGATCTTCGACGGGCGCGCGACAAACACATGCAGCGCCCACGACACTTTGGACAGCTCACGCTCGATCAGCGCCTGGGACAGGTAATCCAGGCCACCACCGCCCGCCTCTTCGGGCATGTTGAAGGCATAGAAGCCGGCCGCGACAGCCTTGTCGCGAATCTGCGCGGCAAGCTCGGGCGAGACCGCGTCGGCACGGTCCACCGCGTCCTCATGGGGCAGCAATTCCCTGGCAACAAAACTGCGTACGGCGTCCACCAACATGTCTTGTTCTTGGCTGAGTTGGAAATTCATGGCGCTACCTGTGGGGGGCTTATTGACCGGAGAAAACCGGCAGGCGTTTTTCCATCGAGGCGCGCAGCGCTTCGGCGCCGTCATCGCTGCGCCCGCACAACAGCCCGGCAGCCAGTTCAGCCTCAAGCTGTTCAGGCAGGCTGCGCCCGGCGCCTTCGCGGATCAGGGTTTTGGTTTGGGCGAAAGCGAAGGTCGGGCCGTTGGCCAGGCGCATGGCCAGCTCGCTTGCGTGGGCATGTAGTTGCGCATCGGCGACCACTTCGCCCACCAGCCCGGCGGCCAGTGCGCGCTCGGCGCTCCACAGCTCATCGAGGAACAGCAGGCGCTTGGCGTGCTCGCTGCCGATCAAGCGTGGCAAGTGCCAACTGGCGCCAGCGTCCGGCGAATACGCCATGCTGGTGTAGCCGGCCTTGAAGCGCGCCGATTGGGCGGCGATGCGCAGGTCGCAGCACAGGCTAAGGTCCATGCCCGCGCCGACGGCGGTGCCGTTGATCGCAGCAATCGTAGGTTTGTCGAGGGTGTGCAGGCGGGTCATCAGGGCGTGGGCGGTTTCGGTCCAGCCGTAGGTTTCCAGCGCGCCACGGGACTCGGCGTCGGCCCACTCAGCCAGGTCGGCACCGGCGCAGAAACTGCGGCCGCTGCCGGTGAGCACCACCACGCGCACGCTGGGGTCGGTGTTGAACGCGTCGAGCACGGCATGCAGGTGTTTGAGGGTCGGGATGTCGAGTGCATTGCGCTGTGGGCCACGGTTGAGCGTGATCCAGGCAACGCCAGCTTGCACCTCAGTGAGCACGGGCGAATCGGTAGTCATGGCTTCCTCGAATTATTTTAATTGGCGTGAGGGGTGCGACATGGCCAGATACTAAACGAGTGTTCAGCAAGGAGGCAATCGGCAAACTGCAAATATTTTCAGGGCGAAAAAAAAAGCCCGAATAGAGCGTTCAGGCGCTGAAGGGAAGGTTCAGGCTTTGAGCTGATAGCGCGCGCGACCGCCGCTTTGCAGGCCGTCGACCCAGGCTTCGCAGATCTGGATGCCCTGCTGCGGCGTGAACGTGCCGGGGTTGAGCCCCGACTCCAGCCACAAGCCATCGAGCAACGCGCTCAAGCCGATGGCGGCCAAATCAGCATCGAATTGCTCCCAGCCTTCCTCCTTGGCCATGTCCGTCAACGCCGAACGCATGATGGTGCGGTACTCGCCATAGGAATGCTCGTGGGCCTGGTTGATCGCCGGCGCGGTCTTGACCGCGCCCCAGAACACCAGCCAGGCGTCCAGCAGTTGCGGGTCGAGCAGTTCCGCCGAAAAGGAGCCTCGAAACAGCGCCGACAAACGCTCACGCGGCTGCGGCGACGCCTTGGCCATGGTCTCGCGCAACAGGCTCATGACCTGGGCGGTGATGGTGCGATAGGCCTCGGCCACCAGCTCATCCTTGCCCGAATAGTGATGGCTGATCAGCCCGACCGACACCCCGGCCTCGGCGCTGATCTTGCGGATCGAAGCGCCCTGGAAGCCATCGCGCTTGAGACACGTCAGCGTCGCCTGGACCAGGTTGGCCTTGCGCAATTGCGGCTCCATGCGGGAGAAACGCGATTCCTGGGTCATGGGGCGGTGTCCTTCGGTTGAGTCGGCTGCACGACTCTACCTCAGTCGCGGTAGCCGGGCGACACCCGATCCAGCATCCGCAGTAACGCCGCCCATGCCAGTTGCATGGCATTCACATCGGTCAGCTCGCCCGCCTCCAACGCTCGGTTGGGGTTATTGAATTGCTGCTCGGTGTAGGCGCAGACCTCAGCCGGCGGCAGGATCAACTCGCCGCAGGCCTGGGCGGCGATCTGAATATCGCAGGCCTTGTCCAGGTAATACATGCGTAGAAACGCCTCGCTGACCGTTGCGCCCACCGTCAGCAAACCGTGGTTGCGCAGCATCAGCACCGGCTTGTCGCCAAGGTCCTGCACCAACCGGCGTTGCTCGTCCAGGTCCAGGGCGACGCCTTCGTAGTCGTGGTAGGCCACCTTGCCGTAGAACTCCATCGAGATCTGGTTGACCGGCAACAAACCGCACGCCAGCGCCGCCACCGCACAGCCGGCGCGGGTGTGGGTATGCAGCACGCACTGGGCGTCTTCGCGAGCGCCATGGATGGCGCTGTGAATAACAAAACCGGCCGGGTTGACGGGATAAGGAGAGGGTTCGACCGCCTGCCCGTCCAGGCCGATCTTGACCAGGTTGGAGGCGCTGATTTCATCGAACATCAGCCCATAAGGGTTGATCAGAAAGTGATGTTCCGGCCCGGGAATACGCACCGAAATATGCGTGAAGATCAGATCGCTCATGCGGTAGTGCGCGATCAATCGATAGCAGGCCGCGAGTTCTTCGCGCAGTTGCTGCTCGGTGGAGTGAGTCATTTTTATTCTCCAGGCACTGGGTTGGTGAGGGCGACGCTAAGCCAGTCACCAGTAAAAAAACAAGTTGATTTTTTACTGGCGCTCCCCTCTTACTAGAAAAATAACAATAACAGCGCCTGGAGTATCCGCACCATGTCGCCACCTGCCTTCGCGCACCTGTTCGAGCCCTTGGTACTGCGCGGCAAGCGCCTGAAAAACCGCATCATGTCCAGCGGGCATGACACCTCGATGCCGACTGACAACCGGGTCAATGCGCAGTTGATCGCCTATCACCGTGCGCGCGCCGAAGGCGGTGTGGGGCTGATTGTGCTGCAGGTGGCGGGCGTGCATGACAGCGCGCGGTACACCTCCCACGTGCTAATGGCCACCGACGACGAATGCATCGACGGCTATCGCGAGCTGGCCGATGTTTGCCATGCCCAGGACACCCTGGTGCTGTCGCAAATCTTCCATCCGGGGCGCGAGATCATGGAGTCGGCAGACGGGTTGCTGGCGGTGGCGTACTCAGCGTCGGCGATGCCCAATGAGCGGTTCCGAGTAATGCCACGGGCGCTTGACCCGGCGATGATCGATGAGATCGTCAGCGGTTACGCGGCGGCGGCCAGGCGCTTGCATCAGGCGGGAATTGATGGCGTGGAAGTGGTCGCCAGCCACGGCTACCTGCCTGCACAGTTTCTCAACCCGCGGGTTAACCGGCGCACCGATGACTACAACGGTACGCTTGATCAGCGCCTGAGGTTCCTGCGGGAAATTATTGCCGCCGTGCGGGCCGCGACCGACGCGCACTTCATCATCGGCCTGCGCATTTCTGCCGATGAGCGCGACAGCGAAGGCCTCACCGAAAGCGAATCCCTTGAGGCGGTAAAAAGCCTGCAAGGGCAGTTGGACTATGTGCATATCGTTGCCGGCACCTCGGCGTCCACCGGCGGCGCGGTGCATATCGTGCCGCCCATGGCCATCGCCGCCGCGTACCTGGCCGATGCAGCTGCGACGTTCAAGGCCAGCCTGTCGATTCCACTGTTCGTCACCGGGCGGATCAACCAGCCCCAGGAAGCCGAGTTGATCCTGGCGCGCGGCCAGGCCGATGTGTGCGGCATGACCCGCGCACTGATCTGCGACCCGCTGATGCCGGCCAAGACCCTCGAAGGCCGCGCCGACGATGTACGTGCGTGCATCGCCTGCAATCAGGCGTGTATCGGGCACTTTCACAAAGGCTTGCCGATCTCCTGCATCCAGCACCCGGAGACGGGGCGCGAGCTGCACTTCGGTAAGCGGCAACCGACGTTGAAGCGCCGCCGCATCATGGTGGTCGGCGGTGGCCCGGCCGGTATGAAAGCCGCTGCCGTGGCGGCGCAACGCGGTCACGACGTGACCCTGTTTGAAGCCAGCGCACAGCTGGGCGGGCAAGTGTTATTGGCGCAGTTGCTGCCACGGCGCAGCGAGTTCGGCGGCGCCAGCACCAACCTGCAACGGGAGATGACGCTGGCAGGCGTGCGCGTGATGCGCAATACCCGTGTCGACCGCGCCCTGGTGGTGCAGGAGCAACCCGACCACGTGATCATCGCCACCGGCGCCGAACCCTACTGGCCGGCGTTCGAGCGCGGTGGCGAGCTGCAAGTAGTCGATGCCTGGCAGGTGTTGCGCGAACAGGTCACCTTGGGGCGCTCGGTGGTGGTGGTCGACTGGCGCTGCGACTGGATCGGCCCCGGCATCGCCGAGCGTCTGGTGCGCGCCGGCCATCACGTACAACTGGCGGTCAATGGCACGCACTGCGGGGAAAACCTGCCGCTGTATGTGCGTGATCAACTGGCGGGCGAGCTGCACCGCCTGGGCATTCCCATCATCCCTTATGCCCGCCTCTATGGCTGCGACGACAGCACGGTTTACCTGCAACACAGCGCCAGCGGCGAACCGATGCTGCTGGAGAATATCGACAGCCTGGTGTTGTGCCAGGGCCACCAGTCGGTGGACACTCTGGGCGCGGAGCTGGCGGGGCTGGTGCCCTTTGAGCGCATCGGCGACTGCCTGGCGCCGCGCACCGCCGAAGAGGCGATCTACGAAGGGCTCAAGGTAGCGTGGAAACTTTGAACGACGAACCGCAGCCACTGTTCCTCGGTACGCGCATTCGCGGCCTGCGCAAGGCGCGCGGCCTGACGCTGACCGAACTGGCGCAACTGAGTGAACTGACCGCCGGCTATCTCAGCCAGTTGGAGCGCAACCTGGCGTACCCATCGATCCCGGCGCTGTTCAATATCGCCCGCAGCCTGGGCGTGACTATCCAGTGGTTTTTCGCCAGCGAGGCCGCCCCTGCCCCGGAGGATGAAGGCTATGTGGTACGCAAAAACAATCGTCAAAGCATTCGTTATGAAGATGGCATCGTCGACCAGCTGCTGACGCCGTTGCCCAACCATCAACTTGAGATGCTGCACTCATGCTTTCCACCCGGCACCTACAGCCAGCAAAGCTACAGCCATGAAGGCGAAGAAGCAGGCTATGTGTTGAGCGGCACGTTTGAGCTGTGGGTCGGTGAGCGGCATTTCCTGCTGGCTGCAGGTGACAGTTTCAGCTTTGCCAGCAGCGAGCCGCACCGGTATGGCAACCCGGGCAAGGTGACTACAGAGGTGATCTGGGTGATTACACCGCCGACATTTTAGACCGCTGGCGCAAATGCAGACGTTTCCTACAGGAACCGACGACAGTGGCGCGGCTTGCCATCAGTGGTGAGGCGCCGAACCGCTTGCTATAAAAATGGCTACTTCTTTTCGAGGTTGTCGCCATGTCTTTATTGCACTTGTTGTTTGGCAAACCCACTCAAGATGATTGGGACCGAGTCAGGGACGTCAAATCCCGTAAAACCTGGAAGGTCGTACGTGGAGGCATTGGCCTGGACATCGATGAGGTTATCGCCTCAGAGGGTTACAAGGATGCGGTGCGCCAGGTACAAAAAATGGAGTCAGACGATTCATGGGCCTGCTGATCATTGTGCCGTTACTGGTCAGCGGTTATCTGGTCTGCCTCAGGCACCCGTTTTTCTACTTGCGATTGCACCGGTTCCAGGGGCAGTTGCTCTACCTGCAGGTAGCAAGGCTCGGAATGGTCTGCCTGACCGTCGCTACAATCCTGAGTGCAGCCCTGCTGACGCTATCAAAGCAAACTGTTTTTATCGCCGGGCATGAAGTCGCGATGGACTACAGCCAACACCTGGGTGCGTTATTGGTACAGCTCGACATTGCCAATGAGAAGAACCGCACGCTTTGGGTTTTTCTGTTACAGGCGGGCATCACCGCGTTGATGATTCCCTTCTTCTGGGCAAAGCTTTATGTGCGCACAAAGAAGAAAATGCTCAAGCTGCAAACCGACGAGCAGCTCTATGACACACTCTCGCTGGGCGTTCTTGAGGGCACACCGTTCAGGTTTTTATTGAGGGAATCCATCGTCCAGTGCGTTCCGTGCATGTTCAGCTTGAGCGACAGGAAGGTCTATGTCGGGATTGTAGTATTCGCCGGAACACCCACGGAGTCCGAAGGCGTCGATCATGGGTTCACCCTGGTGCCCATACTCAGCGGTTACCGCGACAAGGACACATTGGAGGTCACGTTCAGCACCCATTACACGACCAGAGACCGGCCCCTGCCCATCATGCTGATTCAGGAACACGTCGTATCAGCCACTCGCTTTGACTTCACCACATGGACCCGTTCCCAGTCCCGCAGAAGCCGAAAGGCGCAGCAGGGGCAGTGCCATCACCACCGCACTGTGCGCCCGATCAAAGCCTCACGCATCTGCGCATGAGGCCACATAACAGCGTCAATCAAACTTCCAGTTCAACCCCACACGCAGCATCTGCCCGTCGTTCTTGAACTTGGAGTCATACCCGGTGCCCGCGCCGCCGCTGCCTGGAATCACTGCCACGTTCAGCTTGTCCTGGCCCAGGTCGTAGTACAGGTACTCGGTCTTGAACGACAGGTTTTTGGTAAGCGACTGTTCGATACCCGCGCCCACGGTGTAACCCATTTTGAAGTGGCTTTGATCGCCGCTGAACTGGGTATTACCAGTGGGGCCGAACATGTCGACGCTCTGGCTGGTTTCACCGTAGGCCAGACCGGCAGTGCCGTAGATCAGGGTATGATCGAATGCATACCCGAAGCGCCCACGCAGGGTGCCCAGGTACTTGATCTTCGATTCGAATTTATTGTTCAGCGCCAGGTGGGTATTAAGTTGCGAGGTGCCGATATTGCGGCTGTCGTTCAGGTCGGTGTGGGAGATATCGGCCTCGACACCGGCGACCCATTGGCCGAATTGGTAGTTGTAACCAATCTGCGCACCGCCGAGCAGGCCATTGCGGTCCAGGCCAACCCGGCCAGGGCGTGCACCACCGTTGATGTTGGCGATGTTGGGTGCAGCCTGGCCTTTGGTGTTGACATCACCATCGCCACCAAAGCCGTAGCCGGCACTCAAACCGCCGTAGAAACCAGTCCAGTCGGTAGGGCCTTCGGACGCATAGGCATCTGCCGCCTGGGCAGCAGACGACGCCACAACGGTAAGTGCGGTAACTGCGAGTAAACGAGTGATCATGTAATAGCTCCTATGATTTTGGGGGTGTTACAGACACGGCGTTGCCGCACGCCGATAGCCATCGGCGCGAGACAAACAGGCAAATAAGGGGGTGTTACAGCCGAGCCGAATGGCTCGGGCTAAGGCTATTGGCCGAGAAAACGGTAATCGGCACTGTAAGGTTCGAGGTGTAGTTGCCCGGCCTGTTCGCAGCCGCCACTGAATACACCGCCCAGGGTATGCAGACGCTCTACCGCGACCACCTGTGTTAAGTCGCCAGTGCCTTGGTGCGCCGTCACGTCGAGGCGCAGCAGTGGGATATCTTTCGCGCTGGCCCCCGGCACCTGGGCGATAACCTTGCCCATGACCGCGCTGCGGTCATTCAGTTGCCAGGTAGGCCCGGCGAAATGGCGGCCTACGGTCTTGCCGTTGATCATCAACGTCGCCAGCGGCTCGCGAAACTGCCAGCTCAATTGGCCGTTGCTGTCCTTGGCGCAGGTGTAGATCTGCACGCCCGTGGCCTGTACCGTCATCAGAATGTTTGTTGCCGCCCCCGCAGCCGGTTCAGGCAAGTCCTGGGCCTGAGCGCGCTGTGCGTCGGCTGCGCAGATCACCAGCACAATCAGACCGATCACCTGCAGTAGCAGCAGCGCCAGGCGATTGCGGCGCGCCTCTGTTTCAGGGTCGGAATTACTCATTTTGCGCCTGCCGAGAGGAGAGTCGAGAAGGGTCGGGTTAATCATCTAAAAAAGTCCGTCAGTGGTCGAACAGGGCTGGTTATCAGCGTCTGCAGGATGAACAACCAACCCGAAGTGTTTATTCCCGACTATTTTTCAAGTCGGGTAAAAACACTGGGTTTACCAGACTTCAACCTTGAGTTGCGCACGTTGGCTGGCCGGCATTGGCAGCGCTTTGCCGCTGTGCACCACACCATGGCGCGGTGACTCGCGCTTGAGGTTCGGCACCGGTATGCGCCCACCGCCACGCACGGTTTGCGCACCGTTCATTTGGAACTTGCCGTAGGCAAAGTTCAGCCCCACACCGTTCTGGCGCTGGAAATAAATCCACCAGCGCCCTTCCTCGAACTTCATAAACGCAAAGCCCCGTGGGTAGGCATCCTCGCCATAATCGTCGAAGGTCATGGCCGTGGCGAAACCCAACCCGTGCCCATCAAACCGGCTGAGGTACTCCTTGTTCAGGTAGTCACTGCCGCCCTGCACGTGGAATACCCGGTAGGTGGTGTCGTCGATATGGTCGATCAGGATTGAGCAGCCACTGAAGTCCGGGGTAAACACATACCCGGTCGCGCCGGGGTTGGCCGGGATATCGCAAAAACTGCCCTGTGGCACCCAGTGCCCCATCAGGGGGCGCTCGACCTTGCCGTGTTCACCCGGCTTGTCCAAGGTGGCCAGGCGATAGCCGCCGGCCTTGTGATCGTTGACGTCGAACACGTTCAGGCCGGCCACTAATCCTGAGGGGATACGCTTGGCGGTCATGAAATTCTGTTGCAGGAAGGTCTTGGTCGACGAAAACGCGTTCATGCATTGGGTAGTCATAAAGGCTCCAGGCAGATGGAAGATGTAGACGCAACGCCAATCCCTGCAAACGCCATTCGAATCACGGGAAACCATGAGAAGAACACCCCTGCCCGCGGCTTTATTCCATGATTTCGCTTAATCGAATTCGGCGTTTTCCATGCAGAGAATTGTCTTCTTCCTACGCCCATTCAGCCGTTAGCCTTCGGCCCTGCGATGCCTTGCGCACGCACGAACACCGGCTGTAACCACAGCATCGGTGCCTGACCCCAGTGCTCGACAGATGGCGCCCACGTGAAGAAACTTTCGATAGCTCTATTGCTCGCCAGCCTGTTCCAGTTACCGCTGGTATTGGCTGCGACCACCAACATCGCCGTGATCGCCTACGCGGAAAAACCGCTGAAGCTGATTCGCGCCACCACGCTGTACACGGTGGGGCCAGGCACGCGGCTGCAAGGCGGTGACATCCTGCAAACTGGCGCCGCCGGGATTCAGATCGAAGGTCTTAATGCGGCAACCCTGGCACTGGGGCCAGACACGCGCATCCTTATCGCCACCAACAGCAAGGCTGCGCAGATCAACCTGCTAAATGGCTGGCTGAAACTGCAACCGGTCGCCGGCAACATCCACGCCAACCTTGCGGTGACCACCGGCGCCCTGACCTTCACCTTGACCAACAGCGCCAGCGTGATTCACGTGGGCAAGCGCCAGACCGAAATCTTTGTCGAAGACGGCAGCCAAGTCGTCAGTGAAATCGATAACCACGGCAAGGCTGATCGCAACGTCACCTTGGGCCACGAAGACTTCGCCCAGCGCGAAGGCGACGCCCCACTGAAGATCGTCGCGCGCCCCGAACAAGCGTTTATCGACGCCCTGCCCCCGCAGTTTCTCGACCCATTGGTGCCACTGGGCAAGAAAACACCCAAGGCCCAGGAGCCGAAGAAAGAGCGTGAGGTTAATTACGATGACATCGCGCCCTGGGTGGTCAGCCCGCTCAACCTCAGCCAGCAGATGCTTGCCAGCCGCTTTGCCCCGCGCCTGAACGACCCGGCGTTCCTGCAGGCGGTGAAAACCAACCGTGGCGGCGTGCTGGCATGGGAACTGGAACTGCTGCGCCTGGAACGGCGCAAAAATGCGCACTGATCCTCATCACGCTGTTGCCTGAAGGTTCTTATGAAATTGTCGCTCGCGGTTAAATTCAACGTGGTGTTCCTGGCGGTGTTTATCGTCGGTTTTATTGCCACCAGCTTGTCCACCAATTACATGCTGCAACAGAGCGCGCGCCGGGAAACCCTGGAGACCGCGCGCATGTTGATGCGCTCGGCGTCAGCGGCCAGCACCTACACTGCCGAGCAGATTGTGCCGTTGCTGGAGAACCGCCTGAAATTCCAGTTCCTGCCCCAGTCGGTGCCGGACTTCGCCGCCATTTCGCACCTGCAGGAATTGCTCAAGTCCTACCCGGACTACGCCTACAAGGAAGCCACGCTCAACCCGACCAACCCGCGCGACCTGGCCGATGACTGGGAAAAATCCCTGATAAACACCCTGCGCAGCCAACCGCAAAGTGCGGAGATGGTCGGTGAGCGCAGCGACGACAAGGGCGCATCGCTGTACATCGCACGGCCGATCCAGATCAAGGACGGAGCCTGCCTGGCGTGCCATAGCACCCCGGATACGGCGCCGAAAACCATGGTCGACATCTATGGTGCGGTGAACGGGTTTGGCTGGAAACTCAACGACACCATTGGCGCGCAGCTGGTCACGGTGCCGCTCGATCTGCCGTTGCAACGCGCCAGGAGTTTACTGCACAGCTATATGCTGTCGATGCTGGGCATTTTCGCGGTGTTGTTCGTGGCCTTGAACGTGGCCGTGCACCTGTTTGTCACCCGGCGCCTGCGGCAAATGTCGGCGCTGGCCGACCGCGTCAGCCTGGGAGAAACCGATGTGCCGCAGATGGATATCAGCGGCAAGGATGAATTGGCGCGCCTGGGTCAATCCTTCGGTCGTATGCGCACCAGCCTGGTCAGCGCCATGAAGATGCTTGAGGAATAGGTCCGCGATCATGCTTGAACAACTGGGTAAGTACCGCATCGACAGCGTGCTGGGCAAAGGCGCCATGGGCACGGTGTACAAGGCATTCGACCCGAATATCGCGCGTACCGTGGCGCTCAAGACCATCCGCAAGGAGCTGTTTGGCGACAGCCAGCACGCCGAATTGGTCAGCCGCTTCAAGAACGAAGCCCAGGCCGCCGGCCGGCTGATGCATCCCAATATCGTCGGTGTGTACGACTACGGCGAAGACGAAGGCTCGGCCTACATCGCCATGGAGTTCGTCGAAGGCACGCCGCTCAATACCGTGCTCGCGGCGCAGACACCGCGTGACCTGAACCACAGCCTCGGTTGGATGCGCCAATTGTTGTCGGCGCTCGACTATGCGCATTCCAAAGGGGTGGTACACCGCGATATCAAGCCGGCCAATTTGCTGATCACCGCCGAAGGCCAGGTCAAGGTCACCGATTTTGGTGTAGCCCGCCTCGACTCGTCGACCCTCACCCAGACCGGTTCGATGATCGGCACGCCCAGCTACATGTCGCCGGAGCAATTCTGCGGTGAATTGATCGACGGCCGTTCCGACGTGTTCTCCGCCGGCATCGTGCTTTATCAACTGTTGACGGGCGAGCGCCCGTTCTCGGGCTCCGCGACCATGGTCATGCAACAGATCCTCAACCAGACGCCGGTGGCGCCGTCGAGCCTGAACCTGGCGCTCGACCCGGCACTCGATGCCGTGATCGTGCGCGCCCTGGCCAAGCGCCCGGCCGAACGCTACCCGTCGGCCCAAGCGTTTCTCGATGATCTGGAGGCCTTGCTCGGCACCACCACCGGCACCTGGATCAACGCCGAGATCGACGACGACCGCACCGTACTGATGCGCCCGAACCAGCCGCTGAGCAGTGGCGTCAATCACTTGCCAACCGCCCCGGGCGTGATGACCGAGGCGGTGGAAACCCTGACGCCCTGGAAGCTGGCGGTGATGCCTGAACTGGAGTCGTTGCTGTCCCATCAGATAGGGCCACTGGCACGTTTTCTGGTGCGCAAGAGCCTGACTGGCGCCGATGACTTCGACGCGATTTGCGCGGCGCTGTTGCCGCATATTCCTTCCGAACGCGGTCGGGAACAGTTCGCCAGCGCCAGCCAGTCATTGTTCCAGCGCCTCAACCCGCGCACAGCCGCGCCCCTCGCCGAACCTACGGCCATCGAGCCGCCCACCGCGGTGACTGAAGTCACACCGGCACAGGTCGACACGCAATTGGCGCAACTGGCCGAGCGCCGCCTGGCCGTGTTGATCGGCCCTATCGCCCGCATCGTGGTCAGCCGCGCCCTGCGCGCCACCGCCCAGCACCCGCCGTTCCTGCACCTGCTGGCTGCGCATATCGAGAGCGAGGCCCAGCGCCTGGCATTCCTCCAAAGCTTTGAGCCCTTGCCATGACCGACTCCCCACTCAGCGCCTGCGGGCCCTATTGCCTGGCCTCGGCGGTTGCCTACGGGATCAGTGATGTGGGTTCGGTGCGCCAGAGTAATGAAGACAATTTCCTCGTGGAACCTGCTCTCGGGCTGCTGGCCGTGGCCGATGGCATGGGCGGTCACGAGGCCGGTGCACTGGCCAGTGCGCAAGCGCTGATCAGTCTGCGCCAGGTCCTTAGGGCTTCTGGCGCCGTGCCTTCAGGCATCGACAGCGACCCGGACGCCACCTGGTCGGACCCGACCATGCAAGCCGCTGGCAGGCTGTACACGGCCATCGACCATGTGAACCAGTGCGTCTACCAGCAGAATGTGGCGCGCCATATGAGTGAAGGCAGTGGCATGGGCACCACCCTCACCGGTGTGTGGCGCCCGCAACCCGATGGGCCGCTGCTGGTGTTTCATGTGGGCGACAGCCGTTTGTACCGCTATCGCGACGGCGAACTGAGCCTGCTGACCCGCGACCAGACCTGGTACCAGCAAGCCCTCGAAGCCGGCAAGGTCGACCGGCTGCCGGCGCGCAACCTGCTGCTGCAAGCCATTGGCCCAGGGCCTAAGGTGGAGCCGCAAGTGCGTGTGCAACCGGCACAGCCGGGCGACCTGCTGATGCTGTGCAGCGATGGCCTGCACGGTTGCGTGCCACACCTGGAGATGGTTCAGGTGCTGAGCCTGGCCCGCCGCGACACGCTGGATACCGCGTGCCAACGGCTGGTGGGCCTCACCCGCGAGTACGCCGGGCGCGATAACGTCACTGTGCTGCTGGCCTGGTTCGACCGCTGAGCGTGTTCACGGCCACTTGAACATATCATCCACCGGCACGCGGTAGCCGGTGGCCAGGCGGTTGGTCTCGTTGGCCATGCCGACCACAGCCTGCAGCTCACCAAACATCTCATCGGTCATGCCGGCCTTGCGTGCGGCGGCGGTGTGGGAAGCAATGCAGTACGGGCAATTGTTGGTCACACTGACCGCCACATAGAGCAGCTCCTTGGTCAACGGGTCGAGTGCTCCCGGTGCCATGATTTCCTTGAGGCTTTCCCAGGTGCGGCGCAACGTCGGCGGGTGGGCGGCCAGGCATTTCCAGAAGTTGTTCACCTGATCGACCTTGCGTGTTTGCATGATGTCGTCGTAAACCGCACGCACTTCAGGGCTGGCGTCGGCGTATTCGGTGAGGTGTTGGGTCATGGTCATTCCAAGGCTGGCATAGAGCACTCTGGAATACCGCGCCGCGCCTATTGTTGGCAAGTGAAGCCTGTAAGCGAGCACCGCATGCTCGACATTCCCTTTATCCATCATGCA
>NZ_JAAAFV010000040.1:10558-32029 GCF_019352915.1 Pseudomonas sp. Xaverov 259 | reverse complement strand
GGCGAGCGGGCTTGCCCCGCGTTGGGCTGCGTAGCAGCCCTGATAAGACCACCGCGTTAATCCAGACAGAACCGTGCGCCTGGTTTTGGGGGCGCGTCGCGCCCCAACGCGGGGCAAGCCCGCTCGCCACAACAGCCCTTATCACCACAGTAAGCGGGCTTGCCACAACAACCCTACTCACCCCATCAAGCCGCACATACAGGGCTTGGGGGTATTCGTGACTTGTGGTTAAGAGTCCTTTTTGCAATCGGTGGTTTTTCCGAGTGAACGACGGGCGGATACTCGACTCCATTGTTCACACCCTCTCTGGAGTTACTGATGTCTACCCCCACCCAAAACGTCCCCGACTTCGGCCTCGGCACCTTCCGCCTGCAAGGGCAAGTGGTGATCGACTCCGTGAGCACCGGCCTGGAGCTGGGCTACCGCGTCATCGACACCGCACAGATCTACGAGAACGAAGCCGAGGTCGGTCAAGCCATTGCCGCCAGCGGCGTAGCGCGTGATGAGCTGTTTATCACCAGCAAGATCTGGATCGCCAATTTCGCCGAAGGCCAGTTGATCCCGAGCCTGCGCGAAAGCCTGCGCAAACTCAAAACCGACTACCTCGACCTGACATTGATCCACTGGCCATCGCCGGAAGACCAGGTGCCGGTCGCTGAATTCATGGGCCAGTTGCTGGAAGCCAAGCGCCTGGGCCTGACCCGCCAAATCGGTATTTCCAACTTCACCATCGACCTGATGAAGCAGGCAATCGCTGCGGTGGGGGCCGAGAACATCGCCACCAACCAGATCGAGCTGCACCCCTACCTGCAAAACCAGAAGGTCGTGGATTTCGCCACCGCCCATGGCATCCAGATCACCTCGTACATGACCCTAGCCTACGGCGAAGTGCTCAAAGACCCGGTGATCCAGCAGATCGCCGAGCGCCATCAAGCCACACCGGCGCAGGTCACGCTGGCCTGGGCCATGCAGTTGGGTTACGCGGTGATCCCGTCGTCGACCAAACGCGCCAACCTGCAAAGCAATCTCAAGGCCCTGCAACTGGCCTTGAGCACCGCCGATATGGCGCAGATTGCCGCCCTGGAGCGTGGCCATCGTTTGACCAGCCCAAAAGGCATCGCGCCGAAGTGGGACTAAACCCCGGCCAGCGGTTTGCGCGATAACTCGCGCAGCCATGGCAATACCCGCAGGCCCGCCGTGGCCTCGGGTGGGTCGATGATGTCCATGAAGTGTTCGAGGTTGATGTTGTCCGGTACGCCCGGCAACCGCACCAGCACCCCAGGCTTTGTGCCAGATGGCTTGCCCAGGTCCTGATGGTCATAGAGCAGCACATGCCGCGCCTGTGGCTGCGGCCCGCAGGCCTGCGCCGCCAGCCCCGCATTCATGATCAGCACGTCGAAGGGTTCGGCCGGGATAGCGGTCAGTATCTGGACTTCTTGGTAGGTTTGCACCGGCACGATCCGGTGGTACCCCAACCGATTAAGCATTTTTTCGATGTGCAGTCGTTGCAGGTGTTGTTCATCGGCAATCAGGATAGTCAGTGCTTTGTTCGGCATGGCGAACCCCTGGGCTGGCAGCGCTCGTCAGTGAGCCTGGTCCATTTTCCAGACATATGCCGAAGACAAAATCAGGCATGTTCCCCCTTCATGTAGGAGTTCTCCCAAATCCACCGAATACCCCTCAACTGCCGTCAGGCCTGCTTGTAATATTCACCCATGTGCTGATGCAAATCACCAATCGCCACGTCTATCGCCACAACTGCGGCGGCCAATGCGCTGCGCTCCTGGCGTTCACACACCGCTTCCAGCGTTTCGCAGCTGGCGATCAATGCCTGGGCCTTGACCATGCGTGCCCCTCCTTTGACGCGGTGTGCAAGGTCGTGCAGCTCACCAAAACGGTGCTGGCGTTGCAACGACGCCAGCATCGCGCGGTCCACCTCCAGGCTGTCGAGCAAGGCGCTCAGCAGCTCCTTGAGCGCCGCGCGATCATCCCCCGTCACCAAGATCAACGCCTTCAGATCAAACCCCGGCTCAGCGGTGGTTGAACCCGGGCTGAGCGCATAGGCGCCCAGCGCCGAGCGCAAATCCTCAAGCCCGGCAGGCTTGAACAGGCAGCCATCCATGCCCGCCTGCCGGCAGCGCTCGGTTTCTTCCGGCTGGGCATTGGCGGTAAACCCCAGCAGCAGGCAGGCGTGCAAACCTTGCTCACGCTCTTGCGCGCGGATCTCACGCGCCAAGGCATAGCCATCCCTGAGGGGCATATTGCAATCGGTGATAACCACATCAGGCTGGTGGGTTTGCCAGCGTTCAAAGCCTTGGGCACCGTCTTCGGCGGTGATAATGCGATGCCCCAGGAAGTTCAGTTGCCGGGCCAGCAGCAGGCGATTGGCCGGGTAGTCATCCACCACCAGGATGTCCAGTACTCGGGTGGGCTGGGTGGGGGCCGGCGTGGCCGAATCCTCGTCCAGTACTGCTGCCGTCCTGGCCAGCGTCAGTGCCACGTCCACGCGCGTCCCCTGCCCCAACGCACTGCTCAATTGCAGCTTGCCCGCCATCATTTCGCACAGTGTGCGGCTGATCACCAGCCCCAGGCCCGACCCGCTGCGCGCCGATTGCTCAGTATTGCTGCCCTGGATAAACGGATTGAACAGCCGCTGCTGATCTTCAGCACTGATGCCGATGCCAGTGTCTTCGACCCACACACTGAGGTTCAACTGGCTGGGATCCGATCCCAGCCCACAGCGCCCGCCCATGCGTACCTGGCCCTGATGGGTAAACTTGATGGCATTGCTCAGCAGGTTGGACACCACCTGTTTGAATCGCAACGGGTCGATCAACACCGCGCAATCCATCTGCGGGTCAAGCTCTACCTGCAGGGCCAGGCCCTTCGCCCGCGCCAGCCCTTCGAATACCCGCGCCACCGACGTCAACAGTTCATGGGGGTTGGCGGGCTCCAGGGCCAAAGACAGATGGCCGGACTCGATCCGGGCAATATCCAGAATATCGCCGATCAACTCCAGCATGCCGTGGGAGGCCACCGAGGCTACTTCCAGGGCATCGCGGTCGGCACGTCCTTGCTCGGCATTGGCCAACGCCAGCTCGATCATGCCGATCACCGCGTTCATGGGGGTGCGAATTTCGTGACTCATGGTCGCCAGGAACGTGGTCTTGGCGCGGTTCGCGGCGTCGGCGTCTTCCTTGGCCTCCTGCAACTGGCCCAGCAGCCGCTGGCGCTCGCTCACATCGACCCAACCGGCAATCATGCCGACGACATTTTCGTCGCCATCACGGTACGGCAGCATCCAGTGGTAGATAGTCAGCACCTTGCCCGCGGGCAACCTGAGTACCCGATCATGAATCTGCGGCTCGCCTCGCTCCATCAGCCGCAAGTAATCCTCGTGGTAAGACTGGGCCTGCGGCGGGTTGCCGGTATCGGTTTCGATGATCGTCTTGCCGATCACCGCTTCCAGCTTGAAGCCAAAGACATCCAGGTAAGCGCTATTGCAAGCCATCAGCCGGCCCTGGCGATCACGCACGTAGATCGGGTGCGGCGTACCGTCGATGAGCACGCCCATAAAGCGCATCTGGTCGCTCAACGCCCGCTCGGCCTGAGCCCGCTTACGGATCAGGCTGCGCAGGTAAATCGCCCATCCCAGGGTAATCAGCAGCAATACCGCCGCCAGGCCGAACCCTTGGATAATCGCACTACGATGGCGTAGCCAATGGTCTTCGATGATGACATCGGTGCGCCATTGGCTGACCAGCTCATCCATTTCCTGAGGCGGGATACTCAACAACGCCTTGTCCAGTATCGAGTACAGCTCCAACTGACCCCGGTTGACCCCGAACGTCATACGCACGGGTTCAGAGCCGACGGTGCTGGTCACTTGCAAACGGTCGCGGTACTCAAAGGCGATCAGGTAGCGCGCATAAATCAATGAACTGACGGCACCCTCGGCGCTGCCGTTAGCCACCAGGGCCATGGCATCCGTAGGGTTCTTCGCCTCAACGAAGTGGATACCGGGATAGTCACGGTTGATGATCTCACGCAGGGCGTTGCCGCTGGGCAGCGCCAGACGCTTGCCCAGCATATTCTCCAAGGTCAGGGTGCCTGGGTCGTCGCTGCGGGTGACCAGCACCAGCGGATTGGTCAGGTACGGCCTTGTAAAGCGCACCTGATCAGAGCCCTCGATGCTGGGGGAAACCACCGCCATCATGTCCGCCCGGCCCGAACTGACCGTCTCGATTTGCTGGGACATCGAGCCGCCTGGGACCACATCGAACTTCAAGCCCGTGCGCAGGCTGATCCGGGTCAGAACGTCGGCACTCAAACCCTCTGATCTCCCCTGCGCCGTGAAGGATGCCAACGGCAGCATCTGGTCGGACGCCACCACCCTGACGCGCGGGTGTTTCTCCAGCCAGCGTTGCTCGCTGGTACTCAGGTGCAGCCGTTCGGCCCCCAGAAAACCAAGGTTGCCAGCACTCCAACGGCGCAATATATCCAGCTGCTGGTTACCCGGGATCGACCTCAGCGCGCTGTTGATAATGCGCAGCATGCGGATGTTGTCGCGGGCCACCGCAAACGCGAACGCGTTGGACTCCAAGGTGGAAAAATCCGCCAGTTGCACATTATTGAGGTGGTTGCGGTTGATCTGATAGTGGGCGCTGATGGCATCTCCGAGGTAGACATCGGCGCGTCCGAACGCCACGGCGCCGATGGCTTCGAAAACCGACGCAAACAGCTCCACATGGGCCTTGGGGTAAAAAGCCTCGACCACATCGGGCGGCATATAGTGATAAAGCATCGCCACACGCTTGCCGGCCAGGTCGACACTCAGGGATTGGGTGTCACCGGTGCGAGTGACCAGCACCGGCTGATCATTGGCATAGGAACGCGACAGGACCAGTTGTGGGTCCCCGGCTTCAAACCCGTTGGCCGAACCGAGGAAGTCGATGGCGCCGTGTTTGAGCGCCTCGATCACCTCATCACGGGTGTCATAGCGGCGCACTTCAACGCTGACATTCAGCGCCTGAGCGAGCAGCTTTGCATAGTCGGCCGTCACGCCCTCCAGTTCGTCGTTGTTGTTGGTCAGTTCGAAAGGCCCGTAATCCGGCGCGGAAACCCCCATCAACAGAGTGCGCCGCTCACGCAGCCAGTGCCAGTCAGCTTCGCCCAGCACCACGGGCGGGCTACTGCCATCAAGGCTTGCATGCCCCAACAACCGTAAGGTGTGAGGCTCATCAAGGGCGACGGCGAACATCGGCAGCAGGCTCATCGACAACGCCATGATCAACCACCGAACCTGGGTAAGGATCATAGGGAATCAGATCAGGTGATTACGCTGGGCAAACTTGGCCATGTGCACCACGGATGTCATACGCAGCTTCTCCTTGAGCCGGGTTTTATAGGTGCTGATGGTCTTGTGGCTCAGCAGCATATCTGCAGCGATTTTGTTGTTGTTGAAACCCAGCGCCAACATCCTCAGCACGGCCACTTCGCGATCCGAAAGTAACTGCACCAACTCGTACTCGGTCGCCTGCAAATCATCACGGCGTACCGAACTGCTCGGCAGGCTGGGGAAGCAGTTGTAGTTGGACATCACCGCCCTGATCGCTTTTTGCAGTTCCTCCAGCTCCCCCGTCTTGGCGACAAACCCCATGGCACCGGCACGCATGCACCGCGTGGAAAAAAACTCGGGCAGAAACGACGTCAGTACAAGAATTTTGCACGGCACACCCAGCGCCTTGACCCGGCTGATCACTTCCAGCCCACCCAGCTTTGGAATGGCCAGGTCGAGAATGATCAAGGCGGGGCGCCCCTCTCTCACCTTTTGGAGAGCATCCGCGCCTGTACCGGCTTCATCGATATCAGCGAACCCTTCGGCCTTCAATAAATGCCTGACAGTTGCGCGGATGAACGGATGGTCATCCACAATTAGCGCTTTGTTTCCACTACCTGACGCTTTGATCATATAACTACCCTGAGAAGAATAAGCACCCTTACACAGCACACGGGACACAGGTACCTGTGAGAAATAACAGTTCCGACCAGCGGACGGCCTTCACTCAGGCGAATAGCCAGGCCAAGCCTGGCCCCTTTCGATCGAAAACATGCCGAGCACGTATCGCCAAACCGTTTCCACCGTCTGGCTGCAAGTGCGCAACCTTAACAACGAAATAACGTTTTGACCGAAGGGGTAATCCCATTCACATGTAGGACTTTTCCTCGCAGAGCAGCCTCTGCAAGCGCTTGCTAGTCGGTGGTACTCGGGCTCCAGAACGCCTGTACCACCAGGGTCGAGGTGGAAATTCGCGCCACCAGCGCGTCCAGTTCGTCGCCATCTACCGAAGTGGCCACCAGGGTCGCCTCGATCTCCACTTCTTCGCTGCCGAACGGCCGCACGTCAACGTCGCTGGCCGGGTAGTTGCAGCGCGCAAGCTCGGCTTCCAGCAGCACCATCACCGCCTGCTGCTGGCTGCGCCGGGCGATGACATAGAGGATGTTGGTGACCTCCGCCGACACCACGTCCAAAGGCTGGCGGTTGATGTTATTGACGATCGGCCGTAGCAAGGTGTTGGCCGCCAGCACAAACAGCGTGCCCAGCAGCGCTTCGAGGATCAGGTCGGCCCCCGCACACGCCCCCACCGCCGCCGATGCCCAAAGTGTGGCGGCGGTGTTGAGCCCCCGCACATTGCCTTCCTCACGCATGATCACGCCGGCGCCCAAAAAGCCGATGCCCGAGACCACGTACGCGACTACTCGCACCGCGCCTTCGGCGCCGCCCAGGCGGTTGGCCATGTCGACAAAAATCGCCGCGCCCACCGCCACCAGCACATTAGTGCGCAAGCCCGCCGTGCGTTGGCGGTACTGGCGCTCAAAGCCGATCAAGCCACCGAGGACAAACGCCGCGGTGAGGCTGACCACGGTATCGACCAAAGAGTTGAGGTTGATGTTATTGATTGCCTGCATAAAAAATCTCCATGACTGCTGCGCATGCAAGAAGCCTTCGTGCAGGTACGACCCACTGCACCGCGCCCATTGTTAAGGCACAGTCAGCTTGGCTCGCCCACCGTAAATAGCAGGCGCGTCCGAAGCATCCTGATTGATTTCAGGTGCTGGTCAGCGTCGATGAGAGGGATGCAGGCAGGTGCCAGGACTGGCCGCTGCCGCTATGCCGCTTCTCGCTTTGTGAGGCGAGACAACGGCATCAGGAAAAATGCGCGTTACCTTGCCAAGTAGGTGCCGGTTACCGAAACCGGCCGACGACTGTCACTCGAACAAGTACCCACTGAGGGTCTCCGCTATTGATGAAAACGCGCGGAGTTTACCCCGCGATTTCGAGGGAGTAAACCGTAGGAGAATTTACCGATGGCGTTTGGATGGATCGTTCAGGGTGAGTTCAGAAACTGAAGATCAAGTGTGGGAGCTGGCTTGCCTGCGATAGCGGACTGTCTGCGGGAGGTTTATTGCTGACACTGCGTCATCGCAGGCAAGCCAGCTCCCACAAGGACTACGTACGTCCGCTATTACGGCATATCGGGCCGATCCCGCTCAACCAGTTTCAGGTAATCATGCAGTTCCCCGCCGGCAACGGGTTTGACCCGAATCGACACCCTGTTCACCTGCCGTCCCATCCTGATGCCTTCACGCGTGCGCACCTGCCCATACCCAAGCTTGGGCCAGAAGCGCTCGGCCTTGGTATTGCCGACCACCACCGTCAACCGCAGCCACTGGGCACCGTTGCGCACCGCCCACGCTTCAAGATCGGCATGCAATTGTCGCGCAAAACCGGTGCCATGCCGGCGCGTATGCACCATTAGCAAACCGATATGCCATACGCCGACAGCCAGCAAATCTGCCGCGATGTTCACCACGGCAACCAGTTGGTCCTGCGCATCGCGATAACCCAGCCAGTACATCCGACTGCAATGCCAACCTGCAGGCAAATAGCCCTGTAACTCTTCGTGCGCTTCGGTCGGTGATGCCGGTTCACCATTGACCGCGATGAAATACTCGGGTGCCTGGTCAAAAAAACACTGCAGCTCACCCGCGTCGCCGCCGTGCAGTTGAACCACCCGAATGCCTTCGAGTGAGCAACCAACTTCCATGTTTATTTCCCCTTTAATCGTCGCGCGTCAGCACTTCCAGCAACTCAATTTTAAAACGCAGGTTGCTGTTGGGCTTGATATGCGCGCCCATCGAACGCTCCCCATAAGCCAAGTGTGCCGGCACAAAAAGCGTGCGCACGCCGCCGACCTGCATGCCCATCAAGCCTTGATCCCACCCCTTGATCACACGCCCGGTGCCGATCACGCACTGGAACGGCTTGCCGCGCTCCCAGGACGAATCGAACACGGTGCCATCCTCAAGAGTGCCGGTGTATTGGGTGGTGATCAGCGCGCCCTTGACCACGGTTTTGCCGGTGCCCTGGCGGGTGTCGGTGATCTGCAGTTCGTCGTTGCTCATGGGGCTCTCGTTGGATAGGTAAAGGCTGGGGTTTTCCCAGAATAGAGTGAGCTTGGCAAGAGCGCCCTCGCCACACCCTTGTCTGAGTTTATTACAACCAATGCCAGAACCGGCTCCAGAACCCCCGGCCCAAATCATCCTTGCAGCGCGCATATTGCGCCGCGTACATCTGCGAGCGCGCCTGCACCTTGCTCGCCACCGGCGGCAACCAGGTTTTGGCCGCATAGGTGCGCTGGCGATAGCCGCCCCAGCCTTCGTGGTAGTTCAGGTATTGGCCATAGGCGTCGTATTTGTACACGCCGTTGATGGTGTAGGTCTTGTCCATGTACCAACCCACAAAGTCGATGGAGTCGTCGAAATCCTGACGGCTCGCACCGCTGCGGCCGGTGCTCTTGCGGTAGTCGTTCCAGACTTCATCCTTGGCCTGGGAATAGCCTTCGGCGGTGGACACGCGTCCCCAGGGGATGATCCATAACAGGTATTTGCGCGGGGTCTTGGCATCCTGGCGGAAGCCCGACTCTTGATACATGATTGCGAACGGCACCTGGATCGGCACGCCCCAACGCTTTTGCGTGACCTTGGCGGCGTCGTACCAGTCGTCTTTTTCACGGAAGATGCCGCAGATGTCGTTTGGCGTGCGTGGCGGCGAAGTACCGCACGCCGCCAACAGGGAAGTGAGTAATAACAGTCCGACAGCTTTGCCTGCGCTCAAGGGGCACCTTTGCGTGATACACGTAAAAAGCCGGTATTTTACGCATTCATTCGAGCGCAGGGGGTAGCGAGTTCACACCATAACCGGTGGGTACCAGGGAATAGCGGCGTCCCTGCCGCACATTCCCGGCTTAAGCCAACGGCACGCGACGCGTGGTCAGCGCGGTACGACCCACATAGAAGCTCAAGGCTGCACCCAGCAGCAACATGGCCAAGGTGCTCCATGCAGCGCGGGACAGCTGCTTAGCCGCTACTTCACCGGCTTCACGGGCTTTCTGTTCGGCTTGCTGTTTCAGCTCATCGACCTTCTGCATGGCTTGCTGATAAGCCTGGGCATAGTTGTCGACAATCTGCGTGGCTTCGGCTTTGCTCTTGCCGGTACGGGCGGCCACGATGTTGACCAGCGCGTCTTTATCCGCTGCATTCAACGCAGGCTCGCCGGAGGCTTTGACGCGTTCGAACCACTGCTTCAACTCATCACCGGCCTGTGCAGGGTTGGTCGCGGCGTCCTTGGCCGATTGCTTGCCGTCAGCGGTGGCCTGGTCGGTTTTCTGCTCGACGTTGGCCGGGTCCAGTTCAGGCTTGCCGCTTTGCTTGAGCAAGGTGTCGAGTTGGCCTTGCAGGCTGTTCCAATCGAGTTGGATGCCTTGCTCGTTCAACTGCTGCTTGATGCTGTTGCCGATCCCAGGCGCAGCAGCGGCGATACCACTGCCGGCGGCGGACAAACCTTTGCCCACTACGTTACCGGCGGTGCCGACCACGCTGGCGGCCAGACCAGCCAGCAGCCAGGTGGTGAGCAAGGTGGTGAAGGTCCAGGTCAGTAAGCCGTGCAGCCCGCCACGGTCAGGTGCAGTGCGCCCGGCCACAAAGGCGCCGAGGCCGACCGCCACCAGGGTCGAGACAAACAGCCAGATCCCGGCGCCGGTGCCGAAGCCGCTCAGTGGGTTGCCCGCTTCCATCGGGTTGACGGCACTTGCGCCGATGGCCGTGCCCAGCACGCTGAGTACCAGGTAGGTCACCAGGGCAATTGCACTACCCGCCAGCACAGAGCTCCAGGAAACGCGAAACGGTGAACGGTTGGTTTCATAGACAGTTGTCATGATTAATCCTTTGAGTGGTTGACCGTATCAGTCTGGCGAGACCGTTGCCGGTCGTCCCCGCTCAAATGCACCAGAGTATCTGGTGCATTCGCACCCCGCAGCGGGCACTCTGTGTGCACTATCCTGAGGCCTGGGTGTCGTACCCTTCATGCGCCCATCCCCGGAGAGACCATGACCCAGGACGTTCTTGCCAAAGAAACCAACCGCCGCCAACTGCAGCAGATCATCTCCGGGTTATCGGACGGTGTGATCCTGGCCGAAGTCGACCAGACCATTCTGTGGGCCAACGAAGCCGCGCTGACCATGCACGGGGTCAGTGAGGTGGAGCAGCTGGGCGCCAATACCGAGCAATACGCCAAGCGCTTCGCCTTGCGCTATCGCAACAACCACCCCTTGCCGCTGGACAGCTACCCGCTTAGCCGAATAGCAGCCGGTGAAGAATTCAGCGATGTGGTGGTGGAAGTCACCCCCGCCGCCGACGAAGACCGCAGTTGGGTCCACCGCTTGCGCAGCCTGGTGCTGACGGACGCCCACGGCGAGCCAGAGCTGTTGGTGCTGATCCTCAGCGACGCCACCGAGTGGGCCAGCGCCGAGCAGCGCTTCGAGAAAACCTTCAATGCCAACCCGGCGCCTGCCGTGATCTGCCGCCTCAGCGACCTGCGCTACATCAAGGTCAACCAGGGTTTTTTGGAGATGACCGGTTACAACCGCGACCAGGTCATCGGCAAATCCGTGTATGAGCTGGACGTGCTGGAACAGGCCGACCGCAAGGACCTGGCCATCCAGCGCCTGGGCGAAGGCGCGACCATCCCGCAGATGCAGGCCGAGCTGCGCCTGCCCGAAGGCGGCAGCAAACTGGTGATCGTCGCCGGCCAGCCGTTGGACATGAACGAGGAAGACTGCATGCTGTTTTCCTTCACCGACCTGGAACCACGGCGCAAGGCCGAGACCGCCCTGCGCCAGAGCGAAGAACGGTTCGCCAAATCCTTCCGCCTGACGCCGGTGCCGACCCTGGTGTGCAACGCCGCCAACCGGCAAGTGGTGGATATCAACGAAGCGTTCATGAGCATCACCGGCTACACCAGCGAAGAACTGATCGGCAAGAACGTCGAGGATATCAACTTCATCGACAGTGCCCCCGCCTGCACGCAGCTGTTCACCACCCTGGAAAAGGCCGGCAACCTCGAAGGCCAGGACCTCAAGGTGCGCAAGAAAGGCAACGAGGTGATCGACTGCGTGGTCTCCGCCGACACGGTGATTATCGAAGACGTGCCCTGCTACCTGCTGGTGCTGATGAACATCACCGAACGCAAACGCTCGGAGCTGGAGCTGGTGGCGGCCATCGAGGAAGTGATGCAGGACGCCTCCTGGTTCAGCCAGACCCTGATCGAAAAACTGGCCAACGCCAAGAGCGTCAACAGCCCCAACCTGCCGAACGTGGCCTTTACCGACCTCACCGCCCGAGAGCGTGATGTGCTGGGTTTGATCTGCGAAGGCCTGGCCGACAAAGAGATTGCCTCGCGCCTGAAGCTTGCACCCAACACCGTGCGTAACCATGTGGCCACGGTGTACTCCAAACTCGGTGTACACAGCCGCAGCGCGGCCATTGTGTGGGCCAGGGAGCGTGGCTTGTTTGCCGGCGAACTGCGCGTCAAAAGCAAACCATAGAGTGCAAATGCACTAGTGCGACCAGTGCAAATTCGCCTTATTGCACTGGCGCGTGCTGCTTAACCTTGAGGAGTGGGTGCAGGGCCTTTGGTCCCGCGCCGTAATGGTTTGATCTCTTCCAAGGAAAGCACGATGAAAAGCGAACAAGTCAAAGGCGCCGTAGAAAAAGTTGCCGGCAAGGCCCAGGGCTTTATCGGCGACCTCACCGGCGATGAACAATTGCAGGCTGAAGGTGTAGCGCGTCAGGCCGCAGGTCAACTGCAGCAAACTTACGGCGACGCGCTGGAGACCGTCGGTGATTTCGCCAAAAACAAACCCCTGACTACCGTGGCTGTCGTTGCCGGTATCGGCCTGCTTGTGGGCTTGTTGCTGCGTCGTCGTTGAGGAGGCCGAGGCCCATGTTTACCCTCTCTCAATTGCGCAACTGCATCGAAGAAGGTTTATCACCGCTGACCTGCGAATTCACCCTGTGCCGGGACGCGTCCCTGACCCTCAAGGTCTACGACGCCGAAACCGGCCGGGTTGACCTGGTGGTGACAGGCATCAGCACCAACCGGCTGCAAACCGCGCAAGAAGTGGCCAAGATGGTTGAAGAGTTGCGCTACGAACTGCAAAGCAACAACGTCGGCAAGCTCACGCTGGATGACTTGCCTTCAACAACGGCCCAATGAAAATCAAAAAGTGATGGGTGAGGTAACGCGACCGCTGTGGCCGGTTACCTTAACGCCAGCGCGAGGAGAACAGACCGATCATCGCTTGACGGGGGTGATCTCAAGAATGGTGCCGTTGGTGGTTTTGAGCAGCACAAACTTGTCCCCCACCCGCGCCCATTGGCTGTCTGCCTCCGGCTGCTTGAGGCCGCGTTTTTTCCAGTCACTGACCGCCGATTCCTTGCGCATCAGGATATCCGGGGCGCGGTCGCCTTCTTTCAAATCCCGCGTATTGATGCTGGAAGGCTGCACGGTTTCCTGGGGTGTATCACCGGCCTGCACGACAAAGCTGGCGGTCGACAGGCCAGCGGTGAGCAGCAGGCAAGCGGCTAGGGTCTTGGACTTCATGGGGGCTCCTTCAATGAATGATGCGTACCCAGGTTCCGACCGCAGGCGTGGCAATTCATTCAGCCGCAGATGCTGCGGCGTGCTCGTTGACTAAAGAGCCCAACGTTCGCGCATCAAAAACTGGAGAAGTCCTATAGCCATCCCAGTGCTCTGAGTTCTCAATTCAAATCCAGCCATGAGCTGTGGTTTTCAGAACTCAGAGGACGTCGCCAAGTGACACAGCACATACAAGTACTTTCGTTGCAAACCAATACTCCCGATACCCACTCATTGCGCGCGGCCCATGAGTCAATTCTGGAATTCGCCAAGCGTGAGACGAATCGCCGCACAGAGCAGTTGATCAGTTCGATGAGGCGCTCATTGGTAGCCCTCAAAGACGATTCATTCAAGCCCCTGGTTACGTTTGTAACCGCGCCCGAACTCTACTGGAACATTCCGTGGAGCAGCGTCAAGAATGTGCAAGAGCTTAAACAGTTGGAAATGTTTTACCGCCGGACAATTCAACAGCACGTCAGGCAGATTATTCGCGCTTTCCCGGTCAGGCATTGGGGACGCCTGGTCATATTACCGGGTACAAATGCATTGTTAACGCCCAGCAAACAGAACCCACGGCGCTATGAGGCTTTGAATTACGTAGTGGCCGGGAACAATTTCGGGAAACGATCGTTTTGGGGCGCGCCCTTGATTTCAATGTGGCCCAAACGAAATACCGCCTTGATCGACTATATGGGCCTATCAGCAGAGCAGGCTGTAGAAAAGGATAACGAGCTGATCATTTTCGACCCGGAAACGGCCTCGCCGGAGCTTTTCGACGGCGACCCGCCCCTGGTATTTGTGTACCAACTCTCCGAGACACTGAGTGTCAATGTGTATGAACTGAGCACCTCCACCGCAAAACATCAACGCGGCTGTCAGCTGCTGCCTCTGTTCGACAACCAGCTACTCCCGGACCTGCCCTTCGGTATTGATATTTGCGCCGATGTTGGCCTCGGTCGAACCGATGAATTGCGCGAGCCCAAGGTCAAACTCGACTTTCTGATTGCGACGGGTCAGCCCATTCCGGCGGGTCTTGAGCTACTTGAGTCAGTGCAATACCTCATCCGTAATGATGGTCGTACCGAAGCCTCTGCTGACGGCAGCTTACGCAGCCAGTGCGAGGTGTGGGCGGTGAGCGAAGGAAAAACTTCGGCGGTAATACCTGCTCGCCTGATTACCGCAAACGTCTGGCTACATCAGTTCAAGGTCGATTAATCGACCGCCGCGCTGTTGCTCATATGAAATAATTCCTGTAATTTTTCATGAAATTTCTCGACATTAATTTCATGAATCAACAACAAGAACTCGACGCACTGGCCGTCCTCATCCACGACCTGCGCAAGCACAAGAAGCTCACCCTCGCCCAACTCGCGCAAAAAATCGAGCGTTCGGTGGGCTTTTTGTCTCAAGTCGAACGCGGCCTGTCGCGCCCTACCGTGGCCGATCTCACCGCCATCAGCCACGCCCTCGACGTACCCACCACCTACTTCTACAGCCTGCCCAAACCCAAGGCGGTGGATTGGGTGACGCGCCCCAACGAGCGGCGCACGGTGTATTACGCCAATGGCATCACCGACATTCTGGTTTCGCCAAGCATGCACGGCGCCTTTTCGATGCTCGACAGCCTGCTGGCACCGGGTGCCAACAGTGGCGAGCAAACCATGAGCGACCGCGCCGAGCAGGCCGGTTTTGTGCTGGAGGGCGAGTTGACGCTGTGGGTGGAAGGTGAGGCCGATTCGGTCACCCTCGGCCAAGGCGACAGCTTCCACCTGACCAGTTTTGCCCATTGCCGCTACGCCAACCTGACTGATCTGCCCGCCCGCGTATTGTGGGTTTACAACTAGGAGCAACACCCGTGAAAAGCCAACCCTCCACGTTGCTGGCCGAAGTACGGACCTTTCGCCAGAACCACCCCGAGGTGCGTTACGTCGACCTGATCGCCCTGGACATTCCCGGGCACTTCTACGGCAAGCGCTACCCGGTGGAGATGCTCGAAAAAGTCGCCGCCGGCAGCCCGCTGAAGCTGCCGCAAAATGCCGTGCTGCTGGGCGCCCAGGGCGGGCTGTTCAAGATTGGTGACTATTGCTTTCACGACGGCGACCCGGATGCCAACCGCCGCCTGGTGCCGGGCACGCTCAAGCCGGTGAGCTGGGAAGCGCAGCCGCTGGGGCAGATGCTGATCACCTCGGATGGCACCGAAGCGCCGATCGAATTCGAACCGCGTGAAGTCTTGGCCAAGGTGCTGGAACGCCTGCAGCACAAGGGCATTCACCCGGTGGTGGCGTTTGAGCTGGAGTTTTACCTGTTCGATAAAAAACTTGACGACGGCCTGCCGCAATTCGCCCGCGACCCGTTGAGTGATGACGCTGACGACCAGCCCAACCTGCATATCGAGCGGTTGTCGCGCTTCAGTGAAGTGCTCGACGACATGGCGCAAACCGCCCAGGCCCAAGGCATCGACATCACGGTGATCACCGCCGAACTCGGCCCTGGTCAGTTCGAGATCAACTTCGGCCACTGCGACGACGGCCTGCGCGCCGCCGACTGGGCCGCGCTGTTCTGCCGCAGCACGCGTGGCGTGGCACTCAAACACGGTTACCGCGCCAGTTTTATGGCCAAGCCTTACCTGCAATTTCCCGGCAGCGGCATGCATGTGCATGTCAGCCTGTATGACGGCGCGGGCAATAACTTACTCGCGGCGCACCAGCAGCAACCGCTGCGCCACGCGGTGGCCGGTTGCCTGGAGTTGCTGCCGCACTGCATGCCGATCTTCTCGCCCAACCACAACGCCTTCCGCCGCTTGGGTGGCACTGTAAACGCGGCCACTCGCGCCAGTTGGGGCTTTGAAGACCGCGACGCCTGCGTGCGCATTCCCGAGTCCGACCCGCGCAACCTGCGCATCGAACACCGCCTGGCCAGCGCCGACGCCAACCCGTACCTGGTGCTGGCAGCGATCCTGGCAGGCTTGGAGCATGGCCTTGAAGCCAGGCAAGAACCCATCGCGCCGCTGAACGAGGACCGTAACAGCGGTGCCGACTTCCCCCTGGAAATGCTCGACGCCGTGCGTGCCATGCAGCATCAAGCGGTGTTGCGCGATAAGCTGGGCGCCGAATTTATCGACGTGTACTGCGAAAACAAACGCCAGGACCACCTGGCCTTTCAACAAGAGATCAACGCGCGGGAATACCGCTGGTTTCTCTAGCCATGGAATCACCGATGACCGACCAAAGCGCCCCGGCCCTCAAGGAAATCTTCAACGTCGAACGCCTGCAACACATCGCCAGTGAAATGACGGCGGTGTACCCGGCATTTGACGCCAAAGGCTTTCTAAAGCACGCCAAAGCCGGGCTGGCCGAGTTGTCAGTGATGCAGCGCATGGCACGCGTCAGTGAGAGCCTGCATGCGGTAATTCCACTGGATTATGCGCAAACCCTCAAGCTGCTGTACGCCCTGACTCCGCGCCTGAACAGTGCATTTGTATGCCTGTTCCTGGCGCACTACGTGGCCAGTTACGGGCAAAGTGACTTCAAGCGCTCCATGGCCGCGCTCAAATACTTCACCACTTTTGGCTCGGCCGAGTTCGCGATTCGCCCGTTCTTGTTGAGCGACTTCGAACGCACCCTGGCCGTGATGCAGCAGTGGTCGCTGGACGCCAACGAACATGTGCGCCGCCTCGCCAGTGAAGGCTCGCGCCCTCGCCTGCCGTGGTCCTTTCGCTTGGCCCAGGTGCAGGCCAACCCGCAGCTGTGCGCCCCGATCCTGGCTAACCTCAAGGCCGACAGCAGCCTGTATGTGCGCAAGTCGGTGGCCAACCACCTTAATGACATCACCAAGGACCACCCGGACTGGGTGCTCGGCCTGATCGAAGGCTGGAACCTGGACAACCCGCACACGGCCTGGATCGCCCGGCACGCCTTGCGCAACCTGATCAAGCAAGGCAATACCCGCGCACTGACGATCATGGGCGCCGGCGCCAAGGCCGAGGTGAATATTCACCACCTGAAAGTCACACCGGCGGTGATCAACCTGGGCGAGCGCATTAGCCTGTCGTTCAGCCTGGAATCCACTGGCGCCACTGCGCAGAAGCTGGTGGTCGACTACGCCATCGACTACGTAAAAAGCGCCGGCCACAGCGCGGCGAAAGTGTTCAAGCTCAAGGCCTTTACCCTGGGCGCAGGCGAACATCATGCCATCCGCCGCGAACAACCTATTCGTGAATTGACCACACGCAAGCATTACGCAGGCACGCATCGGGTGCATGTGCTGGTAAACGGCGAAAAGCTTGCCAGTGCCGAATTTGAACTGCTAAACCCCTGACACAAATCAAACCAAAGGCTCTAGCACGGGCCTTTCAGCCACATTAATTGTCAGACAATCCTGGCTTTTGTTGTTGCGACCCATTATCATCCGGCGCCTTCTCACTACCCATCGGGTAGTTGTTCCACTGTGTCACCCGAGGCGCCAATGTACCGTTTGTATCGTTTTTCGTTTCACTGCCCCTTGCTTGCCCTGAGCCTGGGGCTGGTTTCCCACTGCGCTAATGCCGCCCTGCAACCGATGGCCGAAGCCCCGCTGGCCAGCGACACCGAGCTGCACTGCCACTTCAACCGCGACGCCAGCACCGACTGCACCACCACCCAGCACTACACCATCCTCAAGCCCAACGGCCGCGAAATGCTCTCGCGCATCGACTTCGATTACGCCGAAGGCGACAGCTTTGAAGTGATCAGCGCGCAATCCACCCAACCAGGCGCCAAGCCGGTCGCGCTGGACGCCGCGCAAATCGACACGCGCACCGCGCCCAACCCGGACCAGGGCTTCAGTCGCTACAAGCAGACATCCCTGGCCTTCCCGAACCTGCGCGTGGGCACAAAAATTCGCTTCACCGTGCGTGAGCGGCGCGCCGCCAAACCGCTGGTGACCCAGTTTCACTACGCCCTCATGTTTGGCCCCAGCGCCTTCCGCCGCGACCACGTGAAAGCGCGCTTTACTGCCGAACGGCCAATCCAGTGGCGCAGCGAGCTGTTTGACGGCTTCAAAGTCACTGCATCCGCCAACGGCAAGACCCTGGACGTGGTGCAGAAAAAGCCGACCTACCTCAATTACATCAACGAATCCTCCAGCGCCGCGCTGCAACGCATCCCGCGCCTGGAAGTGGGCAGCGCCCTGGACCGCCAGGCGTATTTCGGTGATTTCGCCCAGCGTTACAATCAGATCCTCGGCGCCAACCTGCCGGCGCAAGCGGCCGCTGCCGTAGCTGCCGCACGCAACCTGGCGCCGGCACAACAGGTCGAAGCGCTGATGCAGCACATCAACGACCACTACCGCTACCTGGGCGACTGGCGCGCTACGGAGCGCGGTTATGTGCCGTTCAACCTGGCGGAAATCGAGCAGCATGGTTATGGCGACTGCAAAGACCTGGCGATCCTGCTGACCGCAATGCTCAAGGCCAGCGGCATCAAGGCCGAAACTGCCTGGGTCAGCCGTGGCGACGTGGCGTTCTCGTTGCTGATCCCGGGCACCAATGCAGCGAACCACGCCATCGTGCGTGCCGAAGTCGATGGCCAGGTGTGGTGGCTCGACCCGACCAACCCGGTGTTCGCCCCCGGCCAGACCCTGCCCGACATCCAGGACCGCTGGGTACTGGTCAATGATGCTCAGGGCCAGGTACGCGAAGAACAGATCCCGCTGGAACGCCCGGAAACCACCCTGCGCCTGGACAAAAAAGTGCACTTCGACAAGCAAGGCAATGGCGCCACCCAGGCCACCATCACCTTCAGCCGCCTGCCGCTGATGCAAATGAGCGTCGCCGACCGCCAACAAGGCACCACCGCCACCGACCAGAACATCTGCGGCAACTTCGGCAACGAAATCAGCGACTGCAAAATCACCCGCCAGCCCACCGCTTTCGTGGTGCACGACGGCTACACCGTCACCGCCAGCATGAACGATCAGCGTGCGCTGGAAAAGCTTGCGAACGACTACGTCTATACCGACGAGTCGCTCAAGGGCCGCTGGGATGGTTTCATCAACTACCGTCGCTACGATCAACAGGCTGACCTTTACCTGGGCAACCCGGAAACCTACGACTACAGCTTCACGCTGACCGGTGGGCAGATGGCAAAAGCCATCCCCGGCTGCCAGGTGCGCTCGCCGTGGTATGACCTGGATCTGGCAGGCAAGCGCACGGATGACGGTCTGCAGTATCACTATCGCCTGAGCCAGAAAATACGCTGGCTGACCCATGCTGAAGTTTCCAGCGAGGCGTTTGGCAAGATGATCGACGAGGCGCGTGCGTGTGCTGAGCAGGTGCATCAGGTGGTGAAGCTCTAACTGCGCGTAAACACCAATCCCTTGTGGGAGCTGGCAAACCTGGGGCGCATACGCAAAGCGCCCCAGAACAACATTCGAACTGCACATTCGATAACGAAATCAGGAGCTGTCCTACAGCACGGCGACTACCGGTGCATTACTTTCTAAAGTGACTGCATCTTTCGTCGTTAGGGTTCATAACGCCCAGTGTTTTCTTGCTACCCCGTTGGGTAGTCGTTTCAATGCATCCAGCGAGGCCGCGCATGTACCTCTTCAAGTTTCACCGCCCTTTGACCGCCATCACTCTGGGGCTGGTGACCCACTGCGCATCCGCCGCGTTACAGCCCATGGCTGAAGCCCCCTTGGCCAGCGATACCGCGCTGCACTGTCACTTCAATCGCGACAACAGCATCGATTGCACCACCACCTATCACTACACCATTCTCAAACCCAACGGCCGCGAAATGCTCTCGCGCATCGACTTCGATTACGCCGAAGGTGACACGCTTGAAGTGCTCAAGGCGCAATCTACCCAACCAGGCGCCAAGCCGGTCAACCTGGACGCCACGCAGATCGACACCCGTACAGCCCCAAACCCGGACCAGGGTTTCAGCCGCGATAAACAGACCTCACTGGCCTTCCCGAACCTGCGTGTGGGCACACACATTCGCTATACCGTGCGCGAGCATCGTGCCGCCAAACCATTAATGACCCAGTTTCACTATGCCCTTAAGTTCGGCCCCAACGGAGATCGTCGCGACCAATTCAAGGCACGCTTTACCGCCGAAAAGCCAATTCAGTGGCGCAGCGAAAGTTTCGACGGTTTCAATGTGACACGCTCGGCCGACGGCAAGACCCTGGATCTGGTGCAAAAAAAACCGACTTACCTCAACTACATCAATGAAGCTACCAACGCTGCAACACGGAAAAATCCGCGTATCGAAGTGGGCAGTTCCCTTGAACGCCAGGCGTATTTCGGTGACGTTGCTCGGCGCTACAACCAGATTCTCGACGCCAGGCTGCCCGCACAAAGTGCCGCAGCCGTCGCCGCCGCTCGCAGCCTGTCACCTGCGGACCAGGTCGGCGCGTTGATGCAACACATCAACGAGCACTACCGCTACCTGGGCGACTGGCGCGCTACCGAGCGCGGTTATGTGCCGTTCAATCTGGACGAAATCGAGCAGCACGGCTACGGCGATTGTAAAGACCTGGCGATCCTGCTGACTGCCATGCTCAAGGCCAGTGGCATCCAGGCCGAGACGGCGTGGGTCAGCCGCGGGGAAGTGGCTGACTCGCTGCTGATCCCCGGTACCAGCGCACCGAACCACGCCATCGTACGCGCCGAAGTCGACGGGCAAGTGTGGTGGCTCGACCCGACCAACCCGGTGTTCGCCCCCGGCCAGACCCTGCCCGACATCCAGGACCGCTGGGTGCTGGTCAACAACGCTGCGGGCCAGGTCCGTGAGGAGCATATCCCGCTGGAACGTCCCGAAATCACCCAGCGCATAAACAAACAGGTGCATTACGACAAGCAGGGTAACGGCGCCACTCAGGCCACCCTCGCTTTTAGCCGCATGCCGCTGATGCAACTGAGCGTCGCTGATCGCCAGCAAGGCAGCACCGCCACTGATCAGGACATCTGCGCAAATTTCGGCAATGGCATCAGCGATTGTAAAGTCACCCGCCAACCCACCGCCTTTTTGGTTCACGACGGCTACACCATCACCGTTCAGATGAACGATCAACGCGCCTTGGAAAAACTGGCGGACGGCTATGTCTATACCGATCAATCGTTGAAAGACCGCTGGGACGGTTTCATCAACTACCGCCGGCAAGGTCAACAGGGTGACCTGTACTTAGGCAACCCCGAAACTGTCGACTTCACCGTGACACTGACCGGTGGGCAGATGGAAAAAGCCATCCCCGGCTGCCAGGTGCGCTCGCCCTGGTATGACCTGGATCTGGACGGCAAGCTTATGGATAACGGGCTGCAGTATCACTATCGCCTGAGCCAGAAGACGCGTTGGCTGACCCCTGCAGAAATCGCCAGTGATGCGTTCGGCAAGCTGATCGACGAGGCGCAAGCATGTGCCGAGCAGGTGCATCAGGTGGTGAAACTC
>NZ_JAAAFV010000040.1:0-10484 GCF_019352915.1 Pseudomonas sp. Xaverov 259 | reverse complement strand
GCCCGCTCCCACATGTTTATCCGGTTTCTTCAGTGGGTTTCGCCGAGCAGCAACCCCTGCTCCCGCGCGCACAACTCCACCACATAATCCCACAGCACCCGCAACCGCACCGATTTGTGCAGCTCCCGGCGCGAACTGATCCAGTAACTGCGCTGGATGCTTTCTGTCGGCAGCAGTGGCACCAGCTCCGGGTCGCCAGCTGCCATGAAGCACGGCAACACCGCAATGCCCAATCCCGAACGTGCCGCCTGGTGTTGAGCAATCACGCTGGTGCTGTGGAATACCACTTTGGGGTTGCGGCAAAAGCTGCTGAGGAACTTGAGTTCCTGGCTGAACAGCAGGTCATCCACGTAATCGATCCAGGCATGGGCGGCGAGGTCTTCGCGCTTTTCGATCGGCGGGTTGCGCGCAAGGTAGGCGCGGCTGGCGTAGAGCGCCAGGCGGTAGTCGGTGAGTTTGCGCGTGACGAGTTGGTCGACGCTGGGGCGTTCGAGGTGGATGCTGATTTCCGCTTCACGGTTGAGAATGCTCACAAAGCGCGGCACCGCCACCAGCTCCACTTCCAGCCCCGGATAACGCTCGAACAGCCCGCCCATGCGGCTGGCGAGGAACATCACGCCCAAACCCTCGGCCACGCCAAGGCGGATCTTGCCCAGCGGCGCAGCCGAATGGGTGAGTTCGTCTTCGGCCAACAGCGCGACGTTTTCCATGGCTTCGGCGTGCTTAAGCAGGGCTTCACCGGAAGGCGTCAGTTCGTAGCCTTGGGCATGCTGCACGAACAGCGCAGTGCCGAGGCTTTTCTCGATGGCCTCGATATGCCGGGCCACCGTAGCGTGCGTGGTTTTCAGGCGCTGCGCAGCGGTGAGCAGGCGGCCGCTGCGTTGCAACTCAAGAAAAAACCGCAGGTCATTCCAGTCGAACATGTCGCCTCCAATGCGAGAGCCTGAGCCGCGCTGTTTAAAAACGCACAGCAGCTGGGTAAAAACTAACATTTTTAAGACGAAAACTAACAACTAGGATGGGGCCAATAAGAAAAACAAGCGAGACCTCAGATGCCCATTGCAACTGCTGAATACGATTACATCGTCGTAGGCGCCGGCCCCGCAGGCTGCCTGCTGGCTAATCGATTGTCCGCCAACCCCGCCCACCGCGTGCTGCTGCTCGAAGCCGGTGGCCGCGACAATTACCCCTGGATCCACATCCCCGTCGGCTACCTGTTCTGCATCGGCAACCCGCGCACCGACTGGTGCTTCAAGACTGAAGCCCAGGAAGGCCTGCAAGGCCGTGCACTGAGTTACCCACGCGGCAAGGTGCTGGGCGGCTGTTCCTCCATTAACGGCATGATCTATATGCGCGGCCAAGCCCAGGATTACGACGGCTGGGCCGCCGCAGGCAACCCCGGCTGGGCCTGGAAAGACGTGCTGCCACTGTTCAAACAGAGCGAAAACCATTTTGCCGGCGGCTCGGAATTTCACAGCGATGGTGGTGAGTGGCGCGTGGAGCAACAGCGCCTGCACTGGCCGATCCTCGATGCCTTTCGCGATGCGGCGGCGCAAAGTGGTATCGCGCCAATCAGCGATTTCAACCAGGGCGACAATGAAGGCTGCGGCTACTTCCAGGTCAACCAAAAAGCCGGGGTGCGCTGGAACGCGGCCAAGGCGTTTCTCAAGCCGATCCGCCAGCGGCCCAACCTCACTGTGCTGACCGAAGTGGAGGTCGACCGTGTAGTGCTGGAAAACGGCCGCGCTTCGGCCGTGGTCGGGCGTCAACATGGGCAACAGCTGAGCTGGAAGGCACGCAAGGAAATCGTCCTGTGCGCCGGTTCTGTTGGTTCGCCCGGTATTCTGCAGCGTTCGGGGATTGGCCCGTCCACTGTGCTCAAGCCCTCGGGCATCAACGTGCTGCATGAACTGCCGGGGGTCGGCGGCAACCTGCAGGATCATCTGCAACTGCGCCTGATCTACAAGCTCGAAAACGCACGCACCCTGAACCAGATCGCCGGCACGGTGTGGGGCAAGATGGGCATGGGCCTGCGCTACCTGTATGACCGCAGCGGCCCATTGTCGATGGCGCCCAGCCAGCTCGGCGCCTTCGCCCGCTCCGGCCCGGAGCAGACGTCGGCCAACCTTGAATACCATGTGCAACCGCTGTCATTGGAACGTTTTGGCGAGCCATTGCATGCGTTCCCGGCTTTTACCGCGTCAGTCTGCGACTTGCGCCCGCAAAGCCGTGGCCGCATTGATATCCGCTCAGCCAACCCGGCAGATGCACCCCTGATACGGCCCAACTACCTCAGCCACCCCGAAGATTTGCGCGTAGCCGCAGACGCGATCCGCCTGACCCGCCGCATCGTCGCCGCACCGGCCCTGAGCCAGTTCAAGCCGGTGGAATACCTGCCAGGCGACGCGCTGCAAACCGAAGAGCAGCTGCATGAAGCCGCCGCGCGTATCGGCACGACAATTTTTCACCCGGTGGGCACTTGCCGCATGGGCGATGACAAAGAGGCAGTGGTCGATGCCCAACTGCGCGTGCATGGCGTGCCGGGCCTGCGTATTGCCGATGCCTCGGTGATGCCACGCATTACATCCGGCAACACCTGCTCACCTACACTGATGATTGCGGAAAAGGCAGCGCAGCTGATGCTTTCGCCGAACACAAGGAGTCTCGCCCCGCAGAGAGAAACGGTTCATGCAATCTGAATAGCGGCGCCGCACCCGGCGCCGACAGTGGAACAACAATAAATAATCACTGTGAGGGATACCCGATGTCAGAACATGCTCAACCCCTGGGTTCGGCCGTCAAGGCGAGCACCCGCAGCGAATCAAGGAAAGTCATCTTCGCCTCGTCTTTAGGGACGGTGTTCGAGTGGTACGACTTTTTCCTCTACGGCGCCCTGGCGGCAGTGATCAGCAAGCAATTTTTTGCCGGGGTCAACGACACCACGGCGTTTATCTTTGCCTTGATGGCCTTTGCCGCAGGTTTTGTGGTGCGCCCGTTCGGCGCGCTGGTGTTCGGCCGCCTGGGCGACATGATCGGGCGCAAGTACACGTTTTTGGTCACCATCATACTGATGGGCGTGGCGACCTTCTGTGTCGGGCTGTTGCCCACCTATGCCAGCATCGGCATTGCGGCGCCGATCATTCTGATCGTGCTGCGCATGCTGCAAGGCCTGGCGTTGGGCGGTGAATATGGCGGTGCAGCCACCTATGTGGCCGAGCATGCACCGGCCGGTAAACGCGGCCTTCACACCAGCTGGATTCAATCCACCGCCACCCTGGGCCTGCTGCTGTCGCTGCTGGTAGTGCTGGCTTGCCGTTACTTCACCGGCGACCAGTTCGAGGTGTGGGGCTGGCGCATTCCGTTCCTGTTCTCGATTGTGCTGCTGGGTATTTCCACCTGGATCCGCATGAGCCTGCATGAGTCGCCGGCATTCCTGAAAATGAAAGAGGAAGGCAAGGCGAGCAAGTCGCCGATCCGCGAATCCTTCGGCAAATGGGAAAACCTCAAGGTGGTGCTGATTGCGCTGTTCAGCATCAACGGCGGGCAGGCCGTGACCTTTTATGCGGCGCAGTTCTATGTGCTGTTCTTCCTCACACAGTTCCTGAAGATGGACCCGGCCCTGGCCAATATGCTGTTGATTATCAGCGTAGTGATCGGCGCGCCGTTCTTCATCCTGTTTGGCTGGCTGTCGGACAAGGTTGGGCGCAAACCGGTGCTGATGCTCGGCTTGCTGCTGGCCACCGCGCTGTACTTCCCGATCTTCAAAGGGCTGGCGCACTACACCAACCCGGCGATGGACCAGGCCAGCCACCAGGCTCCGATCACCGTATTGGCTGACCCGGCCACCTGCACCTTCCAGTTCGACCCGGTGGGCAAGGCGCGTTTTGACAGCCCGTGCGACAAGGTCAAGACCTTCCTGGTTAAGCAAGGTCTGCCATACAGCAGCGCCGCCGCGCCAGCCGGCAGCCCGGTGCAGGTAAGCGTGGGTGATGTGCGCATCGACGGTTACGACGAAGCGGCCCTGCGCGGCGCGGTGACCCTGGCCGGCTACCCGACTTCGGCGGATGTGGCCCAGGTCAACAAGGTGATGGTGGTGGTACTGATCGTGGTGCTGATCCTGATCGCGGCCATGTGCTACGGCCCGCTGGCGGCGCTGATGGTGGAACTGTTCCCGACGCGTATCCGCTACACCTCGATGTCGCTGCCCTACCACATCGGTAACGGCTGGTTTGGCGGGTTCCTGCCAACGGTGTCGTTTGCCTTGGTGGTGTACACCGGCGATATCTTCTACGGCTTGTGGTACCCGGTGGTGGTGACCGGCGTGAGCTTGATTGTGGGGTTATTCTGCCTCAAGGAAACCAAGGACGTAGACATCAATAACAATTGAGTCAGCTGCAAGCTGCAAGCGCCAGGTAAAAGCTGATCGGCTTCTGCTTGTCGCTTGCAGCTTGAAACTTATAGCTGTACATCCATACAGATAATGGTTGCTCAATTGCCTTTGACTGAGCATCCTGCAAGGCATCAACCCGATCTGATGTGATGACCATGCGGCTGTACCTCTGTGAAAAACCCTCCCAGGCCAAGGATATCGCGGCCGTGCTCGGTGCCAGTCGGCGTGGCGACGGGTGCTGGCTGGGCAACGGGGTCACCGTCACCTGGTGCATCGGTCACCTGCTGGAAACCGCCCCGCCCGACGCTTACGACGCCAAATACAAGCGCTGGGTGCTGGCCGACCTGCCAATCGTGCCGGAAAAATGGAAGATGCTGGTCAAGCCCAAGACCGCCAGCCAGTTCAAGGCCGTCAAGCGTTTGCTCGGGGAAGCCCAGGAACTGGTGATCGCCACCGACGCCGACCGCGAAGGCGAGATGATCGCCCGTGAGCTGGTGGAGCACTGCCGCTATCGCGGACCGATCCAGCGCTTGTGGCTGTCGGCACTGGATGATGCCTCCATTCGCAAAGCCCTCACCGCCCTCAAACCTGGCGCCGAAACCTTCAGCCTGTATCACTCGGCCCTCGGCCGCTCACGCGCCGACTGGCTGATCGGCATGAACATGAGTCGCTTGTTTACCTTGCTCGGGCGCCAATCCGGCTATCAAGGCGTATTGCCGGTGGGCCGCGTGCAAACCCCGACCTTGCGCCTGGTAGTGGACCGCGATCGCAGCATCGCCGACTTTGTGCCAGTGGCTTACTGGGCCATTGATGTCGACTTGCGGCATGAACGCATGACCTTCACGGCTCAATGGCGCGCTGCTGAGGATGCCTGCGACGATCAAGGCCGCTGTCTTAACCCGCAACTGGCTCGCGATGCCGCCGAAGCGATGACCAACGCCGCCAGCGCCCGGCTGGTCAAACTGCGTACCGAGCGCATGCGTGAAGTCGCGCCCCTGCCCTTCGACCTCGGCACATTGCAGGAAATCTGTTCCAAGAAGCTCGGCCTGGGTGCTCAGGAAACCCTGGACATTGCGCAGTCCCTTTACGAAACCCACAAAGTCATCACCTACCCTCGCAGTGATTGCGGCTACCTGCCACTCAGCCAGCACAGTGATGCGCCGAAGATTTTGGCCGCGCTGGCCCGCGCGGATGCTGCCGTCAATGAGCTGATGCCGCACATCGACCCGCAACGCCGCTCGCGGGCTTGGAACGACGCCAAGGTCAGTGCGCACCACGGCATCATTCCTACCGGTGCCGGTAAGGACGTCGCGCAACTGGCCGGTAAGCACCGTGCGGTCTACACGCTGATTCGCGCACGTTACCTCGCGCAGTTCCTGCCCAACCACGAATATGATCGCACCCAGGCGGATTTCGACTGCGCAGGCCAAGCCTTGCGCGCGGTAGGCAAAGTCATCATCGAGCCGGGCTGGAAACGCGCCCTGCCCGAGGCACTGGCGCCCGCCAAAGGCCGTGAAGCTCCCGCACCGCAGGCCTTGCCGACTTTGGTGCAAGGCCAGGATTACGCGGTGGCCAAGGTCAACCTCAAGGACCTGTGGACCCAGCCGCCCAAGCCGTTCACCGAGGGCGACCTGATCAAGGCAATGAAAAACGTCGCCAAACTGGTGCAAGACCCGCTGCTCAAGCAAAAGCTCAAAGACACCACCGGCATCGGCACCGAAGCCACCCGCGCCGGAATTATCCAGGGCTTGCTCGACCGCGGTTACCTGGTCAAAAACGGCAAGGCACTGTCGGCCACGCCAGCGGCGTTCAGCCTGATCGACGCGGTGCCTCGGGCGATTGCCGACCCAGGCACCACTGCGATCTGGGAGCAGGCTCTGGACATGGTGCAAAGCGGCGAAATGAGCCTGGAAGAATTCGTCGCCAAGCAGGCGGCCTGGATGAGCAAACAAGTGGCACGCTGCAATGGCATGCGCATGACCATCACCGGCCCAGCCAGCCCGGCAGGTCGAGGCGCTACGCCGTGGAAAAACAAACGCAAGGCTGCACCGCGCAAGACCACAGGCGCTCCAAAGCGGGCGAAAAAACCGAAAAGTGCCGGCTAAATCGCGAAATAATCCGGCGAATGACGTTTTTCGACGGGTTTAACGCCGCTTTGGGCCTTGCGGCGCTGTAGCCCGTCTAGGATTCTGTAGGGGACTCGCTGACTTCCTAACAACAACACCGGAGTGGCCGCCATGAAAACCGTTGCACAAGTGCTCAAAGCCAAGGACCAGAAAAATCAGGACGTGCATACCATTCAATGGGACCACACGGTATTTGAGGCGCTGGTGCGGATGTCAGAGAAAAACGTCGGGGCCTTGCCGGTGGTCAAGGAGGGTTCGGTTGTTGGGATCATCAGCGAACGTGATTACGCACGCAAACTCATCCTCAAGGGCCTGTCGTCGGTCAAAACCCGAGTTGATGAGGTGATGAGTTCCCCTGTGATCACCGTTGATACCCATAAAAGTGTCGAAGAATGCATGAACATCATGACCGACAGTCACCTGCGCCACCTGCCCGTGGTCGAAGACGGCAAACTGCTGGGCCTGCTGTCCATCGGTGACTTGGTAAAAGAGGCCATTGCCGAACAGGCCGACCTGATCAAACAGCTGGAGCAGTACATCCGCGGCGAATAGGGGAACCCATGCTCGATACGCTGGACCATCAAAAAGACCACCTCGACACCCTGTACCGGGCCATGGCTGAACGACGCTTTTTGGTCTTGACCGGTGCAGGTATCAGCACGTCATCGGGCATCCCGGATTATCGCGACAGCGAAGGCGTGCGCCGTGGCAAGGCGCCGATGATGTACCAGGAATTCCTCGCCACCGCGCAGGCGCGTCGCCGCTATTGGGCACGCGCCATGCTGGGCTGGCCACGGGTGCGTATTGCGCAGCCGAACCAGGCTCATCGGGCACTGACCACGCTGCAGCAACGCGAGCGTATCAGCGGGCTGATCACGCAAAACGTCGATACCCTGCATGATCAGGCCGGCAGCCATGATGTGATCGAACTGCATGGCAGCCTGCACCGTGTGCTGTGCCTGGACTGCCAGCAGCGCAGTACCCGCGATGTGATTCAGCGGCAGATGGAAATCGACAATCCTTACCTGATGCAGGTCCACGCGGTGCAGGCGCCCGACGGTGACACCCTGCTCGACCCGACCTTTGAAGAACGCTTCCAGGTTCCGCGCTGCCCCCATTGCAATGGCGAACGGCTAAAGCCAGACGTTGTGTTTTTTGGCGAGAATGTGGCACCGGCTACAGCAGCCAGGGCCATGGCCGCCGTGGAGCATGCAGATGGGCTGCTGGTGGTCGGCTCATCGCTTATGGCCTATTCGGCGTTTCGCCTGTGCAAAGCGATGGTGGAACAAGGCAAGCCGGTAATCGCCATCAACCTGGGCAAGACCCGTGGGGATGAGCTGTTGCAGGTGAAAATCGAGGCGTCATGCGAGCGGTTGTTGCCCCTGCTGGCCGAGCGATTGCGTCAGTAGGCACACTGCAAATTCAATTGTGGGAGCTGGCTTGCCTGCGATAGCGGTGTATCAGTTAACAACTCTTTGGCTGACACACCGTTATCGCAGGCAAGCCAGCTCCCACAGGGTTTTCGCGTTGTATTGACTGCCTGCCCACCGAGACCCACCGCACAAAAAATGACGCCCAAGTCACGTTTCCCCGCATTCTCCCGTCCCCACAGCGATTTATGTAGTGAGCAAAAAAAATCACTACATAACCGTTGACGTAACCTTTTTGTCCTTGCATTATCGAGACGTCTCCCGGATCGGGAGCGTTGGTAACACGCGTTTTGAACAAGCTCGTCTGACCGCCGAGCTGTTTTTTCCGGATGTGCACTGCCCACAAGGCAGCTTGATGAAGCTGACCGGCCCGCAAGGATCGGTACAAGGAGCTCAAACGCTGCTTGTCTTCGCGATGAAACCATCGCGTAGCCGTTCATCAGCAGGACTACATGCATCAGGTTCAAGACCCTGCCCGTATTCGGCAGACCGTTACTGACGCCCGGTTTTCGGAACCGGAGACAACTAAGCAGTTTTAACGAACCAACTGATAGATCGCCAACTGGTCAAGGGGCTTACACATGAATCTGAACAACCAACCAACTATCGATGAATTGGCTGAGATGTTCGCAGCGCAAAAAGACAAACTCGACGACCATATCCTGTGGATTGGCAAATCGGGCGAAGTCAAAATTGACTGCCTGGCGCCCCACACCGAAGAAGCCGAGTTCGACCGCACTCACCGTGAACTGGCGGCGCGCCTGAAGATGTACCGCCGCGGCCAGGGTTATGTCGGCAAGAAAGCGGCGGCCGATCGAAACTTCATTGAGCAAGTGTTCGACACGCTTAACAATGCCTGGGCATCTTTTAAGGATAACTCGCAAGTTAAAGTGATCGACCGCTACTACTAAGTAAAACTTGCCCACTGTGGGAGCTGGTTTGTTTACGATAACGGTTTAACGGCCAACACGTTTGTTGAATGTTAACTAGCTATCGCAGGCAAGCCAGCTCCCACATTTGTTTTGTGGCGTGCTTAAAACGTCGGGAAACGTCCCTTCGCCGCTTCATCGCGGAAAATATCAAACAACACCTGCGCCGCCGCCGACAGTTCATGACCGGGCTTGGTCAACACACCAATCGGCCGCTCGATGACCGGGGTACTCAAGGTGATGCAATGGGCGCCCGCCTCCTCCATCTGGCGCGCGCATAGCGCCGGCACGGCGCTGACACCCAGGCCACTGGCAACCATCTTGCCGACCGTGGCCAATTGATGACTTTCCAACGCCACCGGCAATTTCATCTGCAAGGCCCCGAGATGCTCCTCCAGCATCACGCGCACCGTCGAGGGCCGTTGCAGGGTGATGAATGGGTGTTCCAACAGGGTTTTCCAGTCGACTTCGGTACGCTGCGCCAAGGGCGAGTCACCGGGCACCACCGCAATAAACCGGTCCAGGTATAAAGGCGTGAAGGCCAGTGACGAACCTTCGGACGGCTCGAACGCCACGCCCAGCTCCACTTGGCGATCGCGGACCATTTCCAGCACCTGTTCATTGATCAGGTCGTGCACCGTCACATTCACGTGCGGGTAACGCGCGCGGAATATCTTCAGGATCGGTGGCAGCAGGTTGCCCGCAAACGACGGCATCGCCGCCACGGTGACGCGGCCCCGCTGCAGGGTGAAACGCTGACGCAGTTCGTCTTCGGCGTTGTCCCAGTCGGCAATCAGTCGACGTGCCAGCGGCAGCAGCGATTCACCTTCAGGCGTCAGTGCAACGTTGCGGGTATTACGGCTGAACAGGCGGCCACCCAAGCCCTCCTCCAAGCCCTTGATCGTCAGGCTCAGCGCCGACTGGGAAAGGTGCAGGCGCTCGCAGGCAGCGGCGAAACTCAGGCTTTGGGCCACGGCGAGAAAGGCACGCATCTGTTTGACGGTCATGAGGCTGCTCCGGGCGGCGATTGGACTATGCTGTTTTCTAAATCAATCAACCTTAAAAAACAACTTAACAAATCAATCCGTCAGCGCAACACTCAGTTCATTGGCTGGCCCACACACAATAAAAGAGGTGCATATGGCAGGTTTCGATAAACGCGTGGCGTCCTATGAAGAAGCGCTGGCAGGCCTGGAAGACGGCATGACCGTGCTCTCCGGTGGTTTTGGCCTGTGCGGCATTCCAGAAAACCTCATCGCCGAGATCAAGCGCAAAGGCACCCGTGACCTGACCGTGGTTTCCAACAACTGCGGCGTCGACGGGTTTGGCCTGGGCGTATTGCTGGAAGAAAAGCAGATCAGCAAGGTAATCGCCTCCTACGTCGGTGAAAACGCGCTGTTCGAAAAGCAACTGCTCAGCGGCGAAATCGAAGTGGTGCTCACGCCCCAAGGCACCCTGGCCGAGAAAATGCGCGCAGGCGGTGCCGGCATCCCGGCTTTCTTCACCGCGACCGGCGTCGGTACTCCAGTGGCCGAAGGCAAGGAGACCCGCGAGTTCAACGGTCGCCCGTACCTGATGGAAGAGTCCATCACCGGCGACTTCGCCATTG
>NZ_JAAAFV010000007.1:0-354 GCF_019352915.1 Pseudomonas sp. Xaverov 259 | reverse complement strand
GATCCTAGAGACCATTCGCGATTCCATGAGACTCCAAGGGTTCTGCACAACTTATGCACCTCTATTAGATCATTGTGTTCTACGAAGCCTGGACTGCATTACATATTCACAACCAACATGAGAAGAGCGGAATAGATGGCCGGATGTTTGGTGGCTTTGATATATTGTGAGGAGCATTGCGAACCCTAGAGCTGTCCGGTCAAATAACCCCCTCACAATAAGTGTAATGTCATGGGATAATCAAAAGACTAAGGGAGGGCTTTTATAGAAGGCGTGAGGTCATGCTATCCCCCTCTGAAGACGCGGCCGCGATATCCTGCAGATGCATCCAGTACTAGTATGGCCCGGGGGATC
>NZ_JAAAFV010000039.1:0-207 GCF_019352915.1 Pseudomonas sp. Xaverov 259 | reverse complement strand
CTGAACCCTGTGGGAGCGGGCTTGCTCGCGAAAGCGGAGTGTCAGTCGCTAGATGTGCTGGCTGACCTACCGCATTCGCGAGCAAGCCCGCTCCCACATTTGTTTTGTGTCAGTCAGCAGTATCAGCCAGAAACACTGAACCCTGTGGGAGCGGGCTTGCTCGCGAAAGCGGAGTGTCAGTCGCTAGATGTGCTGGCTGACCTACCG
>NZ_JAAAFV010000038.1:0-594 GCF_019352915.1 Pseudomonas sp. Xaverov 259 | reverse complement strand
TTCTCTATGGAGGTTACACGTGTGGCGCGTGAAGTGGGTACCGAAGGAAAATTAGGCGGTCAGGCAAAAGTTCGTGGTGTGGGCGGTGTTTGGAAAGATTTGACCGATTCTGTAAATAAAATGGCGAGTAACCTTACCGGACAGGTTCGTAATATTGCCGATGTAACAACGGCAGTAGCGAAAGGAGATTTATCTAAAAAAATTACCGTTGACGTAAAAGGAGAAATTTTAGAATTAAAAAATACCATCAATACCATGGTAGATCAGCTGAATTCGTTTTCTTCTGAGGTAACACGTGTGGCGCGTGAGGTGGGTACCGAAGGAAAACTGGGCGGACAGGCGCAGGTAAAAGGAGTTGGCGGAACATGGAAAGATTTAACGGATTCTGTGAACCAGATGGCATCCAACCTAACCGGACAGGTTCGTAATATTGCCGATGTGACAACAGCGGTGGCAAAAGGAGATTTATCGAAAAAAATTACCGTTGACGTAAAAGGAGAAATTCTGGAGCTTAAAGATACCATTAATACCATGGTAGATCAGCTGAACTCCTTCTCTTCTGAAGTTACGCGTGTGGCACGTGAGGTAGGTTCC
>NZ_JAAAFV010000037.1:0-403 GCF_019352915.1 Pseudomonas sp. Xaverov 259 | reverse complement strand
CTGCTGATTACAAATCAGCTGCTCTAGCCAACTGAGCTACGCTGGCGACTCATTACGGGTGCAAATATAAAGTGGTTTTTCGTATTTTCCAAAATTAATTTACAACTTATTTTAAATAAAAAACCACCACTAAAAGTGATGGTTTTATGTTGAGCCGGCGGAGGGACTCGAACCCACGACCTGCTGATTACAAATCAGCTGCTCTAGCCAACTGAGCTACGCTGGCGACTCATTACGGGTGCAAATATAAAGCGGATTTTCGTTTTTCCAAAATAAATTTGCACTTTTTTATACTTTTTTTTGCTTACAATTCGTTGATTTTAGCAATCAATTGATTAGCAGTTTCTTCCAATTCAACATTGATTTGTTTGAAGTGCGCTTTTTTGTTTTCAACGTTCTTAGC
>NZ_JAAAFV010000006.1:0-10877 GCF_019352915.1 Pseudomonas sp. Xaverov 259 | reverse complement strand
TGCAAGGCAAAGCCTATCTAGCTGATGCAACGCGGTCTAAATGTGGGAGCGGGCTTGCTCGCGAATGCGGTGTATCAGAGACAGATAAATTGACTGGCCCACCGCATTCGCGAGCAAGCCCGCTCCCACAGTTGACTGCATCCAACCTTGACGGCGAGGTCGGCTGTTGCTGTTGCTTCGGCCCTTACATCCTTTTCGATGACGAAGTCAGCGGTCTTTTGATCTGCGCTTTTGATCTTGATCTTGATCTTGATCTGCTTTTGATCTGAGAATCGCCCCGTCAAACACGATGGCCGGAATCTGACAGTGATTTGGGGGGTAAACCGGCAGGGATGCCGGTTTAGCCGCGCTGGGCCAAGGATGGCCCAGCGCGGCGGCCCCCCAAATCAGTGTCGGATTGCGGGCATGCCGAGCCACAGCGAGGCACCGAGTGTTGGGGCGAAGACTTTTTGGTTACTTTTGTGTCTTTACAAAAGTGACCCGCCGTCAGGGCGGAACCCTAAGCGGCCGTTACCCAAATAATGGATATGCACTCAACCCCAATCCCCAATCCCGACTACCGGCTATTGTCAGAAATTTCCCACAAGAGTACAAATGTACTCCATGACAACCCTGACCCCCCGCCGCACCGCCATCCTGACCTTTATCCGCGACCGTATCGCGCAACAAGGCCAGCCCCCAAGCCTCGCCGAGATCGCCGAGGCGTTTGGCTTCGCCTCGCGCAGCGTCGCACGCAAACACGTAGTGGCCCTGACCGAAGCCGGCTTTATCGAGGTCAACCCCAACCAGGCCCGTGGCATCCGCCTGCTCAACCAACCGGCGCGCCCCGAATGGCTGGATGTGCCTGTGCTCGGTCGCGTTGCCGCCGGCCTGCCCATCGGCGCCGATGCCGAAGTGCACAACCGCCTGCAACTGGACCCCGCCACCTTCGCCAAAACCCCGGATTACCTGCTGCGTGTGCAGGGCGATTCGATGATTGAAGACGGCATCCTCGACGGCGACCTGGTGGGCGTACGCCGCAGCGCCGAAGCCTTGAACGGGCAGATCGTGGTGGCACGCCTGGACGGCGAAGTCACCATCAAACGCTTTGAGCGCCACGGCGAGCAGGTGCGCCTGCTGCCACGCAACCCCGCGTATCAACCGATTGTGGTCGGGCCGGATCAGGACTTGGCCATCGAAGGCGTGTTCTGTGGCCTGGTGAGGCAAGGCTGATGGGCGCCGTCGTTGCCCTGGACACGCTGTTCAATGGCGGCCGCGTCTGGAAAGGCCGGCCCGCCGCGCCGCCGGCCAGCGTACACCCCACCGGGCTGGCGGCGTTGGACGCAGTGTTGCCCACGGGCGGCTGGCCGGAGTCGGCGTTGAGTGAAATTCTGATGGCGAAGGAGGGCGTTGGCGAGCTGCAATTGGTGTTGCCGACCCTGGCCCGCTTGTCCACGGCGGGCGAGCGCATTGTGCTGGTGGCGCCGCCCTACACGCCGTACCCACATGCCTGGCAGAATGCCGGAGTGGATCTGCGTCAGCTTTCGGTGATCCAGGCCGAGGCGTGCGACGTGTTGTGGGCGGTGGAGCAGTGCCTGCGTTCCGGCAGTTGCGGCGCGGTGCTGTGCTGGCCGCGCAAGGCCGATGACCGTGCCCTGCGGCGCTTGCAGGTGGCGGCCGAGACCGGGCAGACCCTGGCGTTTGCCTGGCGCGCTTTGAGCGAGGCGGTCAATTCATCGCCCGCCGCCTTGCGCCTGGCCGTCGAGGCAAAACCTGCGCAAGTGCGGGTGCTCAAGTGCCGGGGCGGCTTGGCCCACCCGGCGCCGATAGCCCTGGCGGGGCACTGAGGTTGCCATGCGCTGGGTGTGTATTGTCTTCCCGCAATTGGCGCTGGACGGGGTGCAGCGTGTGCACCCTGAGCCGGATCAACCCTTGGTACTGCTGGCCGGCACCCCGCAGCGCCGCGTGCTGCAAACCGTCAATGCCGCTGCCCGGGCTTTGGGGCTGCGCCCAGGTCAATCGCTGACGGCCGCGCATGCCCTGGCCAAAACCTTTGCCAGCGCCGAATACGACCCCGCCGAAATCGAGCGCTGGCAGCAGTTCCTCGCCGCCTGGGCCTACCGTTTCAGCTCCCAGGTCAGCGTGTATTACCCGCGTGCGTTGCTGTTTGAGATCGAGTCGAGCCTGGGCCTGTTCGGGCCGTGGCCGCAGTTCGAGGCGCGCTTGCGTCAGGAGTTGACCGAACTGGGCTTTCGCCACCGTATCGTCGCGGCGCCCAACCCGGCGGCGGCGCGGGTGCTGGCGAATATCTACGATGGCCTGGCGATCGGTGAGGACGCGTTGCAGCAAGCCCTGGCGCCGCTGCCCATCGACCGCGCCGGTCTGGACCCGCAGGCGGCCACGGCCTTGTCACGCATGGGCCTGCGCACCTTGGCCCAGGTGCAGGCGCTGCCCCGGCATACCCTGGCGCGACGCTTTGACGCCGGTTTGCTCAAGCACCTGGATGCCCTGAGCGGGCAGCGCCCATTGGCCTTGGCGTTTTACCAGCCGCCGGATCAGTTCGACGTGCACATCGAGCTGAATTTCGACGTGCAATCGCACCAGGCGCTGCTGTTCCCGTTGCGGCGTTTGACGGGTGACTTGTCCGCCTTCCTCTGCGGGCGTGACAGTGGCGTGCAGCGCTTCGACTTGCACTTGGAGCACGCCCAGGCGCCCGACAGCGTGATCAAGGTCGGCCTGCTCAGCGCCGAGCGCGAACCGTCGATGCTGTTCGAACTGGCCCGTGGCCGTCTGGAGCAGGTGCAAGTCACCGCGCCGGTGCGTGGTTTTCGCCTGGTGGCCCAGGACCTGCCGGTGTTTGTGCCGCAACGCCAGGACCTGTTCGACGATCGCCCACAACAAACCTTGCCTTGGGAGCAACTGCGCGAACGCCTGCGCGCACGGCTTGGCGATGAGGCCGTACAAAGCCTGCGCTTTCACGCCGACCATCGCCCCGAATGTGCCTGGCAAGCGGCCGCCGACCCTCGCGCGTGCCCGACTTTGCACAAGGTGCAGCGCCCCGGCTGGTTGCTGACTGAACCGACCTTGCTGGCCGAGCAGGGCGTGCAGATCCTGATGGGCCCGGAACGCATCGAATCCGGCTGGTGGGATGGCGCCGATGTGCGCCGTGACTATTACCTGATCCGCACCCGCGCCGGTCAGCAAGGCTGGGCCTATCGCTGTGTGGGGCAAAGCGACGGGCTGTGGCTGCAAGGCTGGTTCGCATGAGCTACGCCGAGTTGCATTGCCTGTCCAATTTCAGTTTCCAGCGCGGCGCGTCCAGTGCGCTGGAGCTGTTCGAGCGTGCCAAGCGCCAAGGCTACAGCGCCCTGGCGATCACCGATGAATGCACCTTGGCGGGCATCGTGAGAGCCTGGCAGGCGGCGAAGGCGGTGGAGTTGCCGCTGATTATCGGCAGCGAGATGCGCATCGAAAACGGCCCGAAACTGGTGTTGCTGGTCGAGAATCTGAGCGGCTACCAACACCTGTGCCGCCTGATTACCCTGGCTCGCCGCCGCGCCGAAAAAGGCCGTTACCGCCTGCTGCACGCCGACTTCGAACAACCGATGCCCGGCCTGCTGGCGCTGTGGGTGGCCGAGGACAGCGACACCCAGGCCTCGATCCAATGGCTGCAACACACCTTCGCCGAACGCCTGTGGCTGGCGGTGCACCTGCACTGCGGCCAGGACGATGCGCGCCATTTGCAACAGCGCCTGGCCCTGGCCGCCAGCCTGCAGATCCCGGCGGTGGCTTGCGGCGATGTACACATGCATGCGCGGGGTCGCCGGGCCTTGCAAGACACCATGACCGCGATCCGCTATCACGTGCCGGTGGCCGAAGCCGGCACGCGCCTGCACCCCAATGGCGAGCGGCATTTGCGCGGCCTCGACGCGCTGGCCGCGCTGTACCCGCAAGCGCTGCGTGATGAAACCCTGGCCATCGCGAAACGTTGCACCTTTGACCTCAGCCAGTTGCGCTACCACTACCCACGCGAGCTGGTGCCCGCCGGTCATGACGCGCAATCCTGGCTGCGCGCGGTGACCGAGGAAGGCATTGCCCAGCGCTGGCCGAAGGGTGTCGACGCCAAGACCTTGCAGCAGATCAACAAGGAATTGGTGCTGATCAGCGAGCTGGGTTACGAAAGCTACTTTTTAACGGTGCACGACATCGTGCGCTTCGCCCGCAGCCGCTCGATCCTGTGCCAGGGCCGTGGTTCGGCGGCCAACTCGGCGGTGTGTTTTGCCTTGGGCATCACCGAAATCGACCCGAGCCTGACGAGCATGCTGTTCGAGCGTTTCCTGTCCAAGGAGCGCAATGAACCGCCGGATATCGACGTGGATTTTGAACACGAACGCCGCGAGGAAGTGCTGCAGTACGTGTTCCAACGCTACGGCCGCACCCGCGCGGCGTTGACGGCGGTGGTCAGCAGTTATCACGCGTCCGGCGCGGTGCGCGACGTGGCCAAGGCCCTCGGTTTGCCGCCGGACCAGATCAACGCGCTGGCCGACTGTTGCGGGCGCTGGAGTGAAGATGCGCCGCCGCTGGAACGCCTGCGCGAAGGTGGCTTCGACCCGCAAAGCCCGATCCTGCGGCGTGTGCTGACCTTGACTCAACAACTGATCGGCTTCCCCCGGCATTTGTCCCAGCACCCCGGCGGTTTTGTGATTTCCGAATACCCGCTGGATACCCTGGTGCCGGTGGAAAATGCCGCCATGGCCGAGCGCACCATTATCCAGTGGGACAAGGACGACCTCGACGCCGTGGGCCTGCTCAAGGTAGATATCCTCGCGCTGGGCATGCTCAGCGCGATCCGCCGCTGCTTCGACTTGCTGAGCCGCCATCGCAATCGCGATATGTCTCTGGCAGGCATACCCAAGGAAGACCCGGCCACCTACGCAATGATCAGCAAGGCCGACACCATCGGCGTGTTCCAGATCGAGTCGCGGGCGCAGATGTCGATGCTGCCCAGGCTCAAACCGCAGAACTTCTACGACCTGGTGATTGAGGTGGCGATTGTGCGGCCTGGGCCGATCCAGGGCGGCATGGTGCATCCGTACCTGCGGCGTCGGAATAACGAAGAGCCCACCACTTATCCGTCACCTCAACTCAAAGCCGTCCTTGAACGTACTTTGGGTATACCGCTGTTCCAGGAGCAGGTGATGCAGATCGCCATGGTCGCCGCCGACTATGGCCCAGGCGAAGCCGACCAGTTGCGCCGCTCCATGGCCGCCTGGAAACGCCATGGCGGTCTCGAACCGCATCAGCAGCGCCTGCGCACTGGCATGCTCAAGAACGGCTACAGCGAGGAATTTGCCGCGCAGATCTTCGAGCAGATCAAAGGCTTTGGCAGCTATGGCTTCCCCGAGTCCCACGCGGCCAGTTTTGCCTTGTTGACCTACGCCAGTTGCTGGCTCAAGTGCCATGAACCGGCGGCGTTCGCCTGCGCCTTGATCAACAGCTGGCCCATGGGTTTCTATAGCCCGGACCAGATCCTGCAGGATGCGCGGCGCCATCGCTTGCAGATCCGCCCGGTGGATGTGCTGGCCAGTGACTGGGATTGCAGCCTGGAGCCTGTCGAGGGCCAGCAACCGGCGATTCGCATGGGCTTGCGCATGATCTCGGGGTTTCGTGAGGAGGATGGGCGGCGCATCGAGGCGGCGCGCCAGCGTCGTGTGTTCAGCGACATTGCCGACCTGGACGAGCGCGCCGGCCTGGATGCACGGGCCCAGGCATTGCTGGCGGATGCCGGGGCCTTGCGTGGGTTGGCGGGCAACCGGCACACCGCGCGCTGGGAAGTGGCAGGCGTGCATAAACAGCTGGGGTTGTTCGCGGGCCTGCCGAGCCCCGAAGAAGCGGCGGTGCAATTGCCCGCACCGACGGTTGGCGAAGACCTGCAGGCCGACTACGCCACCGTCGGCACCACGCTCGGCCCGCACCCGTTGGCGTTGTTGCGTGATGAGTTGCGCAAACGGCGCTGCCGCAGCTCGATGGAACTGATGGCAGTGGAGCATGGGCGTAATGTCAGCGTGGCCGGTCTGGTGACCGGGCGTCAGCGCCCGGGCACCGCCAGTGGCGTGACCTTTGTGACGTTGGAGGATGAATTCGGCAACCTCAATGTGGTGGTCTGGCGCGACCTGGCAGAACGCCAGAGGCAGGCGCTGGTCGGTTCGCGGCTGCTCAAAGTCGACGGGCGCTGGGAGGCGGTGGGCGAGGTGCGGCACCTGATTGCCGGGCGTCTCACCGACCTGACGCCACTGCTGGAAGGCATACATGTGCGCAGCCGGGATTTTCATTGAAACCAGTGGTTTTTGCCGGCGTTAGCTCCTAACGTATAACAAGTGAAACCATCTGCTGCTGACGCGCTCCAAAACGTTGCCCCTGCCCTCATTTTGCACAGAGCCAACCGATGCAGTTTTTATCCAACCCCCATGGCTGTGAAGGCTGGTCCGGTGAAATGGCCCAGCGGATCCGCGCCTTCGATTGGTCGACGACCGACCTGGGTCCGATCGACACCTGGAGCGCCAGCCTGGCCTGCAACGTGCAGATGATGCTGGCCTCGCCCGTGCCGATGGTGATGCTGTGGGGGCAGGCGGGCTACATGATCTACAACGACAGCTATTCGGTGTTTGCCGGCGGTCGGCATCCGTATTTGCTCGGCACGCCGGTGGAGCTGGGCTGGCCGGAAGTGGCCGAGTTCAATCGCCACGTGGTGGGCACCTGCCTGGCGGGTGGCACCTTGACGTTTAACAACAAAGACCTGGTGTTGTTGCGTAACGGCAAGCCGGAAACCGTGTGGCTGGACCTCTATTACAGCCCCGTCGCCGGGGATAATCAGCAGCCGGCCGGGGTGTTGGCGATTGTGGTGGAAACCACCGAGCATGTGCATTCCGAGCGCCTGCGCCAGGAGCTGACCCACAACCTGGAGCAACGCGTTGCCGCCGAAGTGCAAGCGCGCTCCGCCGCCGAAGACCAGTTGCGCCAATCGCAGAAGCTTGAAGCCATCGGCGGCCTGACCGGCGGCGTGGCCCATGACTTCAATAACCTGCTGCAAGTGATCGCTGGCAACCTGCACCTGTTGGCCCGGCATGAACCGGACAACCCCCAGGTGCAGCGCCGCGTCACGGCGGCCATCGCCGCGGTGGAGCGCGGTGCCAAGCTGTCCTCGCAACTGTTGGCGTTTGCGCGTCGCCAGCCGTTGTCGCCAGCGGTGTATAACCCGCAACGCATCTACGCCGGTTTAGGTGAACTGCTGCAACGGGCGCTGGGGGAGACCATTCATATCGACGTGCAACTGCCCCAGGATTCCTGGTGCATCAATGTCGACCGCAACCAATTGGAAAACGCGCTGCTCAACCTGGCGATCAATGCCCGCGATGCCATGCAAGGTGAGGGCGTGATTCGTATCAGTGGCGAAAATATCATCCTCAACCCGGGCGATTGCGTGGGTAAAAGCATCAAGCCCGGCGAATACGTGCGCCTGGCGGTGACCGACACCGGGGTCGGTATGCCCCAGGAGGTGCTCAAGCGTGCGTTCGAGCCGTTCTTTACCACCAAGCGTGAAGGGCATGGCACCGGCCTGGGCCTGAGCATGGTGTTCGGTTTTGTACGCCAAAGCGGCGGGCATGTGGACGTACGGAGCGAGGAGGGCAAAGGCTCGGTGGTGCAGATGTATTTCCCCCGCAGCCTGGAACCCGAATGTGGTGAGGTCGACACCGAGCAGGCAACCCATAGCGGCGGCCAGGAAACCATCCTGGTGGTCGAGGACAACGAAGGCGTGCGCCTGACCGTGGTCGAGTTGCTGCAACAATCGGGCTACACCGTACTGACCGCCGAAGACGGTGATCGGGCCATGCAGGCCCTGCAAAACGACGTGCGCCCGGACCTGATCTTTACCGACGTGGTGATGCCCGGCCGGGTCAAAAGCACCGACCTGGCCGACTGGGCCCGCGTGCAGCACCCGCCGGTGGCGGTGCTGTTCACGTCCGGCCACACCCGCGACATTCTTTCCAGCACTCATCTGCTGAGCCCCGACATTCATCTGCTGAGCAAGCCCTACAGCCCCGAAGCCCTCACGCAACGGGTGCGCAGCGTGCTCACCGCCCGACAAGGTTGCCCATGACCTCACAGCGCAACATCCCCCCGATCACTGCCCAGCGCCCAGGCTTTGTACGTGTGCGCGGCGCCCGCGAACACAACCTGCGTAACGTCGATGTGGATATTCCCCGGGATGCCCTGGTGGTGTTTACCGGCGTGTCGGGTTCCGGCAAATCATCCCTGGCGTTTTCCACGGTGTATGCCGAGGCCCAGCGCCGCTATTTCGAATCGGTGGCGCCCTATGCACGGCGCCTGATTGACCAGGTCGGCGTGCCGGATGTGGACTCCATCGAAGGTCTGCCACCGGCCGTGGCCCTGCAACAGCAGCGTGGCACGCCGAGTGCGCGCTCGTCGGTGGGCAGCGTCACCACCTTGTCGAGCCTGATTCGCATGCTGTATTCGCGCGCCGGCAGTTATCCGCCGGGGCAGGCGATGCTGTATGCCGAGGACTTCTCACCGAACCTGCCCCAGGGCGCTTGCCCGCACTGCCACGGCTTGGGCCGTGTGTATGAAGTGACTGAGGCGCTGATGGTGCCCGATCCGTCCTTGACCATTCGCCAGCGTGCGGTGGCGTCCTGGCCGTTGGCGTGGCAGGGGCAAAACCTGCGCGACATCCTCGTGACCTTGGGCTATGACGTGGACATCCCATGGCGCGACCTGCCGAAAAAGCAGCGCGACTGGATTCTGTTTACCGAAGAAACCCCGACCGTGCCGGTGTACGCAGGCTTCACCCCGCAGCAGACCCGCGACGCGCTGAAGCGCAAGCTGGAGCCGAGCTACCAGGGCACGTTCAGCGGTGCGCGGCGCTATATCCTGCACACCTTCAGCCACACCCAAAGCGCACTGATGAAAAAGCGCGTGTCGCAGTTCATGCAGGGCAGCGCCTGCCCGGCGTGTGAGGGCAAGCGTTTGAACAAGGCGGCGCTGTCGGTGAAGTTTGCCGGGGTGGACATCGGCGCGCTGTCGCAGCTGTCGCTGGCGCAGTTGGCCGAGCTGCTGCGCCCGGTGGCGGCGGGGCAGGACACGATGAAACTGTCGGTGGAAAAACGCCTGGCGGCCCAGCGTATCGCCCAGGACTTGCTGGAGCGGGTCAGCACCCTCACTGAGTTGGGCCTGAGCTATCTGTCCCTGGAGCGCAGCACGCCCACATTGTCATCCGGGGAATTGCAGCGCCTGCGGCTGGCCACCCAATTGGGCTCGCAGCTGTTCGGTGTGATCTATGTGCTGGACGAGCCCTCGGCGGGCCTGCACCCGGCAGATGGCGAAGCGTTGTTCACTGCGCTTGAGCGTTTGAAAGCCACCGGCAATTCGTTGTTTGTGGTGGAACACGACCTGGAAACCATGCGCCGCGCCGACTGGCTGATCGACGTGGGCCCGGCTGCCGGTGAGCACGGCGGGCAAGTGCTGTACAGCGGCCCGCCCGCGGGGTTGGCGGATGTGCAGGCGTCGCAGACGCGCGAGTATTTGTTCGCCGAGCGGCGCGCTTGCAGCACGACGCGACGTGAGCCGTCCGGCTGGCTGAAGCTTGAAGGCGTGACGCGTAATAATCTCAAGGACCTGAGCGTGGATTTCCCGCTGGGTTGCTTTACGGCGGTGACGGGTATTTCCGGTTCGGGCAAGTCCAGCCTGGTCAGCCAGGCGTTGCTGGAACTGGTGGGTACGGGGTTGGGGCGTGTGCTGGAAAGCGACGAAGAGCCGAGCCTTGAAGATGATGCTCCACAAAGCAGTGGCGGGCGGATCAGCAGTGGCCTGGAACAGATTCGACGTCTGGTGCAGGTGGACCAGAAGCCCATCGGTCGCACGCCGCGTTCCAATCTCGCTACCTACACCGGTTTGTTCGACAACGTGCGCAAACTCTTCGCGGCTACGCCAGCGGCCAGGAAGCGCGATTACGATGCTGGGCAGTTCTCTTTCAACGTCGCCAAGGGCCGCTGCCCGAATTGCGAAGGGGAAGGTTTTGTCAGTGTCGAGTTGTTGTTTATGCCCAGTGTGTATGCGCCGTGTCCGACGTGTCATGGGGCGCGTTATAACCCTGAGACGTTGGCGATCAAGTGGCAAGGCTTGAGCATCGCCCAGGTGCTGGGGTTGACGGTGGAGCAGGCGGTCGAGGTGTTTGCCGAGCAGCCTGGGGTGTTGCGTTCGTTGGTTGTATTGCGCGATATCGGCCTGGGGTATCTGCGGTTGGGGCAGCCGGCGACTGAACTGTCCGGCGGTGAGGCGCAGCGGATCAAGTTGGCGACCGAGCTGCAACGCAATGCCCGGGGTGCGACCTTGTATGTGTTGGATGAGCCGACTACTGGTTTGCATCCTCGGGATGTGGATCGCTTGCTTAGCCAGCTGAATCATTTGGTGGATGCGGGGCACACGGTGGTTGTGGTGGAGCATGAGATGCGGGTGGTGGCCCAGGGGGATTGGGTGATTGATATAGGGCCGGGGGCTGGGGATTTGGGTGGGAAGGTGGTGGCTTGTGGTACGCCGCAGAAGGTGGCCAAGAGCAAGGGCAGTCGCACTGCACCGTTTTTGGCGCGGGAGTTGGTCTAACTGTCAGCGCCGATTAATTGTGGGAGCTGGCTTGCCTGCGATGGCGGTGTTTCGGTGTACATATCCGTTATTTGGGTAACGGCGGCTTAGGGTTCCGCCCTGACGGCGGGTCACTTTTTGAAGGACCAAAAAGGTAACCAAAAAGTCCTCGCCCCCACCACTCGGCACCTCGCTTAGGCTCGGTGTGCCCTCACTCCGGCTTGAATCCGTGGGCCGCCGCGATG
>NZ_JAAAFV010000036.1:0-451 GCF_019352915.1 Pseudomonas sp. Xaverov 259 | reverse complement strand
GAATAATATTTACTGCAGTCAAATTCGCAATTTTATCTGCGTTTTCATTCTGCGAAAGCCAATCTGAGGCTTTTGTAGCAAAATTGAATTCTTCGAGTTTAATTTCCAGTTTTTCGCGATTCAGAAATTCCTCTGAAACAAAATTTCCTAAATTCTCCCCAATTTCATTTTTTTTCGTCGGAATAATAGCCGTGTGCCAAATAGGGATTCCCAAAGGATGGCGAAATAAAGCCACAACCGCAAACCAATCTGCAATGCCGCCAACCATTGCTGCTTCACTAAAAGCCTGAAGCATTGGAATTTTAAAATAAATTGCAATTATAAAAAGAAGCACTGCAAAGCCTAAAAGTGACAAAGCACTCGCCTTCATTTTCTTCAAAGCCTTTAATTTGGATATATCTTGATCTATAGTAGTTTCCATGATTGTAAACGTTTTTACTACTAATTTATG
>NZ_JAAAFV010000035.1:0-257 GCF_019352915.1 Pseudomonas sp. Xaverov 259 | reverse complement strand
GCGGGAATAGCTCAGTTGGTAGAGCACGACCTTGCCAAGGTCGGGGTCGCGAGTTCGAGTCTCGTTTCCCGCTCCAATTTACAAGCAATGTGGCCCTCGGGCGGCATTGAGTGAAACCAGGGCATAATCTTCGGATTTAACCTCTGGGCACTGAAATACACACCATGTGTTTCAGTTGTGTGTCCCCTTCGTCTAGTGGCCTAGGACACCGCCCTTTCACGGCGGTAACAGGGGTTCGAGTCCCCTAGGGGACGCCA
>NZ_JAAAFV010000034.1:113554-210696 GCF_019352915.1 Pseudomonas sp. Xaverov 259 | reverse complement strand
AGGTCATCGTCAAGATTAAATTCCGAAACCCCTGATTGCTAACGCAATCAGGGGTTTTGTTTTGGGCGGTCGGAAAACACGAACCGCTTCAAAACCTCTGCGCCTTGATCAGCTCAATCGGCATCATCCCGATCGCCATCCTCACACGCGTCCTGCACAAAGCTGGAGGGCTTCTGACTGATCGCACCTGTGTGATTAAGGCCTTTTTGCAGCCAAAATCCGTCCCTGTCTGACAAAACAGCATGCCGTTGGGGAAATCGATGCAAAGTGTTTCTGCATTTTTGGTATGGTGCAGCACATTTTCACAAGGATTGATCTTTTATCCGCAGGATGCGGCGTCCACCTTCTTCAACGAGATGCTGTAGCAATGCCTGAACCGATACCGATCAAGGATCACGAAAAAGAAAACCGCCTGGTCAACAAGCGCTTGCTCGCCTGCGCACTGTTGGTGATTGGTATTACTTGCGCCCTGGTCGGGCGCATGTATTTCCTGCAGGTGGTGCAGTACGACTATCACTCGACGATTTCCGAGAACAACCGGGTCCACGTACTGCCGATCACGCCGACGCGCGGGCTGATTTATGACCGCAATGGCGTAGTGCTTGCCGACAACCGTCCCAGCTACAACCTGACCATCACCCGTGAGCGCACCACCGACCTCAAGGGCGAGCTGGACGCTATCGTCAGCCTGTTGCACTTACCTGCCGAAGACCGCGCGGTATTCGACAAGGCATTGAAACAAGCCCGCCATCCCTTTGTGCCGGTAACGCTGTTCTACGAATTGACCGAAGAGCAGATTGCATTGCTGGCCGTTAACGAGTTCCGCCTGCCGGGCGTCGATGTCGAGCCGCAGTTCGTTCGGCATTACCCGCTGGGCGCGCATTTTGCCCACTCGATTGGCTACGTCGGCCGGATCAACGAAAAAGAATCCAAAGCCCTCGACTCGGTGGAGTACCGCGGTACCCAGTCCATCGGCAAGACCGGTATCGAGCGTTTCTACGAGTCCGAGTTGCACGGCCATGTCGGCTATGAAGAGGTCGAGACCAACGCTCAGGGACGCGTGTTGCGCGTACTCAAGCATACCGACCCGATCCCAGGCAAAAACATCGTGCTGAGCCTCGACGTCAAGCTCCAGGAAGCCGCGGAAGAGGCCCTGGGTGATCGGCGCGGTTCGGTGGTCGCCCTCGACCCGCAGACCGGCGAAGTGCTGGCCATGGTCAGCAAGCCGAGCTTTGACCCGAACCTGTTCGTCACCGGCATCAGTTTCAAGGAATACGCCGCGCTGCACGATTCTATCGATCGGCCGCTGTTTAACCGCGTATTACGCGGGCTTTACGCGCCCGGCTCGACCATCAAGCCGGAAGTGGCCATCGCCGGTCTCGACAGTGGTGTAGTGACCGCGCAAACCCGAGTGTTCGACCCCGGTTATTATCAATTGCCCGATTTTGACCACAAATACCGCAACTGGAACCACAGCGGTGACGGCTGGGTGGACATGGACGCGGCCATCATGCGCTCCAACGACACCTACTTTTACGACCTGGCCCATAAGCTGGGTATCGATCGACTGCACGACTACCTGGCCGAGTTCGGCCTCGGTCAGAAAGTCTCCCTCGACATGTTCGAAGAATCAGCCGGCCTGATGCCTTCCCAGGCCTGGAAGCGCGCGACGCGGCGCCAACCCTGGTTCCCGGGCGAAACCGTGATTCTCGGCATTGGCCAGGGTTATATGCAGGTCACGCCGCTGCAACTGGCCCAAGCCACTGCGTTGATCGCCAACAAAGGTGTGTGGAACCGGCCGCATCTGGCCAAGACCATCAACGGTGTACCACCGGTGGACGAAAACCCGATGCCTAACGTGGTACTCAAGGATCCGCGAGATTGGGAACAGGTCAACCATGGCATGCAGTTGGTGATGCACGACCCACGGGGTATCGCCCGTGCCTCGGCGGTTGGCGCGCAATACCGCATCGCCGGCAAGAGTGGTACGGCGCAGGTGGTAGCGATCAAGCAAGGTGAGCGTTACAACCGAAACAAAACCTTGGAGCGCCATCGTGACAACGCCTTGTTCGTCGGCTTTGCGCCAGCCGAACATCCCAAAATCGTGATCTCGGTGATGATCGAAAACGGCGAGGCCGGTGGCCGCGTGGCGGGCCCGGTGGTGCGGCAGATCATGGACGCTTGGCTGCTTGACCAGGAAGGCCATCTCAAGCCGCAGTATGCGACGCCCGCCAAGGCGCCCGGTGACCCGCACGTCTAGTCAAACCTTCCACTCATCCCAGTGCTCTACGCCTGCGTAAGCAAGCCAGGGCACGTCATGGGCCGTCCAGATGTGCGAGGTGGGTCGCACGCCAGGGTCGTCATCCAGCGTCGCTACCCGCACAATCACATGGGGCTGATGCCGACGCTCAGCCACCAGGTGTGAGCCGCAGCGTGAGCAGAAATGCCGGAGCTTGCCCGGTGAAGATTCAAACGACGACAGCAGCTCCTGCCCCTGCGTCCAGCGGAAGTGCTCGCGCATCACCCCGGCCGTGGCCACGAATGCGGCGGCATGCACCTTGCGGCAACTGTCGCAATGGCAGTGGCTGATGGGCAGGTCCAAGCTGTCGATTTGATAGCACACGGCTTTGCAGAAGCAACTTCCATTCAGCGGGTCAGTCATACACGTATTGCCTGATCAAGGACGGGGACAATCATCATTGCTTACAACCTGAGGTTGCGCATTGTTTGTTGTCGCCTACTTTCAATGGAGGAGGTGACTTATGCACGTGTTAGATCGCATCGAACGAAAAGTCCTGCTCAACGTACCGCGCAAACAGATCTGGGAAGCGCTCACCAATGCCGAGCAGTTTGGTAAGTGGTTTGGCATCGCCCTCAAGGGTGAAACCTTTACCGCTGGAAAAACCATCGAGGCACCGATCACTTACCCAGGCTACGAACATGTGGTGTGGAAGGCCGAAATCGTGCGCATCCTGCCCCAAACCCTGTTCTCATTCAGATGGCACCCTTACGCAGTCGAAAAGGGCGTCGACTACGACCAGGAAACACCGACCCTGGTGGAGTTCACCCTCGACGACCGCGCCCCCGGCATCCTGCTGCGGGTAGTCGAATCCGGTTTTGACGAAGTGCCTGAAGCCCGTCGCCAGAAAGCCTTCAAGATGAACTCCCGTGGTTGGGACGAGCAAATGGGCAACATCGAAAACTACCTGACCCGGTCCCGCCGCGTCTGAGCCAGCGATGCGCAAATCCGCTGACTCAGGTGGTTACAACGCGTTTAGAAGTCCACCGTCGCCGAGAACTTGGCCACCCGCGGATCACCTTGGGTCAGATAACCACCCAACGCCGATTCCCAGTACTTGGTATTCGCCACGTTCTCCACCGTCGCGCCCAGGCTTACATCACGCTGGGCCACTTTGAAGTTGTAGCGGGCGCCCACATCGAAGCGGTTCCAGGCGGGCAGGCTCAGGTTGTTTGCCGCATCGGCGTACTGGCCGCCGGTGCGTAACATGCGGCCATTGACGCTCACGCCTTGCAGGCCCGGCACATCCCAATCCACGCCAGCGTTGAGCTGGAAGGACGGCACGCCAATAGCGCGGTTACCGTCGTTGGCGCCGTTAGCCGTGCCATTGACCTCGGTGTGGATGATGGTCGCGCCGCCCAGCAGGCGCAAGCCGCTGACGGGTTCGCCGAAGACGTTCAGCTCTACACCTTTGTTGACTTGCTCGCCTTCGAAGACAAAGGTCGCGGTGCCGTCCGCATTAAGCTGGGAAAAACCTTGGGTCGGCTGTTCGATTCGGTACACGCCCAGCGTTGCGCCATAGGTGCCCATGTCGACCTTGACGCCAGCCTCGGTCTGTTTCGAGCGCGCGGGTGCGAAGGTCTGGTTGGCGTTGGTCACGATGGCGCTGCTGAAGGTGGAGGGGGCAGTCGGTCCTGACGCCAGGCCTTCGATGTGGTTGGCGTAGAGCGACACATGCTCCCAGGGTTTGAACACCAGGCCATACACCGGCGTGGTAATGCCCTTGGCGTAATTGGCAGTGCGTGTGCCGGTGCCGTAGGCGTAACCCTGAACCACTAGTTCCTGGCGACGCAGGCCGGCGGTGAACAGCAAACGGTCATCCATAAAGCCGAAGGTGTCCGACACCGCCGCGCTGCGGGCGAAGGTCTTGGCGGTGATGCCTGGGTCATTCAGGTCGCTGCCGGAGGTGAAGCCTCCTTTGGCTGGAGCGGTCACATCGGCCGGGTTGTAAATATTGGTCGGCTGGGTGCCGGAGGCAAAGTCAAAGGCGTTGCGGGTCTGGGTCCAGATGCCGGTCAAGCCGAGGTTCAATTTGTGGCTGACCGCGCCGGTCTGGAACTTGCCGTTCAGGCCGGCCATCAGGCTGGTGTTGTCTTCCTGATGCGCAATGTTCGAACCGCTGACCGTGGCATTGCCCAGCGTGTCCCGCAGGGTGACCGACGAATAGCGGCCCAGCTCATTGGTGTGCTTGGCGCCGCCGGCGATGTAGGCGGTCCAGTTGTCATTGAGGTCGTACTCGCCGCGCAACATGCCGAAAGTGTCTTCCAGGCTGGTGGTACCCCAGTTCGGCGCGTAGTTGGTGGCGGCCGACGGCGCATTCGGGATGTGGGTCAGGCCGTTGCCGAGCAACACCGAGTTACGCCCGCCATTGACCTGCTGCTTCTGATAAACGAAATCGCCGGACACGCGCAGGGCGTCACCGCGATAATCCAGGCCGACCGAGAACAGCTTCGAGCGCTGGCTTTCGTCGTCGATTGCGGTGTCGCCTTCGCGTTGGGAAATATTCACCCGCGCGCCGAAACGGTTGTCCTCACCGAAGCGCTGGCCGATGTCCAGGTGCTCGCCAACCCGGCCATCACTGCTGATATCGGTGCTCAAACGGCGCAACGGCACATCATCGGCGCGCTTGGGTTGCAGGTTAACGCCGCCGCCGATACCGGAACCGCTCGGCGTCACGCCGTTGATGAAGGCGTTGGGGCCTTTGAACACTTCAACCCGTTCCAGGGCGTCGGTGGACATGATCTGGCGCGGCAGGATGCCGTACAAACCGTTGAACGAGATATCGTCGCCATTGAGCGGCAAGCCACGAATCACGAAGGCTTGGGCCTGGTTCGCATAGCCTGATGCCTGGCGCACGGACGAGTCATTGAGCAGCACGTCGCCGACGGTTTGCGCGTGCTGCTCGCGGATCAACTTCTCGGTGTAGGAGGACATGCTGAACGGCGCGTCCATGATGTCCTGGTTGCCCAGCACACCTAACTGGCCGCCGCGCGCCACTTGGCCGCCCGCGTAAACCGGTGGCAATGCGTTCGGTGCAGGGGCGTCGGCGCTGATAGTGGTGGCACCCAATTCCAGTGCGTTGCCGTCCGGGCTTGCCGCATGAGCGGCAAAGCTTATGGAGCAGCAAAGGGCGAGCAGGGTAGGGCGAAACGGCACAACAAGTCGGGAGCAGGTGGGCATGGTCGATCCTGACGGCAAACCGTCATGTGAGGAAAAAGGGCAACAACGTTGCGCTTCCTCACTGCGCGGATACGACTCCGTCGCGAATGATAGTAATTGTCATTAATATTCCGCAACAAGTTTGTGAAATTGTTGTCCGCACGCGCGGGATCTGCCGACCGGCGGCCGCAAAGGTGCTATATAGCCTCTCCCTTACTGCACTCAAGGCACTGGCGGCATGAACCTCACCGGCCATAACCTGGCGTTGCTGGCCTCACTCAGCACCTTGCTGGATGAGCGTAATGTCACCCGCGCCGCCGAACGCCTGTCCATCAGCCAGCCCGCGCTCTCGGCACAATTGGCGCGCTTGCGTGACCTGTTCGGCGACCCATTGCTCACCCCCGCACTGTCCGGCAAGGGCATGGTGCTGACGCCTCGCGGCGAACACCTGCAACAGCCGTTGCGTCAAGCCCTGCAAGTGCTCGAAGACGTCATCAACCACACGCCCCTGTTCGACCCGTTCAGTGCCCAACGTGTGTTCAGCCTGGCGGCGAATGACAACGCCAGTGCCATCATGGCGCCGCGCCTGATCGCGTTGACGCGTGCGATGGGCATCCAAGGCATTCGCTTTGCCTTTCGCGGCATCGACAAAAACAAGCTGCCCGAGCAGATGGAAAGCGGCGACATCGACCTCGCCCTGACCGGTAAAGACGCCGTCGACAAAGCCTCGCAGCTGTTACTGCTTGAGGAAGAGTTTCGCTTGGGCCAGCGCATCGGCCACCCACGCGGTACTGGGCCGGTGACGCTGGCGGCGTACACCCAGTTGGAACACGTGCTGGTGTCCGGCGATGGCGGTGGATTCTACGGCTTTATGGATGAGGCGTTGGCGCGCAAAGGGCTGGCGCGGCGGGTTGGGGTTTCGGTGCAGTACTACAGCCTGGTGCCGTTGATCCTGCAGACCACTGATCTGGTCTGTACCTTGCCCGCGCAGTTTCTTGAACGCTACGCCGGCACGCTGCAATCGTCTGCCCTGCCGCTTGAGGTACAGCGCTACAACCTCTACGCGGCCTGGCATTCACGTTTTGATCAGGATCCCGCCCACGCCTGGCTGCGCAGCATGCTCAGCCAATGCGCGGCGGCGTAGCTTATTTTGCCGGCACCCAGATGAAGTGATCGCCCTCGGCCTGGATCTGGCCAATGCCCGGGAACGGGAAGTGCGGGGCGAAAATCGTCTCATGGCTGTCAGCCAGTTTCTTCAGCTCGGCGCGGCGCGTGGCGATGCCTTCATCACGGTCATCGTCAAAAGTGATCGCCCATTCAGGCTGCGCCAGGGACACAATCGAGCTGTGGACCAGATCACCTACATCCAGCAAGCGCGATTGCCCTGAGACAATCTGATAGCCCACATGCCCAGGCGTATGGCCCTTGAGCGGTACAGAGTTGATACCCGGCGCGACTTTATCGCCCGGTGCAAAGGTCTTCACCTGCGGCGTAATCACCTTGATCAGCGCCGCCATGTTGGCCTGGCCTTGCAGCCATTGCCAGTCCGGCTTGGAGATCTTCACCACTGCCTTGGGAAACGCCTGCGTGCCCTGGGCCGTGACCAGCCCGCCAATATGATCGCCGTGTACATGGGTGATCAGCACATCCGTGATCTGCTCAGGCGCAACGCCGGCCTGCGCCAGGCTCTGCAACAGCAAACCCTGCACGTTGGGGCCCAAACCGGTGTCGATGAGGATGGTTTTTTTACCGTCCTGCACCAGCAACGCGTCCACATCCAGGCTGACCTTGTCGGTCGGCGCACCGGCGGCGGCGAGCACGCCGGCAACGGCCTCTGGCCCGACGTTGGCGCCGAAGACCTTGCCGTCATCGGGGATGTCATTGGTCTTGTCGTGCAGCGCCGTCACCTGCAGCGGGCCGAAGTGAAAGGTGCGTGCGGCGGGCGCGTCTTCGGCCGCCTGGGCAAGGGCAATGGAACAGGCGCTGAGTACAAACGCAAAAGTCAGGTGTTTAATCATCGGTCGGGCTCTCGGGCTCTCAGGTTACAGGTCGGGGTTCGGGATGCGCCAAGCAGGCTAAAGCGCTGGGGCGGCACTGTGAAATCCACATTCAGCATAGGAGGTATAAGCCGGATAAATGCCATCGCCCATCGCGTTTGCCCGGATGCCGAGTAGAATCACGCCCTTAAAGCATTTCCTGAGGTGCGGTACGGTGGATTTACAGCAGGGTTTTGTCCTGACCCGGCATTGGCGCGACACGGCGGCGGGCACGGAGGTCAGTTTCTGGCTGGCCACCGACCAGGGCCCTCGGTGCGTGCGCCTACCTGTGCAAACCTCGGTGATGTTTATCCCGGAGGCCCATCGCAAGCCGCTCGACTGGCTGCTCAAGGGCGAGCGCGAGATCGAACTGCGCCCGTTGCAGTTATGCGACTTCCATCATCGCCCTGTGCTTGGCCTTTACACCCGCCAGCACCGCCAGTTGATGGACCTGGAGAAGCGCCTGCGCGCTGCCGGTGTCGACGTTTACGAAGGCGACGTGCGCCCGCCCGAGCGTTACATGATGGAGCGCTTCATCACCGCCCCGGTGTGGTTCGGCGGCACGCCGGATGCCAGCGGCGCCTTGCTCGACGCGCAGTTGAAACCCGCGCCGGACTACCGCCCGCCGCTCAAGCTGGTGTCCCTGGACATCGAGACCACCGCTCAAGGCGACCTGTATTCCATCGCCCTCGAAGGCTGCGGCGAGCGCCAGGTGTACATGCTCGGCCCGCCGAACAAGGCCGACGCCGTTGACTTCAAGCTCGACTATTGCGACACCCGCGCTCAGTTGCTCGAATCTCTCAATGCGTGGATCGCCACCCATGACCCCGACGCTATCATCGGTTGGAATGTGGTGCAGTTCGACCTGCGGGTGCTGCACGAACATGCCCAGCGTCTCAACGTGCCGCTGCTGCTCGGGCGTGGCGGCGAGGCCATGGCCTGGCGTGAACATGGCAGCCGCAACCATTACTTCGCCGCCGCGGCCGGGCGGCTGATCATCGACGGCATCGAGTCCCTGCGTTCGGCGACCTGGAGTTTCGAATCCTTCAGCCTGGAAAACGTCGCGCAAACCCTGCTCGGCGAAGGCAAGGACATCTCCACGCCGTACCAGCGCATGGACGAAATCAACCGCATGTTCGCTGAGGACAAACCGGCGTTGGCGCGCTACAACCTCAAAGACTGTGAGCTGGTCACGCGGATTTTCGCCAAGACCGAGCTGCTCAAGTTCCTGCTCGAACGCGCCAGCGTCACCGGGCTGCCGGCCGACCGTAACGGTGGCTCGGTGGCGGCGTTCACGCACCTGTATATGCCGCTGATGCACCGTCAGGGCTTCGTTGCGCCGAACCTGGGCGACAAACCGCCCCAGGCCAGCCCTGGCGGATTCGTGATGGACTCGCGACCCGGCCTTTATGAGTCGGTGCTGGTGCTCGATTACAAAAGCCTTTACCCGTCGATCATTCGCAGTTTTCTCATCGACCCGGTGGGCCTGATCGAAGGCCTCAAGCACCCGGACGACAGCGAGTCGGTAGAGGGCTTTCGTGGTGCGCGTTTTTCCCGCACCCGGCACTGCCTGCCCTCGATTGTCGCGCGGGTTTCCGAAGGCCGCGAAGTGGCCAAGCGTGAACACAACGCGCCACTGTCCCAAGCCCTTAAAATCATCATGAACGCGTTTTACGGCGTACTCGGCTCCAGCGGTTGCCGCTTCTTCGACACACGGCTGGCGTCCTCGATCACCCTGCGTGGGCACCAGATCATGCGTCAGACCCGCGAGTTGGTCGAAGCCAAGGGGTATGACGTGATCTACGGCGACACCGACTCCACCTTCGTCTGGCTCGGCAGTGCGCATTCTGCGGATGACGCCAGCCGCATCGGCCGCGACTTGGTGCAGCACGTCAACGACTGGTGGCGCGCGCATCTGCACAACGAGTTCGGCCTGCAAAGCGCCTTGGAACTGCAATACGAAACCCACTTCAGCCGCTTCCTCATGCCGACCATTCGCGGCGCGGAGGAGGGCAGTAAAAAGCGCTATGCGGGCTTGGTGGTACGCGCCGACGGCAGCGAAGAAATGGTCTACAAAGGCCTGGAAACCGTGCGCAGCGACTGGTCGCCTTTGGCCCGGCAATTCCAGCAGGAACTCTACCAGCGCATCTTCCACCGCCAGCCCCATCAGGACTACGTGCGCGATTATGTGCGGCGTACCTTGAGCGGCGAATTCGACGACCTGCTGATCTACCGCAAACGCCTGCGCCGCCAACTTGACGACTACGAGCGCAACGTGCCGCCGCATGTGCGCGCCGCACGCCTGGCGGATGAATACAACGACCGTCTGGGGCGCCCACGCCAGTACCAGCGCGGCGGCTGGATCAGCTATGTGATCACGGTCAACGGTCCGCAGCCGCTGGAAGTGCGCCAGGCGCCGATCGACTATGACCACTACGTCACCCGGCAATTGCAGCCGGTGGCCGATGCGATCCTGCCGTTCGTAAATGATGATTTCGGCACGCTGGTCGGCGGGCAAATGGGCCTGTTTTAAAACGCTTGCCTGTACGTAGGGCGAGCCTGCACTCTTGGCCTCTGACGACCCCCTCAGACGGCGCAGCTTCCATGACTCAGATCACGTTGACCGGCAGCACGGTCGAACTCCAGCCCCTGCAACGCGAACACAAGGCTGCCTTGCTTGCAGCGGCTGCCGACGGACAATTGTGGAACCTCAAGGTCACCCACGTGCCAGGCCCGGACACCATCGACACCTACATCGACACGGCCTTGGCCGGCCGCGATGCGGGCAGCGTGATCCCCTTCACCCTGGTGCGCGCAGGTACTGGCCAGGTGGTGGGCAGCACGCGATTCTGGAAGGTCGATCGGGTCAATCGCAAGCTGGAAATAGGCCATACCTGGCTGGCCGAGTCCACGCAAAAAACCGGCATCAACACCGAAGCCAAGCTCTTGCTGCTGACCTACGCTTTCGAAGTGCTCGACTTCGTACGGGTGCAATTCACCACCGACGAACTCAACGAAAAATCCCGCGCCGCGATCCTGCGCCTCGGCGCCGTGCAAGAGGGCATTGTGCGCCACGAACGCATCATGCCCGACGGGCGCAAGCGCAATTCGGTGCGGTTCAGCATCATCGATTCGGAATGGCCGCAGGTGAAGGCCAGCTTGCAGGCCAAACTGCAGCGATAAGGAGATAACCCCCATGTACACGCTCTACGGCATCGACGAATCCGGCTCCTGCATGATCGAAATCGCCCTGCAGCGATGCGCGGTGCCGTGGCGGCGAATCGATGCCAGTTCCTGGGAAGACAGCGAAGGCAGTGACGCCCTGGCCCGCATCAACCCACTCAAACAAATCCCCACCTTGGTGACCCCCGATGGCCAGGTGCTGACCGAAAGCGCCGCGATTCTGATCCACCTGGGCCTGGAGTTTCCCGCCTCCGACCTGCTCGCCGGCAACCGTGCGCAGATCTTGCGTGGGCTGGTATACATCGCCGCCAATTGCTATTCAGCGGTCGGCATCATCGACTACCCGCAACGCTGGCTCGGCAATGGGGATGAAGCTGCCCAGGCGCAACTGGTCAGCGGCACGCGCCGTTACCTGCACCAGGCCTGGGTGCTGTTCGCCGAGCAGTTTGCCGACCAGTTGTTCGCCCCCGGCAATGTGCCGAATGCGCTGGGCATTATGGCGGCGGCGGTGTCGCGTTGGGACGCGGCGCGGGAGGTGTTGAGCAACCTCGCTCCAGGCTTTGCCCAGACGCTGGCGCAGGTGGATGCCGACCCGGTGGTGGCGCCGGTATTTGCGCGGCATTGGCCGCAATAGAACGTCTCGTTATGGTTCCGCAATCAGAAGAAACAATGACTGATAACCCTATTCGAGCCCTTGCGTGGCAGGCTTCCTGACCTACGCTTCTTAACGAGGTGTAGGAATCATCCTTGAAATTGACTGTCGCAGACATGAAACTCAAGAACCCTGCATGGAATTCAAAGGAGGTGCGCATGCTCATCCGGTCGCTGACCCTGGCTACCTTGATGGCTTTTACGGGGCCGCTGTTGGCCGCGGATGATATCAACCCACTCAAGCAGGACTTGAATAAGTCCCGACCGCTGGTGGTGGTGGAACTTGATTCCGGCAATGAAACATTGGCAAACCTCAAGAAACAGCTGGACGAGCCTGCCAACAAGCAGTCCTTTGAAGAGCGCAGCATGGTGTTCTACACCGTGAAGTTCGGCAGTATCGGCGCCGAAGGTGAGAAGTTTGCCAAGGATGCCAAGGACAACAAGAAGCTCACACCACCGGAGACCAATGCGTTGATCCGTGCCCTCAAACTGGGTGCTGGCAGTGGCACCAAGGTGATTCTGGTGGGTAAGGACGGTGAGAAGAAACTCGAGAAGACCGTGCCGCCGGATACTCTCGACTTGAAGGAGTTCTTCAGCGCCATCGACCAGATGCCCCAGGCTGAAAAAGACCTTGCTGCACCGGCTGAGCCTGAGCCTGCTGCGGCAGCGCCGGCCAAGAACGGTAAACCTGCCAAGCCCGCAAAGGCCGGCAGCAAACCCGCCGCCTCACAACTCGATGATTGAACATACCTAAGCCAATGTGGGAGCTGGCTTGCCTGCGATAGCGGAGTGTTGGTGTACATATCCGTTGCTGCGGTCACGGCGGCTTTTGGTTCCGCTCTTACAGCGGCTAACCCGGCGTCCTGCCGGGTTACCCACGATTCAAGCCTGCGTTCGGCCATCGTGGTTTACGGGGCGCCTCAGATCAAAATCTACAGCACGGCGGCCTGAAAGCCGACCTGAGTGGTCAAAGCAAAAGCCTATCTACCTGATGCAACGCGGTCTAAATGTGGGAGCGGGCTTGCTCGCGAAAGCGGTGGATCAGTCGAATCATCAGCGACTGACACACCGCATTCGCGAGCAAGCCCGCTCCCACAGTTGATTCAGCGCTGTTCCAAAGGCTTTGGCGCCTTACGCACCGGAAACGGAAAGTAGAAAAACCGCAAAAACGCCACCCGCTTGATCACTTCCCCAATCAACAACGGCACCACCACCGCCACCACCAAGCCAATGCACGCCGACAGCAACGGATGCAGGCCGACGCGCTCCATCAGGTCAACGGTCTTATGCTGAATCTCCCCATGGAAGATCAGCAGAATCAAAGTGGACTGCCCGATATACGTCATCACCCGCGTGATAAGGGGCGAAGCCATCAGCACCCGCGCCAGTGACCAGCTCGCGTACACACCAATCACCGCCAGCAAGCTGGTCCACAGCCAATGGTCGTAACGCCGCTGCGCCAGGTCCATGGTGTCGTGGCTGTAGAGGAATACCGCGGCGAACAACGCCACCGAAATCACCAGCGTCAGCAACGAGCCCTCATGCCTGCGCAACCAATCGCGCAGCAGGTAGCCGTAGATGAAGTAAGTGCTGCTGATCAGGGTTATCTCAAGGCCGAAGGGTAAACCAGGCAGCGTCCAGGTCTGCCCGCCGACCGTCACCGGTATTTGCCAGAACCACGGCAATACCCAGATGCCGATCAGCAGTTGCACCACGACCAGCAAGCAACTCACCGGCAGTGACAGCTTCAGGCGCTGGATCAGGCGCAACATCAGCCAACTGAACAGAATCGCCACCCAGAAGTGCGGCAGAAACCACAGCGCCTGCCAGGGAATGGTGTCCACCGAGGCATACAGCACGCCGCCGACATCCGGCAGCAGCGGTTGGCCACGCAATACATCGCGCACCAGCACGTACACCAGCATGGTGAAGAAAAACGGCTTGAGCAGGCCGTCGGCCTTGCGCACTGCCATTTCCACAAAGGGTTGCTCGGGCTTGAAGAACACCCCGGAGAGGAAAAAGAACAGCGGCAAGATGAACGAAGCAATGATCGGATACTGCAACTCCAGGGAGTTGGCCACGAACCAGCTGTGGCCGTACACGATCAGCAGGATGCCGATGCCCTTGGCAATATCCATTTGAATCCAACGATGTTTCATTCGACTGCCCCCGACCGATCGTTCATGCCTTGCGCCATGGCTTGAGCCACAGCCCCATGCCCAGCAACACCACGGCGCCGGCCAGGGTGCTCAACCCCAGTTGCAGCCACACGCCTTGAATTGGAAACAGCAATAGCGCCGCCAGGCTCATCACCAGCGCACTGAGCAGCCAGTGCCGCGTCCAGGGCAAAGCATTGAGTAGTGCCTGGCGTTGCATCAGCAGCAGGGCGGTGCAGATCACGCCTGCCAGTGCGGCCAAGGGAATACCCGCCAGGCCAAACACAAACGGCAGCATGCCCAGCAACAACACATTGACCAGGCTGCCGAGCAGCTCGCAACGCAGCGGCTGGCGCGTATCGCCAGCGGCATAGGCATAACGAGCGAGTAAGGCGTTCCAGGCGCCGAACACCAGCGGCACGGCAAACCAGGCCAGCAGCAGCGGCAACGGTGAGTCCGCCGATTGTTTGGGCAGCAGCAGGGCCACCAGGCTCGGTGCCGCCGCCACCAGGCCAACGCCGGCCGGCAGGGTCAGCACGCTGGCAGTCTCGAGGCCGCGCTTAAGCAGGGCCAGGCGCTCATCGCCCTGGCGTCGGCTCATCATGCCCAGCAGCACCTGGTTGAGGCTCATCAGCGCAATCAGCGGCAGGTTCATCAGCTTGCGGGCGAGGTTGACCCAGGTCACCGCGCCTTCGCCGAGCAGCGACGCCACCAGCCGTTCGATCAAGGCCAAGCCCTGGCTGGCGCCATTACTCAGCAACAGCGGGCCGATGCGTTGGCCCAGCTCGCGCAGCGGCGCGAAGGACAACTGCCAGCGCCACGGCCGCCAGCCCTGGCGCCAGATCGACGGCAGTAACGCCAGCGGCATCAACAGGCTGCCGGCCAGGCACGCCAAGGCGAGGGCATGCGGTTGCGTGGCCGTGCCCGCCACCGCCAGGTAGGTCACCGGCGGCAGGTTGAACAGCAACGAACCCAGCCCTGCCAGCACAAAGCGCTCACTGGCCTGCAACGGAATACTGAACAGCGCATGCAGCATCAAGCCGGGCACGCACCAGGCGACGATTTGCAGGTTGCTGGCGGCCAGCGCCGTGGCACTCGCCGCCAACCCCGGCCCCAGCAACTGCACCAGCCACGGCGCCAGCAGCGTCAGCAGCAGGCTGGTGACCAGCGCGATCAGCATCAAGGCGGGGAACAGCACTGCCAGCCAGTCCAGGCGTTCGCCGTCCTTGCGTGCCAGGTACAGCGGCAGCGCGGCGGCGCTCAAGACGCCACCGGCCAACGACATGCGCAACGCCTCGGGCAAAAACAGCGCGATCAGGAACGCATCGCTGCGCTCTCCGGCGCCCCACGCAGCCACCAGCAACCACTCGCGGGCGAACCCCAGGCACAGGCCCAGCAAGGTCGCAAGCGTCAGCCAGACGGCCGAGCCGAGCATGATTAAGGCCGCACGCCGTCAAGCAGCGGCTTGCGGTACACCACGGTCTTGACCTGCGGCAGGCGCGCCGGAAACAGTCGGCGGGCCTCCAGCACATTGATGCCGACCATCAGCCAGAACAGCGACACCATCACCACGGCAAAACTGAAGTAGTGGTCAAACAGACCGCTGACCAGTGCCGCCAGAATCCCGGCCGTGCTGCCCAGCCACAGCGCGTTGTCTTTGGTCAGGCGGATCGGGCCTTTTTCCGGGCGGGCTTCACGCCACCAGCGCACCGTCACGGCAATAAACAACAGCATGCCGACAATGCCGATCTTGTAGACGTAGTTCAGCCACAGGTTGGAGATCCCCAGAAAGTGCGTGCCCGGCACCGGCGGGTCGACCTTGAAGCCGATGCCGAACGGGTAGGCTGCCACCGCCTGGGGGAACATGCGGTATTCGTCGAAACGGATTTCGGTACTGGCGTTATCCGAGGAAAAAATCGTCGCCAGGCGGTCCTGCAACGGCGGATAAGCCATCACCAGCGCCACGGTCAGCGCTGCGCCGATCATCAACAAGCGGCCGGTATACGGCACGCGGCGCGTGGCCATCCAGATCAGCACTAACGCGAGGCTGACCATCGCCCCACGGCTACTCGCCAGCAGCAATGCGGCCGCCCCCAGGCACGCCACGCCCAAGCCCAACCCACGCTTCCAGCCCTGTTCGGTCATGCCGAAGCAGAAGGCCAAGGGCAGCAGCAGGGCCATGATCCCGCCGATGGCATTCGGGTGCATCCACGGCGAGCCCATGCGCGACGACATCGCCTCCAGGCCGAATTTGAGGGTGTCGAAGTTGCCGTAATTGAACAGCGCCAGCACCGGCGCGATCCCGGCGCCCGAGCGGGTGCGTACAAACACTGCAATCGACAGCACCAGCATCGCCAGGGTGCCCAGCAACAGCGCGATCACCAACGATTCGCGGTGCTTGTGGTCCACCAGCAACTTGGCGGCCAGAAACACCCCCGACAGGTTCAGCAACCAACGCAGCCAGTTCGCCACGCCACTGCTGTCGGCGTGAATGGTGACCTGGCCGACGATAAACGGGAACACGCTGAACAGCATCAACCACAGCAGCATCTGGTCGGTGGGGCGGCGTGTAAGGCTCGGCGTGGCCGGCACGCGGGCCAGAAAGCTGTGCCACAGCACCGCGCCCCAGGTCAGCGCCAGGATCGCTTCGCTGACCGTACTGCGAATACCCAGGTTGAGCGTGGAGTAGGGCATGAAGGTTGCCATCCCGGCGAACAGCAGCAAGCCCCAGAACGGAAAGCGTAAAATGGTCACCGCCGCGGCCAGGCCGATCACCGCGAGAAACGCCTTGGCCGGTGACAGCATCAAGGCGAGGGCGCCAAACAGCAGGCCGAACAGGATGGCGACGAGGCTTGCCAGCGAAAGTCTCATTTCAATTCCTCGATCAGTTCGGCCAGGCGTTGGCGATAGGCAAGCGGGTTGTATCGCTGCGCCCATAGCCGACGTTGCTCGGGTGAGTCTTCATCCACCTGATCGCTCAGGGCCAGCATCAATTGCACCAACGCCGGGCCATCGGTGGGCGAAAAACGCGGCGCCGACGGCGGGGTGATTTCGTCCAGCGAGGTGCCACTGGCCACCGCCACCGGCGTGCCGACGCTCAGTGCTTCGATCACCGGTAAGCCAAACCCTTCGGCATAGGACGGCTGCCACAGGCGCGCGGCCTGGCGGTACAAGGCGTGCAACTCGGCATCCGACACACCGCTCAGGGCGCGAATCCCCGGCAGGCTGCGCTGGGCTTCGGGCAGGTGGTCGAGGCTGCCGACCAACACCAGCTCCGGTACGGCGGGAGAGAGGCTGCGCGCTTGTTGCCAGGCCTCCACCAGAAACGGCACGTTCTTGCGCAATTCGCGGGTGCCCACCAACAGCCAATAGCGCGGCGGCAGCTGGCGCGCGGTGAGGTCGGCCGCCAGTTCGATAAAACCATCGACCTGATTGGGCAACACACGCACCTTGCCCGCGGCCTTGGGAAACAAACGCACGGTTTCATCGGCACTGTACTGCGACGGCGTCCACACCCGGTCGGCGCTGTGTACCGCATAGCTGATCGACAGGCGATCGCTGGTTTTGTAGATCAATGCCTTCAAACGGTTGGCGTGGTAGTTGTTCAACGTGATCTGGAACAGGTCGTGCAGCAGCACCACGCTGCGCATGCCTTTGGGTTTGGGTGGCAGCGGCAGGCCCATGTTGAAGGTGCTGATGTACAGGTCGATCCGCTTTTCGCGCAAGGCCTGCGGCAAAAAGCCGGCCTCGAAGCGCAGACGATTGTGTGGCTGGTGCATGGCCGTTTTCGCACAGCCCCAGGCCGGGCAGTGGGCCTGCAAGCGCGTTTCATCGCCCAGGGGCGCCACGGTGAAGCGCTCAAGCTCGATGCCGGGCAATGTGCGCAGGGCGGCCTCGAGCGCATACACCTGGCGGCTGATGCCCGATTGCGGTGAGGTGCCGACGGTGCGGTAATCCAGGCCTACACGCATACGGGCTCCTTTTGATTGAGCGGTGCCAGTGAGGCATATACCTGCTCCAGCTGGCTGGCGGCAACGCTCCAGTCATGGGCACGGCGCACATAGGCGCGGCCGGCTTCACCCATGGGCGCGGCGGCCTCGGGAAATTGCAGCAGGCGCACCACGGCGTCCGCCAGGCTCTCGGCACTTTGCCCGCCGAGGTAATCCAACCCTTCCACCAGGTCCAGGCCCGACACTCCTTGCTCGGTGCTCGCCAGGGGCAGCCCTGCGGCCAGCGCCTCGAGCACTTTCAATTTGGAGCCGCCGCCATGGCGCAAGGGCGCCAGGAACACCGAACAGCTCGATTGCAGGTTCAACAGGTTCGGCACAAACCCTTGCCACTCAATGCGCGGGTCTTTCCAACGCTCGCGCCAGCTGCCAGGCATGCCGAACCCGCACACGCTCATGCGCGCCTGCGGGCAGCGTTCCCATACTTTGGGCAGGATCTCATCCAGCGCCCACTCGATGGCGTCCACGTTCGGCGCGTACTCATAGTTACCGAGGAACAACACGCGCTGAGTCGACGGGTCGGGATGGGCGGCGGCGAAGTGATCGCAATCCACGCCATTGACCACCACCGGCACCGGTTTGCCAGCGATTTTGGCCAGCACTTGCGCATCCGCTTCGGTCACCGCCACCACTTGCGCCGCCTGGCGCATCACCCGGTGTTCCCAGCGGCTGTAGCGCCATTGATCGTAGCGAATGAACGGCAGTGCCCAGCGCGGCAGGCGGTCGTAGGTGGCGGCGCCCAACGCCGATTCCACGTTATGTTCGGTCAGCACGAACGGCTGGGATTTACGCGCCAGCGCATCTTCATAGGGTTGGAAGGTGTAAGTGTGCTCGATCTGCACCACGTCCCAATGCTCGTTGAGCAGTTGGTGAAAGGTGTCCTGCAAGGCACCCGACAGGCCATTCACACTGGCCAGCAGCGGATAGGGCGCCAACAGCCCGGCCACCAGGGTCTTGAGGCTGCGCAGCGGGCGGCGCGGCAGGATGATCAGTTGTTCGAGGAAGGCTTCCAGCACCTGGCGGTCGGTGAGCGATACCGGGTGCTTGTCATGCAGCAGCAGGGTGATCCGATGCCCACGCGCTGCCAGGCTGCGCAGCAGGTGGAACTGGCGGGTCTTGCCGCCACTGGTGGCGGGCCAGGGTGAGTAGGGCAGGATCCATAAAATGCGCATGGCAGGCCTCAATCCCATAACAGAATTTGCAGGTTCGACTTGACCGGTACGGTCAGGCCGTCGGTGCCACTCAGCGGGGTTTGCGTGCCGCGCAGCGGGTCGTACAGGGTCGCGCCGGTCAGGCCGGGCAAGTGCGCGTTGCCGCCCTGGGCCGACCAGAAATACCAGAGTTTGTGGCCATCGGCGCGGGTCCAGCCGATGCTGAACAAGCCGTCCGGCAATTGATCGGCGGTGGGCGGGTCGCCGGGTGTGAGCTGCGGCCCACTGACGTCGAGGAAGTTCTTCAGGGCGGTATAGACCGGCTTGGGGTTGGCGTCGATGTCGAGCAAGCCGTAAGACTGGTCGCGTACGCTGGCGCGCTGGTCGAGGTCGCTCAAGGTGAACAGGAAGATTTTGTCGAAATCCATCGCGCTCATCAGTGCCACGCGGCGCACTACATAATCGGCCTGGCCCTGCAAGGTAATCAGGTCTTGGGCGTCTTTGGGGCCGGGGTAGGTTGACCAGCCCCACTCGGTGCTCCACAGCGTGTGCACGCCACCGGCGCGCAGGGACTGGTTGAGCGCCGTGGTCTTGGCGATAAAGTCCAGGTTCGATGGGTCGTTGCCTTCGGGCAATTGGGTGTAAGGGTGATAGGAAACCACCGTGTTCAAACTGGCCACGCCCAGCGCGCCAAGGGCCGAGAGCATGGTCTGGCCGTTGGGCATCTCGCTGAAGAACGCCATGCCGGCGGCCACCACTGGTTTGTTCGCATCCACTGCGCGCAAGGCGGCGGCGGTGACGGTGAGCAAGTTGGCATAGCCCGCCGGGTCGGCCGCCGGGCGCCAGAAGCCGAGCAGGTTAGGTTCGTTCCACGCCTGCCAGGCATCGACGCTGGGGTAGCGTTGCGACAACAGCGCCATGCGGTTGGCGAACACATTCGGGTCCTTGGGCGGGTACTGGTCCTGATACGGCGCACCGACCGGCGCGGTGGTGGCGAAGGGCGCCGACCCCACCAGGTAGAACACCGACTTGAGCTGGTTGGTTTGCAGGTTGGCGACCAACTGATCCAGGGTCGCGACCTGATACTGGCCCTCGGCAGGCTCCAGCTGGTCCCAATGCAGATCCAGGCGCACCCATTGCAAGCCCAGGGCCTTTAGACGGTCGATCTGCAGTTGATACAGCGTAGGGCTGAACCACAGGAACTGCGCGTTCACCCCCAGAAAGTCCTTCCACACCACCACCTTGTTGCCCTTGAGCACATGGTTTTCGGCGTCGGCCTGACGCCCCCACATAAAGGCGCTGAGGCCGATTGCCGCAACCACGGCCAGGGTGGCTAACCACGTGCGTCTAGGTGCCATAGGGTGCTCCTGCAATGGCCTGCTCAAAGAGCTGCTTGAACTGCTGCGCGGTCAATGGCCACAGGCGCTCGCGGCCAATTTCCCCGGCGCGTTCGGCCCAGTCGCGGGCCAGGGTCGGTGTGCGCGCCAGGCGCAGCAGTTGTGCGCTCAAGGCAGCCACTTCGCCTTGGGGATAAATCGCACCATTGCCGCTGGCGACTTCTTCGGCAAACGCGCGCGCATCCGACGTGATTGCCCCGCGTCCACACGCCGCGGCCCAGGACAGCGCGCCACTGGTGCCGCGTTGGCGCCCCAGCAGGCCGAGTTTTTTTGATTCGCGGTACGGCAGCACCATCACATGGTGCGCCTGGATCGTCTGCGCAATCTCGCCCGCCGACAGGTTCAGCCGCCAGTCGATGGAACCCGCCAGGCCGAGGTCGGCGATCTGGCGATTCAACTGCTCCAAGTAATTGCCGCCTGCGCCAAATGCCATTTCGGCGGCAGTGCCACCGGCCAGGGTCAGGCGCACACGGTCACGCAATTCGGGGGCTTGCTTGAAAGCATCGGCCAACGCCTGCAACAGGTCTTCAATGCCTTTGCCACGGTAGATAAAACCGAAATACAGCAGGTGCAAGGTATCCAGCGACGGCAACGGTGCCGGCGCAATCGCCAGGTTGGCGTGGTTGATCACCGCCACCTTGCCGGCCGGCAGTTGCATGCGTTGGGACAAACAATCGGCGCCCAGGTGGGTGAGGGTAATCAGCCGCGTCAGGCCCTGGGCGACCTGGCGTTCTTCACGCAAGGTCAGCGGGTCGGCCAGCACCACGGCCGCTTGCGGCAATGGGCTGGGCAGACGCTCCAGCAGGTTCAGCGGAAAGGGCAGCTGTTCACGCCGCCAGACCATGCGTTCGGGGTCATGCACGGTGGCGGTCAGTGGCAGTTTGGGATGGGCCTTGCGCAACTCGCGCAGGGCCAGGAACTCCCCGAGCCGCCCGCCACCCAGCTCGGCGTGGACCAGGTCCACGCGTTGCCAGTCGAAACCGGCGATGGCCTGCTGGATTGCGGCGCTGCTGCCCTCCACGCCGCTCAACGGTGTCGCCACCGTCACGCCCAACTGCTCCAAGGCCGTCTTGAAATGGTTCGCGTAGTCGGCGATCCCGTTTTTTTCCGGCGGCAAAGGCGCGAGCAGGGCGATGCGCATCAGAACGCTCCCCGGTATTTGGCGATGGTTTTGAGCACCTTGGCCGGTACTTCAAATTTGCGCCGGTTGATGATGATGCCGTCCACCTTGCCGAAGGCGGTGTTAAGGATCGACAGCGCGTGTTCCACCACCGGCACGGTGCTTTTCTGCGCTTCCACCACCAGGGCAATCAGGTCGGCGCGGCGCAGGTTGATAAAGGCATCGCGGTTATCCAGCAGCGCCGAGGCATCCAGCAGGACCAGCTCGCCGGGTGCCGCCGGTTGCGCGCCGCCGACCCGCACGTTTATGCCGTTCTCCTGCAGCAACTGGCGCAGCTGTTCGACCACAAAGGTCACGCCCTCGCCATGCCGTGCCGAAGTCAGCCCCAGGGTCATGCCGCGCTCGGCAATGCGGTCCAATTGCAGCAAGCCATACAGGCGGTAGATGCTCGCATTGAACGCGTTGGTACTCTGCGCGGTGCTGGTGTCCAGCTCCGGCAAGGTGGTCCACAGCGGCAGGCCGAACTTGCGCTCCACCAAGCCGCCGTCGTGAATGCGCTGGTCCAGCAGGTAGCACAGGTAGATCACCAGCAGGCCGACGACGATCGAGAACGGAATCGCCAACAGCAGCATCAGCAGGGTTTTCGGGAAGATCCGGCCTGGGTTCAGGGTGGCTTCTTCGATCACGGCAATGTTGCTGATCTGGCTCTTGTCCAGCTCACGGTCGATGCGCGATTTTTCCAGGTTGTCCACATACAGCGCGTAGTTGCGCTCGGTGGCGCTCAGCTCGCGGGAGAGGCGCGTCAGCTCCGGCTCAATTTCCAGCGCCTCCTTGCGTTGTGCCTCAAGGTTCACCAGTTGTTTCTGCTGCTGAACCAGTTGGGTGCGCAGTGCCAGGTTGTTGCTCGACTCATCCAGCAGCACGCGCTGCAAGTGAATTTCAAGGGTGTTCGGCGCGCGGTTTTCCGAGCTTTGCACCGTGTTGCTTTCACCGGCCACCTGCGCCTGCATCGCGCGAATCGACGCATCCAGGGCTTTGACCGGCGGCGCGTTATCGGTGTAGGTGCGCATCATGTCGGCCTTTTCCAGCAGCTTCTGGTTGAGCAGGCGACGCAAGTCCTGTTGCTGCGGGTTCAGTGCGATCTGGCGCACCGTGGTGACTTCCTTGGGCTGGCCCTTGAGTTGGTCGCGGGTGCTCTGGATCGCGCTGTCGGAAGAGGCGATCAGGCGCGTGGTGTTGAAGGTCTCGCCACGCAGCACATTGATGCGTTCGGATAGGTCTTCCAGGCGGTCAGTGATGCTCGCCGCGCCGATCTCGTTCAAGTGCTTGAGGATCTGCTCCTTGTAGCTCTTGATCTCGGTGGCGCTGGTATTCACCTGGCCTTCATAGAAGGCATACAGGCTCTTGCGGCCCAGTGCCTGGGTGCGTTCGGTGATGTAGGTCTCGACCCAGTCCTTGACCACCTGTTGGGCGATTTCCGGGTCACCCCAGCGAAAGCTGATGTCCATCACCGTGGAGCCCACGGCGTGGCTGACCTCGAAGTTTTTCTCAAGGCTGGCGGCCAGGCGTTCCACAGGCGTGGTTTTTTCCAGGATGCCGACGGTTTCCAATACCACGCGAACCCCATCGAACACCGCGCCCACACCTTCCTTGAGGTAGTACTTGGTGCGCTTCCAGAAGCCTTCCGGCGGCGGTGCGTTGGCGATCACTTCCAGGTAATGCTCGGCCACCGTGCGCACAATCGGTCGGCCGGTCAGCAGGCGCTCCTCGTCGACAATCGGGTCGCGCTGGGTGCTGGGCATCACGATGGCCTGGCGGTTGCTGATCTCGATCGGCAAGGTCGAATCACGCCCCGGCTTGACCAGCAGGCGCGCGGTGGATTCGTACTTGGCCGGCAGCAAAAAGGCCCCCAGCAGAATGATCACCAGCGCCGCGATGGCCGCCAGTTTGAACTCATGCCGGAAGATGAAGAACAGGCGCAGAAGATCACGAAAAGAACGGATCTCGATCATGGGATGTCGCTCCTTCAGTTATTGCCGCCGCTGGTTCGGGTGTAGTTGTAGCCAACCCCGATCGACTTGGTGAACGGGATCAGTTGGTTCAAGTAGGTATCCACCCCTTGGATGCGCTCGCCGACGTTGGATTTGGGCACGAACACCACATCGCCGCGTTGCAGGTGCACCGGTTTACGCCCGTTGGGGCCGGGCTTGAGGTATTGGCTGAAATCCAGGAAGTAGGCGTGATAGGCGCCCTGGGCATCTTCTCGCAGCAACGCGACCATGCTCGCGTTGCCCGAGGGGTTGACCCCGCCGGCGCCGACGATGGCTTGCTCCAGGGTGTTGGCCGTGCCCAGCTGCACCGCGGTGGGGTTATTCACCGCGCCGCCGACGATCACCGAGTTGCCCGGTGCCTGGTTAATGTTCACCGTCACCCGAGGTTCGCGATACACCGGCGCGAGCTTGTTGCTCAGCTCGGTGGCGAGCTCCGAGGGCTGGCGCCCAGCGACCTGGATCGGCCCCAGGAACGGGTAATTGATCTTGCCGTCGGTCTGCACCGTGTACAGCGTCAGCTCATAGATGGTGCTGACGTTGAACGCCGACAGCGTCGGCATTTCCCCGGCATCGCGCACGATGCGCAACTGGTCGCCGATGCGGATGCGCTCCACCGCCGGCGGCAGTTGCGCAAGCTGGTCGAGGGCGCGTTTGCCGTCTTCAACGGTCTGGTCGTCCGGCGGGACGATGCGTGCGGGCGTATTGCAGGCGGCCAACGCCATCATGGCCAGGACGAGCAAGGTTCGTTTCATCAAGGGGGACTTCCTGTAGGTCATGATGCTCACCTCCAATAACCGGGGAACATGCTGATGCGCCGCTTGAGGGCGAGGGGTAGCCGACGTTCCAGATGGCCCAGCCGGTAGCCGAGCAACTTGAACGCGCTGCGCACCAGTACTTCGGGCACGCGGTGCAATGCACCGGCTGCGCGCAATGCCGCGAGCTCAGCCAGTACATAGCGTTTACCTTCACCGCCGGCATCGCCAAACGCCTGGCGGATCCACGGCTCGCGACCGTAGAACACGCCAATGTCGAAGTAGCGGTGAAACTCATCCATGAGTCGGTAATCGTGGGAGTGGTACACCCGCGCAGTGGCGGCGTAGCGCACGGTGTAGCCTTCGAGCAGCATGCGCGCGGCGACGTAGGCGTCTTCGCTGCCGATCACATCGGCGGGGAAGCCGCCGACGGCCTGCAAGGCGCTGCGTCGGTACACGGAAAACGAGTCGGAGCTGAAGCAGGTCTTGATCCCGAGCGTGGGCGCGTCGGCCATGCGCTTGGTGCGGCTCTGGTCCGGGTAATTGAAGTGCCGCGACTGCGCGCCCAGCACGCCGGCGCCGGGGTGCGGCAACTGGCGACCGTAGGCCACGCCGGTGAGCGGGTCTTGCTGCAGTTCATCGAGCAGGTTGGCGAAGGTCTCGGCATCGGCGGGGATCGCGTCCTGGGTCATCACGATCAGTGCGTCACCGCTCACCTGTTCACTGGCCCAGCGGCGTGTGCCGCCGTGGTTGAAATCACGTGCATCGATCACCTCGACCCGGGCGCCGAATTCGCGAAAGCGCGCCACGGTGTCATCGCTGGACGCGCTGTCGACTACCAGCATCTCGTCCGGTTGCAGCGTCTGCATGTGCAGCGCAGGCAGCAGTCGCGCCAGGTGACTGGACGCGTTGCGGGTCGGGATGATCAACGAGGTGCGCATGTCACTTCTTCACTTCTGCCGGCGCACGTCCATAGATGTCGTCAAAGCGCACGATGTCGTCCTCGCCCAGGTACTCGCCGCTTTGCACCTCGATCATCACCAGGTCGATGATGCCGGGGTTGGTCAGGCGGTGCTTGTGCCCGGCCGGGATGTAGGTGGACTCGTTGGCATTGATCAAAAACTCACGCTCGCCATTGGTGATCTGTGCGGCGCCACTGACCACCACCCAGTGCTCGCTGCGGTGATGGTGCATCTGCAACGACAGCGAGGCCTGGGGCTTGACCACGATGCGCTTGATCTTGAAGCGGCTGCTTTCCTCCAGCACCGTGTAGGTGCCCCATGGCCGGGTGACCGTGCGGTGCAGGCTGAACGCCGGATGATTCTGGCGCTTGAGTTCGGCGACGATGTAGCGCACATCCTGGCTGCGGTTGGCGTCGGCGATCAGCAGTGCGTCGGGGGTGTCGACGATGATCAGGTCGCGCACGCCGACGGCGCCGAGTACGCGCTTGGGCGAGTCGATGTAGCAGTTGTGCACGTCATGCAAAATCGCTTCGCCATTGACCTGGTTGCCATGCGCATCGCTGGGCGTGAGCTGGCGCAGCGCTTCCCAGGAGCCGATATCGCTCCAGCCGATGTCGCAGGGCACCACGGCGACTTGCTTGGACTTTTCCATCAAGGCCACGTCGATGGAAATGTCCGGCGCGCTGCCGAATGCATCCGCATCCAGTTCGCGCTGGCGCGAGGTTTTGTTTTGCAGGCCATGGCTGTGTTCCAGGGCCGCCCTGGCAGCGGTCAGCACCTCGGGGGCATGGGCGGCGAGTTCGTCCACCAGGGTGCCGGCCTTGAAGCAGAACATGCCGGCGTTCCACAGGTGCTTGCCGCCGTCGAGGTAGGCTTGCGCGGTGGCCAGGTCAGGCTTCTCGACAAAGCGTTTGACCCGGTTGCCGGTGCCCAGCGCGTCACCTTTTTCGATGTAGCCAAAGCCGGTTTCCGGGTGATCCGGCTGGATGCCGAAGGTCACCAGGTAGCCGGCTTCAGCCAGGTCGCGAGCCTGGGTCACCGCCTCGGCGAACGCGACTTCATTGAGGATCAGATGGTCGGCGGGCATCACCAGTAACTGTGCGTCGTCGCCGAAATGCTCCTGCACATGCAGCGCCGCTACGGCGATGGCCGCTGCGGTGTTACGCCCGAAGGGTTCGAGCAGCAGGTCCAGGGGCAGGTGGGCCTTGTTGACCCCTCGGTAGTCATCCAGGGTGCGAAACAGCAGGTCGCGGTTGGTCACCGTGAGCACGCTTTCCACGCCGGGCAACTTGGCCGCGCGCTGGAAAGTCTTTTGCAGCAGGCTCTGGCCGTCACGCATGCGCATAAAGGGCTTGGGCATGTTCTGCCGCGAGACCGGCCATAGCCGCGTACCCGAACCACCGGAAATGATGCAGGGAATTAATCCGTTGAGGGTGTTCATCAATAGACTTCCTTGGTGGAGAGGACGGCCGGGACCGTCATGAAGACGATGTACAAGTCAAACCACACCGACCACTTGGAGATGTACTCGAGGTCGTACTCGACACGTTTCTGGATTTTGAACAGGGTATCGGTCTCGCCCCGATAGCCGTTGATCTGCGCCCAGCCGGTGATGCCTGGCTTGACGCGATGGCGCGAACTGTACTCGCTCACCGCCACTTCGAACGGAATACCGGCGGCTTTGGTGGCCGTGGCATGCGGGCGCGGGCCGACCATGGACATATTGCCCAGCAGCACATTGAACAGCTGCGGCAGCTCGTCGATGCTGGTCTTGCGAATGATGCGGCCCACCCTGGTAATGCGTGGGTCTTTGCGGGTGGTCTGTTGTTCGGCGGTGAAGTCACTTTGGTCGGTGAACATCGAGCGGAACTTGAACACGCGAATCTCGTTGTCGTTGTAGCCATAGCGGTTCTGGCGAAACAGCACCGGGCCCTTGGAGTCGAGCTTGATGGCGATGGCCGTGCACAGCATCACCGGCGACAGTGCCACCAGGGCCAGGCTGGCCAGCAGTAAGTCTTCACAGCGCTTGATAAAGGGCGACCAACCGCGCAACGGCAGCTGTGAGGTGTTGAACATCAGGATGCCGCCCACGTCGGTGATGCGGCTGTGGCCGTAGCGCAGGGCGGCCATGTCGGGCACCAGCATCACGTTCACCGACATCTGCCGCAGGCGGTTGACCAGCCCATGAATGCGCTGCTCGGCGGCCCATGGCAGGCAGATCATCACCTGGTTGACCTGCTCGGCGCGGATCAGTTTTTCCAGGTCACGGGTATTGCCCAGCAACGGCAGGTTGCTCAGCTCCTTGGGAATGCGTTCGGTGCGGTCGTCAATGAAACCGATCAGGCCGGAGCGGATATCGCCATTGCGTTGCAGGTGGTCGGCCACATGCACGGCGGTGTCGGTAAAGCCCAGGATGACCGTGCGTTGCAGGTACTTGCCCTTGCGCATCAGGTTGCGATACAGGCGCAGCATCACCAGGCGTTCGACGCAGAACAAAGCCAGGCTGGCGATGTACCAGACCACCAGGTTGCGCGGGGTCAATTGCGGAAAAAACTGCAGGATCTGGTACATGAACAACAAGATGCAGAACGCCGCGGACCAAGCCACGATGCTGGTGCGCAGGCGCAGGCGATTGCTGAACAGCTCTTCGGAGTAAATCCCCAGAGCCTGAAACAGAATAATGCTCAGGACTGCAAAAAACAGCAGCAGGCCGAGAAAGTGGGACAGTAGCTCGGGGGCCAGCGGGTCAAGGAACAACACCAGCACCAAAGGTGGCAAAATCGCAGTCAGGCCGTGGACCAACTTGACGAAAACAACAAAAAATTCAACGAATCCAGCACGGGTCAGAAACAGGCTATCGACTGACGACTTTTCTCGCATAACAACATCCCTCATTGCACTCCAGACTCTCTGTTCGGCTACTTCACCCTGCTTGAAAAGAGGACAAAACGAACGACGGCTATGCTGGGTAAAACGCAACTATTTCATCCAAGTGCAACCATCCAAATGGAGGAAATTGGCAGGGGCAGTGACTAAAGGGGTTTTCCTTTTATTGGCTTGGTCAAAAAGTTGACTGTGGGGCGAATGTATTATTCCAGACACATTGGTTGGGGTTTTTAGGTGTCATGTTATTGACTTTCCTTGTTCGTGCACTCGGTCTTGGGGTGTGATTTTGAGTGTAGGAACAAATATGGGAATTTTCCTGCTGGATGAGTAAACCTTTTTTGAAAGAGCCAGAAAAAGGGGACAGAGAGGGCGCGGCAGTGCACGCAAACAAGGCCTGGCAGGAGACGAATTTTTTTGTGCAGAAGGGTAGAAATGTATCCAGCACAATTTTTTGTTTGTGCAAGGTTCACCGATTAACCTGCGGGCTTTCCTTGGTGGATGGCTTGAGCATGATCGACCTCGCAACCCTCGCGGTGTTTTCCGGCGCTGTTTTGCTGTTGCTGCTGTCACCAGGGCCGAACATGGCGTTTGTGATCAGTCACGGCGTGAGTTATGGCTGGCGCGGGGGTATGGCTTCAAGCCTGGGGATCTGCGTGGCGGACCTGCTGCTGACCGCCTTGACCGCTACCGGGGTCACCGCTTTGGTCGCCAGCTGGCCGCCGGCGTTTGATTTGATTCGGTACGCTGGAGTGATCTACCTGGTATGGCTGGTGTTCAAAACCCTGCAAAAAAACACCGGCCTGGACATGACCCAGGTCCATCACGTGCGTTTGCGGCATGTGTTTGTGCAGGCCATGTTGAATAGTTTGCTCAACCCTAAGGCGTTGCTGTTTTTCATGGTGTTCCTGCCCCAATTCGTCAAGCCAGAGGCCGGCTCCATCGCGGTGCAACTGTGGGTGCTGGGCGGCGTTCTGACCCTGATCGCCGGGGTTTTCCATGTCTTGCTGGGCATTTTTGGCGGCGCGATCAGCCGAGTGTTTGCGGGCAGTAGCCACAGCGCCAGGCTGCAGAAATGGGGCCTGGCGACTGTGCTGATGCTGTTGGCGGCGCGGTTGGCGTTTATGTCTCGACCTGCCTGATCCACCGCCCTAACAGCACGACCGCCACAGCGTTTGCTGCGGTCGTGCCATCAGCCCAACCGCGCCGCCGCCCGCGCCACAATTTCGCCGCGCACCCGACGCGATTCCGCCGTGCGCTTGTTGGCTTCCTCCAGCACATGTTCAGGCGCGGTGGCCGGGCTGCCCGCGTCAAACGGCGGTGCCGGCGCGTATTCGATCTGCAATTGCACAAGCTGTGCGGCGGCTTCGCTGTAAAGTTCGGCGGCCAGGGTCAGCGCGAAGTCGATCCCCGCAGTGATCCCGCCACCGGTAAACAGGTTGCCGTCACGCACCACGCGCGCTTGCACCGGGATGGCGCCCAGCGGGGCGAGCAGGTCGTGGTAGGCCCAGTGTGTGGTGGCTTTGCGGCCGCGCAGCAAACCGGCCGCGCCGAGCACCAGTGAGCCGGTGCATACCGAGGTCACGTAGCGGGCGGTCTGCGCCTGGGCTTTGAGGAAATCGAGGGTTTGCGGGTCTTCCATCAAGGCGCCGACGCCGGAACCGCCGGGCACGCACAGCACATCCAGGCGTGGGCAGTCGGCATACGTCATGGTCGGAGTGAACACCAGCCCGGTGCTGGAGGTGAGTGGTGCCAGGTCTTTCCACACCAGGTGCAGCTTCACATCCGGCAGCGAACCCAACACGTCATAGGGGCCGGTAAGGTCAAGCTGCTGGATGCCGGGGAACAACAGAAAACCGATCTGCAAGGTCATGAATCAAGCTCCGCTAAAGGGGTGGACGGCTTCACTGTAGAGGCCTAGGCTTTGGCGAATACGCCATTGAACCCACAAATCACGCCAATCATGACCCGGATCATCCACGTTCTCGCTTTTGATAATGCCCAAGTGCTCGACGTGACCGGGCCGTTGCAGGTGTTCGCCTCGACCAATGACCTGGCGCGCCAGCGCGGCCTGGCGTTGCCTTACGCGGTCTCGGTGGTCGCCGCGCAGGACGCGCCGGTGATGACCTCCGCCGGCCTGGCGTTGGTGGCCGAGCCGCTGCCCGCGCCGGATACACCCTGCGACACGCTGGTGATTGCCGGCGGCTGGGGCGTGTACGGCGCCGCCGAAGACCCCGCGTTGGTGCAATGGGTGCGCGAAAAGGCCAGGCACACACGGCGCATGACATCGGTGTGCACCGGGGCTTTTTTGCTCGCCGCCAGCGGCTTGCTCGACGGCTGTCGCGTGGCCACCCACTGGACCCGCTGCGAAGAGCTGGCGCGCAAGTTTCCCGCGCTGACGGTGGAGTCCAACCCGATCTTTATCCAGCAAGGTGCGGTGTGGACCTCCGCCGGCGTCACCGCCGGCATCGACCTGTGCCTGGCCCTGGTGGAAGAAGACCTCGGCCGCGCCGTCGCCCTGGAAGTGGCACGGCATCTGGTGGTGTTCCTCAAGCGTCCGGGCGGGCAATCGCAGTTCAGCGCAACCTTGTCGCTGCAAAAGGGCGACAGCCGCTTTGCCGACTTGCACGCCTGGATGGCCGACAACCTCACCCTGGACCTGAGCATCGCCACCCTGGCCGCCCAGGCCGGCATGAGCGAGCGCAGTTTTGTGCGCCACTACCGCACCGAAACCGGCCAAACCCCGGCGCGCGCCGTTGAGTTGATCCGCGTGGAAACGGCGCGGCGGCAGTTGGCCGACAGCACGGCATCGATCAAACGCATTGCCGTGCAGTGCGGTTTTGGCTGTGAGGAAACCCTGCGGCGCAGCTTCCTGCGGGCCTTGGATGTCACGCCCCAGGCCTACCGTGAGCGCTTCTGCCAACCGGTTTGAATGAAAACGTACAGAGTTGAACCAAGCTGCTATGTTGGCGCAAGTACCCCGTGCAGCGACTTGCGCCACTCTTCCCTCCGCCCCCCGGCGTGACCTGCCCCATGAAGCCATTGCCTGCGATCAACGCCGATCCCCTGCGGGACGATTGCGCGAGCGAGCCCATTCACATTCCAGGGACCATCCAACCTCACGGTTTGTTGTTAACGCTGAGCGAACCGGCGTTGGTGGTGCTGCAAGCCAGTACTAACCTCAATGCAGCCTTGGGGCTGGGGCCTGCATCGTTGTCGGGCAAGACCCTGGCCAGCCTCGTTGGCGATGTGGCCTTGGCCGGTATTCGGTTGGCGCTGGCAGACCTGGACGCGGATGAAGATGAACTGCATCAAGTAACGCTCAATGGCGACTTGTTTGATGCGTTATTGCACCGCCATCAAGGCCTGTTATTGCTTGAGTTGGAACGCTCCGTGACGCCCCGGCATGCAGCTCAAATGCACGTGGCCCGAACCTTGCGCCGCCTGCAGTCGGCCAAGAGCCTCGATGGGCTGTACCAGACCTGTGTCACCGAGATTCGCGCGCTCACCGGCTATGACCGGGTCACCCTGTATCGCTTTGAGCAGGAGGGCCACGGCAAAGTCATCGGCGAATCCCTCAGCGATGGTATGCAGCCGTATCTGGGCCTGTGTTTCCCTGCCTCGGACATCCCGCCCCAGGCCCGCGAACTCTACCGGCTGAACTGGATTCGGGTGATTCCCGACGCCGAGTACCTGCCGGTGCCGATCCTGCCGGCACTGCGCCCCGACACCGGTCAAGCCCTGGACCTCAGCTTTGCGGTGCTGCGCAGCGTCTCGCCGGTTCACTGCCGCTACCTGAAAAATATGGGTGTGCGCTCGTCGATGAGCATTTCTCTGCTCAAGGACGATCAGCTCTGGGGGCTGATTACCTGCGGTCACCGTGAGCCCTTGTGCGTGCCCCATGAGTTACGCACCGCCTGTATCAGCATCGGCCAATTATTGTCGATGCAGATCACGTTGCTTCAGGAACAGGAGGCGCGTCGTCAGCAGCAGGAAAAAACCAGCATGATCGACAGCCTGGTCGCCGCCATGGCCACGCAAACGTGCGACGTACTGGAGAGCCTTGTGCCGCACGCGCACACCTTGCTGAGCCTGACAGCCGCCGAGGGCCTGGCCATTCTGGTGGAGGAACGCCTGCATCGGTTTGGCGTTTGCCCCAGCGAGGCTGAGATTCGCGCGCTGTACCCGTGGATTCAGCAGCAGGGTAAGGGCGTGGTCGCCAGCCACCAGTTGTCCGCCGACTTCCCGCCGGCCATCGCCTACCAGACCGTCGCCAGTGGTTTATTGGCCTTGCGACTGCCCAAGCCTACGGACAACGCAGTGATGTGGTTCCGCCCTGAGATCAAAACCACCGTGCAGTGGAGCGGCGAACCGATCAAACACAGCGAGGCGGGTGCGGCGGCATTAAGCCCGCGCCAGTCATTTGCCCTATGGAAACAGCAGGTGGACGGCAAGGCGCTGCAATGGTCGACCTCGGAGTTACAGGCCGTGGACAACCTGCGCCGTAACGCCCTCGAATATGACCTGGCGCGCCAGGTACAGCGCGAGCATGCAGCCGTGCGGGCGCGGGATGAACTGGTAGCGGTGGTTTCCCATGACCTGCGCAGCCCGCTGACGATCCTGCTGATGCAATGCGGCATGATGCGCAAGATGGTGCCCACCGACGACACCAAGGCCACTCTGCGTTTGAACACCGCGATTGAAACCATGCAAACCGCGACCGCGCGTATGAACACGTTGCTGGAGGACTTGATCGACCTTTCCCGCATTGAAGCGGGACGCTACGAGGTAGCCTTGCAGGCGGTGGACGTGGCGCCCATGCTGGAGCAGCTCGGTTTGATGTGGCACCCGCTGGCAGTAGCCAAGGGCGTCAACCTGACCTGGCGGACCGCGCCAGGGCTGTGCGTGCAGGCCGACCCGGAGCGTCTGTTCCAAGTGTTTTCAAACCTGCTGGGGAATGCCCTGAAGTTCACCGACCTGGGCGGGGCGATCGAGGTGATTGCCCAGGCAGCAGGCGACGATGTGCTGTTTCGCGTGTGTGACAATGGCGCCGGCATCGGCGCGTCGCAGTTGCCCTACATCTTTGAGCGCTACTGGACGTCCCGCGAGGGCAACCCCAATGGCAGTGGCCTGGGCTTGTATATCTGCCATGGCATCATCGAAGCCCATGGCGGCTCGCTCTGGGCAGAAAGCGTGGTGGGGCAGGGCAGTGTCTTCAGCTTCAGGATCGCCGCCGCGCTCTCACGTTCTGTCGAGTAATTCAAACAACGCCTCAAGGGTCACCTGCGGCGCTTCCTGGAACACATTGTGGCCAACGCCCGGCAACACCTGGCGCCGATACACGCCGCTGAAGCACTCCAAGTCGTCGTCCTCAACCGGGGCCGGGCCGACGCCATCATCGGCACCGCACAGCGAAATGCTCGGCACCGAAATCGGCGGTTGCAGCGCCAGAGCCTGTTCGATCGCTTCCAGCGCAGGGTCGCCGGGCGCATACATGAAGCGATGGCGATAGGAGTGAATGACCACCTCGACAAAATCCGGGTTATCAAACGACGGCGCGGTCTTGGCGTAGAGGCTCGGCCCTTCGGCCCAGGTTGGCGACCACAGCGTCCACAGCAGCGCGCACAGCTCGCGGCGATTGGCAGTCAAACCGTCCACGCCGCGCTGGGTGTGAAAGTAGAACTGATACCACAGGCGATGCTCTGTGTCGGGCGCACGCGGCTTGAGGGACTTGGCGATGTCCTGAATGTTGTAGCCATCCCCCGTCACCAACCCTCGTACCCGTTCGGGCCACAGCGCGGCGACGATACACGCGGCGCGGCCACCCCAGTCAAAACCCGCCAACGTGGCTTGCGGGATGTGCAGGGCATCCATGAAGTCCAGCAGATCCTTGGCCAACGCCGCCTGTTGCCCGGAGCGCATGACCTGCTCATTGATAAACCGCGTCGGGCCATACCCGCGCAGGTACGGCACCAGCACACGGTAGCCACGCTCGGCCAGCACCGGCGCGATGTCATCGTAGCCACGCGGGTCGTAGGGGAAACCGTGCAGCAGAATAATCGGCGCACCGCTTTCGGGGCCGTGAGCTTCATAGGCCACGTCGAGCATGGAGGTGCGGACGTAGAGCAGTGGGGCGAGTGGGGTCATGACGGTCTTCTCGTGGCAGGCCAAAAAAGGAAGAACTCTAGTCAAACGCGGTGACGGAATATCGAGCGAATGGAGGCAATGGTCTTACTTGTCTAGACACTCCCGCGCCAACAACCCCAACACATTGAGGTCATGCCGCTGGCCATTCCAGAACCCGGCCTCTCGCAAAGTGCCTTCAGCTTTAAAACCGAGTCGTTCCAGCAGTGCATGTGACGCGGTGTTCTGCGGGTGCACCAAGGCTTCGACGCGATGCAACTGCATATGCTCAAAGCCCCAACCGAGCATGGCCTGCAAGGCTTCGCGCATCAAGCCTTGCCCACGAGCAGCAGGGGCTAGTTCGCAGGAGAGGGCGCAACTGTTCCAGGCGCGATTCCATTTGAACAGGCCGCAACTGCCGATCAATTTGCCTTGGTATTCAATACCCCAACGCGTGCCTGGGTTTGGATGGGTGCGCCACTGGGAGAACGTTTCGATCAGGGCTTCGGCCTGGGCGAGGTCAGTCATCGGGTCGACGCCGTACCAGCGCATGCTCTCAGCATCGGCGTGAATGGCGAACAGCACAGGGGCGTCGGTTACTTGCAGTTCTCGCAGGTGCAGGCGCGGGGTAGCCAGGGTGGGGAATGTGTTCATGGCGCTATTGTCGCGAAAACCTGATTGCGATCAACGATTTTGGCAAAAGGAGGCCGCCACACATCTACCTCCAATTTTCCCGGGCAATCCCACGACAAATCCGCCCATTCTGCACAGCCCACCTCAGGGTTGCCACACGGTCTTTACCCCACTGAGTTTGCGGTCCAAAAATGTTGCCGCGCTGATCAACGCCAAATGGCTCAGCGCCTGGGGCGTATTGCCCAGGTGACGGGCCTGGCTGTCGAATTCTTCGGCGTACAGGCCTAACGGGTTGGCGTAGCGCAGCAGTTGTTCGAATTCCAGGTGGGCTTTCTCCACTTGGCCGGCGCGGGCCAGGCATTCGACGTACCAGAACGAGCAGGCAGTAAAGGCGCCTTCAGTGCCTTGCAGGCCATCGATCTGGCTGTCGTCGTTGCGGTAGCGATAGACCATGCCGTCACGCACCAGGCTTTTCTGGATCGCTTCCAGGGTCGACAGCCAGCGCGGGTCGGTAGCCGCAACGAAGCGCACCAGCGGCATCAGCAGCATCGAGCCATCCAGCGCGGTGCTGCCGATATGTTGCACAAAATGCCCGCGTTCTTCGTTCCAGAAATTGCTCCAGATGTCGGCGTAGATGGCCTGGCGGGTCTGGTCCCAGCGTGCGAATGGGGCCGGCAGCGAGCGTTTGGAGGCCAGGCGGATCGCGCGGTCCAGCGCCACCCAGCACATCAGCCGCGAATGCAGGAAGTGATGCTGCTCGCCGCGCATCTCCCAGATGCCCACGTCTTTCTGGTTCCAGATTTCGCAAACCTGGTCGGCCACCTCCACCGTGTGTTTCCAGCCTTCGTGGGAAATCGCCTCGCCGTATTTGTTGACCAGGTAAACCGCGTCCATCAGCTCGCCGTAGATATCCAGTTGGATCTGGTCAAACGCTTCGTTTCCGACACGCACCGGCTTGGCGTCGCCGTGACCACGCAAATGGTCCAACTCGGTTTCCGGCAGCTCCTGACGCCCGTCGATGCCGTAGAGGATATTGATTTTGGTCGGCTGGCCGCAGCAGTCGCTGACCCGCCCCTTGAGCCAGCGCATGTAGCTGTTGGCTTCTTCGACAAAGCCCAGGCGCATAAAGGCGTAGACGGTGAACGAGGCGTCGCGGATCCAGGTGTAGCGGTAGTCCCAGTTGCGTTCGCCGCCGGGAGATTCGGGCAGGCCGAAGGTGGCGGCGGCGATGATTGCGCCGTGTTTGCGTGAGGTCAGAAGCTTCAAGGCCAGCGCCGAGCGGTTGACCATTTCACGCCAGCGTCCACGGTAATTGGACTGCGCGATCCAGCCGCGCCAGAACTTCAGGGTGCGTTCCAGGTACAGGTCGGTGCAGTCGTTGGTGACGCGTGGGTCGTCGGCGCCACCCAGGACAAATTCGGCGCCTTGCTCCTGGCTCAGGCTAAAGCTTGCGACTGCCGCCTGGTCTTCAAGGCTCAGCGGGTGGCTGCCGATCAGGCGCAGGCCGGGCTGGCCGTCAGCGGTAAACAGCACGCCGCCGTTATCGGCCGTCGCCTGGGTCGTCGCACGGGCGTAGTCATGGCGCACAGCGCAACGCAGGTGAAGGGTGGCTTTGCCGCTGACCACACGCACGCGGCGAATCAGCAACGGCAGTTCATCGACGTCTTCGCTGACGGTCAGCAGGTCAGTGATTTCCACCACCGCTTCATCACTCAGCCAGCGGGTTTGCAGCACATTGGTGTCGGGCAGGTAGATTTGCTCGCGGCGCGCGTTGGGCAGGTCGGGGGTGAGTTGGAAAACACCCGCCTCGGGCGAGTCCAGCAGCGAGCAGAAGATCGACGGGCTGTCGAATTCCGGCCAGCAGAAAAAGTCGATGCTGCCTTTGTCATTAACCAATGCGGCGCTGCGCATATCGCCAATAATGCCGTGGGCATCGATGGCGCTTTGCGGTTCGTTCTTGAAATCAACCATTGCCACGAAACTCCGGATAAAGGCTCATGCCGCCATCAATAAATAACGTGCTGCCGACCACGTAATCGGAGGCATCACTGGCCAGCCAGACCACGGCGTTGGCGACGTCTTCCACATCGCCCACGCGGCCGTAGGGAATCAACTTGAGCAGTTGTTTTTCAGCTGCGCCTTCAGTGGCCGCACGGTTGATTGCCGTGCGAATCGCCCCTGGCGCGATGCCATTGATGCGGATGCGCTGTTCGCTGACTTCCTGGGCGAGGGTGCGCATCAGCATCTCCACGCCGCCCTTGGAGGCTGCGTAATTCACATGCCCGGCCCAGGGGATGATCTGGTGCACCGAACTCATGTGGATGATTTTGCCGGCCGCCCGCGAGACGCCGTCGCGAATGCCTTGGCGATTGAAGATCCGCACGGCGGCGCGGGCGCACAGGAACTGGCCGGTGAGGTTGACGCCGATCACGGTGTTCCAGTCCTCAAGGGTCATGTCGACCAGATTGGCGTCTTTTTGCAGGCCCGAGTTGGCCACCAGAATGTCCAGATGGCCGAAGGCATCGAGGGTCTGGGCGAACAAGCGCTCCACGTCGGCCTCTTTGGACACGTCACCACCGATGGCAATCGCCCGCCCGCCGTTTGCGTTGATTTGCGCGGCGAGGGCTTCGGCCGGCGCCGCCTGGGAATTGTAGTTGAGCACCACGGCCGCCCCGGCTTCGGCTAACGCCTTTGCCGCACCTGCGCCGATGCCGGAACTGGCGCCGGTGACCAGGGCCACTTGTTGCTGCAAGGAGATCTGCATTGCCCACCCACCGTTTTATCAGAGTCCTTTGTGCTGACTGGCACGCGTCGGTAGAAGTTCAGCAGCCTCAAGTGGGTTTTTTTGCGAAGGATTTGTATTTTATGGAATAAAAAACGGTTCGCAAATAATTAAAAGTAATTAATAATCCACCAAAAACCGTTTGACAGGATATTGCTGCGGGCGTCTTATAAGCACACCTCAATGTGCTCCGCTGGTAGTTCAGAAGTCATCGCGGATATACCTATAAGAGATGCCTATGCACCCATCGGCCTTTATAGGGGAACTACCAGTTCAGGGGGCAGCGCTTGTCCGTGTGGGCGTGCCTAAGTTAGTGATCTTCGATTGCGACGGTGTACTCGTGCAAAGCGAAGAAATCACCCTGTCTGTACTGATTTCCCTGCTGAATGAACAAGCACGTCGTGATGCGCATGAGACTACGGGTCTTGACTTAGTAGAATTCATTGAGCGATTTCGCGGGCGAAAGATTGCCGACTGCTTACGTGAAGCCGAACGGGTATTGAATATTTGCCTGGACAGTCAGTTTGAAGAAACTTATCGCCAGCGTGCTGGGATCGCTTTGACCGCGCATTTAAAACCTACTGAGGGTATCAGTGAGGTGCTCGAGAACTTGAGTATTCCTTTTTGCGTAGCTTCGAGTGCGCCCCGGCATAAAATAGAACACTGTTTGCGTCTCACCGGACTGCTCTCTTATTTTGAGGGGCACATATTCAGTTGTTATGAGTTAGGTCGCTGGAAGCCGGATCCTCTGGTGTTTTTGACGGCGTGCGCCACTTATAATGTTGATGTCCGTGATGTATTAGTTATTGAGGACAGTGTGGCCGGTATTCAGGCGGCGATTGCGGCGAACATCAGAGTATTGGGTTTTGGACCGGTCGACCGGCATTCAATGTTGGTCGATGCGGGGGCGTTAGCGTTTTCCGATATGCGTGAATTACTCACGATTCTACAGTGATATGACAACTCAAGGAGGAGGCGTTGTGACGACATCAGGTTATACCGAGCGGCTAAAAAGTAATGACCAAAGTTCTGAAGTTTGGTGGGACTCTTCGCCTGCCGTCTATGCACCTTATAAGAAATACTTGCTTGAAAAGTACCCGGCCGCCTTCAGTTCCATAGAACAGTTAATGCCAGACACGTTTTCGCAGCCCGGTGGGTTCAGCAATGTAACCACTAACCCTCGTCTGGTGACTGCGGTAATTCTTGAGAAACGCGAGTATTGGTTGTCGCGGTTTAATCTTGCCAAACTGACGCCCCAAGAGTTGCGCCGCAAGCTATACGACGAAGTGATCGTGCAGGGGGCTTCGGACCTGAAGCAACGCTGGGTTCAATCTGCCCAGTGTGAAGGGTGGATTTGCGCTCAAGTCGATCCTGTCGATGTGCGCTGTGCCGAACGCATGACTGCCAGGGGCGTGGCACTGCGTCAGTTGGCTGCGAATGTGATGGTGAAGGTGCCCGCAAGCCTGGAGGGCCTTACGACTGTCGAGCACTTAGTGGCGCAAGGCAGTTCTCTCAATATCACCTTCTGCTTCACGGTTGCGCAATTTCAGGCAGGCATCCAGGCCATAGAACGTGGAAGGATGACTGCGCGCAGCAAGGGCATCGACACACGCCATTGCAAGTATGTGATCACGTTCATGATCGGCCGCTTCGCCTGTCAGCCCGAGTTTGCGTTACAAGCGGCAGAGCGTGGCCTGACGCTGAGTCCAGAGGATCTGCGCTGGGCGGAGTTGATGGTTTATGAGCAGATCCAGGCACTGGTCTCGGCGTCTTCCGCTCCAGTCAAAACCCTGCTTTCCAGTATAAAAGTCGATGTGGACGAGCGTGGCAACAAGCACTGCTGGCACTTGGAGAAGACCGGCTTGCTGGCGACGTGCTACACACTGACGCCGCAAGTGGTCGAGTTTCTGATTGAGCGCGAAAGTCGCGGTAAACCGGTATTTCCTGCGGGGGAACCCTTGAAGCCACCGGCTTCGACGCTCGCGAAGTTGTTTCGTATTCCGTATTTCTGCGAAGCGTACTGCCTGGACGGCATCGAGCCTTATGACTTTTGCAATCATGAGGCGTTTATCAATACGTGCAATGAGGCCAACAGTGCGCATCGGCGCCTGGCCGATTTTTGCACTCGACTCTGCCCCCCTACGCACCCTTTCAGCCGTTCGCTCAGTGCGATCATGGCGGCCGAATACGGGGTGCTCGTATGAACAAGATGGTCGGGTTATGGGCGCACCCACGTTCTCGCTCCACGGTGTTGGAACGCGTATTTATCGAGCGCAAAGACTTTGAAGTTTTCCACGAACCGTTTGCCCATATGGCATTTTCTGCTGACTCTGCCATTCCGTCGGATGAATGGGATCACAGTTTTCCAACCACGTATCAGGCAATAAAAGAGCGGCTGGTCAAGGCCAGGGAGACGGCCAATGTCTTTCACAAAGACATGTGTTATCACTGCCTCGATGACTTGAAAGTAGACGTGGACTTCCTGGCGCAACAAGACAATATCTTTCTTATTCGGGAACCCGCCAGCAGCATTCTTTCGCATTATCGCGTGCACCCCAATATGCCGTTGCAAGCCATTGGCCATAAAGCCTTGTATGAGATCTTTTGTGTGGTCACTAAGCTCACCGGTAAAATGCCCTATGTCATAAATGCTGATGACCTGGCGGCAGCGCCGGAGCGGGTGATTGGCAATCTGTGTGACTACTTGGGTATTGAATTCCTGCCGCACGCCATGGTGTGGAAGCGCGAGTGCCCAGAACAATGGAAAACCTGGCGAAGTTGGCACATTGCCGCAGAAAACAGTGAATGCATTATTTCACCGAGTCAGCCTCACCCTGATAAAGAGGTGCTCGATAACACCCCGGCGTTAAAAGCGATGTATGACTATCACCGGGTTTTTTACGCGCGCATGAACGAATTCTGTCAATAGGGAACAGGGCATGAAAAAGTTGATTATTACGGGTGCCGCGAATGGAATTGGTCGGGCGACCGTGGAGCAGGCAATTGTCGATGGTTACTTTGTCATTGCCGTCGATAAGGACGTGGACGCCCTCAACATCTTGCAAAAGACTTATAACACGAGTGTATTGGAAACGCAGGTTGCCGATCTTTCCGATGATGCTGTGATCAAGGACTTTATTCCAAGCCTGTATGCGCGTCATGCCACTATCTATGGGTTAATTAATAATGCAGGGGTGTATCACGGCAAAAGCATTTATGCCTATTCCGATAACGAAGTGGATGAAATGCTTAACGTTAACCTCAAGGCCTTGGTTTATCTTTCCAAAGACTTCGCCGAGCGCGAAATGAAGCACGAAGCGCCGCGCAGCATCGTCAATATCACCTCAGTGGCAGGGGAAGTGGGCAGTTGTGATGCCCTGTACGGCGCCACGAAAGCCGCAGTGATCGGCTTGACCAAGGCCAACGCCTGGAACTTCGCGCCTTTTGTGCGGGTAAACGCCGTGTCTCCGGCACTGATTCACGACACGGCCATCTACGACACCATTCCTGAGTATCGGCGCGCGGAGTACGCGCGCCAGGAAATTCTCAAAGACCCCATCATGCCCAGTGGTGTGGCCGAGGTCATCTTGCTGCTGGTCGGTGAAGGTTTGCGGCATATGACCGGCAAGGTTATCCCGGTTGATAACGGAGCCTACCCACGGTGAGCCAGCCCCTACCGAAGAAAAAGTTGCTGTTGGTGGGCGCCGGTAATTTGTGCCTGCAGATTCTCAAGATTCTGGCACCCAGGAACAGGTTCGAGTTTGTGGTGCTGGGGCGCAACGAAGAAGCGACCATCCGCCTGTGCAACCTGGTGACGCTGTCGTGTGCACAACTAGAGCAGTACGTGGCTATCTCGCCGGTGATCGCGGACTTGACGGATATCGGCAGCGTGACCCAAGTGCTCCGGGAACACGCGCCGGACATCATCGTGAACTGCGCCTCGTTGCAGTCATGGCGAGTGATCACCGGGTTGCCCAAACACTCGTTCGAACAACTTGACCAGGCACAGTTCGGCCCCTGGCTACCCATGCACCTCACACTGATGCATGCCTTGATGCAAGCCGTGAAGGCCTCCGGTATCGCGACCCTGACCGTCAATGCGGCCTTTCCCGATGCCGTCAACCCGATTCTGGCCAGGGTCGGTCTGGCGCCTGATATAGGGGTGGGTAATGTCGCCAACCTGATTCCGGCCGTGCGTTTGTCCATCGCACGGTTGCTGAAGTGCTCTGCCGCGGACGTGGAGGTGATGCTGTATGCCCAGCATTATTTTAGTCACTACGTGCCACGGGGCGGCCTGCCTCCGCGTGCCAGCTACCGCTTGCTGTATGAAGTTCGCGGCCAGCGTACGGTCGCTCGTCTGTCGGATGAGGTGATTTTTTCTACGGTGAAAAACGAGTTTCGTCGCTTGGGTGGGGTTGATGGGCAGTTTCTAACCGCGTGTTCTGCGGTCACCGTGATCGAAGGGCTGTTCTCACCGACGCCGGTCCTCGTGCACGCGCCCGGTCCACTGGGGCTGCCGGGCGGTTATCCGGTATGGCTTCAGGACGGACGCATCAATGTGCAGTTCTCCGAGGACTGCCCATACGACGACGCGGTGCGCCTCAATAGCATTTGCCAAAGCCACGATGGTATCGACGAAATCCATTGTGACGGTTCGGTCACCTTCAACCCCAGGTGCATGGCAATCATGCAGACGATGCTGGGGTACTCCAAGCAAATCATGTCGGTTCAACAGTCCGCTGACTGTGCTCATGAACTGGCGGAAAAGTACTTGTCTTTCAAGAATTCAACCTGGTAGGGAGCGGTGTGCCATGAGTCAGATCCCGGGGAATAGACACGCGGAAGTAGCCCGTTATTCAGCACAATATTCACAGGATTTTGTCGAGCGCTGGGACGCGTTGATTGATTGGGAAAAAAGAAAGGCCGGTGAGGATGGTTTCTTTGAGCGGCTGCTCGAAAGGCACGCGGTGAAATCGGTGCTGGATGTGTCCACGGGCAGTGGATTCCATGCGGTGCAACTCAAGCAGGCAGGTTTCAAGGTGGTCGCTACGGACGGCAGCGGGACGATGCTGAAAAAAGCCCGGCAAAACTTCCTTGAGCGTGAGTTGGATATTGAATCCCACCAAATGGAGTGGCTTGACCTCGACCCGGACGTGTTGGGTACGTTCGATGCCGTGGTGTGCCTGGGCAGTTCACTGTGCCATGTGTTTGAGGCGCACGACCGCATGAGCGTGCTGCGCAAATTCAGGGCATTGCTCAAGCCAGGCGGTGTGTTGATTGTTGATCAGCGTAATTTTTTTGCTATTCGCGCGGGCAACTTCAAATCCAGCGGCAATTATTATTACTGCGGCGCCAGCGCGTCGGTCAGCCTGGGAAGGGTTGATGCACAGGTGTGCGAGTTCATTTACGACTTTGCAGATAAACAACGCTACAGCCTGAAAGTGTATCCGTTACTGCCCGCAGAACTGGCCAGCGAGATTCAGGCCAGCGGCTTCTTTGCCCATGAGGATTACGGTGATTTTCAGCGTGACTTCGACAGGATGAATTGTGATTTTGTCATCCACACCGCCTGCGCCGTGTGAGGGAGTCATGATGAGCACACTCGTACAGCATAATCCTCGCGCGCTCGATAGCGTGGTGCTGGCAGTCGTACTGACGGGGTTTGTGGCCAGTACCTATGGGTTCGGCGTCTACTTGTTCGCCAACCTGGTGGTTGATATGCGCCGGGATATCGGCTTTGACTACACCACTGTGGGCTTGATCACCGGCGGCGCACAGATAGGTTTCCTGCTGTTTTCTTCGGTCACCAGTTACATCAGCCGTTTTTTCGAAGGTTGGAAAATCAGCCTGGTATCCACCGTAGTGACGTCTCTGGCCCTGCTGGGTTTGAGCGTCAGCGACACTATCTGGTTGTCGGGTGGGTTGTTGATATTGCTGGGAGGGTGCTCCGCTTCGGTTTACATCCCGCTGGCAGAAATCGTCACCAAGGGTTTCAGTCCAGGTAACCGCTCCCGCGTCATGGGACTGATCTCCAGTGGCACCAGCTACGGTGTGTTCATCAACGGATTGCTGGTGTCGTTTCTTACCTTGCAGGGTGGCTGGCGCTCTATCTGGCTGACAGCTGGCCTTGTGTCATTGGGCCTCTGTTTCGTGGCCTGGTTTCTATTGCGCAACATGGGGGCGGACCAGACAGCTGGTTTTTCGGGTGAGCGCTCGCGGTCGCTCGATGGCCACACGCCATGGCTGAGCCGTTCGTTGTATCTGATTTGGGTCATCGCCTTTCTCAACGGGATGGCACTGCTGCCGTTTCAAACTTACCTGGCACCTTACTTGCGCGATGAGTTAGGCGTTTCGGTACAAGACGCAGGGTTTATCTGGACGACCATCGGCGCTGTAGGGATGGCTTCGGGCTTTTTGGTGGGATGGGTTGCAGACAAAGTGGGTGCCAAGGCGGCCTTGGCCATGTGCTTTCTGAGCGCGGGTCTGGCAGCCCTGCTGGTGTTCAGTTTTAACACTGTCGCATTGTTCTATCTGGCGGCTTTTTTGTTTGCGCTGGCGTTTTATCCCATTTTTGGGTTGGTCCCCAGTTACATCGGGCAAATCGTTCCGGTCAACCGGCTGACGCAGGCATTTGGCATTGCCAATGTGCTGATTGGCCTGGGTGGCGTGTGCGGTAACTTCCTGGGCGGACTGTCCAAAGACCTGACAGGGTCATTCTCGACAGTTTATTGGGTGGTTTCGCTCCTGCTGTTTTTGCAATGCGTGATGGTGTTCATGTTGGGCAAACAGCCTGTTTCGATTAAGGAGGGAGAACGGTCATGAGTTACTTTGCGCAAGGTCCACAACAAAACTTGCATGCGTTCACGTTCAGCCACGTGCGTGCCGAACAGTCGCTTATGAAGCAAAAACCTTTGGTCATTTGGATGACTGGCCTTTCCGCCTCCGGGAAATCGACCATTGCCGATGCGCTGGATCTTGCCTTAAGGGCCCAAGGCCGGTTTACCTGCATCATTGACGGCGATTCGGTACGCACTGGGCTGTGTCGTGACTTGGGGTTTACCGACAGTGACCGCGATGAAAACATTCGGCGGGTCGCTGAGGTAGCGGGTTTGATGGTGGCGGCGGGGCTTATTGTTATCGTCGCGCTGATCTCGCCGTCATCGGCCAGTCGGCATTACGCCCGCTCGATCATTGGCAATGAGCATTTTGTAGAAGTCCACGTGGATGCTCCACTGGCAATTGTCGAACAGCGGGACCCTAAAGGTTTGTATAAAAAGGCGCGGTCGGGATTGCTGAAGAACTTTACGGGGATTGATTCGAACTACGACACTCCGCTGTTTCCTGAAGTGCATGTGCAGACCCACCTGTTTTCGGTTGAGCAATCGGTCGAGATCATTCTTGGTTGGATGGCGAGTGCAGCGGACCCCGCTTAGCCATTGGTCTTCTAGCCGCGGGGCGACGACTTCGACTCCAAGAAACGAGGTATTCTCTGCCAGGGCAGAGCGTGCAGGTTTTTTCGGGAGTTGGAATGACACATTTCACGGGGACTGCAAAATCAATCCGGCTGATCGGCGGCGCCCGAGTATTGGATTTTATCAATACCACTAATGGTCGCAGGCCGTATTCTGCACTCAAGGTTAAGGAAGAACGACTCACCAGTTTCAAGTTCTTCATCGAGTGGGCATTACACGCCTCTTTGCTCTCTGAGCAAGAGTACGATAAATACTCACCTATGGTGTTTGACTCGCTTATTTCCTTCCAGCCAGACCTGGACGCGATTATTGCATTCCGAGAGTGTCTTTACGGCGTCTTCCACACTCTGTCATTACACCAGAATGTCACCGATGAGGCCTTACAGCAGATCAACCTGCACTACCAACAAGGCGCGGCGTGGCGAGTCTTGCGCTCCATTGATGGGAGGCCCGCATGGGGCTGGCGCACCTGCGCTTCTGCGCACGAGTTGACATCGATGCTGATAGCGCGCCTGGCCACAGATGCGACGCAACTGCTGGTATCGAGCCAGCTTCACGCGTTGAGGTGCTGCAGTTGCACGGATTGCGATTGGATATTTCTCGATCTCTCCAAAAGTAAACAACGCAAGTGGTGCCAGATGAGTGTGTGTGGCAGCCGAGAGAAACTGAACCGACTTAAACAGGCGGCCAGTCATCTTTAGTTGCAACGCGATACGGTGGGCGACGGGAAGCAATTGCCCCGCTTAATAGGAAGCATTACTATTCACGCCCCCGCCTCCCAGTGCTCACGCGATGATTCCTCAGCCGCCCCGCAGAACAGGCTTTTTCGAGCATTACGAAGAGTTGATCGGAACCTGGACCCGCCGCCTGAGAAATCGTCAGCAGGCCGAAGATCTGGCTCACGACACTTTCGTGCGCGTGCTTGAGTCTGGTTCGAGCGACGTTGAGCAGCCGCGTGCCTATCTGCATCAAACGGCGCGCAACATTGCGGTGGACGCTTACCGTCGCGAAGACCGGCGTGAGGCGCTGGCCTTGGACGCCGTTGATCAGTGTTCGCCCCACAACGGCGACCCGGAGCATTTCATGCACGCGATCCAGTTGGCCGACTCCATCGAGCGGGCCTTGGCCGAGTTGCCGCTCAACTGTCGCAAGATATTTATCTGGCAGAAAATCGAGGGGCTGACCCAGCAGGAAATCGCCGTGCGCCTGGGGCTGTCTAAAAACATGGTGGAAAAGTATATGATCCGCACCTTGCGGCATCTGCGCGACCGCCTGGACGCCATGGCCCCATGAACTCTGCCCGTTTTGAAACAGGATCTTCCACGATGGATAGCCGTGCTCGCGACGAAGCCGCGCAATGGTTTGTACGCCTGCAAGACGCCGAGTTGAGCCCCGAAGAGCAGCAGCGTTTCGACGCGTGGTGTGCCGAGCAGCCTGAGCATCAATATGAATTTGAAGTGCTGCAAGGCCTGTGGAGCGCCGCTGACCTTGTGCCCACGGCGCGTTTGCAAGCGCTGTGCGAGGCTCCGGTCGAACGTCCCAGACGTCACGCCATTGTGCGTTACGCCGTGGCTGCCAGTGTGGTGGCCATCGCCGTGGGGCTTGGCCTGTTCAGCGGGCTTGAACATCCCAAACCCTACAGCGCTGAGTTCAGCACGCGCTTGGGGGAGCATCGCCAAGTGGCATTGCCCGACGGTTCGGTGATGGACCTCAACAGCCGCAGTGTGGTCGCGGTGCATTATGAAAAGGGTCGGCGCGGCGTAGAAATCAAACAGGGCGAAGCGATGTTCAGCGTTGAACACGACACCAGTCGCCCGTTTATCGTGGCCGCCGGGGCAGGGCAGATCACGGTCACCGGCACGCGTTTTGATGTGCGCCGCGATGACGATCAGACCCGCGTGGTGGTCGAGGCCGGCACGGTCAAGGTGCAGGGGCGTGCGCCGGATCAGAGCGTGACGCTTACGGCAGGGCTCGGCACGCATGTCGATCCTGCAGGGCAAGTCGTTACGGCGTATGCCGTGAATGCCGATGAACTGACAGCCTGGCGCACGGGCAAATTGGTGTTCAACAACGCCACCCTTGGCGAAGTGGCGCGGGAAGTATCGCGCTATCGCGAGCAGCCGTTGCGGGTCAATACGGCGGCGGTGAGCAATCTACGGCTGACCAGCGTGTTCAAATCCACTGACACCGACGCCTTGCTCAAAGCCCTGCCACATATCCTGCCAGTGGCCGTGCGAGCCTTGCCGGACGGCAGCCAGGAAATTATTTCACGCTGACATTCAGGTTTTTTTCGAGTTCTTCGTCTTCTTCTGCAACTGCAACTGGTTTGCATTAACAGCCGCACACTCTTGCGATCACAGGACTAGGTTCGACGTGAAAAAACTTGTCGGTAACAACAATAAAGTCACCCGCTGGGCGCCTATGGCGCTGGCACTTGCGGTCAGTGCCGCGCTGCCTGCGGCCTATGCGGCTGACGGCATCCATATTCGCTCACAGCCGCTGGGCGCTGCTTTGAGTCAACTGGGCCAGCAGACTTCCCTGCAAGTGTTCTTCAGCCCTGATATGGTCGCGGGTAAACAAGCGCCAGCAGTGGACGGCAACCTTTCTCCCGAACAGGCCCTGCGCCAATTGCTTCAGGGCAGCGGCCTGGATTACCAGATCGATGCCGGTTCCGTGACCCTGCGCCCATTGCGCAGTGGCACCGGTGAAGCCGGCTCGCCGTTGGAGCTGGGCGTCACTGATATCAAAGTGGTGGGCGACTGGCTGGGCGATGCGAATGCCGAAGTGGTGCAGAACCATCCGGGCGCACGTACCGTGATCCGCCGTGAAGCCATGGTGGAGCAGGGGGCGATGAATGTCAGTGATGTGCTGCGCCGCGTCCCTGGCGTGCAGGTGCAAGAGGCCAACGGCACGGGTGGCAGCGATATTTCCCTCAACGTCGGCGTGCGAGGCCTGACCTCACGGCTGTCGCCACGCTCCACCGTATTGATCGACGGCGTACCGGCGGCGTTCGCTCCCTATGGTCAACCGCAACTGTCGATGGCGCCGATCTCCGCCGGCAACCTGGACAGCATCGACGTGGTACGCGGCGCCGGTTCCGTGCGTTATGGGCCACAGAACGTCGGCGGTGTGATCAACTTCGTGACCCGCGCGATTCCTGAGCAGGCCTCGGGTGAAGTCGGCACCACCCTGGAAACCTCCGCCCACGGCGGCTGGAAACACGTCGACAATGCATTTGTCGGCGGCACCGCCGATAACGGCATGGGCGTGGCGTTGTTGTATACCGGGGTGAATGGCAACGGCTACCGCAACAGCAACAACTCCAACGACATCGACGACGTGATCCTCAAGACTCACTGGGCACCGACCGATCAAGACGATTTTTCGCTGAACCTTCATTATTACAACGCCAACGCCGATATGCCCGGCGGCCTGACCCAGAAGCAGTTTGACGCCAACCCGTATCAATCGGTACGTGATTGGGACAATTTCAGCGGCCGTCGCAAGGACATTTCTTTTAAGTACATCCGCCAGATCGACGACCGTACCCAGGCCGAAGTGCTGACCTATTACATCGACAGCTTCCGTGGCAGCAACATCGCCAACCGCGACCTCAAGACCATCGGTTCCTACCCGCGCAGCTACTACACCTTCGGCATCGAGCCGCGGGTGTCCCATGTGTTCGATGTGGGCCCGAGCACCCAGGAAGTCAGCGTCGGTTATCGCTACCTCAAAGAAGGCATGCATGAACAGGCCAGCAGCCTGAACCTGGTCAACAACGTGCCGACGCCGGGCGGGCAAAACGATGGGCATGTTTACCAGGACCGCACCGGCGGCACCGTGGCCAACGCGTTCTATATCGACAACAAAATCGATATTGGCAAGTGGACCGTTACGCCGGGCATTCGCTTCGAAAACATAGAAACCAACTGGCATGACCGCCCGGTGGTCGCCTTGAACGGTGTGCGCACCGTGGAAAAGAATCGCAAGATCAATAGTAACGAGCCGTTGCCGGCGTTGAGCGTGATGTACCACATTTCCGATGCCTGGAAAGTCTTCGCCAACTACGAAACCTCCTTCGGCAGCCTGCAGTACGCGCAGATCGGGCAGGGCGGTCGCGTCAACCAGACGGCCGACGGGCTGAACCCGGAAAAGGCCAAGACCTACGAGATCGGCACACGCTACAACGACAGCGTCTGGGGCGGCGAAGTGACGCTGTTCTACATCGATTTCTCGGATGAGTTGCAATATGTGAGCAATGACGTGGGCTGGACCAACCTCGGCGCGACCAAGCACCAGGGTATCGAAACCTCGGCCCACTACGACCTGTCGAACCTGGACCCACGCCTCGACGGCCTGACCGCCAACGCGGGTTTCACCTACACCAAGGCGACTGCCGAGGGGGATGTGCCGTTCAAGGGCCGCGACCTGCCGCTCTATTCCCGTGAAGTGCTGACAGCGGGTCTGCGCTACGACATCAACCACTGGACTCATAACCTGGACGTCTATGCCCAGTCCGGCCAACGCGCGCCGGGCACCGGCACCACCTACATCACCCAGGGCACCGCCGATGGCCAGTACGGCGATATTCCCGGTTATGTCTCGGTCAACGTGCGCAGCGGGTATGACTTCGGCGCGCAACTGTCGAACCTGAAACTGGGCGTGGGCGTGAAGAACGTCTTCGACCAACAGCACTACACGCGTTCCAGTGACAACAATGCCGGGTTGTACCTGGGCCAGCCCCGCACCTTCTTCGTGCAGGCCAGCGTTGGCTTCTGACCAGCCGTTGATAAGAAAAATCGCAGCCTGAGGGCTGCGTTTTTTTTGCCTGTTTTTCCAGTGCTCACTGCACGGCCCAGGCCAGGACAGGAACTGTTTTCGCGCGTTTGCCACACAGGTTGTAACCAGCGACTTTGATCGTAGGGGTTGCTTTTAAACGCCGAGCAGGAGCCAGACATGACTTCAACTTCGTTTCAATCCGGTCAGGCCGATAGCCGGGGCACCTTTGAGGGTATATGCAAGGTTGCCCGCTCAACATCGGTTGGCGAGGAGGGCAACTGCCCAGCCTTATCGACGGTGCACGCCACCGAAACGATGCGCATGAAAGCCTTTGTGGGCCAACACAAATTCCAGGCGCCCGTCGCGGATGATTTTGCCCGTGGCCTGCTTGCGCCAGAGCCTGCCAGCCACCCTGACATCCAGAGCTTGGGGCAACCCACTTGCCGGTGGGCCATGCTGATCAACTACCTCACCACCCGGTGGCGTGGGCCAGCAGCCGGGTAAACCCGTGTTACATGCTGTTATCGGGATTCTTCTGTCGCCCGGAACTATCGCGTGGCGCTAACCACATATCGGATGCTTGCTGCCCGGGGGGTGAACCGATGACTCGGTACTCTCGGTACTGACTTTTCAGGCAAGCATAGATCTGCAAAAAGCGAGAGATGACGCATGAAGATTGAGGGTGCAATACCGCGCGCACAGCCAATGGGCGTGGGCGGGCCAGAGGTATCTTGGGCTTCATCGCCCCGCGTTTTCCAGCTGCCGGGCGATGAGCCGTTTGCCTCGCGGGACCTGCCGGCGCAGCGGCCCATGCTGTGGCGGGGAGGCTTGTCTTCACTGCGCCAGCAGGCGCTGCAGAATGCCCCCGCAGTGCGTACCAACACCACGCCGCCTGGCCCGAACTCGACGGACAGCCAATTAGCCGGTGAGCTGGAGAAACACTTTGGCGAGCTGCATGGTTTTGTGAAAGATGGGCGCTTGACGCAGTCGTCATTACGCCAGATCGCCGCTCAAACCTTGAGTGGAGAGTAAGGTGCGCGACCGTATGATTCTGTTGGTCAGGGAAATTCTCAATCGCCCCCTGCTCAACGATGCGATCATCGATTGCGCGGGGTACATCACCCGCGACAGCCTGAACGCGGCCGCTGTGGCACTGCAAGGTAACAGCTCCCCCAGCGTCTTCAGCCAGGACCCTTTTCATGATCAGGGCAACGCTCAGGTCGTAAAGGCACTGCAAGGCTATTTCAAGCAACTGAGGGATATCCCCAAAGACAGCGCAGTATTTTTTGAGGCGCTTGAGTACCTGGACATCAACCAGCTCAAAATCGTGATGAGCGATCCCGATGACCTGGACTCGCAAGGACAGCCCCTGCTGGAGCCCGCCACCGGGCTACCCAGGAAGAAGTACAGTGAACACTGCGTGTACACCGCCAAGAACATTATGGAACGCCCGGGCCTGCTGCGTTCACTGGAGCGCGACAACAATATGCGGTTGTTGGGACGCCCCAGGCACGAGGGCTTTCTTTGCAACAAAAGCCTGGAGCGTTGGCTGGAACACTATGAAAGCCACAAAGCCAGGTAACGCCCCGGCTGTGTGCGGTGAGTGCTTTACACCTTGAGAATTTTGCCGCTGATGGCTACGCCCGCCAGCAGCAGCGCAATCAGCACAAAGGCGGTGCTCAGACTGCTGCCGTGGGCGATAAACCCGATAACGGCTGGCCCGGCGAGAATGCCGGCATACCCCAGCGTGGTGATGGCCGGCACGGCGATATGTTCCGGCATGACCGTTTGTTTACCGACGGCGGTGTACAACACCGGCACGATATTCGAGCAGCCGGCGCCCACCAAGGCATACCCCAGCAGCGCCGTTTCCCAGGCCGGCAATAACGTCGCGAGCAACATGCCGGCAGTGGCCAGTGCGCCGCCAATCACAATCACGCGGGTAGCTCCCAGGCGACGCACAATCGCATCACCGGTCAGGCGCCCTGCGGTCATGGTCAAGGCAAACGCCGCGTAACCCAAGCCGGCGTAAGCTTCATCAAGGCCGCGCTCGGCGCTCAGGAACACCGCGCTCCAATCCAGCACGGCGCCTTCGGCCAAAAACACGATGAAACACAGGCAGCCGATAAACAGCACCACACCGTGGGGAACGGCAAACGCGGGGCCAGAGCTTTCGCTGCCGTAAGGCAGCAGATGCGGCCCGGCCTTGAACAATGCCAGCGCCATGATGACGATCACCACCAGGGTCGCCTGCAACGGCGACAAGCCCAGCCCCAGCAACCCGGCAACCCCTGCTGCGCCGACGATACCGCCAAGGCTGAACAACCCGTGGAACCCCGACATCATGGTTTTGCCGCTGGCACGCTCAACAATCACCGCCTGCAGGTTGACCGTCGAATCCACAGTGCCCAGGCCCCCACCAAACAGGAACAGCGCGGCGATCAGCAAGGGGATTGAACTGACCGTCGCGAGCATCGGCAGTGCCAGGCAGATCATGATTGTGCCGGCAGTCAGCACCCGGCGACAGCCGAAGCGTGAAGCCAGCGCGCCAGCCATCGGCATGGCGATGATCGATCCGACGCCCAGGCACAACAGCAACAGGCCCAGCGTGCCTTCATTGAGGTTTGCCCGTGCCTTGGCGTAGGGCACCAGCGGCGCCCAGGCCGCGATACCGAAGCCGGCGATGAAAAAGGCGATACGGGTCGACATTTGCTCCAGCCGTCCGGGAACCACGGGCGCTGGGGTGGGGATGGCAGTCATGAAAAATCCTTGGTTTTGCGTTCAACGAACGATGTCCGGCGCGACATCCTTGCACATCAGGCCCTGTCGAGCGAGCCGGGTTCCCTTGAAGAGAGTGACTGGCGCGCAGGCTGCGGGTTTATTGTTACAGGTGCGGAACGTCCAGGACGGTGGCGACCACACAGGGGCTGTCGAATGTATCGGCGGTGGCCTGGAAGGTGCGTAATCTGCGTGAGAACGGATGAACCCCAGGTTTTTACGTTGGATTACCACCTTCCAGGCCACCTCCTACTGCGCCGCCTTCTGTAATACGCTGCTGCCAAGTGTGCAGGCAATCGGCCAAATACGCCGATGATAATTCTTTGGAAGGTGTCGCTATGACGGTGTTCTATGACGCACGGGGCAATATTTACGGCGTGGTCAGCCCCGGCTACCTACGCAGCCGGGGCATAGCGGTGCCTGAGTGTGCCGACCTGGCTGCCCGCACTCGAACAGAGTGGGCCGCCTTGGCGATCGCGTCGGAATGTGAATGGGGTACGTTACCGCGTGCGGGCAATGCCAAGGCACACCGCTGCGATGGTTTGCTGGTGGGGCCGTTCCAGGCTGCGCCGCCGTTTGACGTGTTGATCGTCAATACCGACGGCACGCTCGCCGAACGCAGTGGTAACGGCTTGACGATTTTTTCCCAGGCGCTGACGGATCAGGGTTTGATGACCCAGGGGTGTGAGTTGCACGTGCATCACGACAAGCACGATGCAGCCTCTCCGGTGGCGACCTATTCGCAGCCGGCGACTTTTGAACAGGTTGCTGGCTTCTGGCTGGCTTTGGGGCGACCGGAGTTCGGGCCGGCAGCGGTGGCCGCTACCGGTATCGGCGCGGTCACGCGGGGGCAATGTGAGTTCAGCCATGTAGCCGCACTGGCGGCGATCGACCCGCAGTGGGGCGTCAGCCAGTTTGTGCGTGTGGGCAATCCTCATTGTGTGACGCTCGTCGAGCATGTCCAGGCCTTGCCGGACAATCAGTCGCTGCACCAACCCGCACTGTTTGAGCCGTTACAGGCGATTGCTTTTGCACCGCCGGGCGGGCGCGGCCAACCTTGTTTGGCGGGGATCAATCTGCAATGGGCCGCACACTCTTCGGGCAATCGGGTTCTCGCACGGGTGTTTGAGCGGGGAGAAGGGCCTACTGCGTCCTCGGGTACCAGCGCCAGTGCAGTGGCCTGCGCGGCATGGCGGGCGGGTTGGGTTGAGTCCGGAGAGGTGGCCGTGGTCATGCCGGGTGGCACTGTGCCGGTGCGTTTACAGTGCCAGGCCGAAACTCTGCTGAGCGTCAGTCTGTTCGGGACTGCATGCGTGCAAGCCTGAATGCGTGGAAGTGGCTGATATCTTGAATGCGTGTCAGCTGTTTCTTTGTTGGTTAGTTATATAGGTGAAGTTTGCGTGGGAAGTTTCTTGTTGTTGAATAGTGTTTAATTGCACGAATTTATTATTTTGTAAAAGACACGTCCTACCACGGTGTGCGAAACGTCTTTTTTATTTTCAAAGGGTCAAGTTTCGCCTGGAATCGCTAATATCTATTGGGTTCAGGCGCTTTTTCCCGGCAGTTCAATCAATGCCCGATGGGGGGAAGCCTTTCAGTCAAATAATTGATGACGGGTAACTTAGGGATGGTTGCAATTTCTGCCGCGCCACGTTTCAAGTTGATACTTCCACAAATAGCCAATGACTTTCAGGTACTTGCTTTTAAAGGCCGCGAAGTCCTTGATCAGCCGTATTTCATCACCGTGCAGTTAGTCAGCGAAAATCCTTCTCTGGATCTGGAGGCGCTGCTTCACCAGCCGGCCTACCTGGACTTCGGCGAAGCTGATGCGGGGCTGCATGGGCAGGTGTACGCCATCGGTCGGGATGATCCGGGCATTCGACTCACGCGTTATCGCCTCACCCTGGCACCACGCCTGGCGTGCCTTGCCCATCGGCGCAACCAGCGGGTTTTCCAGCAACGCAGCGTTCCGCAGATTATCGCGACGGTTCTTGAACACCACGGCATCCTGGCGGACGCTTATGCCTTCGAGCTTGGCCCCGTGGTCTATCCACCCCGGCCCTTCTGTGTGCAATACGTAGAAACCGACCTGCACTTTATCCAGCGGTTGTGCGAAGAGGAGGGCATTCATTACCACTTTCGCCATAACCCGAATAACCACCTGTTGGTATTTGGCGATGACCAGACGGTGTTTCGCCGCCTGGGCGCACAGCAATTTTGCCCGACGCGAGAACTGGCTGCCAACACGAGTGCTATCCGGCAGTTCGACGTGCGCCTGGAGACCCGTACACAGCTGACGGTGCGCCGTGATCATGACTTCCTGCATCCGTCGCTGCGCCTGGAAGATAAAGCCGGGCCTGCATCGACGCAGTTCCTTGAGGATTACCATTACCCGGGTGGTTTCGGTGACCATATGCGAGGTCGGCAGCTGGCGCGCCGAGCCCTGGAGCGGCATCAGCGCGACCGCCATCGTGCCGTGGGCAAAAGTGACCAACCGGCGCTGGGCAGCGGTCATTTTCTTGAGTTGTGTGATCACCCGGATCCGGCCTGCAACGACCTTTGGTTACTCACGTCAGTGCATCACGAGGGGTATCAGCCGCAGGTGCTGGAGGAAGCGGCACCCGTGGTTGGCACATTCCACGGCTATCGCAACCGGTTTACTGCAACGCCTTGGCGCGTCTTGCATCGACCGCCTCTCAAACACCCCAAACCGACCCTCAATGGCAGCCAGACCGCCATCGTGACGGGGCCCCCAGGCGAGGAAGTGCATTGCGACGCCTACGGCCGAGTGAAGGTACGTTTTCATTGGGACCGCCTGGATCCCACCGATGACAAAAGCAGTTATTGGGTACGGGTAGCATCCGGTTGGGCGGGCGATGGCTTTGGCGCCATGCTGATTCCACGGGTGGGCATGGAGGTGCTGGTGACCTTCCTGGAAGGCGACCCGGACCGGCCGTTGATCAACGGCTGCCTGCCCAATGCGCTGCACATGCCGGCTTACCCCTTGCCCCAACACAAGACACGCAGTGTGCTGCGAAGCCGCAGTGTTATGGGCGGCGCGGGTGCCAACGAACTGCACCTTGAGGACCGTCATGGCGAGGAACTCATCTACCTGCGCGCCCAACGGGATCTGGAACAGTGGGTCGGCCATGACAGCCGCCTTGAGGTGGCGGGAGAGCGGCGCGAAATCATTCGCGGGTCAAGCACGGTTCACTTGGAAGGCGGCGAGCAACGGCACATCAGCGCAGACCGTACCGTCGTGCTGGGCACGAATGACCGGTTGGATGTGCAGGGCGGCAGCCAGACACATATCGGTCAGTCGATGGTTATCCAGGCCGGGCAGCAGATCGTCCTCAAGGCCGGCGCCAACCTGGTCATCGATGCGGGCGCACAATTGAGCCTCAAGGCCGGTGGGGAACACCTGATTATCCAGGCGGGCGGCATTTTCAGCAGCCGGCCTGTCACCGTTGGCGGCTTGCCGCCCGTTACGCCCTCAGCGAGCCCTTTGTCGGCAGTGGACGTGCCGAGCCTCTCGACGGCGCAAGGCACGCTTATGGACGAGGCCCGGCAGTTGGGCGCGGACTTCTGTCCGGTATGCGAGGCATGCCGTGAAGGCCAGTGCACCCTCGCGCGGAGGGCAGCCTGATGCCGATTGAGCCAGGCCAGTGGATGGCCCAACAGCACCGAGCGGGGCGCCGAGTGTGCTTGATCCTTGAGGGGCATCAGGATGCACGTCAGCGGCTGTTGTCTGTGCGTCAGCTGTCGCAGTATTGCAGCCTGTACGCTGAGACTGCCCTGTTCGAGTTGGCAGCCGCAGGCCCGGTGATTGTGTTGGTGGAGCAGGCGGATGAACCGGGGTTGGTCGACCTGCTGCAGCGCCCCGAGGCGAACTGGGGCTGGTTGGGCAGCCTGCCCGACGAGGATCTGGCCGGGGTGGTTCGGCATTGGCGCGAACGCCTGTTGGTAGGGCTCCCGGGAAGCCAGGCCCTGTATCGCTTTCACGATAACCGCACCTTGGCGCGTGCGTTGATCCATCTGCAGGGCGAGCATCGGCCAGTGTTGCTCGGCCCACTGATCAGTGTGTGCTATTGGCATCAAGGCCGTTGGTGCCAGAGTGAAAATCCAATGCCAGGTGAGTATCCGGTGCCTGTGCCTGCGCCCTGGCTGAACACGCCCAACCCTGAGGCGGAAGTGATCCTGCACGCCAATATCCTGCGTTACCTACTGACAGAACACAGCGAAAAGCTCGCCGGTCTGGTCGAGTTTCAGGACCCCAGAATTTGGCTGACGCAGGTTATCGAGCAGGCCCGTGCCTGGGAGTGGCGAAGCGCCCAACAGCTCGAATTCCTGGTAGTGCGCCGGTTGGAGGAGGCGGCGCAAGGCTGCGCGATTCGGTGGCTGCCGATAGAGGGCGAGGCGCCTGGAGAGCATTTTGAGCGGGTGTTGCGGGAGTGGCGCAGTTTGGGGAAAAACCATGAGTAAGTGGATGCGCAGCGTGTGGGTCGCACTTGGAGTCGGATGGCTCTCGGGCTGTGCGGTGGCACCACGGGCTGATCGTTTTACGCTAGAGGTGGATTTACCCGCGCAGTTTCGATTTATCGGGGCCGCTAACTACCGTCCCGCCAGGTATGAACTCTGCACCTTGCCGCAGCGTCGAGGCAAAAGGCCTGAACGCAAGATCTTTATTGCCGATTACAAACCCCTGGCCGAGCGGGTGAGCTATGAGTTCCCGCTGACTGAAACCATTGAGGGGTGCCCTTCGGTGTTGCGAAGCGTGCAGTTCACTCTTTATGCGAAGTGGGGCGAACTCGACACTGATGTCGGTGGCAGTTTCGCGGCAATTTCTTTCGCAGATCCTATCGAGTCTGAACGCGTAGCAGCGATGCCCGAGTCGGGTGTGCAGGAGTTTTTTGGACAATGTATGTGGTTTTTTCGGACGGCCGGCCCCGAGCATGCGATCAGAAAATTGTTGGAATGTAACGCGTTGGACACGAAGGGGAAAAGGCAAGAAACGCGCGCGGGTGGCGTGGCGCAGAGAGAGCTGCTCCCAGGGAAAAAAGTAAGGCTGACGTTGAGCGTTACAGACGAGGAGGCACCAGCTTTTCAGGACACCTGGCTCGCTGTACCGGGGGGGTGGAGACGGTGCCGGGGTAAAAGCTTTGAAGATCTGTCCGGATACTGTGGCAGTAACACCACGGACTTTAAACCTATAACGATGCCGGATGGACGTGTTTGCGATGTTTATCCAACGTGCAATTAATAAGGAGATGATTCATGAACCAGGAAGCATGGAAGCAACCTTTTTTCAGCAGCAAGATGCCTGCTTGCCCGTTGAAAGGGCATTGGGCAAGCGTTTGCCTGGTGGATGAAACAGGCAGCGGGAAGGCTTATGGCGGGCTGGTCTACACGATCCAGGATACTACTGGGCGCCGGTACACCGGAAGGTTGAATGGAGAGGGATACGCCAAGGTGGAAGGGTTTTATTGCGGCCCTGTCATTCTTTCTTTGGATGCGCAGTATTCCGGCGAAGAGGAGACGTATTCAAAATTGAGAAAACGCAAGACTTACCCGTTACCTATCACCGAATTTCAAGCCCGCGCCGAACACACCCGATTTTCAGCGGCTGATGGCCAGCGTATCGAAGGCAACCCTGCACAAGGCCAAGCAGACCGGTTTTACCAGGTTGAGGTGCGCGACCTGGTTCGACATATTGCCCACCTGCCGCCGTTTGCCGCCAGAACCTATCAGCCCCCAAGGCATGCGTTGAAAATGATGGCCGAGCTGGGGTTTGGTCCGCCGCAGCCCGCATTGTCAGGCGTTGTGCTGTTCCCCAACCTGCACACGGTGTTGGAAGTACGGCCTTTGCGAGCCCTGCGCCCGATGTTATCGACCGACGATCAGTTTTGTGCGTTGAACCTGTATCAATTGGCGTTGATGTCCACATTGAGTTACTGCGATTTTGGCCAGCAACCTCCAAAACCGCCAGTGGAGCACGTCAGTTTTCCCCTGGATCCCAGCGCAGGAAATCTGTTCGCGGAAAAACTCTCGGGGTTTCAAGAAGCCTGGAAGGTCGATCGTGATCAGGCTCAGCGCTTCTACCCGTTGTATGAAGAGGTTCCATACTCCCAGCGTTTTGAAATTTTGCCCTTTGATCCTGAGTTGTATCCACTGAATCGTCCGGAGCGTGAAGATAAACAGGAACATCCCGCTAGCCTGCACTTTTTTGATGATGAAGCCTTCGGTACGGATACCCAGGCGTTTATCAGTCACCACAACGAAGTGATTCTGATCGCTGTACGGGGTACCGCCAGTGGTGCCGATGCTTTGCGAGACGCGAATGCCCACCAAGTGCCCTTTACCGAAGGTGTTGGCAAAGCCCATGAGGGTTTTTACCAGGCCTATCGAGCGATGCGCGATTTTGTTCTGCACTACCTTGATCAATTCCACAGCGGCCAGCGCGTTGTGATTTGCGGCCACAGCCTTGGTGGCGCCATCGCGTTGCTCCTGGCAGAAGGGTTACGCCGAGTTACCCGCGTAAAGTACAACATCCTCCTCTACACCTACGGCGCTCCCCGCGCCGCAGATTCCGAGTTTACCGACGGCGCCTCGGCCCTCATCCATCACCGCATCGTCAACCACAACGACCCGGTTCCCAGTGTCCCTGCCTCGTGGATGAATACCAGCGCCAAACTCTGGGTACCGGGCGCCATCACGCTTTTTGCCGCGCCCGGTGCGGGTGGCCTGCTATTCGCCGCCGGCCTTGTGCGTGTCGGCGGTAACCCTTACCAGCATCACGGCGAACAACAGCACTTCATGCCCATCAAGCTGCCGGACGGCACGCACTCATCGGTGTTATGGACGCCCGGCTGTGAGTCCATCCTCGAGGCAGGATGCAACCGAGTGCTGCAACTGCATGGCGATATGCCCGAGCGTGCCAACCTGTTGAAACAACTGTTTCAGGCCAGCCAGCACTTCATGACCGCCAGTTACATTCCAGCCGCGTGGGCCACTCTGCGTCGTTGGCAGCAGACCGTGGATAGCCAAGGGCCTTTGATCACAGCCAGGGAGTTTGAGTTGATCGACCTGGCGCTCGACACCATGACGCAACAACTGCGCGACAAGAACCGCGAGCTCGAACGTCGTCGCCCACCGAACCAACGCGATTATGGGCATGCGCATAACCAAGCGCTGAACGCTGAAGTCGACCGCTTGCGCAGCAGCCGGCGTCGATTGGAGTCGTTACGCTGGCGCCGTCTGGACGTGCGTGACGTGTATGGCAGCCACGCCGACTCCACCCGCTTGCAGCCCAGCTTGAAGCGCTGGTTGCGCCACCGTGAAAACCGCAAGTCGGCGCAAATCGCCAGTATTCCTGCGCCACTCCAGGACAGCGCCGGGCGGGTGCAGCCACTGGACATCGACTCAATCGTCTGACCCTGCTGCTTACAAAAACTCCACCTGTGCCGGTCTACGTTGCATCAGCACTTTGCCATTGCGGATTGAATACAGCGGCAGGCCCTGGCTGCGGATAACCTCGTAGTCACTGTCTGCCGAAAGCACCAGCAGGTTGGCTGGGCGACCGGGTTCCAGGCCATACCGGTCACCCAGGGCCATGGCCTTGGCGCTGTTGTCGGTGACCAGGTCCAGGGCGCTTTGCAAGTTGCGGTAGCCGAGCATGTGGCAGATGTGCAGACCGGCTTCCAGCACGCGCAGGATGTTGCCGTTGCCCAGCGGGTACCATGGGTCGACGATGGAGTCCTGGCCGAAACAGACGTTCATGCCGGCCTCGAGCAGTTCATTGACGCGGGTGACGCCTCGGCGTTTCGGGAAACTGTCGAAGCGGCCCTGCAGGTGAATACTTTCGGTAGGGCACGAAACGAAGCTGATGCCCGAGTGCCCCAGCAGACGAAACAGTTTGGCGCAGTAGGCATTGTCATACGAACCCATTGCCGTGGTGTGGCTGGCGGTGACGCGCTCGCCCATGCCGCGGCTACGGGCTTCTTCGGCGAGCACTTCGAGAAAACGCGAGTGCGGGTCATCGGTTTCGTCGCAGTGCACGTCCACCAGGCAGCCGGTGCGTTCGGCCAGGTCCATCAGGAACTTCACCGAGCTAACCCCTTGGTCACGGGTGTATTCAAAGTGCGGAATACCGCCGACCACATCAGCGCCCAGGCAAATGGCTTCCTGCATCAGCTCGCGGCCGTTGCGGTAAGACTCGATGCCTTCCTGCGGGAAGGCGACGATTTGCAGGTCGATCAGGTGCGTGCTTTCTTCACGCACCTCCAACATGGCTTTGAGCGCGGTGAGGTCGGGATCAGTGACATCAACATGGGTGCGCACATGCTGGATGCCATGGGCGGCCAGGGCCTGGATGGTTTTCTTGGCGCGGGCCTTGGTGTCTTCCTGGGTGATGGTGGCTTTGCGCTCGCCCCAGCACTCGATGCCCTCGAACAGGGTACCGCTCATGTTCCAGCGCGGCTCGCCGGCAGTCAGCGTCGCATCCAGGTGGATATGGGGCTCCACGAACGGCGGTATGACCAGGTTGCCAGCGGCGTCGAGGTCGCCAGCTGTTAATGTCGGCGCCACGGTTTGTGCGGTAATGCGGGCGATCCGGCCGTGTTCCAGGTGCAGATCATGCAGGCCTTCACGGTTGCGCAGGCGGGCATTGATGATATGCATGGGCAAGTTCCTCTTGGCTTTGGATAATCAGGCAGTCAGCCGCCAGGTCATCAGGGTTATCAGCCACAAGGTTACCATCCTCATGGCGACAGTCGGGTTCATGCCTGTATGTCAGTCAAAGGTGCGCGCACACGTAGGGCGGCGGTGAGCGCGATGTAAGACAGGGATGCGGCCACGATCCCTACCAACGGCGCCACCCACGGTGAGTGAAACGCCAGCACTGTGCCCACGGCATACGCCGCCAGCCCCGGCCAATTGAATGCCGGCAGGCGTGCATCGGCCAGGCGCGGGTACTGGCCGCGATAGCGGTAGAAGAAATCCGCCATGATGACCCCGCCAATCGGCGGAATCACGGTGCCCAGCAGAATCAGATAAGGCACCAGCAAGTCGTACATGCCAAGCAGTGCCAGCAATGTACCGATCACCGCGCCGGCCAGGGTCACGGTTTTGCGTCGCCGGGTACGCAGCAGATTGCAGCCGGCGACGGCGAAGTTGTAGATGGTGTTGTCCTGCGTGCTCCAGATGTTGAGCAGCAACATGGCCATCGCCGCCATGGCGAAACCTTGCAGCAAGAGTACCTCGACCACATCGGGCTGCTGATAGACGATGGCGCCATAGGCACCGATCAACACCATCAAACCATTGCCGATAAAAAAGCCGATCAGGCTGGCCAGCACCGCGACCTTGGCCGAACGAGAAAAACGCGTCCAGTTGGTCGCCTGGGTGGCGCCGCTGACAAAGGTACCGAATACCAGCGTGATGGCGGTGGACACGTCCAGTTCCGCCGTCGGCACCACCGCCATAAGCCCCTCAAGACCGCCGACTTTGATGGTGGCAACCCACATCGACAGCAACAGCAGGACGCCCATGGCCGGCACCGCGATATAGGAAAGAATCTCCAGCCCGCGATAGCCCACATACGCCGTGGCGCAGAACAGCAGGCCAAACAACACCATCAGCGCCAGCACCGTGCCTTGGTTCAATTCGAAATATTTGCCCAGCACCACGGCGGCGGTGGCGGTGCCCCAGGCGTACCAGCCGATCTGGGTGAAGCCGAGGATCAAGTCGCTGAGTTTGCTGCCCACCTCGCCAAAGCAGAAGCGGCCCATCAGGACCGAATTCAAGCCGCTCTTGAACGCGATGTAGCCCAGGCCTGCGGCGTAAATACCCAGCAACAGGTTACCCAACGCCACGACGCCGAGCATGTCGATAAAACTGAACGCCACGCCCAGCTTGCCGCCGGCGAACATGGTCGCGGTAAAGAAGGTGAAGCCCAGCAACACCATGGCGGTGGACGCAAGGCCCTTGCGCGCATGCATCGGCACTTCGCTGAGGGGGTAATCGTTACCCGGTTCTTGCTGCGTCATGGCCTTGCTCCCTGGATGACTGACGCCGTGCTGTTGCACTGTGCGTGCCAAACCGGCAGCGCGGCGTATTTGTCGCCAGGCAGCTGTGTCGAGCGCGCCCAAGAAGGCACGAAAGCAGTGCAGCAGTGAGACAAAGTGGATCAGTCGAACAGCGTCTGGGTGGTCTCGCCACGATGAAAGGCAAACGCCGCTTCAAGATCGCTTTCGATGGTGCGCCCACGGGACAGCGGCGGCAGGTCGTCGAGGGTGAAAAAGCCCACTTCAGTGGTTTCAAACCCGGCCACCGGCGCCAGTTGGTCGACCCGCTCGCACAGGAAGTACAGCTTGTAGAAGTCCCGCACATCCGGGCGATACAAGCCCTTGGCCTTGTGCGTGACGCTGTACAGCGCGCGTGCTGTGACGCTCAGACCGGCTTCCTCACGGATCTCCTTGACGATATTTTCCGCCGCCGACAGGCCGATATCGGCATAGCCACCGGGCAGCGCCCAGCAACCGTCGGTCAATTCGCGTACCAGCAGTATCCGGTCGCCTTCGATCACCGCGCCGCGTACGTCAATCATCGGGGTTGAATAGCGCTTGGCAAAATCCGGCACCAGCCCGGTGATGCGCGCAAGCGGCACATCCGCCAGTTGCGCGAGCATGCTGTGGGCAATCTCGGCGATTTCCTCGAGGCGCTCACGCTCAAAGTCGTCGGTGCAAAAATGCAGCCCCGTAGACGCCAGTGCCTGCAAGCGTTTGGCCTGGGTCAGCCAGAGGTTTTCCATGGGGGTTCCTATAGAAGATGTTTGATCATATAGACGCGGCGCAGGCCGTGTTCCTCGGCGCGATGGGTTTGCACATAGCCACGGCGACTGTACAGCGCAAGGTTCTCGGTCATCATCTCATTGGTGTACAGACGGATAGCACTGTAGCCGGCATCAAGGGCCTGCTGTTCGGCAAAATCCATCAGCTGTCGCCCCAAGCCAAGGCCCTGGGCGTGTGGGGCGACGGCGAGGTTATCCAACAGCAACGCCGTGTCGGTGTGCTTGAGGATAACAAAGCCTTGAACCTGCCCGGCGTGGTCCAGCACATGCACGCCCCCGTCTTCGACCCGCTGCGCGTAGTCCTCCAGCATCGGCCCAGGCTTTCGGCCGATACGCTCGATGTAGGGCGCATAGGCAGCCTGGGCGATGGCTTCGATAGCGGCACTGTCATCGGCCGTGGCGGGGCGCATCATTTGGGCGTGCTCCTGTCATAAAGGCTCAGTCCACTGGCGCTTCGAAGATCGCCTCGATGGGCCGTTCGAACACCTTGGCGATCTTGAACGCCAGCGGCAAGCTTGGGTCGTAGCGGCCGGTCTCGATGGCGTTGATGGTCTGGCGCGATACGCCCAGGCGCTGCGCCAGATCAGCCTGGGACCAACCCAATTCTGCGCGTAACTGGCGCAGTTGATTATTCATTGATAACGCCTTGTGCCAATGATCGTTGCCACACACCAGACGCCGCCCATGATCGGCCAGACCATGAAGGCCGAGAGGCGCGGCAGGCCGGCGGTTTCCAGGAAACCGTAGCTGAAGGTGGTGAGGGCGGTGCATACAAACGCCACCGCGAGCGCTTCCAACTGAATCTTGCGGCCTAACTCATCCATGCTGTTCAGCCGACGGATGATCGACACCGCCATCGCGATCATCGGAATAACCGGCAGCAATGCCAAGGCGATTTTCGCGGCGCCGTCAGGCATCGACCGTACAGATGAGCTGGAAATCACCACGCAGCAAATGTACACCAACAGAGTGACTATAAATTCCACCAGGAAGCGCTTGGTCGACATGACTCTCTCCATAAGTAAAGGGTGCTTTACATTAGGTGGGCACGTTTTCCATGTCAAGCACGCTTTACATTTGCACGGCCAGGCATAAAAAAACCACCCGCAGGTGGTTTTAAACACTCAACCGCTTACTCGCCGCGATAGATGCACCCGCTGGTGCAGGTCTCATGGATGCGAATCGCGCTGAGTTCCGGCAACAAGGGTTTGAGTTCGGTCCAGATCCACTTGGCCAGCACTTCGCTGGTCGGGTTTTCCAGGCCTGGGATGTCATTGAGGTAGTTGTGGTCGAGGCGTTCGTAGAGCGGCTTGAAAATCGCCTTGATTTCCGAGAAGTCGCGAATCCAGCCGGTATGGGGATCCAGGTCGCCGCTGAGGTGGATCGCCACCTTGAACGAATGCCCGTGCAGGCGCCCGCATTTGTGGCCCTGCGGCACGTGTGGCAGGCGGTGGGCGGACTCGAAGGTAAACTCTTTGAAAATTTCCACAGTATTTTAAGCTCGGTCAGGTATCTGGCAGGCGGCGAGTTTAACAGCTTGACCCCTTGCCGCGCATACCGCTGGGTCACAGGGCTTGCAGCCGCTCGCCCAGCCCACCATTGTCCGCCAGTTGCAGGAACTCATCCCCCAGCCGCCGGCTCTCGCTCATCGCGGTTTGCCAGTATTTGTTGCGGCTCGAGTCATCGCCCATAAAGCGCTTGAAGTCACTGCGGTCCGGCAATTTGCCGTGGGGCAGGCGGGCCAGGTAGTCCTTGGAGGGCGCCACTAGCAGCACATCCTGCAAGCCTTGCGGGTTACTGCGCCGCCACGGCAAGCCCTTGTCGAACCAGCCGGGGATCACCCGGTCGGTGAAGTGCGGGTACAGCACGATGTCGCCGCCGTGGTAAGGCAGGTCGAGGTGATAGTCCAGCAGGCCACCGTCGCGGTAAGTGCCCGTGCCTGCGCCGGGCAGGTCGCGCACGCCTTGCATCACCATGGGGATGGAGCCCGAGGCCAGCAGTGCCTGGCGCAGGTTGCCCAATTGCAGGTCGAGAAAGCGCGAAGGGAAGTCCGTCAGCGCATGTACGGGTGGTGGCTGGCGCGGGTCGTGGATGATCAACCGCTCAAAATGCCGCGACAGCCGCGCACGGCCACGCAGGTTGTCGGCAATCACCGACGACAGGCCCAGCCCCAGTCGCCCACGGTGGTCATCGGCGAGCAGGCCGTGGCTCTTGACCACCATGATATTCAGGCGATAGTCGGGGTTGTCCAGCACCTGCGCATCGCGGCCGGCCAGCAGGTCGTCGAGCATACGCTGGCAGCTGTGGCTGACTTCGGCCATGGTCACGCCCTTGGCGAAGCGTTGCTCGTTATACAGGCGGCCGAGGTCGAGCAGGCCTTGCACCGGGTCGGGCAGGCACGCACTGGCAAAGCGCCAGGAGCCGATGGACGCGCCGATCAATGCGCGCTCACGCGGTGCGCGCGGCAGCCAATCGCCGAACAGCGCCAGGTCCAGGCCTTGAATGCCCAGCGCCTTGGGGCCACCGGCCGCACCGGGTAGGATACCGACATCCGCCGGCGCAAGGCCTTGCTCGCGAATGCGCGTGAAAGCGCGTTTGCCGGCCTTGAGGGTCAGGGCGGGGAACTTGATATGGATGGCAGTCATACAGGTCTCGGTTGCAACGAACAGGCAATATAAGAGAATTCTTGCAACGATGGGTAAGCATGCCGATTGAAAATTGCCATGGTGGCAATTCAGTTTCAGTTAAGTTGTCACGGGTACCGTGGTGGCCCATGTCCCTCATCGGGCCGCCCTCAAGGAACATCAGGATACGTAATGAAGGTAAATCTACGCGCAGGCAGTCAGGTGGCGCTGGTATTACTACTGAGCAGCGCCAGCCTGTCGGCCCATGACCTTGGGCAGGACGAAGCCCTGCGTCTGCGTCAGGAGGGCGTCATTGCGCCGCTGGAACAGTTGCTGGGCCCGGCGCTGGAGCGCTACCCGGGCGCTAAGCTGCTGGACGCCGAGCTTGAAGAGCACAAGGATCGGCCGGTGCGCTATATCTACGAGATCGAGTTGCTGACCGTCGAAGGTGTGGTGCGTGAAATCGAGCTCGACGCCAGTACCGGCAAGCTGCTCAAAGATAAGGAAGACGACTGATGCGCCTGCTTCTGGTGGAAGATAACGTACCGCTGGCCGATGAATTGTTGGCGGGCCTGCAGCGCCAGGGCTACGCGGTCGACTGGCTGGCCGATGGGCGCGATGCCGCGTATCAAGGTCGCAGCGAACCCTATGACCTGATCATCCTCGACCTCGGCTTGCCGGGCCTGCCCGGGCTGGAGGTGCTGGCGCAATGGCGCGCGGCGGCCTTGGCCACACCGGTGCTGGTGCTGACCGCACGCGATTCCTGGGCCGAGCGTATCGAAGGGCTCAAAGCCGGCGCCGACGATTACCTGAGCAAACCCTTTCACCCCGAAGAACTCTACTTGCGCATCCAGGCACTGTTGCGCCGTTCCCACGGCCAGGCCAACCAGCCGACGCTGCAAGCCGCCGGCCTGCACCTGGATGAAGGGCGCCAGTGCGTGTTGCGCGATGGCGACGAGATCCAACTGACCGCCGCCGAATTCCGCCTGCTGCGCTACTTCATGTTGCACCCGGAACAGATCCTGTCGAAAAGCCACTTGGCCGAGCATTTGTATGACGGCGAGACCGAGCGCGACTCCAATGTGCTGGAAGTCCACGTCAACCACCTGCGCCGCAAGCTGGGGCGCAGTGTGATTGAAACCCGGCGCGGCCAGGGTTACCGGTTTGGCGCCGCTCCGGCATGAAGTCGATTCAACGGCGCCTGAGCCTGGGGTTGATCAGCGTCATGGTGGTGGTCGGCGTGGTGCTGGCGCAGACCAGCTTGTGGTTGTTCGAGGCCGGTTTGCAGCGTTACCTGGAAGCCGGGCTGCGCAACGACAGCGAGAACCTGCTGACGGCACTGGTGCGCGAGCCTGAGGGTGTTCAGTTGGATGAGCAGCGTCTGTCACCGGCCTACCAGCGGCCGTTTTCCGGGCATTATTTTCGCATCGATTTTGCCGACGTCCACTGGCGTTCCCGCTCGCTGTGGGACCAGGAACTGCCGCGGCTGACCGAGCCTGGGCTCAAGGGCAACCTGCAACTGGGGCCGGAACGCCAGCAACTGCTGGTGTTGCGTTCGGACTACAAACGTTTCGGCCAGTCGATTTCCATCAGCGTGGCTCAGGACTACACGCCCGTGCGCGAAAGCTTTCGCCTGATGCGCCAGATTGGTCTGATCATCGGCTTGGCGGCGCTGTTGCTGGTGCTGATTCTGCAACGGGTTACCGTGCGCCGCGCCTTGCGCCCGCTGGAGACCGCACGCAACCAGATCGCCCAACTGCAACAGGGCCGGCGCTCGCAACTCGATACCCAAGTGCCGTTGGAACTGGAGCCGCTGGTGGCGCAGATCAACCATCTGTTGGCCCATACCGAAGACAGCCTCAAGCGCTCGCGCAATGCCTTGGGCAACCTTGGCCATGCACTGAAAACCCCACTGGCGGTGCTATTGAGTGCGGCTTCCAGCGAAGCGCTCAAGGACCATCCCGAACTGAGCAAGCTGCTGCGCGAGCAACTCGATCAAGTGCAGCAACGCCTCAACCGCGAACTCAACCGCGCCCGCCTGGCCGGCGAAACCCTGCCCGGCGCGCTGTTCGACTGTGAAAAAGAATTGCCCGGCCTGCTGGCCACCTTGCGCATGATCCACGGTGAACACCTGGACTTGAGCTACCACGTCGACCCCGGCCTGCAATTGCCCTGGGACCGCGAAGACCTGTTGGAACTGCTTGGCAACCTGCTGGATAACGCCTGCAAATGGGCGGACGCCGACGTGCGCTTGGCGGCCAGCGAAACCCCGCGCAGCTTTCTGCTGGCAGTCGAAGACGACGGTCCCGGCATCCCGCAGGCCCAGCGTGAGCAAGTGCTCAGCCGCGGTGCACGCCTGGATGAGCAGATTGACGGCCATGGCCTGGGGCTGGGGATCGTGCGGGATATCGTCGAGGTGTGGGGCGGTACGTTGCAGTTGCAGGACAGCGAACTGGGCGGGCTCAAGGTGCTGATTGAATTACCCAAACGTTAACACCGAACAAACTGCTGAGATCGTTCCCACGCTCTGCGTGGTAACGCCGCCCTGGACGCTCCGCGTCCCGCTGTCGACGGGTGACGCGGAGCGTCACAGGAGGCATTCCCACGCGGAGCGTGGGAACGATCGTTAAGATTTATACGCGAAACTGATCCATCAACCCCTGCTGCTGATTCGCCAGGCTGTTCAACGCCTGGCTCACTCGCGCCGATTCATTCGCCTGCTCCGACAGCGATTCAGTCACATCCCGAATCGTCGCCACATTGCTGTTGATCTCTTCGGCCACGGCGCTTTGCTGTTCGGCGGCGCTGGCGATCTGCAGGTTCATGTCGCTGATCACCGTGACCGCCTCGCCGATCTGGCGCAGGGCGGTGACCGCCTGGCCAACCTGCTCGACACTGCCTTGGGCCTGGCGATAGCTGTTGCCCATGGAGTCGACCACGTCGGTGGTGCCGCTTTGCAGGTGCTCGATCACCAGGCGGGTTTCTTCTACCGATTCCTGGGTGCGTCGCGCCAGGTTGCGCACTTCATCGGCGACCACCGCAAAGCCACGCCCGGCCTCACCGGCGCGGGCGGCTTCGATGGCGGCATTGAGCGCCAGCAGGTTGGTCTGCTCGGCGATGCCACGAATCACTTCCAGCACCGAGCCGATCTTCTCGCTATTGGCCGCCAAGCCTTCGACCTGGGCCATGGCGGTGCTCATGTCCGCCGCCAGGTTGCCGATGTTGGTGGTGGTGCGGTCGATCACACTCAAGCCGTCGCGGGTGGCCTGGTCGGCATCGCGTGCGGCGTGTGCTGCTTGGGCAGCGCTACGCGCCACATCCTGGGCGGTGGCGCTCATTTCGTGGGAGGCGGTGGCCACTTGATCGACCTGGCGATACTGCTGCTCCATGCCGGCGCTGGTTTGCGTGGCGATCGCGGCGGACTGATCGGCAGTGCCACGGGCGTCCTGCACCGAGCGTTTCACTTGGGCAATGGTCGGTTGCAGCTTGTCGAGGAAGCGGTTGAACCAGCCGGCCAACTGGCCCAGTTCATCGTGTTTGTCATAGGCCAGGCGGCGGGTGAGGTCGCCTTCGCCGCTGGCAATGTCTTCAAGCATGCGCGCCACGCCGAGAATCGGCCGGGTCACGCTGCGGGCCATCAGCCACACGAGCACTAAGCCAACCACGGCCGCCAGCAGGCCCAGGCTCAACTCCAGCAGCGTGCCGCGGGCGTTGTCCGCGTCCAACTGCGCCTTGAGCGTTTCGGCGGGGCCGACCAGGACTTTTTCCGGCACATCCAGCAACACGCCCCACGGCTTACCGCCGGGAATCGGCGCGAATGGCGCCAGCACCTTGAGCTGATGGTCGGTACGCAGGCTGCTGGTCTGGGGGTTACTGGCCAGCACGCTGATCAATTGCGCGCCGCTGGTGGTATCGACCTGATCCAGACGCTGGCTGAGTTTGCCGGCGTCCGGGCTGTAGCCGGCGAGCAAACCGGTGGGGCTGAGGATGCTGACCTGGGTCTGGCCGTCATACAGCTTCTGGCTGGCCTGTTGGCTAACGGCCTGCAAGCTGTTGAGGTTGATGTCCACCGACAGCGAGGCGATGACTTTGCCGTTGACCATCAGCGGGAAGACGATGCTGGTCATCAGCACGTTTTGCCCGTCGATCACATAAAAGTACGGTTCGATCACGCAGGGTTTCAGCGTAGTGCGTGGGCAGGTGAACCAGGCGTTCGCCTTTTCGCCGCTGGGGCCGACGCTGATGTCGGCCATGTCGCTTTCGGGTAGCGACATGGAGGTTAGATTGCCCGGCGTGGGCTGCGACCAGTAGAGGGCGAAGCGGCCTTTATCGTTGCTGCCCAGTTCTGCCTGATTGGCGAACAACTCGTCCTTGCCGTCCAGCGCATTGGCCTCAAACACCAACGACAGGCCGAGCAGATCGGGGTTGGCCTGCAAGGCGGCCTTGACCTGGCGCGTCAGGTCTTCACGGGTATCGAAGGCGTCGAGGAAGCGTTTTTCCGCCTGTTCACGCAAAAACAGCACTTGGCGCGAAAAACCATGGCCGTACTGGTAGGCGTCCATGAATTGCTGGCGAATGCCCAGCGCCTGGACTTCACCTTGGGCTTCGATGCGCGCTTGGGCAGACGCGTCGAGCATCTGCATGCTGGAGGCTTTGACCTGCTGTGAACTCTGCTCCATGCGATACAGCGACAGACCCACCAGCAGGGTCACGATCCCCAGCAGGCACAGGCCCGCGAGCAGGGTGATTTTCCATTGAATGGAGAGCTGTCTAAGCGACATCGGGACATCCTTACCTGAAAACACAGAGAGACCCGTTTATCGGCTGATGCGGATATTTCTTTATTCAAACGTTCAATTTAAAGCCTGAAACGGCGTCGTTTTTTGACATGACGGCCCGCCTGCTGCAAAGTGCGCGCCCTCTAATAAGACCTCCTAAAGCCTGCACGCGGACGCCACCTGATGGCCGCCCGGTCGCGGGCCTGTCTGTTTTTTATGTTTTTTGCTTGAGGTAACCATGATTAACGCAGTCATCGCCGCGGTCGGCACCATGCTGGTGCTCAGTTTGTCCCGTGTGCATGTGGTCATCGCCATTATCGTCGGCGCCCTGGTCGGTGGCTTGACCGGCGGGTTGGGCATCGAGGCCACGCTCAAGGCCTTTAACGGCGGCTTGGGCGGCGGCGCGACCGTGGCGCTTTCCTACGCCTTGCTCGGCGCGTTCGCGGTGGCGATTGCCAAGTCCGGCCTGGCGCATGCCTTGGCGGACAAGGCGCTGCTGTTGGTCGATCGCCAGGAAGCCACCGGCGGCAGCCATGTCAAATGGCTGCTGATCGGCCTGTTGTGGGTGGTGGCGATTGCCTCGCAGAACATTTTGCCGATCCATATCGCGTTTATCCCGTTGCTGGTGCCGCCACTTCTTTATGTGCTGACCAAGCTGCAACTGGATCGCCGGCTGATTGCCTGTGTAATGACCTTCGGCCTGATCACGCCGTATATGTTCCTGCCGGTGGGCTTTGGCAATATCTTCCTTAATCAGATCCTGCTGGCCAACGTGGCCAAGAGCGGCGTGGACATCAGCCAGGTCAACGTCACCCATGCCATGGGCCTGCCGGCATTGGGCATGGTGGTGGGCCTGCTGGTGGCGGTGTTTATCAGCTACCGCAAAAAGCGCGTGTATGACCTGGAGAAAATCGAGCGCGTCGAGCAAGTGGCGGTGCAATACAACCCGCTGACCCTGCTGGTGGCCGGGCTGGCAATTGCCTCGGCATTTATCATCCAGCTGTGGCTGGACTCGATGATCATCGGCGCCCTGGCTGGGTTCCTGATCTTCTCGGTGTCGGGCATTGTGCGCTGGCGCGAGACCGACGACCTGTTCACCGAAGGCATGAAGATGATGGCGATGATCGGCTTCATCATGATCGCCTCCTCGGGGTTTGCCGAAGTGCTCAAGGCCACCGGTGACGTGCGCTCACTGGTGGAAGCCTCGGCGGCGTTCATTGGCCACAGCCGTGGTGTGGGCGCGTTGCTGATGTTGCTGGTGGGGCTGTTGGTGACCATGGGCATTGGTTCGTCATTTTCCACGGTGCCGATTCTGGCGGCGATTTTTGTGCCGTTGTGTGTGCAGCTGGGCTTCAGCCCGTTGGCGATTGTGTGCATCGTGGGTACGGCGGGGGCATTGGGCGATGCCGGTTCGCCAGCGTCGGACTCCACGCTCGGCCCGACGTCCGGCCTGAATATCGACGGCCAGCATCACCATATCTGGGACACCGTGGTGCCGACCTTCCTGCACTACAACATTCCGTTGCTGGCGTTTGGCTGGATTGCCGCAATGACCCTCTAGTATCTGGAACAGGTTCAATTGTGGCGAGCAGGCTTGCCCTGCGTTGGAGCGCGAAGCGGTCCTGAATCCAGACACCTCGATCTACCTGGCGTGTTACGGCGCCTGAAAAGGGGGCTGCTACGCAGCCCAACGCAGGGCAAGCCTGCTCGCCACAACAGTCCAGTCGCCACTCAGCCAAGGTGTCCTACAGATATTTCGCCACTGGCCGTTAACCTCTCAAGTCGCCACGAATAAGAGAGAAAAGCCATGCGTCTGAGTTTAAAGGCCAAAGTCCTGTCCCTGGCCGTTGTGCCGGTGTTGTTGTTTGCCGTAGTCATCAGCCTGACCACGGTGTGGATCCTGCAGGGCCAGGCGCGCAATGAGGTGGATGAAACCCGCCAGCGCCTGCTCAACGACGCCAAGGCCACGCTGCAAAGTTATGTCGAAGTGGCGATGACCACCATCAAGCCGCTCTACGACGCGGCCGCCCCCGGCGACACGGCGGCGCGCGCGCAGGTGGTCAAGCTGTTGTCCAACACGGCGTACGGCAAGGACGGCTACTTCTTCGGCTACGACTCCGAGACCATCCGCCTGTTCAAGGGCAACAGCCCGGACGGCGTAGGCAAGAGCTTCAAAGACAACCGTGACCCCAACGGTGTCTACGTCAACCGCGACCTGGTCAAGGTCGGCAAGGACGGCACCCACTACCTGCAATACAGCTCGACCCAGCCCGGCCAGACCGAGTTGGTGCCCAAGCTCGGCTACACCGAATACTTGCCCAAGTGGGACATGGTGATTGGTACGTCGGTGAACCTCGATGGCATCGAAGCCCAGGTGGAGGTGGTCGAGGCCAAGGTCGAAAAACGCATGGAAGGCGTGCTGCTGAGCATCCTCGGCGTGGCGGTGGTGGTACTGCTGGTGATTGCGGCGGTGGGCATGCTGGTGGCCAATACCATCTTGCGCCCACTGAACCTGATGAAAGCCAACCTCGACGATATCGCCGCAGGCGAGGGCGACTTGACACGCCGCCTGGCGATCACCAGTCAGGATGAGTTGGGCGACTTGGCCGGCGCGTTCAACCGCTTTGTCGACAAAATCCACGGGCTGGTGCGCCAGATCACCGAGATGACCGCGCAACTCACCGGGCTGGTCAGCCAGGTGTCCGAGCAGGCTCAGCGCTCGGAAACCGCCATGGAACGCCAACGTCACGAGACCGATCAGGTGGCGACCGCCATCAACCAAATGTCCTCAGCGGCCCACGAAGTGGCGCGCAGTGCCCAGGGCGCCGCCGTCGCCGCGCAACAGACCGACGCCGAAGGCCAGGCTGCCAAGCGGGTAGTGGACGGCAGCATCGCGCAGATCCATGCGCTGGTGAACGACATCCGCAGCAGCGGTGTGTCCCTCGACAGCTTGCAGCAGGACGTGTCGTCGATTGTCAGCGTGCTCGGCGTGATCCGCTCGATTGCCGAGCAGACCAACCTGCTGGCCCTCAACGCCGCCATCGAAGCCGCACGGGCAGGCGAGGCCGGGCGTGGTTTTGCCGTGGTCGCCGACGAAGTCCGTGCGCTGGCCAGCCGCACGCAAACCAGTACGCAGGAAATCCAGGGCATGATCGACCGTCTGCAAAAGGGTACGGTCGCCGCCGTGGATGCCATGCGCCGCTCCAGCGATGCCGGTGACGGCACTTCGGCCCAGGCCAACCAAGCCGGCGCCTCGCTCGACACCATGGCGCAGTTGATCGGCACCATTAACTCGATGAACGCGCAAATCGCCAGCGCCGCCGAAGAGCAGACCGCCGTGGCCGAAGAGATCAACCGCAGTGTGCATCAGATTGCTGTGGCGGTGGACAGCGTGGCGGATGAAACCCAGCTGGGCGCGCAAACCTCGCGCAGCCTGGCGGACCTGGGCCAGCGCCTGGGGCAATTGGTGGGGCAGTTCAGGATCTGATCAACCATAGCTTCAGCGTATGTTTGCCTAACGTTAATACGAATATACCCATCACCGCCCCTGCGTGAGACTTGAGCCCCAACTACAACAGGGGCTCACCTCCATGCCACTGCTCGACCCGCTTCAGCGCCTGGCTGAACTTGATACCAACACGGTTTCCGACGCGCTGGACTTCCTGCAACTGCCCGGCGCCGTCGTCGGCATTCGTCCGTTGTGGGACTGCCCCAAAGTCGTCGGCCGGGCCAGCACCATTCAACTGGCGCCCAAGACTGACGCGGCGCCTGGTGTACACCTGATTTCCCCGGTAATCGACGCCATCACCACCGACGACCGCGTACTGGTGATTGCCGGCGGCATCGACGGCATATCGTGCTGGGGTGACATCATCGCCAATGCCGCCGTGGCCAGGAATATTCGTGGCTCGGTGATCGACGGCTTCAGCCGTGACATCGACGGCAGTGCGACCATCGGTTACCCGGTGTACGGGCGTGGCGTGACCATGATCAGCGCGCGCAACCGAGTGGTGCAGGTCGCGTCCGGCGTCACCATTGATGTGGCGGGCGTGAAAGTGTCGCAAGACGACTTCGTTATTGCCGACCGTTGCGGCAGCGTGTTTATCCCTGCAGCGCTGATCGAACAGGTGCTGGACCTCGGCGAGCGCATCGCCGCCCGTGAAGCCGGCATGGTCGAGGCGGTGCGCAGTGGCCGCTCGGTCGCCGATGTGATGCACGACAGCCAATTTGAAGCCATCCGCGTGGAGCCTGCCCAATGAATGACCAACAACTAGTCGCCCTGTTCGAAGGGCTCGACACTCCTGGCGTGTCGGATGCCATGGACAAGCTCGGCATTGCCGGCCAGTGCCTGGGCATCGCGCCGCTGGATAACTACCGTGGCACCGTGGTCGGCCCGGCGTTTACCGTGCAATACATGCCGGCCAGCATGCCGCCAGGTTCAGTCGGTGATTTTATCGAAGACGTGCTGCCGGGCGATGTGGTGGTGCTCGCCAACGCCGGTCGCACCGATTGTACCGTGTGGGGCGACATCATGACCCAGTACGCCGGCAGTCGAGGGATCGCAGCGACGGTCATCGACGGCGTGTGCCGCGACGTCAGCAAAGCGCTGGGCGACGGTTACCCGCTGTTCAGCAAGGGCCGTTACATGCGCACCGGCAAGGACCGCGTGCAGGTGGCGTCGGTGAACCAGCCGGTGGCCATCAGCGGTGCCCGCGTGTGTGCGCGGGACATTGTGGTGGCCGACGCCAATGGTGTGCTGGTGGTGCCGCGCGGGCGTGCCGAGGAAGTGGCACGTACCGCACGCCAGATTGAAGCCGTGGAATCGCAGATCCGTGCGCAGCTCGAGGCCGGCAAGACTTTGAAACAAGCGCGTGAAGCCCTGGGTTATCACACCCTGCAAAGGAAGCACTCGTGAATACGCTGAACAAGCGCCTGGCCCAGGCCAAGCCGTCGGCCACCTACCGCATCATCGACCGCGTGGCCGCACGCCGTGCCGAGGGTGCGATGATCATTTCGCTGTGTGCCGGCGAGCCGGATTTCGACACCCCGGAACATATCCGCCAGGCCGGTATCGACGCGATCCGCAACGGCCACACGCGCTACACCCAAGTCGCGGGTATACGGGCCTTGCGTGAGGCCGTTGCGCAGAAGTTCCGCCGCGAAAACGGCCTGGACGTGACCTGGCAGGACACGCTGGTGAGCAACGGCGGCAAGCATGTGATCTACAACGCCCTGGCCGCCACCCTGAACGAAGGCGACGAGGTGATCGTTCCTGCACCTTACTGGGTCAGTTATCCGGAGATGGTGGAACTGTGCGGCGGCACCGCCAGGATTGTCGCGTGCAGCGCCGAGGGGGGGTTCAAACTGGCGCCCACGGCGCTGGAGGCGGCAATCACGGGCAACACGCGCTGGCTGATCCTCAATTCACCGTCCAACCCGACCGGCGCGGTGTATAGCCGGCACGAGTTGCAGGCGCTGGCGAATGTGCTGCTGGAGCATCCGCACGTGCTGGTGCTGGCGGACGATATCTACGAACATCTGCTGTTCGACGGGCAAACCTTTCATACCCTGGCGCAAGTCGAGCCGCGCCTGGCGCCACGGGTGCTGACCATGAACGGCGTCTCCAAAGCCTACGCCATGACCGGCTGGCGCATCGGCTTTGCCACCGGCCCGCGCTGGTTGCTGGAGGCGATGGAAAAACTCCAGGGCCAGCAGACCTCGGGGGCCAGTGCGATTTCCCAGCACGCCGCCATCGCTGCCTTGAGCGGACCGCAGGATTTTATCCGGCAGTCGCGCGCCGTGTTCGAGAAACGTCGCAATCTGGTGGTGTCCTTCCTCAACAAAACGCCAGGACTTGAATGCGCAAACCCGTCCGGCGCGTTTTACGCCTTCGCCAACTGCGCGGGTTTGCTGGGGTGCACCACGCCCGGTGGCAAGCTGCTGCAAACCGACGAAGACGTGGCCCACGCCTTGCTCGAGGAAGCCAATGTGGCCGTGGTACACGGCAGCGCATTTGGCTTGGCGCCGTACCTGCGTATCGCCTACGCCTTGGACGACGACTCGCTGTTGCAGGCGTGCGAGGCGATCCGCCAGTTCTGCGCGGCGACGTTGTAACGACGAACACTGTCACTGTGGCGAGCAGGCTTGCCCTGCGTTGGGCTGCGAAGCTGCCCCAGCGGTTTATAACTGACCGGCTGAGTCGCCTGAATGGGGGCGGCTTCGCCACCCAGCGCAGGGCAAGCCTGCTCGCCACAGGGTACTTTTTGGCTGCTCTATTTTTTGTGCGGCGCCGCGTTAGAGGTCGCGCATCAGCAGGCCGAAGCGCAGGTTCATCTGCGCTGGCAGGGGGAGATACACGGTGTGCCCATCTCCCGGCGCCACGTCTATGGCCTCGCCCTTGGCGTTGTGCAGGTTGGCCAGGTCGAAGTGAAAGTTGCCGGCCGGTGTCATCAATTCTAGGTGATTACCCACGGCAAAGCGGTTCTTCACCTTGACCTCAGCCATCTCGCCCCGGCGCTCGCCGGTCAATTCGCCGACAAACTGCTGGCGCTCCGACACCGAGCTGCCGTTCTGGTAGTTCTGGTATTCGTCGTGTACATGGCGACGCAGGAAACCTTCGGTGTAGCCGCGTTGGGCCAGGGACTCCAGGTTAGTCATCAGGTTGCGGTCAAACGCACGGCCAGCCACCGCATCGTCAATGGCCTGGCGATACACCTGGGTGGTGCGCGCGCAATAGAAGTGGGACTTGGTGCGGCCTTCGATCTTCAGCGAATGCACGCCCATGTGCGTCAGGCGCTCCACGTGCTGCACGGCGCGCAGGTCCTTGGCGTTCATGATGTAGGTGCCGTGTTCGTCTTCGAAGGCCGGCATCTGCTCATCCGGGCGGTTGGCTTCCTGCAGCAAAAACACCTGATCGGTCGGCGGGCCGATCCCCAAGGTCGGTTCACAGTGCTGCACGATGTCGCCTGTGGCGTTCTCCACCGCCGGTGTGGCCGAGTATTTCCAGCGGCATGCGTTGGTGCAGGTGCCTTGGTTGGCATCGCGCTTGTTCATGTAGCCGGACAACAAGCAGCGCCCGGAATAGGCCATGCACAGGGCGCCATGCACAAACACTTCCAGCTCCATGGCGGGCACCTGTTGGCGGATTTCGCCGATTTCTTCCAGTGACAACTCTCGCGACAGAATCACCCGGCCGATACCTTGCTGCTGCCAGAACTCGACGCTCGCCCAATTCACGGTATTGGCCTGCACCGACAAATGAATCGGCATGCACGGGAAGTGACGGCGCACCAGCATGATCAAGCCTGGGTCGGACATGATCAACGCGTCCGGGCCCATGGCGATCACCGGGGCCAAATCCTTGAGGAAGGTCTTGAGCTTGGCATTGTGCGGGGCAATGTTGACCACCACGTAGAAACGCTTGCCCAGTGCATGCGCCTCCTGGATGCCGAGCGCGAGGTTGGCGTGGTCGAACTCGTTATTGCGCACGCGCAGGCTGTAGCGCGGCTGGCCGGCGTAGACCGCATCGGCGCCGTAGGCGAAGGCATAACGCATGTTTTTCAAGGTGCCGGCGGGGGCGAGCAGTTCGGGGGCAATCACGGGAGGCATGGGCTCAGGTCGCAAAAGGTCGCGAGGGTAGAGCAGCGGGCGTGCGCCTTTATTGATCCAGGTCGGGCTTTTGCGGATTTTGTATCGCCGTGTATCGGCAGGTGCTGCTCGACACAGGCGGGATACCTCAGAGGGTTCCAATAGGCGCTCTGCGACTCGACAAGGTAATCACCATGCGACCGATCACGTTGCTGTTTGCCAGCCTGCTGCTGGCTTTTGCCCTTTCCGCAAGCTGGATAGCCAGTGGCGAAAGCAAACACCCTGAAGCCACTATACCGTCGCTGGCGGGGGCGGTTGACTGGCTCAATTCGCCGCCCCTGAGCCTTGAAACGCTCAAAGGCAAAGTGGTGCTGGTGGATTTCTGGACCTATGACTGCATCAACTGCCGGCGCGCGCTGCCCTACGTCAATAGCTGGGCCAAACGCTACGAAAAAGACGGTTTGGTGGTGATTGGCGTACACACGCCCGAATACGCGTTTGAGCACATCCCGGCCAATGTCAAAGAACAGGTGCGCAAGCTGGGCATTGGTTACCCGGTGGCCATCGACAATAACTACGCGATCTGGCGCAGCTTCGATAACCAATATTGGCCAGCCCACTACCTGATCGATGCCAAGGGCCAAGTACGCTACAGCCACTTCGGCGAGGGGCGTTACGAAGCCCAGGAGCAGGTGATTGAGGCATTATTGAGTGAGGCCAAGGCGATTCAATAACGCGGTCTATGCTTGAAGGGCACTCCCAGGTTTTGCCGCGGACTAAGCAACAGGGCCGCTGAAGGCCCTCTGCTTTTCTGACATGGACCGGACATGAACCAAACCAACCTTCAATTCAAAACCCTGCTGTTATTGCTGGTCCTGGTGACCATCGCCTTTATCTGGATATTGCTGCCGTTTTACGGTGCGGTGTTCTGGGCAGTCATCCTTGGCATCATCTTCGCCCCGATGCAGCGGCGCCTGCAGCAACGCTTCAGCTGGAACCGCAACCTGACATCGCTGGCGACGCTGACGGTGTGCCTGGTGATTGCGATTCTGCCGGTGATCATCACCAGCGTGCTGCTGGTGCAAGAGGGCGCCACCCTCTACAAAAATATCGAAAGTGGCAAATTGGACGTGGCGGGGTATATCGAACAGTTCAAGAATTTCCTGCCGCCGTACTTCCAGCACCTGCTCGACCGCTTCGGCATGGGCAACCTGGAGGGCCTGCGGGAAAAGATCGTCAAGAGCGCGATGCAGGGCAGCCAGTTCTTTGCCACCCAGGCGTTCAGCTTCGGCCAAGGCACGTTTGATTTCCTGGTGAGCTTTTTCATCATGCTGTACCTGTTGTTTTTCCTGCTGCGTGACGGCCCGGAACTGGTGCGCAAGGTACGCACGGCGGTGCCGTTGGCCGAGCCGCAAAAGCGCCGGTTGCAACTCAAGTTCAATCGGGTGGTGCGCGCCACCGTCAAGGGCAACGTGCTGGTCGCCGTGACCCAGGGTGCGCTGGGTGGTTTGATCTTCTGGTTCCTGGACATTCCCAGCGCGTTGCTCTGGGCGGTATTGATGGCGTTTCTGTCGCTGTTGCCAGCGGTCGGCGCGGGGATTGTGTGGGGGCCGGTGGCCGCCTACTTCCTGTTGAGCGGTTCGATCTGGCAGGGCGTGGTGCTGGGCTTGTTCGGCGTGTTCGTGATCGGGCTGGTGGACAATGTATTGCGCCCGATCCTGGTGGGCAAGGACACCAAGATGCCGGATTACCTGATCCTGATCTCGACCTTGGGCGGCCTGTCGGTATTTGGCTTGAATGGCTTTGTGATCGGGCCACTGGTGGCAGCGCTGTTTATGTCCAGCTGGGCGCTTTTTGTTGAAAGCAAACCCCGGGTCAAGCTGCCATTGCCATAGATTTCAGGCGTGGAGCCTGAAGTTCGGCACTTGCTGTTGCTGTTGCTGTTGTTGCGCGGCGGACAGTGAGGTGAGCGGGCCGCTGATGGTTTCGCCATCGCGTACCACATACCAGCAGGCCAACAACCCAAGCTCCCGGAGTGGGGCGGGGACGGCACTGCCGACAACGGACATGATTTGAACTGTGGGCATAAGGACCTCCAATTGCTATGGGGGTCACCTTACGGGCTGGTGGCGCGTAGGAAAAATCACCCATCTCGATAGTCAACATTAACGCCAAGCGTCAATCCACCACTTGATCGAGCATGTTCACCACTTCCTGTTCACTGAGCAGGCCTTTGCGCACCAGGTTTTCTGCCAGCAACGCGAGAAATTTTGCGCTGCGGTGGCCCTCAAGGTGCTTGAGTTCGGTGAGTGCGCTGTAGACCTTGCTGGACGTGCACAGGCCAGCGGTGCGGTGCGGGTTTTGTGTGGGCATGTCAGTCGTCCTTAGTTGTTATTGGGTGGACCGCTCGATAGTGAGACTGTTGGGTGACGTAAACATGACAGCGCAGGCCCGGGTCAAGCAAGTGGACATTTGATCGTCATGATGTGGGATTGCGACACGGGCATTGTCCTCATAACGACCTTGGCATGATAAAACCGGGCTTTTTGACAAAAAAGTCAGGCAAAAATCAGGCAAAAAAAGGCCCCGCGTGTGAGCGAGGCCTGTTCATTTCCAACGTGATTGCGTGTTACCAGCCGCGGCCATAATAACCGTGGGGAGGGCCGTAGTAGCCACGCGGTGGGCCGTAATAGACCGGCGCCGGGCGGTAGTAAACCTGCTGTTGCACATACACCGGTGGCGGCGGTGCATAGTAGACCGGCGGAGGCGCGGCATACACCGGTTGTGGCTGCACATACACCGGTTGCTGCACGTAGACCGGTTGCGATTGGCTGGCAACTACGGAGCCGACAACGGCTGCGCCGATCAAACCACCCAATATGGCCGGGCCACCCCAACCACCACCGTGGGCGGAGGCTTGGCCTGCCATAGCGAGTGCGCCGATAAGCAAGGCGATTTTGGGGATTTTACGAATCATGGTCATTCCTCGGTTAGCCCCTGCGCTTGTGGTCTGCAATCAATAGACTCAAGGATTGTCGCGGGGATACTTTTAAGACAACGTATTTCCGAAAAACAGCACAGCCTCTAGGTAAAGGTTGTGTAAGGTCTGTACCGATTTGCTTACTCAAAGGAGTTTTCCATGCAGATGCACCCCAACAAGGACACCCAACTGTGCATGTCATTGTCGGCGCGTCCCGGGAATTTTGGCTTGCGATTTCACAACCACTTGTACGAACAGCTGGGGCTGAATTTCTACTATAAAGCCTTCAGCAGCCAGGATTTGCCCGGCGCGATCGGCGGTATCCGAGCGCTGGGCATCCGTGGTTGCGGGGTTTCCATGCCGTTCAAGGAAGCCAGTATCGCCCTGGTGGATGAGCTGGACGCTTCGGTCAAGGCCATCACCTCGCTCAACACCATTGTTAACACCGACGGCCATCTCAAGGCTTACAACACCGACTACATTGCCGTGGAGCAACTGCTGAAAAAACATGCGGTGCCCAAAGACTCGACCTTTGCCCTGCGTGGCAGCGGCGGTATGGGCAAGGCGGTGGCCAGTGCCTTGCGCGATGGCGGCTATGCCAACGGCGTGATTGTGGCGCGCAATGAAGCGGCGGGCCGGGCGTTGGCGCAGAGCCTGGGGTATGAGTGGCGAGCAGAACTGGGGGAGTTGCGCCCGCAGATGCTGGTCAACGTGACGCCAATCGGCATGACCGGTGGGGCAGAGGCGGACCAGTTGGCCTTTGAAGCCGACGCTGTGGACGCGGCTGACACTGTATTCGATGTGGTGGCGATCCCCGCCGAAACGCCGTTGATCGTGCGCGGGCGTGCCCAGGGCAAACGGGTGATTACCGGGTTGGAAGTGATCGCAATCCAGGCATTGGAGCAGTTTGTGCTTTACACCGGTGTGCGGCCAACGGATGAACAGTTCCAGGCGGCAGTGGCTTTTGCCCGAATTTAAAGCACTGCGCAGATCCAAATGTGGGAGCGGGCTTGCTCGCGAAGGCGGTGGATCAGTCGATACATCCAGTGACTGACACTCCGCCTTCGCGAGCAAGCCCGGCTCCCACATTTTAGATCGAGTTAAGCCTGTTCCAGCTGGGCCAAACGCTCTTCCAGCGCTGCAATCCTGGCTTCAAGCTCTTCAATACGCTCCACCGAAACCCCACCTGCCGAGCGCTCCAACGGGCTCCCGCGTGCCGCGATAATCGCCTCAATATCCGCCGGATCCCCCAGCGAATGGGTATAACGGTCTTCCCGTTGCCCCGCCTGGCGCGGCACCAGCACCGCCAGCCCTCGCGCAATCAGGCGTTCAAGCTGGTGTACAACCTGTTCGGCATCTTCAAAATCATGCATGCGCCCGCTGCGGGTCAGCAGTTCGTTGACGGTCTGCGGCCCGCGCAGAAACAGCAGCCCGATCAGGATCACCTGGGCCGGCACCAATTCCAGCGCCTTGTCCACCCGATGCTCCCAGCGGTCGGCGCGGCTGCCCATCACCAGGCGGGTAAAGCCTTGGCCCTCGAGCACGCGCAGGCTCTGGCCGACCTGGCCCTGGCTCAAGTTGGTCACCGGTTCCCGGCTGGTCTTCTGGTTGCAGGCCAGCACCAGCGCATTGAGCGTGAGCGGATAGGTTTCCGGGTTGGTCGCCTGTTTTTCGATCAGGCAGCCCAGGATGCGGATTTCCGTGCTGTTCAGGCGCGGCTCAGGGGTGTCGGTGTCGTGCTCGGCGGTCATCGCGCTTTCCCTATGCAGTGAAGCCCACTAGCCTAATCCTGAAAAAATAAAAGACAAGCCGCAGGCATGGCTATAATCGCCGCTGGTTCCAAACCCTGCCATCACCGTGAGACTGTCATGACTATTTCCCTGTACGCCGCCTCCATCCCGGTCTTCAAGCAAATGCTCACCGCCCTGAGCGATGTACTGAGCAAAGCCGAAGCCCACGCCACCGCCAAGAACATCGAGCCCAACGCCTTGCTGCAAGCGCGTCTGATCCCGGACATGTTCCAGCTGGTGCGCCAGGTGCAGATCGCCGTCGACTTCGCCAAGGGCGTTTCTGCGCGCCTGGCCGAAATCGAAGTACCGAAGTACGAAGACAGCGAAGTGACCTTCGCCGACCTGCAAGCGCTGATCGCCAAGGTGCTGGCGTTTGTCGACACCATCAAGCCTGAGCAAGTCGACGGCAAGGAAGGCATCGAAATCATCACCCGCCCAGGTACCCCGAAAGAGAAGCGCTTCAGCGGCCAGTCCTACCTGCTGACCTACGGCCTGCCGCAGTTCTTCTTCCACGTCACCACTGCTTACGCTTTGCTGCGTCACAACGGCGTGGAAGTGGGCAAGCGCGATTACATGGGCGCTTTCTAAGCAACCAGATACAAAAAAGCCCGGGGTCGTTCTTGTCGAACGCCCCGGGCTTTTTTACGCCTCATGCTTTAAGCCGCTTGCTCTTCCTGGCCCAGGCAGGCGGCTGCCGTGAACAGCACATCGGTGGACGAATTGAGCGCGGTTTCTGCCGAGTCCTGCAGCACACCGATGATGAAGCCCACGGCCACCACCTGCATGGCTATCTCGCTGGGAATGCCGAACAGGCTGCACGCCAACGGAATCAGCAGCAACGAGCCCCCAGCCACACCCGACGCGCCGCAGGCACATACCGCCGCGACCACGCTGAGCAGCACGGCGGTGGGCATGTCCACGGCAATACCGAGCGTGTGCACGGCGGCCAGGGTCAACACGGTGATGGTAATCGCCGCGCCGGCCATATTGATGGTGGCGCCCAGCGGGATCGACACCGAATAAGTGTCTTCATGCAGGCCCAGGCGTTTGCTCAGCGCCAGGTTCACCGGGATATTCGCCGCTGAGCTGCGGGTGAAGAACGCGGTGATGCCGCTTTCGCGCAGGCACATCAGCACCAGTGGGTAAGGGTTGCGGCGCAGCTTCCAGAACACGATGGCCGGGTTGATCACCAGCGCGACGAACAGCATGCAGCCGATCAACACCACCAGCAGGTGGGCATAGCCGAGCAGGGCGCCGAAACCGGAGGTGGCCAGGGTCGAGGCCACCAGGCCGAAGATGCCCAGCGGGGCAAAGCGAATCACCACGCGCACGATCAGCGTGACGCCGTTGGACAGGTCATCGAGCACCGTGCGAGTGGTAACACCTGCATGGCGAATCGCGATACCCATGCCAATCGCCCAGGCCAGGATGCCGATGAAGTTGGCATTCATCAGCGCACTCACCGGGTTATCCACCACGCTCAGCAGCAGGCTTTGCAGCACCTCGCCGATGCCGCCGGGAGCGCTGACGGTGGCGTCATGGGTGGCCAGCACCAGAGGCGATGGGAACAGCATGCTGGCAACCACCGCAACGACGGCAGCGGCAAAGGTGCCGAGCAGGTACAGGAACAGGATCGGCTTGATATGGGTTTCCTGGCCATGTTTATGGTTGGCGATAGACGCCATGACCAATACGAATACCAGAATCGGCGCCACGGCTTTCAGCGCGGTGACAAATACCTTGCCGATAAACCCGGTGGCGCGCGCCGCCTCGGGCAAGAACAGGGCGAGCAGGATACCGGCCACCAGGCCGATGACAATTTGGGTGACCAGGCTGACGCGCATCAGTCGTTGCAGCAGGGAAGGGGCAGCAGTCATAAACAGTTGTCTCTAGTTTTTTTAGTAGGACGCAGCATTGCAGGCAGATAGCGCCGTAGGAAGCAGGCCAGAAGTCTAACATGCTGTAGGAAGCGTCCCATTCGGTGCGGCATTCCGTCACCCGCATCTGTAGGGTTTGGCCAGGCCAAGACATATTCTGTTAAGATCGCCGCCTCTCATCTTTCCTCTCTGTCAGCGAGCCCTTCGGGCTGTCGTTGATGTCGTCGTTTCTGGAGTTTTCATGTTGTTCCCTATCCTGCTGCTGTCGGCTGCCGGTTTTACCGTGCTGACCACAGAATTCATCATTGTCGGGCTGCTACCGTCGATCGCCCGGGACCTGAATGTCAGCGTGTCCCAGGCCGGGCTGCTGGTGACGTTGTTTGCGTTTACCGTGGCGGCGTTCGGGCCGTTCCTGACCGCGTACTTCGCGCGGTTCCAGCGCAAGCGCCTGTTTATCTGCATCCTGATCATGTTTGCGATGGCCAATACGGTGGCGGCATTGGCGCCGAACATCTGGGTCATGGCCTTGGCGCGCTTGATCCCGGCGTTGGGTTTGCCGGTGTTTTGGGCCTTGGCGAGTGAAACGGCGGTGGACATCGTCGGGCCGGAGTTTGCCGGCCGGGCCATTGAAAAGATCGGTTTCGGAATTGTCTGCGCCACGGTGTTCGGCATTCCGGTAGGCACCTTGATTTCCGATATGTTCGGCTGGCGCACCGCCTTTGCGATTCTCGCGGTAGTGGCGTTGGCCAAGGCCTTGTTGCTGTTTATCTACTTGCCGGTGACCAAGCCGAAGAACGATCAGGTGAGCCTGCGCTCGCAGTTCAAGATCCTGCGCAGCCCGCTGATGCAGGGCCATATCCTGCTGTCGATTTTGGTGTTCAGCGGCATGTTTACCGCTTACACCTACCTGGCAGACATCCTTGAGCGCCTGGCCGGCTTCGACGGCACGCTGGTGGGCTGGTGCCTGATGGGCTTTGGCGCGGTGGGCCTGATTGGCAACGCCCTCGGCGGGCGTGCGGTGGACCGTCATCCGTTGATCGCGTCGATGGTGTTCTGTGGGTTCATGATCGCCGGCATGGTTGCGGTGGTCCCGGCGATTCACTCCACCATTGGCCTGGCAGCGGCGATGGCGGTGTGGGGTGTGACGCAGGCGGCGATGTTTCTGGTCAGCCATGTGCGCTTGATGAAAGCCGCGCCCCACGCCCCGGCCTTTGCGGCGTCGTTGAACATCGCCGGGGCCAACCTGGGGATTGGCCTGGGAGCAATGGTGGGTGGGCATGTGATCGACACCCTGGGCCTTGCCAGCCTGGGCTTTGCGGCGTCCGGGTTTATCCTGGTGTCGATTTTGCTGGCGCTGTGGTTGATGACCGCGAAACCTCTGCCTGCCTGCGCTTGAGTCAGCCTGGCTTGGATGGGATCAGGCTTATGTGGGAGCCGGGCTTGCCCGCGATGCAGGCACCTCGGTGTATCAGTGAGACCAAGCTGATGCTATCGCAGGCAAGCCAGCTCCCACACCTTGCCGTCAGGGCAGGGCGGTAAACAGCTCGCGCCGCGCGCCTTCGGTAATCGCCACGATACCGGGGTGTTTGATCTTGCGCTCCACCGAGATCGCGTAGAACGACTCGGTGACCGCATCGGTCTGGCCGATCAGCGCCACGCCATATTGGCGCACCACTTCATCGGCAATCACGCTGGGGGCGATAAAAATCCCGCTGCCGGATTGGCCGAATGCCTGCATCAACGCGCTGTCATCGAACTCGCCGATGATCTTTGGCTGGATCTGCTGCTCGGCGAACCAGCGCTGCAAGCGGCTGCGTACCACCGTCTCTGCGCCCGGAATCAACAACGGCGCACCCTGCAGGCAGTGTGGGAAATCGCCGCCATACTGGTCAGCCAACGCCTGGGTGGCGAAAAAACTGATGCCGCATTCCCCCAGTTTCTGGCTGTAGCCTTTGATGTCCAGGTGCGTGGGCATCGGGCTGTCGGAGATCACCAGGTCCAGGCGCTGGATCGCCAGGTCGGCCAATAACCGTTCGAGTTTGTCTTCGCGGCAGGTGATGCGGATCGGTTCGCTCAGCTCCATGGTCGGCGCGATCAGCCGGTAAACGATGGATTTGGGCACCACATCCGCGACCCCGACCCGAAACAGGATCTGCTGTTCGTCGGGCGCTGCGCGCAACATGGCTTCCAACTCGTTACCGGTTTGGAACATCTGCTCGGCGTAGGGCAAGGCCCGGCGCCCGGCTTCGGTGAGTTCCAACTGGCGACCGACGCGCTGAAACAGCGCGATACCAAAAGTCTGCTCCAGCAGGCTGATCTGGCCGCTGATGGTCTGCGGCGTGAGGTTCAGCTGCTCACAGGCACGCACAATACTGCCGGTCTTGGCCACCACCCAGAAGTAATGCAATTGTCGATAATTGAGCATGGCGGTCTACACTTCGTAAAAACCGAAGTATACGTGAGAAAAATACGAATTTTACTGAACTGTTCAGCTGCATAGAATGCCTCGCTATCGAGGGGCCACTACTTGGACCCAATGGTTCTAACGAGGAATACATGATGAAACTCAATTCCCTGGGCGCGGCGTCCGTACTTGCGCTTTCATTGGTGGTGATCAGCGGCTGTGATCAAGTCGAAAAGAGCGCGCAGCAGGTGCTGGGCAAAGCCACCGAATCGGCCAAACAAGCCATCGATGACACCCACAAGGCCGCCGAGCAGGCATTGAGTGAAGCGACCCAGGGTTTGATCCAGCCTGAAAAAGACGCTGAACAGGCCGAAAAAGAACCTGAAACCGACCGTAAAGAAGCTTAATTTCCCAGCAAACGTCAGGACTGACCTATGGACTACCTTTTACAACTGGCTGCCAGCCCGACCGCCTGGGTCGCACTGGCCACCTTGATCGTCATGGAAATCGTGCTGGGCATCGACAACCTGATCTTCATCTCGATCCTTACCAATAAATTGCCCGAAAAACACCGGGCCAAGGCGCGGCGTATCGGCATCAGCATGGCGTTGATCCTGCGTCTGGGCCTGTTGAGCACCATCGCGTTTATCGTGCAGTTGACCGCGCCAGTGTTTGAAATCTTCGGCCAGGCGTTCTCGTGGAAAGACATGATCCTGATCGCCGGTGGCCTGTTCCTGGTGTGGAAGGCCACCACCGAGATCCACCACAGCATGGACCCGGAGCCCGAGGAGAAGGCCTCCGTCAGCAACACTGTGGCCATTGGCTTTGCCGCCGCGATTGGGCAGATCCTGTTGCTCGACCTGGTGTTCTCCATCGACAGCATCATTACCGCTGTGGGCATGACCGAGCACTTGCCGATCATGATCATCGCCGTAGTGGTCTCGGTGATCGTGATGCTGGTGGCGGCTGAGCCGTTGGCCAAGTTCATCAACGACAACCCTACCGTGGTGATGCTGGCCCTGGGCTTCTTGATCATGATCGGCATGACGCTGATCGCCGAAGGCTTCGGCGCCCATGTGCCAAAAGGCTACGTGTATGCGGCCATGGCGTTCTCGGCGGCGATCGAATGCCTGAACATCGCCCGGCGTAACCGTCACAAACGCTTGCTCGCTGCCCGCCAGTAAGCGCTGAAGCAAAAAGGCCGGCTGTGCTCACAAGAGCCCAGCCGGCTTTTTGCTGTCTGTTAGAATCGGCCCACTTGTTACCTTGAGGTCCACCATGAACGAGCCGATTCGCCTCACCCAGTACAGCCACGGCGCGGGTTGCGGCTGCAAGATTTCACCCCAGGTGCTGGAAGTGATCCTCGCCGGCAGCGGCGCGCAGAACCTCGACCCCAACCTGTGGGTGGGCAACGCCTCGCGTGACGACGCGGCGGTGTACGCCATCGACGACGAGCGTGGCGTGGTCTCTACCACCGACTTTTTCATGCCGATTGTCGATGATCCCTTCGACTTCGGCCGTATTGCCGCCACCAACGCGATCAGCGATATCTACGCCATGGGCGGCGACCCGCTGATGGCCATTGCGATTCTGGGTTGGCCAGTGAATGTGCTGGCGCCGGAAGTCGCCCGCGAAGTGATCCGTGGCGGCCGCTCGGTGTGCGACGCCGCCGGCATCCCGCTGGCCGGTGGGCACTCCATCGACGCGCCGGAGCCGATCTTCGGCCTGGCCGTGACCGGCATCGTGCAAAAGCGCCATATGAAGCGCAACGACACCGCCACCGCCGGTTGCAAGTTGTACCTGACCAAGCCGCTGGGCATCGGCATCCTTACCACCGCCGAGAAGAAGGGCAAATTGCGCGAGGCGGATATCGGCCTGGCCCGTGACTGGATGTGTACGCTCAACAAGCCTGGCAGCCGTTTTGGCAAGTTGGCCGGCGTAACGGCCATGACCGATGTCACCGGTTTCGGCCTGTTGGGCCATCTGGTGGAAATGGCTGACGGCAGTGGTCTCACGGCCCGCATCGAATACGCCAAAGTCCCACTCCTGCCTGGGATCGAGGACTACCTGGACCAGGGCTGCATGCCCGGTGGCACCCTGCGCAATTTCGACAGCTATTCAAGCAAGCTGGGGCGTCTGCAGGAACTGCACAAGCGTGTGCTGTGCGACCCACAGACCAGTGGCGGCCTGCTGATTGCCGTCACCCCAGAGGGCGACGCCGAGTTTCACGCCGTGGCTGTTGAACTGGGCCTGAACCTTGAGCCGATCGGCACGCTGGTTGAGCGACAGACCCACGCGGTAGAGGTGTTTTGATGGCAACTGACATCACCAACTACCGCGACATCTTCCTCAACGATCGGCCGATGATGGATACCCGCGCGCCGATCGAGTTCACCAAGGGCGCGTTCCCCGGCGTGGTCAACCTGCCGCTGATGACCGACGACGAACGCCAGCGGGTCGGCACCTGCTACAAACAGCAAGGCCAGCAAGCGGCCATCGTGCTGGGGCATGAACTGGTGTCCGGGGCAATCAAGGCCGAACGCATCGAGCATTGGGCGCAGTTCGCCCAGGCCAACCCCGACGGCTACCTGTACTGTTTTCGCGGCGGGTTGCGGTCGCAGATCGTGCAGCAATGGTTGAAGACAGAAGCGGGTATCGAGTATCCGCGCGTCGGCGGTGGCTACAAGGCCATGCGCACCTTTCTACTGGAAACCCTGGAGCAGGCGACGGCCGAGTGTGATTTCGTCTTGCTCGGCGGCATGACTGGCACCGGCAAAACCGAGGTGTTAGGCCAGTTGCGCAATGCCTTGGACCTCGAAGGGCACGCCAACCATCGCGGCTCCAGTTTCGGCAAGCGCGCCACGGCGCAACCGTCCAACATCGACTTTGAGAACCGCCTGGCGGTGGACCTGCTGAAGAAACGCGCGGGTGGTATCGAACAGTTTGTGGTCGAAGACGAAAGCCGCATGATCGGCAGCTGTGCGCTGCCGTTGCCGTTGCACAAGGGCATGCAGTCGTTTCCGATGGTATGGCTGGAAGATAGTGTTGAAGGCCGCGTCGAACGGATTTTGCGTGATTACGTGGTGGATCTTTGCGCCGAATTTATCGCGGTGTTTGGCGAAAGCGGGCAGGCCCTGTTTGCCGAGCGCCTGACTCAGAGCCTGGCCAATATCCACAAGCGCCTGGGTGGCGAGCGCTTTCAGCGCTTGCAGGCCATTTTGCAGGAAGCCCTGGCAGAGCAGGCACGCAGCGGTGCTGTGGATTTACACCGGGTGTGGATCGAAGGCTTGTTGCGCGAGTATTACGACCCGATGTATGCGTTCCAGCGTGAAAGCAAAGGCGCGCGGATCGAGTTTGCCGGAGAGCAGGGCGCTGTGGTGGAGTACCTGCGTGAGCGGGTTGCCAGGCGCAATTAATGCAGTGGGTTTGAGGGCCTCTTCGCGAGCAAGCCCGCTCCCACATGTTGACCTGTGAATGCAGTCAAATGTGGGAGCGGGCTTGCTCGCGAAAGGGCCCTGAACAGCACTAAAGAATCAATGCCCCGATCAACCCACACACCACCCCCACCAACATGGTCAGCCCAGCCACCGTCACCAGCACCCGCGCGTCGAAATCCTTGCGCAGCATCAACAGCGACGGCAGGCTCACGCTGGGCAAGGTCATCAGCAACGCTACGGCCGGGCCGGTGCCCATGCCCAATGCCATCATGGTTTGTACGATAGGAATCTCGGCTGCCGTAGGAATCACGAACAGCGTGCCGACGATGGCCAGCGGTACCAGCCACACCAGGCTATTGGCCATGGCGCCGTCGACATGGGGAAACAGCCACACCCGCGCGGCGCCCAGAATCAGCACGGCAACGATATAGATCGGGATCGTGCTCCAGAACAGCTGCCACAGGGTCCGCAGCCACCGGCTCAGAAATGGCTGCGACTCGGCCTGACTCACATCAGCCACGGCGTCCAATGCCGCTTCCGGCACGTGGTCGGGACGGGCAATGCGTTGTGCGACCAACGACACGCCCACCACCAGCACAATCCCCGCCACCAGCCGCAGCGCAGTAAAGCCCCAACCCAGCACAAAGCCCATGAACACCAAGGTTGCCGGGTTCAGCACCGGGTTGGCGATCCAGAAGGCCAGCGCCGCTCCCACCGACACCTGCTGACGGCGCATGCCCGCTGCCACCGGAGCGGCGCAGCAACTGCACATCATGCCCGGCAAGGCGAATAGCCCGCCACGCACGGTCGAACCCAACCCGGCACGGCCAAACAGGCGCAGCAGCCAGTCACGCGGGATCAGCACTTGCAGCAGTGAACCCAAAATCACCGCCAACACGGCAGCTTTCCAGATCGCCAGGAAATACACCTGGGCATAGGCCAGTGCCGCGGCCAAGGGTGAGCTTTGCTGATCATTGAGGATCGAGGCGCCGATGCTGTGGTTGTCCGCAGCGACAAAGGCCTTGAGGTAGTAGGGCGACCACTTCACGAAATAGAGGCCGATGCAGGCCACCAACACGAACAGCGCTGGTTTCCACCAGAACGACCAGCCCCGGTTGGGCTGGGTGGAGATGAGGTTGGGCATGGTGCAGGTCCGCAGATGATTCAATAGCGGGGCATCATACGCCTGTGTTGCGCAGGCTTCAGATATCCGCGCTCACTTGGGTTGCATCCGGGCATGTCTGCTGGCCGTTATCCAGGCCTTGCTTGTAGTTGCGGCTCAGCAACGAGGCCTTGCCGTTGTGCCAGGTCAAGGTCAGCACATACAGGGTGTCATAGTCGCCACCGGACCAATCGTCGGTAATAGTGTGTTTTTCACCCGAGGCTTCACTGGCCACCCGGTTGATCAGCTCCGGCAGGTAGCCGTGGGACCAGGCGGTGTAGATGATGGAGTTGTGGTACTTGTCTTCCACCAGCTCATCGGCGAGGTCGTGGGTATCATTGGCGGAGTATTTGATGTTCACCGGCAGGCCGAGTTTGATGGCGCTGGGGCTGATGGTCATCAGGGGCCGAATGTAGCTGTAGGAGTTGTCGTGCTCGCCTTCCTCGACATTGCGCGTCGGGTTGGGCGCAAACACGTAGTTGGCCTTGCCGAATTTTTCCGGCAGCACAGTGGCCAGGTTCATCGCGCGGTTCAAACCCTGGCAATTGAGCTGGCCGAGGCCGCCGACGGGTTTTTCGCCGTGGCGCAGGAACACCAGGGTTTGCACGCCATCTACCGGCGCGGCGCGGCTGGTGCGCGACTCCAGGGTCAGGCCGATGGCGCCACCCACCAGTAACAGCGGCAACATGATGTAGGCATAACGTTTAAGGCGTTGCGCAAGGCACAGAGGCTTGATTGTCATTAGAGGTTCGAGTCTTCAGTGCAGCGATTAAGGCGGGCAAGCCTGGCCCCAGCGACGCATCCGGCGTGCTGCGGTTTAACCTGTGAGTGTTACGGCGTATCTCCTTTCACCGTCATGGCGCAGTTAAGAGTGTGAATCGGCTCTTTGGTTCGCCTGCGCGCACGATAGCGCGGCTATGTTGCGCAATGATGACCCATGCAGGACGGCGTGCAGGTGGCTATTATGGGGACTTTGAGCCTGGGGACTTCCCGATGAACGCACTTGCCGCTTTCCCGATCAACAGCAAATGGCCCGCCCAGCACCCGGAGCGCTTGCAGCTGTATTCGCTGCCCACGCCCAATGGGGTCAAAGTGTCGATCATGCTGGAGGAACTGGGCCTGCCTTACGAGGCGCACAAGGTCAGTTTCGAGACCCAGGACCAGTTGTCGCCGGAGTTCATGTCCCTGAACCCCAACAATAAAATCCCGGCGATCATCGATCCCAATGGCCCAAGCGGCCAACCGTTGGCGTTGTTCGAGTCCGGCGCGATCCTGATTTATCTGGCGGAAAAAACCAGCCAGTTGCTCTCCGAAGACCCGGCCACCCGTTACGAAACCCTGCAGTGGCTGATGTTTCAGATGGCCGGTATCGGCCCAATGTTTGGCCAGGTCGGGTTCTTCAATAAGTTCGCCGGCAAAGAATACGAAGACAAACGTCCACGTGATCGCTACGCCGCCGAATCTCGGCGTTTGCTCGGCGTGCTGGAAAAACACCTGCTGGGCCGCACCTGGATCATGGGCGACGAATACAGCATCGCCGACATTGCCACCTTCCCGTGGATCCGCAACTTGATTGGTTTCTACGAGTCCGGCGACTTGGTTGGTATCGCTGATTTTCCTAATGTACTGCGCGCGCTGGACGGTTTTGTCGCCCGTCCGGCGGTGATTCGTGGCCTGAGTATTCCGAGCTAAGACATGCCGACTTTCGATTTCAAGCAACTGGATGTGTTCAGCCGGGTTTCGCTCAAGGGCAACCCCTTGGCGGTCGTGCTCGGCGCCGATAGCCTCACCGACCAGCAAATGGCTGACTTCGCCAACTGGACCAACCTTAGCGAAACCACGTTTTTGCTGACGCCACGGGATCCACGGGCGGACTATCGGGTAAGAATTTTCACCACGCTTAAAGAGCTGCCGTTCGCCGGGCACCCAACCCTGGGCAGTTGCCATGCATGGCTGCTGGCAGGCGGCATGCCCAAAGGTGAGGAGATCATCCAGGAGTGCGAAATCGGCCTGGTGCGGGTCCGTCGCCAAGGCGATGAACTGGCGTTTATTGCACCACCGTTGTTGCGCACCGGTGCGGTGGAAGCGCCCCTGCTGGAGCGCGTGCGCCTGGGCTTGGGCCTGGCACCTGAGGCCGTTGTGCGCAGCCAGTGGGTGGATAATGGCGCAGGTTGGCTGGCGGTGATGCTGGGCGAGCGCGATCAGGTGTTGGCCTTGCAGCCTGATTTTTCGCAATTGCACGGCTTGGCGATTGGCGTCATCGCGGCCTGTGATCCGACGCGTGACGAGGTGGACAGCCACTTTGAAGTGCGCGCTTTTATCGCCGGTGACGGCGCCCAGGAAGATCCGGCCACCGGCAGTTTGAATGCCGGTGTGGCCCAATGGTTGCTGGCCGAAGGCCTCGCGCCCGAGCGTTATGTGGTCAGCCAGGGCACCGCGATCGGGCGTGCCGGACGGATTCGCATAGAGCGCCAAGGTGATGAAATCTGGGTAGGCGGCGCAGTGGCGGCGTGTATCGAAGGGCGAGTCCAGCTCTAGATCAATATATTGTTACGGCCCACGCAATACACTATTGGCCCCTGGGCGTTTGTGCTGCGGGGGCCAAGGGGCATAAGCTTTTGCCCCAAATATTCTGCCGCTATCCAGGAAAGCCATGACCAGCCAGTTCCCCCAAGCCCGTCCTCGCCGCCTGCGCCGCTCCCCGGAGCTGCGTGGCCTGTTCCAGGAAACCGAATTCACCCTCAACGACCTGGTACTGCCGATTTTCGTCGAAGAAGAAATTGATGATTTTGTGCCGATCACCAGCATGCCGGGCGTGGTGCGTATTCCTGAGAAAAAACTGGCCGGTGAAATCGAGCGTTATGCTCGTGCCGGGATCAAGTCGGTGATGACCTTCGGTGTGTCCCACCACCTGGACGCCAACGGCAGCGACACCTGGAAGGAACGCGGGCTGGTCTCGCGCATGTCCTCGATTATCAAGGACGCCGTACCGGACATGATCGTGATGTCCGACACCTGCTTCTGCGAATACACCGACCACGGCCACTGCGGCGTGATGCACGGCGCCCACGTCGACAACGACGCGACCCTGGTCAACCTCGGCAAACAAGCCGTGGCCGCCGCCCGCGCCGGCGCCGATGTCATCGCACCGTCGGCCGCCATGGACGGCCAGGTCCAGGCCATTCGCCGCGCCCTCGACGACGCCGGTTTCACCCATATCCCGATCATGGCCTATTCCACCAAATTTGCCTCGGCCCTCTACGGCCCGTTCCGCGAAGCCGGCGGCAGCGCCCTCAAAGGCGACCGCAAAAGCTACCAGATGAACCCAATGAACCGCCGCGAAGCCGTGCGCGAATCCCTGCTCGACGAACAGGAAGGCGCCGATGCGCTGATGGTCAAACCGGCTGGCGCCTACCTCGACATCATCCGCGACATCCGCGAAGCCTCACGCTTGCCGGTGGCGGCGTATCAGGTGAGTGGCGAATACGCGATGATCAAGTTTGGCGCCCAGGCAGGGGCAATTGACGAGGCTCGAGTGGTGCGCGAGACGTTGGGGTCGATTAAGCGCGCTGGCGCGGATTTGATTTTTACGTATTTTGCGATGGATTTGGCGTTGGCCGGGATCTGATTTTGGGTTTTGGGCCTGTGGCGAGTGAGGGTGCTCGTCACAGGAGCAGTGCTCTTTGATGTTTTGCGATCACGCTCAGTTGAATTTTTCATAGTCTTGGGCACCCAATGATGCCAGCCATTTTTTAAAGAAGTCGATTTGTTCTTTTGGATCGTTCGTTAGGTTTTCTTCCTCGTAATCAAAGATGTGAACTATATCTTTTCTGGTGGCTTGTTTGCCTAAGGTTATTTCGTAAGCAACAAGTCCTGCACTCATTTGAGATGCCATTCTTGAAGGCATTACATTTAATTTTGCGCCTTTGCATAAGAAGGTCATATGGGGGAAGTCGGCTCTGACTTTTGCGAGGCAAACGTAAATGTCCCTTCCTTCATAAATTTTCTTGAAGTTTTCTGCTTCTGAAAATTTCATGATGAGTTTTCTTGTGTCAAACTTTACTGTTGCTTCTATTTTTTCATCATTTGATAGTATGTATATTTTTTTCGTTTCCATATTTTTTCTGTCTGGGGTTGGTTTGAATGGCCTGCATGGCTTTCGTTGGGTTTTATTGGCGTGGTAAGTAGGGTGTCTGTTGTATATATTTTGTAGTGAATGGCACGTACTTTTTGTTTTTGGGGGCTGATCCTTAAGTTTCGAGGTTAGGTAACTCGCCCGTGGCGAGAGAGGTTGCTCTTCACAGGTCTTCACTCAGCACCTACAGCGATTCAGACCATTTTGTGCGGTAAGCAATCTGTTCGTTGATGTCGTTTGTTAGTTCTTTTTCTTCATAATCAAATATACGAACGAGCTTCGCATCCGGATCACCTAGTTTTGTTTCGTAAGCCACCACTCCACTAGACATTTGTGAGGCCATTGCTGAAGGATACACATTGACTTTTGCTCCTTTGCAGAGAAATTTAATGTCGCTAAAATCTTTTCTCATTAGGCCGAAACACATATAGATGTCAATATCGGTGTAAGATTTTTTTACGCCGTTAGCGAATATTATCGAGAGTGTTGCTGTTTTTCTGTCACATTCGATAGTCGCATTTTCGCGAATCGAGTTTTTGATTATGGTTATCTCTAATTCTTTCATTTTCTAACTTCTATTGGGGTTAATTAATGAGTAGCCTTTATGTGTGCCATCATCGTGTAAGGGCGTGGCTCCTAAAATGTCTTTTGTGTCTATTCGGCCAGGTATAGCAATTTCACGTTCTTTTTGGTAGTCGGATCGAATGCCAAGTTCTTTGTTGACATCTCGACCTGGGATTTTTTTCAAGATGTAAAGATAACCATCCTCTAGCCCGTAAGTCGTTGCGAACATCACACCTTGCAATCTAGATACTGATGTACTCACAAAATTGCTTGGGGGATTCGCATTGTTTTGTGAGTGCAGATAGAGATCTGTGCTTTTGCCTCTACTTTCAAAGCCCCCCTCAAAAATCTCATCTGGATGCCTCGAGTCTCCACGATACAGATATTCTCGTTTCTGATCGGAAGTCGGCAGAGAGGGGCTTTGATCATCAACTTTTGGCTGTTTGCCCGTATTTTCTGTGTTTGTAGTTGGCTTGCACCCACCCCCACCCGGGCAGCTATTCAGGCCTAGCGGATCCACCCACCCCGTAGGGTTCGGCACGTACCGGTACGCATTAATCCCACCCGCCAGCTTCACCGGGTCT
>NZ_JAAAFV010000034.1:112915-113544 GCF_019352915.1 Pseudomonas sp. Xaverov 259 | reverse complement strand
GGCGGTTGTAGTGCAGCCCGCTTTCCTGATCGAAATATTGGCCCTGGAAGCGCAGCGGGTTGTCGATTTTTCTGACGTCTAGGCGGGCGATTTCCCCATAGGCGCGGTAGTGCGCGGACCAGACGATTTCGCCTTCGGGATTTGTGAGTTCCTGCGGTGTGCCGAGGTGATCGAGTTGGTAGTGGAAGGGGTTGGTTTCTTCAGGCCCAAAGCCTTCCAGCAGTGCCAACGGGCGAAAACTGTCCGGTTCGTAGAGGTAGCTGCGATGCCGATCCGCCTGGTGTTCGGCCACCAGCTTGTCGCCTTGCCAGAAAAACTCCGTGGTTATGTCGTTGACGGTTTTGCTGATCCGCCGCCCAAACGGGTCATAGCGATAGCTGGCGGTTTGCCCGTTGGGTTGGGTAATACCAATCAACCGATGCTGGCAGTCGTAGCGGTATTCAGTAACGAGCTGATGGCCCTTGCCACGCCGCTGGCGGATCAGATTGCCGAAGGCGTCGTAGTCGTAATGATGATCGCCTTGGATCATCAACCGGTTACCCGCCACGATGTCCGGGCCGGGGCGGTCTTGCATGAGCAGGTTGCCGGCCGGGTCGTGGCCGAAGCGTTCTTTTACGTCTTGCGAATGA
>NZ_JAAAFV010000034.1:77170-112905 GCF_019352915.1 Pseudomonas sp. Xaverov 259 | reverse complement strand
TTTTTGGTCCTTCAAAAAGTGACCCGCCGTCAGGGCGGAACCCTAAGCCGCCATCACCCAAATAACGGATATGTACACCAAAAAAATCACAGTGTTACCCGGTCAGTCGTCAAACCCGACCTGCTCATGAATCTCATCCACCTTCAACTCCAACCGATACGCCACGGCAATAAACAACGCCTGGCACAGGCACAAAGTGGCGCTCAAGGAGCGGAAGGCAAACGACGACCCCTCATTCACCAACAACACCGCGTTCGCCCGTTTGGCCAGGGGCGACAGGTTGCTGTCAGTGATGATCAGGGTCTTGGCCTGATGATGCTGAGCGATACGCAGGCAATGCTGGGTCTCTTTACCGTAGGGCGTAAAGCTGATCGCAATCACCAGGTCGTTGGCCCGCACGCTGCGCATCTGTTCGCGATAACTGCCGCCCAAACCCGAGATCAAGTGGATGCGCTTGTTGGTGTGCTGCAGGTTGTAGACCAGGTAATCGGCCACGGCAAACGAACGGCGCACACCCACCACGTAGATATTGTCGGCATTGACCACCAGGTCCACGGCCTTCTCAAAGGCCACATCATCCAGCTCCAACCCCAGGCGCTCGATGCCGGAGAGGGTGGCGTTCACGCACTCACGCGCCAGGTCGCCACCGCTGGCTTTCTGCGACTTGTTGGCGATCATGCTGCGGATGCGCTGCTGGTAGTTCTGCACCGGCGTGGTCTTGTGGGTGTAAGCCTCGCGAAACAGCGCCTGCATCTCGCTGAACCCACTGAACCCGAAGCGCTGGGAAAACCGCACGATGGCCGAAGGGTGCACTTCGCATTCGCGGGCGATGTCGCTGATGCGGTCGACCATGATGCGGTCGCTCTGCTGGCTCATGTAGCTGGCAATGCGTTTGAGCTGGCGCGGCAGGCTTTCGTATTCGTCCGTGATCAGCTGCAACAGGCGTTCGGCATTGATCGGAGGGCTGGCGACCGTATCTTCCAGGGTGGTCTCGGGATCGGTGCGGGACATGGGCAATCCTTCTGGCGTGTTCGTCTGATGCGCTGATGGGTGGCGCAAGTCTACAGGGTAGGCGCAAAAAAATACCTCGGCATCACGGCGCCCGTGGGCTGCTGAAACGATGCACGGCGGCTGGCATGCCATTATGCTGGCTTATTGGAAAAAATATTCCACTAAAAATAATTATGGAATAAATATTGATTGCCGCCGCTGGACGTTCTAGTCTGCTTGCACCAAGAGCGTGTGCCGTCACCACGGCGGCACCACGCAGGCTGATAAAAATAACAGGAGCCAGCATGGGCCAGACTCGTTTTGCCAGTGGGCGTCAATTGGATCTGATTTGCCTCGGGCGCCTGGGCGTCGACCTCTATGCACAGCAAGTCGGTGCGCGGCTTGAGGACGTGTCCAGCTTTGCCAAGTACCTCGGCGGTTCCTCCGCCAACATCGCCTTCGGCACCGCGCGGCTGGGGCTCAAGTCGGCGATGTTGAGCCGGGTAGGCGATGACCATATGGGCCGCTTCCTGCTCGAATCCCTGGCCCGTGAAGGCTGTGACGTGAGCGGCATCAAGGTCGACCCGGAACGCCTCACCGCCCTGGTATTGCTGGGGCTTAAAGACCGCGAAACTTTCCCCCTGGTGTTCTACCGCGAAAACTGCGCCGACATGGCCCTGCGCGCCGAAGACATCAGCGAAGCCTTTATCGCCTCCAGCAAAGCCTTGCTGATCACCGGCACACATTTCTCCACCGATGGCGTGTACAAGGCCAGCATCCAGGCGCTGGATTACGCCGCCAAGCACAACGTCAAGCGTGTACTGGATATCGACTACCGCCCAGTGCTGTGGGGCCTGGCGGGCAAGGCGGATGGCGAAACGCGGTTTGTCGCCGACCAGAACGTCAGCCAGCATGTGCAAAGCATTCTGCCGCGTTTCGACCTGATCGTTGGCACGGAAGAAGAGTTCTTGATCGCCGGTGGCAGTGAAGACCTGCTGACGGCGTTGCGCACTGTGCGTGAATTGACCCCGGCGACCTTGGTGGTCAAGCTCGGCCCGCAAGGTTGCACGGTGATTCACGGCGCCATTCCGGCACGCCTGGAAGACGGCGCGATTTACCCCGGCGTGCGGGTTGAAGTGCTGAATGTGCTGGGGGCCGGTGACGCCTTCATGTCCGGCTTCCTCAGCGGCTGGATCAATGACGCCAGCGATGAGCGCTGCAGCCAATTGGCCAACGCTTGCGGCGGTCTGGTCGTGTCCCGCCATGCGTGCGCGCCAGCCATGCCGACGCCGGCCGAACTGGATTACCTGTTCAACAGCCCGGTGCCCATCACCCGGCCGGATCAAGACATAACCCTGCAACGCCTGCACCGCGTCACGGTGCCGCGCAAAACCTGGAAGCAGCTGTTTGTGTTTGCCTTCGACCACCGCTGGCAGCTGGTGGACCTGGCACAAAAAGGCGGCCAGGACTTGTCCCGCATCAGCGACATCAAGCAGCTGTTTATCCAGGCCATCGAACGTGTGGAAACCAAGCTGGCGCAGCAGGGCATCGAAGCCGATGTGGGCCTGCTCGCCGACCAGCGCTTCGGCCAGGACGCACTGAATGCCGCCAGCGGCCGCGGTTGGTGGATTGCGCGCCCGGTTGAAGTGCAGAACTCACGACCGCTGGCGTTTGAACACGGCCGCTCGGTGGGCAGCAACCTGATCGCCTGGCCCCAGGAGCAAATCATCAAGTGCCTGGTGCAGTTCCACCCGGACGACGAGCCGATGCTGCGCCTGGAGCAAGAGGCGCAACTCAAGGCGGTCTACGAGGCTTCCCTGGTCAGCGGGCATGAACTGCTGCTGGAAGTCGTGCCGCCCAAGGATCACCCGTCGACCTATCCTGATGTGCTCTATCGCAGCCTCAAGCGCCTGTACAACCTGGGTATTTATCCTGCGTGGTGGAAAATCGAAGCGCAGTCGGCCGAAGAGTGGAAAAAGCTCGACGAACTGATCCACGAGCGTGACCCGTACTGCCGGGGTGTGGTGCTGCTGGGCCTGAATGCATCAGCGCAGTTTCTGGCAGATGGCTTTCAGCAAGCCAGCCAAAGCACCACTTGCCGTGGGTTCGCGGTGGGCCGCACGATCTTCCAGGAGCCCAGCCGTGCGTGGATGGCGGGGGAAATTGATGATGAAGGATTGATTGAGCAGGTGCAGGGCACGTTCGAACAGCTCATCAATGCCTGGCGCAGTTCCAGAAATTAAACACAGTCAAATGTGGGAGCGGGCTTGCTCGCGAAAGCGGTGTGTCAGGTAATACTTTTATAACTGAACCACCGCATTCGCGAGCAAGCCCGCTCCCACATAGAGCAGATCTAATCAGGCTTAAGTCAGATAAAAACAAAAGGTGCAGCCATGCCCGCAATCCGAATTGGCATTAACCCGATCTCCTGGAGCAACGACGACCTGCCGGCCCTGGGCGGTGAAACGCCGCTGAGCACAGCGCTTAGCGAAGGCAAGGAAATCGGCTACGAAGGTTTCGAACTCAACGGCAAGTTCCCCAAAGACGCCAAGGGCGTCGGTGATGTGTTGCGCCCTTATGACCTGGCGCTGGTCTCCGGCTGGTATTCCAGCCGGCTGGCACGGCGTTCGGTGGCCGAAGAAATCGAAGCCATCGCCGGCCATGTCGAGTTGCTCAAGCTTAATGGCGCCAACGTGCTGGTGTACGGCGAAGTCGCCGATTCGATCCAGGGCTCGAAGGTGCGCCTGATCGAACGCCCGCGTTTTCACAGCGAGCACGCTTGGCAGGATTACGCTGACAAGCTAACGGAGCTGGCGCGTTTCACCCTGTCCCAAGGCGTGCGCCTGGCGTATCACCACCATATGGGCGCCTACGTCGAATCCCCTGAAGACATTGACCAGCTTATGAAAAGAACGGGCCCGGAAGTCGGCCTGCTGTTCGATTCGGGCCATTGCTACATGGGCGGCGGCGAGCCCATCGAGGTCCTGCGCAAACACATCGACCGCGTCTGCCACGTGCATTTCAAGGACGTGCGCAAGCCGGTGGTGCAACTGGCGCGCAACCAGATGTGGAGCTTCCCTGACTGCATCGTCAACGGCACCTTCACCGTGCCCGGCGATGGTGATATCGACTTTGCCGAGTTGCTCGATGTACTGCTGGCTGCCCACTACAAAGGTTGGTTGGTGGTCGAAGCCGAGCAGGATCCGGCCGTGGCGCCCAGTTATATCTACGCCAAAAAAGGCTATGACACCTTGCGCGCGCTGCTCAACGAGAGGACTAAGTGATGAGCTTGTTGGTCAAAAGCAGCAAACGCGGGCAAACCATGGTGGCCCTCGAAGCAGGGCGCCTGGAGTACGTGGGCTTTGCCGCCTATCGACTGAGCCTGGGCGAAACCCTGCCGGTCACCGCCGGGGATCAAGAGCTGTGCCTGGTGTTGCTCAGCGGTCGCGTCAATATCGAAGGCGAAGGCTTCAACTGGCAGAACCTCGGTGATCGCCAGTCGGTGTTCGAAGACAAATCGCCCTTCGCCGCGTACCTGCCGCCAGGCACCGATGCGCAGATTAGCGCCTTGAGCGACGTGCAGATTGCCGTCTGCGCCGCGCCCGGGGCGCCTGGCTTTGAACCGCGCCTGATTCGCCCCGAGCAGTGCAAACGCAGCGTGCGCGGCAAAGGCGCGAACACCCGCTACGTGTGCGACATCCTGCCTGACAGCGAGCCGGCCCATTCGCTGCTGGTGGTGGAAGTACGCACGCCGTCCGGGCACTCGTCGAGCTACCCGCCGCACAAGCACGACACCGACGACCTCCCGCACCAGAGCTTTCTGGAAGAAACCTATTACCACCAGATCAACCCGCCGCAAGGCTTCGTGTTCCAGCGCGTGTACACCGACGATCGCAGCATCGACCAGGCCATGGCCGTGGAAAACAGCGACCTGGTGGTGGTGCCCAAAGGGTATCACCCGGTCAGTGTGCCGTATGGCTACGAATCGTATTACCTCAACGTGATGGCCGGGCCAAAACGTGCCTGGCATTTTCATAACGACCCGCAGCACAGCTGGCTGCTGGACCTCTAAACGGTTTTGGACGGAGAACAACAACAATGAAGTCGCCGCTACGTTTTGCCCTTAACCGCATGGTCGCACCCAACCTGTCCCTGCCGGACTTTATCCAGTTGGCTGCGGCGCTCAAGTGCGATGCCATCGAGATTCGCAACGACCTTAAAGGCCATGAAATCGAATACGGCACCCCGGCCAGCCGTGTGCGTGAATTGTGCGCGGTGCAGGGCATCACGGTGCTGTCGATCAATGCGCTGTACCCATTTGACGTGTGGAATGACGAGCGCCGTGCCCAGGCGATCAAACTGGCTACTTATGCCCGCGAATGCGGCGCGCAAGGCTTGGTGATGTGCCCGCTCAATGAACGCGGCGACACCCGCAACGAAGCCCAGCGTGCCGCCGGGTTGCGCACGGCGCTGAGCGAGCTGGCGCCGATCCTGCGCGAGTACGGCATCCTCGGGTTTATCGAACCGTTGGGCTTCGAGGAATGTGCCCTGCGCCGCAAACGCGTGGCGGTGGATGCAATCCAGTCGATTGGCGGCCTGGATGTGTTCCGCCTGGTGCATGACACCTTCCACCACCACCTGGCCAGCGAGCAGGAGTTCTTCCCGCAACTGACCGGGCTGGTGCATATCTCTGGCGTGGAAGACGCCGAAGCGCCGCTCAATTCGATTCGTGACGGCCACCGCGTGCTGGTGGGCGAGGGCGATATCCTCGGCAACGCCGCGCAGATCGACACCTTGCTCAGCAGCGGGTACGGCGGTTACCTGTCGTTTGAGCCGTTTGCCGAGAGCGTGCATGGGTTGGCGGATATCCAGCAGGCCATTGGGGCCAGTATCGCCCATTTGAAAAAAATCTAGGATTCAACACGGATTAACGTGTGGGAGCTGGCTTGCCTGCGATAGCGGCGTGTCAGGCGCCAAATAGTTACCTGACAGACCGCCATCGCAGGCAAGCCAGCTCCCACATTGAAGCAGTGTTAATCAACCCAATTGCATTCACACAAGGTGCAAGTGATGACCACAACAAGACTGACCATGGCCCAGGCCCTGGTGAAGTTCCTGGATAACCAATACATCGAAGTCGATGGCGTGCAGAGCAAGTTTGTCGCCGGTGTATTCACGATTTTCGGTCACGGCAATGTGCTGGGCCTGGGCCAGGCGCTGGAGCAGGACAGTGGCGACCTGGTGGTGCATCAGGGCCGTAATGAGCAAGGCATGGCCCACGCTGCCATCGGTTTCGCCAAGCAGCACCTGCGGCGCAAGATCTATGCGTGCACCGCCTCGGTAGGCCCGGGTGCGGCGAATATGCTCACCGCTGCGGCAACCGCCACGGCCAACCGGATTCCGCTGCTGCTGTTGCCCGGCGATGTGTACGCCAGCCGCCAGCCGGACCCGGTGTTGCAGCAGATCGAGCAATTCCACGACCTGAGCATCAGCACCAACGATGCCTTCCGTTCCGTGAGCAAATACTGGGACCGTATCAACCGCCCTGAGCAGCTGATGACGGCGGCGATCCATGCCATGCGCGTGCTCACAGACCCGGCCGAAACCGGCGCCGTGACCCTGGCGCTGCCGCAGGACGTGCAGGCCGAAGCCTGGGACTACCCGGATTATTTCCTGCAAAAACGCGTGCACCGCATCGAGCGGCGCCCGGCCACGGCGGCGATGATCGGCGATGCACTGGCGGCCTTCCGGGGCAAGCGCAAGCCGCTGATTATCTGTGGCGGCGGGGTCAAGTACTCCGGCGCGAATGCTGCGCTGCAAGCATTTGCCGAACGTTTTGATATTCCCTTCGCCGAAACCCAGGCGGGCAAGAGTGCGGTGGTGTCCAGCCACCCGTTGAACGTCGGTGGCATCGGTGAAACCGGCTGCCTGGCGGCCAACCTGCTGGCGCCCGAGGCGGACCTGGTCATTGGCATCGGCACGCGTTATACCGACTTCACCACCTCGTCCAAGTCGCTGTTCAAGCATGCCGAGGTGAAGTTTCTCAACCTCAATATCAGCCCGTGCGATGCGTTGAAACTCGACGGCGTGCAAGTGTTGGCCGATGCCCAGGTTGCCCTCGAAGCGTTGGCCGATGCCTTGGGCGACTACCGTGCCGGCTGGGGCGAGCAAGTCCGCGACGCCAAGGCGCAGCTGGACGCGGAAGTGGCTCGCGTGCACCAGGTGGAATACCACGGCGACGATTTTGTGCCCGAGGTGGATGACCATCTGGACCGCGCCGTATTACGCGAATTTATCGAACTGACCGGTTCGTGCCTGACCCAGAGCCGTGTGCTTGGCGTGTTGAACGACACCCTGGCCGACGACGCGATCATCGTCGCCGCCGCCGGCAGCCTGCCCGGCGATTTGCAACGCGCCTGGCGCAGCAAGGGCGTCAACACCTACCACGTCGAATACGGCTATTCGTGCATGGGCTACGAGATCAACGCCGCCCTCGGTGTGAAGCTGGCCGAGCCGAGCAAGGAGGTGTATGCGCTAGTCGGCGACGGCTCCTACATGATGCTGCACTCGGAGCTGGCCACCTCGATCCAGGAGCGACGCAAGATCAACGTGGTGCTGCTCGACAACATGGCCTTCGGCTGCATCAACAACCTGCAGATCGGCAACGGCATGGACAGCTTCGGCACCGAGTTCCGCTTTCGTAACCCCGAAAGCGGCAAGCTCGACGGCGGGCTGGTGCCGGTGGATTTCGCCATGAGCGCGGCGGCCTATGGCTGCAAGACCTACAAGGTCAGCAGCGTGGAACAGCTCCAGGCGGCCCTGGCCGATGCGCGCACGCAAACGGTGTCCACGCTGATCGATATCAAGGTACTGCCCAAGACCATGGTCCACGGCTACCTGTCGTGGTGGCGGGTGGGCGTGGCGCAGGTATCCACCAGTGAACGTACGAACGCAGCCGCGAAAAAACTCAATGAACAGCTGGCCAAGGCCCGGCAGTACTAATAACAAGAGGAGTTGTGTATGTCGTTAAAGCTTGGAGTGATTGGCACTGGCGCAATCGGCCGTGACCATATCCGTCGTTGCAGCCAGACCTTGCTCAATAGCCAGGTGGTGGCGGTAACCGACATCAACCTTGAGCAAGCCGCCAAGGTTGTCGCTGATCTGAAGCTTGCCGCCGAGGTCTATGCCGATGGCCATGCGCTGATCAACTCGCCGCAGGTCGAAGCCATTCTCGTCACGTCCTGGGGGCCGAGCCACGAAGAGTTCGTGCTGGCCGCCATCGCCGCCGGCAAGCCGGTGTTCTGCGAAAAACCGCTGGCGGTGACCGCGCAAGGCTGTCGCAAGATTGTTGAAGCCGAAGTGGCCTACGGCAAGCGCCTGGTGCAAGTGGGCTTTATGCGCCCGTATGACGAAGGTTATCGCGCCCTCAAGGCCGTGATCGACAGCGGCCAGATCGGCGAGCCGCTGATGCTGCATTGCGCACACCGCAACCCGACGGTGGGCGAGAACTACAAGACCGATATGGCGATCACCGACACCTTGATCCATGAGCTGGATGTGTTGCGTTGGCTGCTCAATGACGACTATGTGTCGGTACAAGTGGTGTTCCCGCGCAAATCGAGCAAAGCCCTGGCCCACCTGCGCGACCCGCAGATCGTGCTGTTGGAAACCGCCAAGGGCACGCGCATCGACGTGGAAGTGTTTGTGAACTGCCAGTACGGCTACGACATCCAGTGTGAAGTGGTGGGGGAGACCGGCATTGCCAAACTGCCGGAGCCTTCGCAGGTGCAAATGCGCAGTGGCGCAAAGCTGTCGAATGCCATTTTGATGGACTGGAAGGACCGGTTTATCGGGGCTTACGACGTGGAATTGCAGGCGTTTATCGACAGCGTGCGTGCCGGGCAAGTCGGCGGGCCGTCGGCGTGGGATGGTTTTGCGGCGGCGGTGGCGGCGGATGCGTGCATCGAGGCGCAGAACAGTGAGCAGATTGTGAAGGTGAGCTTGCCGGAGCGCCCGCACTTCTACGGCTAATCACAATCTGCCCGGTGGAATGCAGTCAGAGTGGGAGCGGGCTTGCCTGCGATAGCGGTCTATCAGTGACAGCTTCATTGACTGACACACTGCTATCGCAGGCAAGCCAGCTCCCACACTTGATTGGGTTTGCAATTCAACAAGGAAACAACTTATGCGAATCGGACTAGTCGGCTACGGCCACGGAGGGCGCTTTTTTCATGCGCCGCTGATTGCAACCTTGCCCGGTGCGACTTTTGTTGGCGTGGTGACCCGTTCAGCGGAGCGCCGCCAACAGTTGAACACCGACCTTCCGGGCGTAAAAGCCTTTGACAGCATCGGCCAGATCGTCGAGGCCGGCGTGGATGCGCTGGTGATCTCCACCACCCTCAAAGGCCGCCCGGCCCTGGTGCTGGAAGCCATCGAACACGGCGTGGCGGTGGTCAGCGACAAACCCTTCGCCAGTAACGCCGAACAGGCCCAGGCGCTGATTACTGCGGCCGAGCGCCAGGGCTCATTGCTCAGCGTCTATCAGAACCGGCGTTGGGACTCGGATTACCTGACCCTGCGCAAGCTGATCGACGCCGGCGCCCTGGGTGAGATCACGCGCTTTGAATCGCGTGTCGAGCGCTACAGCCCGCAGGCCGTCGGCAATGCCAGCGGCGGCGGCTGGTTGCGTGACCTGGGCAGCCACTTGGTAGACCAGGCCCTGCAATTGTTCGGTCCGGTGGACCGGGTGTTTGCGCAATTGCAGTTCACGCCGGAACACCCGACCCTCGACCACGGTTTTTTCGTTTCCCTCACTCACGCCAATGGCGTGATTTCGCACCTGTGGGGCAGCGCCCTGCAAAACAGCCAGGCGCCGCGTTTTCGCGTCAGTGGCACGTTGGGGTGTTACACCGTCGATGGGCTGGACGGCCAGGAAGACGCATTGATGGCTGGCAAGTCACCGAAAACCGAGGGCGAGCACTGGGGCGCCGAGGAGCATCGACGCTGGGGTTGGTTCGAGCAAGGCGAGGAGCGCGAGCGCGTGCCCTCCGAGAAGGGCTGCTGGACGCAGTTTTATCGCCAGTTGCAGCTGGCCGTGCAAGGGCAGGGGCCGCTGCCGGTAAGTGCCTATGACGCGCTGGAAACCACCCGTATATTGGACGCCGCACGCCTCAGCGCCGAGCGCCAGCAGGTGGTTTCGACAAAAATAGAATAAAATTCTAAAACAGGTTGATATGGAAATTATTTTCCAATAAAGTCTTTTCCAGGTTGCATAAAGTACGTTCGGACTCGATTCGCACGGCTCAACAAAAACAAGATCAAAAACAACCAGGTACCGTCAGATGAAAATCTTCAACGCTGTACTGCGAGTTTTACGCCCTGCCCACACGCCACGCGGTCTGCCCCGCGCCCGGCCGTTCTACTTCTCCTTCCTTAATGTGCTGTGCGTCGAAAACCACGGCGCGCTGGTCTGCTGCATCCCGGGGGCACCGGTGGTTCGATTGCCCGCCGAACGCTGATAAACGCAACGTCCAAAAAACCAACAAGAAAGTGGAGACAGACCGTTCATGAAGACCCCGATCCGTTTTACCGCGCTGGCCCTGTCGATGTTGCTGGCCAGTGGTTTTGCCGCAGCCGCCGACCTCAAGATTGGCGTGACCATGTCCGCCTTCGATGACACCTTCCTGACCTACCTGCGTGAAGACATGGACAAGCAAGCCAAGTCCTATCCCAAGGGCGACGGCGTGCAATTGCAGTTTGAGGACGCACGCGCCGACGTGGTGAAACAACTGAGCCAGGTCGAGAACTTCATCAGCCAGAAGGTCGACGCGATTATCGTCAACCCGGTGGACACCGCGTCGACGGCCAACATCATCAAGGCCGCCACCGCGGCGAAAATCCCGTTGGTGTTCGTCAACCGCCGCCCGGATAGCCCAACCCTGGCCCCAGGCGTGGCAGCGGTGGTCTCCGATGACGTCGAAGCCGGCAAACTGCAAATGCAATACATCGCCGAAAAACTCGGCGGCAAGGGCAACATTGTGATTCTGCTGGGCGACCTGGCGAACAACTCCACCACCAACCGCACCAAGGGCGTGAAGGAAGTGTTGACCAAGTACCCGGGCATCAAGATCGAGCAGGAACAGACCGGCATCTGGTTGCGTGACAAGGGCATGACCCTGGTTAACGACTGGCTGACCCAGGGCCGCGATTTTGACGCGGTACTGGCCAACAATGACGAGATGGCCATTGGTGCATCCATGGCGCTGAAGTCGGCGGGCAAAAAAGGCGTGCTGATCGCCGGCGTCGACGGCACGCCGGACGGCCTCAATGCGATCACCAAGGGCGACATGACCGTGTCGGCCTTCCAGGATGCCAAGGGCCAGGCCGACAAGTCGGTGGAGACTGCGCGCAAGATGGCTAAAAACGAGCCCATCGAGCAGAACGTGGTGATCCCGTTCCAGCTGATCACGCCGGACAACGTCAAAGACTTCAAGTAGCCCGCACACAACAACAATAAGCCGGCAGGGCGGCCTCGGTCGCCCTGCAGTCGAGGTACTTTTCTATGCTCGCTCAAGCCACTGTCTCGCAGCCTCCCGGTCTCCAGCCCGCGCTGCTGGAAGAACCCTACCTGCTGGAAATCGTCAACATCAGCAAAGGCTTTCCCGGCGTCGTGGCCCTGGCCGATGTGCAACTGCGCGTGCGCCCAGGCTCAGTGCTGGCGCTGATGGGCGAGAACGGTGCGGGCAAGTCGACGTTGATGAAAATCATCGCCGGCATCTACCAGCCCGACGCCGGGGAAATCCGCCTGCGCGGCAAGCCGATTGTGTTTGAAACACCGCTGGCGGCGCAGAAGGCCGGGATCGCGATGATCCACCAGGAGCTCAACCTGATGCCGCACATGAGCATCGCCGAAAACATTTGGATCGGCCGCGAGCAGCTCAACAGCCTGCACATGGTCAACCACCGCGAAATGCACCGCTGCACCGCCGAGTTACTGGCCCGTTTGCGCATCAACCTGGACCCGGAAGAACACGTCGGCAACCTGAGCATCGCCGAGCGGCAGATGGTTGAGATTGCCAAGGCGGTGTCCTACGACTCCGACATCCTGATCATGGATGAACCGACGTCAGCCATTACCGAGAAGGAAGTGGCCCACCTGTTTTCGATTATTGCCGACCTCAAGTCCCAGGGCAAAGGCATCGTCTACATCACGCACAAAATGAACGAAGTGTTTGCTATCGCCGATGAAGTCGCGGTGTTTCGTGACGGCCAGTACATCGGCCTGCAGCGTGCCGACAGCATGAACAGCGACAGCCTGATCTCGATGATGGTCGGCCGCGAACTGAGCCAGTTGTTCCCGGTGCGCGAGACGCCCATCGGCGATTTACTGTTGTCGGTGCGCGACTTGAGCCTGGACGGCGTGTTCAAGGACGTGTCGTTCGACCTGCATGCCGGTGAAATTCTCGGCATCGCCGGGCTGATGGGCTCGGGGCGTACCAACGTGGCAGAGACCATTTTCGGCATCACCCCAAGTTCCAGCGGCCAGATCACCCTCGACGGCAAAGCGGTGCGCATCACCGACCCGCACATGGCCATCGAGAAGGGCTTTGCGCTGTTGACCGAGGACCGCAAGCTCAGTGGCCTGTTCCCGTGCCTGTCGGTGCTGGAGAACATGGAGATGGCCGTGTTGCCGCATTACTCGGGTAACGGCTTTATCCAGCAAAAGGCCCTGCGCGCGCTGTGCGAAGACATGTGCAAGAAGCTGCGGGTGAAAACGCCGTCCCTGGAGCAATGCATCGATACGTTGTCCGGCGGCAACCAGCAAAAAGCCCTGTTGGCGCGCTGGCTGATGACCAACCCGCGCCTGCTGATCCTCGATGAGCCGACACGCGGCATCGATGTGGGCGCCAAGGCCGAGATCTATCGCTTGATTTCCTTCCTCGCCAGCGAAGGCATGGCGGTGATCATGATTTCCTCGGAGCTGCCGGAAGTGCTGGGCATGAGCGACCGGGTGATGGTGATGCACGAAGGCGAACTGATGGGCACCCTGGACCGCGCCGATGCGACCCAGGAAAAAGTCATGCAGCTGGCTTCCGGTATGACCGTAGTCCACTGACGAACCGCACAGAATAAGAAGGTGATTGGCTATGAACGCAATAACAGACAACAAGCCTGCCACGGCGCCGGTCAAGCACCGTCGGCGTTTACCCACCGAGCTGAGCATCTTCCTGGTGTTGATCGGCATCGGCCTGGTGTTTGAGGTGTTCGGCTGGATCGTGCGCGACCAGAGCTTTTTGATGAACTCTCAGCGCTTGGTGCTGATGATTCTGCAAGTGTCGATCATCGGCCTGTTGGCGATTGGTGTGACCCAGGTAATCATCACCACCGGTATCGATTTGTCTTCCGGCTCGGTGTTGGCGTTATCGGCAATGATCGCCGCCAGTTTGGCGCAAACCTCGGACTTTTCCCGGGCGGTGTTTCCCAGCCTGACTGACTTGCCCGTGTGGATTCCGGTGGCGATGGGGCTTGGCGTGGGTCTGCTGGCGGGGGCAATCAACGGCAGTATCATCGCGGTAACCGGCATTCCGCCATTTATTGCGACCCTGGGCATGATGGTCTCGGCCCGTGGCTTGGCGCGCTACTACACCGAAGGCCAGCCGGTGAGCATGCTCTCGGATTCGTACACGGCCATCGGTCATGGTGCGATGCCGGTGATCATCTTCCTTGTGGTGGCGGTGATCTTCCATATCGCCCTGCGCTACACCAAGTACGGCAAGTACACCTACGCCATCGGCGGCAACATGCAGGCGGCGCGTACCTCGGGGATCAACGTCAAGCGCCACCTGATCATCGTCTACAGCATCGCCGGTCTCCTGGCGGGCCTGGCCGGTGTGGTGGCCTCGGCACGTGCCGCCACCGGCCAGGCCGGCATGGGCATGTCGTATGAGCTGGATGCGATTGCGGCGGCGGTGATCGGCGGCACCAGCCTGGCGGGCGGGGTAGGGCGCATCACCGGTACTGTGATAGGCGCGTTGATCCTTGGCGTGATGGCCAGCGGGTTCACCTTTGTGGGTGTGGATGCGTATATCCAGGACATCATCAAGGGCCTGATCATTGTGATTGCGGTGGTGATCGACCAGTACCGCAACAAACGCAAGCTCAAGCGCTGAATCGGATTTGCAGCTGGCAGAGAAGCAAAATGTGGGAGCGGGCTTGTTGTGGCGAGCAGGCTTGCCCTGCGTTGGGCTGCGCAGCAGCCCCACTGGATCCTCAGTGAACCTCATGGGCGTATTCCCACTTACCACCATCAGTTCTAACCGTTTGTCTTCTATATAGCTCCACAGCACTGAATTTCTTGCTATAAACGCACTCCGATGACCGTTCGCCAAGCCCGTCCTGGTGCCTTTGGGGGTTAATTGGGAAAAAATGCCTGTCTTTTCAGTTGCTGACGCCTCAAACCGGCCTTAGACTGCCGCCCCTCGTAAATTGAGTGCCGGGTGGCGCTTGAAATGGACGGCGCCTTTCCGAGGCCTGCGAAGGTCTGCCGGAACGCTCCCTTATTCGCCTTAATGCACGTATTTTTTATAGAGAAATCAATGACAAAGGAAAAGTTGCTGGCCATGCCGGCGGATGACTACATGAATGCCGAACAGCACGCTTTTTTCGAGCAGTTGCTGCAAGACATGAAAGTGGAACACCACGAGCGCATTGAGCAGAACCGCATCGCCATCGAAAGCCTGGACACCCCGGCTGACCCGGCTGACGCTGCCTCTGTGGAAGAAGAGCGCACCTGGCTGGTAAACGCCATCGATCGCGACCAGCGCATGCTGCCGCAGCTTGAGCGTGCCCTGGAACGCATCAAGGAAGACTCTTTTGGCTGGTGCGATGACAGCGGCGAGCCAATCGGCCTCAAACGCCTGCTGATCAGCCCGACCACCAAGTACTGCATCGAAGCGCAAGAGCGCCACGAACAGATCGATAAGCACCAGCGCCAGGCTTGATGCGCTGAAGTCGGGCATCGCACCTGTGATGCCCGAGAGAAATACCGGTTACGCCCCTGTCTATTGATCTACTGCAAAGACCCCCACCAAAGGCCCATGGATAATGGCCCAATAGTGGCGTTTAATGCAGCAACAATAACGACAAACAGTGGGGTGACAACGATGGCTGGAGACGGATCTCTGATGGGCGCAGCAGCGCCACCGCAAACGGTGGTGCGCGTGCTGCCCGGCTGGCTGACGCCGCTTATGCAGAGCACCGCGCTGGTGCTGGTCCTGCTGGGCCTGGTGTTTGCCGGCTTGCCGCTGTACCTGTGCCTGCCACTGGCCTTGCTGGTGATCTGGCTGCCTGCGCTCAAAGCCCGGGTGCCGCGTGTCGCGCCACCCCTGGCGGTTGATACGATGGGTGCGCTGACGCGCGATCTTTCCTATACCACCAGTCACAACGCACTTTCCGCTGCCGGCGTGGCCTATTCGGTCAAGCAACTGGCTGCGCGCGTGCAATCGCAATTAAGCGCTGCCCAGCAAATTGTCAGCAGTGCCGAAGTGATGATCGGCACCGAGCAAGTCACCTCCCAGCTCAGCCGACAGGCATTGGGCGCGGCCAGCCAGGCGCACCAGCGCAGCACTGAAGGGCGCGAAGTGCTGGCCCAGTCGATCACCCGCATGCATCAGCTAAGCCTGCGCGCCAATGCCAGTCGAGAGTTGATCGAGGCGTTGAGCCAGCGCAGTGAAGAGATCCAGCGTGTGACCCTGGTGATCCAGTCCATTGCCAGCCAGACCAACCTGCTTGCGCTGAACGCCGCCATTGAAGCGGCGCGCGCCGGTGAGCACGGGCGCGGCTTTGCGGTGGTGGCCGATGAAGTGCGTGGCCTGGCCGGGCGCACGGCCACGGCGACCGATGAGGTCGGCGTGATGGTCGCCGATATCCAGCAGCGCACCGCCCAGGTGGTGGAACAGATTCGCCAACTGTCGACCGACCTGCACATCGGCGTCGAGCAGGTGGAGCAGGCGGGTGAACAATTGGAAAATATCGCCAGCCTGGCAGCGGATGTAGAAGGGCAGGTCAACGAGATCGCCCAAGGCACCGACACCAACCGCGCGCAACTCGACAGCCTGTTCCATGCCGTGGAGCAGATGCGCAGCGACCTGTCGGTGAGCGACCAGCAAACGCGGCAACTGGCAGAGGTTGCTGTGCAGATGGAAGGGCAGGCCGAAACCATCAGCGAGCGCCTGGCCGAAGTCGGTCTGGATGACTACCACCAGCGCATCTACGACCTGGCCCGCGAAGGCGCGAGCCGCATTGGCGAACAGTTCGAAGCCGATATCCTGCAAAACCGCATCAGCCTGGAAGACTTGTTCGACCGCAGCTACACACCGATCCCTGATACCCAACCGAGCAAATACCACACGCGTTTTGATGGCTACACCGACCAGGTGCTGCCCGCGATTCAGGAGGCGTTGCTGCCGCGCCATGAGGGGCTGGTGTTCGCGATTGCCTGCACACCGCAAGGCTATGTGCCCACGCATAACAAGGCGTTCTCCCACGCCCTGACCGGCGATGCGCATGTTGATGCCGTGCAGAACCGTACCAAACGCAAGTTCGACGACCGTACCGGCATTCGTTGCGGCAGCCATCAACAAGCGGTGCTGTTGCAGACCTATACCCGCGACACCGGCGAGCTGATGCACGATTTGTCGGTGCCGATCAGGGTTAAAGGGCGGCATTGGGGTGGCTTGCGACTGGGCTATAAACCGGAAGGGGCCAAGGCTGCGCACTAGGATTGTTACTGTTTATGCAATGGAGCTATTCCGGGGATAGCTTTTTCCAACTGGAATAAAACCGTAGCATGGCCAACATTGTTAGGTAGCTAACTAATGTGGTGGAGAAGCTCCATGCAAAACAAGGTCGATGTCGCCGTAATGATCGGCAGCGGTGTTCCCGAAACCCTGCGTGCGCTGGGCCAGAAAGCCTGTTGGGTGGTGTTGCTCAATGGCGAGCAACGCGGCACGGCGTTCGCCAGCCGCAGTGAAGCGGAGGAGTGCAGGGCTGCCTGGCAGGCGCTGATGCACCTGGAACAGTCAGACAGCCTGCATTGAGGTGTGTTATTGGGGCTGGTGCAGGCGTTGGTTTAGCTCATCCACCGGGATTGCCCATTCGGCGTCTTCGCGCAGTTCTTCCTTGAGAAACGCCGCTTGTTGTGGCGACCAGAACGGTGCGTCGATCAGCTTCACGTCTTCAGCCAGAGGATGCGCGACGATAAACTCGTCGATGGCTTCGGGTGTCGAGTCCAGGCCTAGTTGGTCAAACAAGGTTTCAAGAGTAGGGATTGGCGCGTCCATGGTGGGTTCTCCATGCAAGGTGAGGGATGTTGTGCATGTGAGGCCACGGACGCGACAGAGTTCAGGATTTGCACAGCTCAGGAGTTGAGTGCACCCGAATCCACCGCGGATTTCAGCGCAATGGCAGCCTCTTTGCCGGCCTCGGTTGCGGCGTCGACGGTTTTGAACCAGCGATCTTTTTCGACCTGATGCGTGGTGACCGTGGTCAGCGGGGGTTTGGCCCGCATGATGATCACCGCTTGAAACTCACCGTCTACCTCTCGCGCATCGCCATGGATGAAAAATTCGCCAATATCAAATTCCGTCACGTATAGCCTTCCCTTCAAGTTAACTGCATCAAGGTACCTGCACTGATGAAACCTGACCCGCAAGGGGCAAACTTCATGGACGGGGCAGTATGGCAGCAGTTGAAGGGCGGCGGCGCGGTAAAGTCAGCCGGGTGACGAAACGATTGCACCGTGAATCGCCTGCAGGCGGGCTTCAAGCTGTTTGGCCAATTCGCAGGCCTTGGAATGCGTGCTGCGAAAGCCTTTGATCCTGCCGCTGGTCACTTCCAGGATATGAAAGAAATTGCGCCCGGCCGGTACCACTTGGTAAAGAACGTAATTGGAGTACCCGTTGAGGTTATGTAAGCAGTAGTATTGACGCTCGTCTGGACATGATGAACGAGTGCGGGACGACATAACGGCGTGTTGACGTGATTGCATGCTCAGCTCCTGTCGATCGATCTTATGGATTCATCAGCAGCGTTTCCGGTGGTTTTGAACCGGCTTGCTGTTTTAGTATTGTCGCTGGCAGCCGATGCCTGGTTCCATTGCGGGTGTTATGTAATGTGTAGGCTGTCGGAATCTGCGTTTTTTACCGGGTTATTCTCTGAAGCTGGTCGGCCCGTGTTCTCGGGCTGCTGAACCTGTGATTTGCTGTGTCGCCAGATGACCTTGCATAAGGCCCATCATGCATGTCTGTACTAGTCTTATGGCGCAGCAGCAGGTTTCTTCAGTTTTTTACCAATAAGTGATCGAGCCGTAACGGCCGTTTTTTTGTGCTGCCCGCTCCGGCGGTCAGTGCCTTTTTTGATGTGGGGGCGTTTCCTTGGCAGTCAGTAATCTGGATATGCACGCGTTATTCGTGCTGGGTGATTTGCGCGCAAAGTTGGTCAAGCAGTTTCAATCCCGTTTCGTTTACATCACTGAACAGACGCCGGAAGGCATTTACATCGCCGAGATCGATACTGAGTCGGCGTTGGTCGTGGACGATAAACCGCGCCTGGAACTCAAGGTCGGTGATCATTTTCGTGCCGCCGTATTGCCGAGCCGCGAAGGTGGCAAGTTCGAATTGAAGTTTCGCGACATCAAGTTGACGGTCTATGGCTTGGGCGATTACGCCTTTGTTTCGTCAGCCGAAGGCCAAGGCATTGTGTTCAAGGAAGGCCACAGCGTGATGCTGGTGTTCGCCGCCAATGAACAATTGCAGGAAGGCTTGACCAAAACCCTCAAGGCCGTGACCGGCAAGGCCGCCAAATGGCGCAAGGGTGAACTGGTGACGTTCAAGGCCAGTGAGTAACTGCTAAACACCAGGTGTATTCTTGCTCCTTCGGAACCTCTACTACAGTTGAGTTGACTTAACTATTCAGAGGCTTCGCGCATCCGCAGCAAAGCCGCCCGCTATGGCTGTGAAAATGCGAGGTGCAAAGGCATGAAAGGATTGAGAACCCTGGTGGTTGCGGCTGCAGCTGCGGCGCTGACGACCGTGAGCCTGTCGTTGCCGGTATCGGCTGCGCAAACGCCAGTGCATTTTGCTGACCTGAACTGGGAAAGCGGCAGCCTGATCACCGAAGTGCTGCGCTTTATCGTCGAAAAGGGCTATGACCTGCCCACCGACACGTTGCCCGGTACCACCATCACCCTGGAAACCGCCCTGGCGAAAAATGACATCCAGGTGATTGGCGAAGAATGGGCCGGCCGCAGCCCGGTGTGGATCAAGGCCGAAGCCGAAGGCAAAGTCATCGGCCTGGGCGATACGGTCAAAGGCGCCACCGAAGGTTGGTGGGTGCCGGAATACGTGGTCAAGGGCGACCCGGCCAAAGGCCTCAAGCCGCTGGCGCCGGACCTCAAGACCGTGCAGGACCTGGCGCGCTACAAGGACGTGTTCAAAGACCCTGAGTCGCCCGGCAAAGGGCGTTTTCTCAATAGCCCGATCGGCTGGACCTCGGAAGTCGTCAACGCCCAGAAGCTCAAGGCCTATGGCTTGAACGACAGCTATGTGAACTTTCGCAGCGGCTCGGGTGCGGCGCTGGATGCGGAGATTGCGTCGTCGATCCGTCGCGGCAAACCGGTGCTGTTCTACTACTGGTCGCCAACGCCCTTGATGGGCCGTTACAAACTGATCCAGCTGGAAGAGCCGCCATTTGACGCCGATGCCTGGAAGACCCTGACCGATGCAGACAACCCCAACCCACGGCCGACCCGCTCGTTGGCGTCCAAGCTGAGCATCGGTGTGTCGACACCGTTCCAACAGGCGCAGCCGCAGATTGCCGAGTTCTTTACCAAGGTACAGTTTCCGATTGAGCCCTTGAATAAAGCCTTGGCGGCGATGAGCGAAAATCACACGGCACCGCGTGACGTGGCGCAGGTGTTCCTCAAGGAACATCCCGAAGTGTGGAAGGCGTGGTTGACGCCGGACGTGGCGCAGAAGGTTGAGGCGAGCCTGAAGTAACCGACGCTCGTTTGTTCAATCAAGGTCCAATGTGGGAGCTGGCTTGCCTGCGATACAGACACCTTGGTGTATCAGGTACACCGAGTTGATGCCATCGCAGGCAAGCCAGCTCCCACATTTTGATCTTTATTCCAGCGTTAGAATCGGGTTTGTACCGCCAGCTCAAACGTCCGTGGCGAACCCAAATAGTAAGCCGGTGAAACATGCGCAAACTCGGCATACACCTCATTCGTCAGGTTACGCACCCGCCCGGTCACCGAGGTATGTGAATCCACTTTGTAACGCAGGAACGTGCCGAACAGCGTATAGGCCGGCACGGTCTGGGTGTTGGCATTATCGGCATACACCTGGGCCACATACCGCGCGTCCACACCGCCTTGCCAGTCCTTGGCAAAGTCATACGTCAGCCACAAATTGCCCACACGCTTGGGCACGTTGGTAGGCGTATTGCCCTTGCGCGAGACCACCGCGCCGCTGGCGATCTTCTCATTGAAGTCATCGTATTCGGCGTCCACCCAGGCAACGTTGCCTTCGGCCAGCAGCCGTGGCGTGATGCGTAACGAGCTGGCCAACTCGATGCCTTTGGAGGTCTGCGCACCCACCGGAATGCTGTTGTTCGGGTCCAGCGGGTCGGTAACGGCAAAGTCCTTGCGTTCGATTCTGTAGGCGGCGACGGTGGCCGAACCGCACCCGTTCAGGTAGTCGAACTTGCTGCCGACTTCCCACTGTTTGCCGGTCGACACGTCGAACACTTGAGTGGTGCTGGAAGGCTGCTCCGCTGCGGTGCTGTATTGCACATACACATTGGCCGATGGGATGAACTGATACGTCAGGCCCACGCGGCCGGTGACCGGCTCCCAGCGGCGTTTGAAGTGCCGTGGGTTGGTGGCGGTGATCACGCGATGGTTGGTCACATCCAGGTCGATGGCGTCGTAACGCAGGCCTGTCAGCAGTGAGAGTTTATCGGTGAGGCCCAGGCGGTTTTCCACAAACAAAGCTTTGGTGGTGACCTCGTTGGTCTTGTCTTTGACAAAGCCAGGCCTGGTGCCCGGAATGTCGTAGAAGTGCCCAGGGTTGTAGCCATTCGGGTCTACGGTGCTGTTGCCCGGCACATTCAACGGGTTATTGGTAGTGCTGTTGACCTTGTATTCGAAACCACCGGACCAGGTGGTCGACAGCCCGAACACGCTGTCGTCATGGCGCAGCTCGAACTGATTGCCGTGCTGCTCGCCCTGGTGGCGCACCTGGTAGGCGGTCGAGCGGTTCACTGCGCTGTTGTCGGCGTTGTACTGGTAGGTTTCCAGGTTACGGTAGTCGCGCTGGCTGTCGAGGTGATACAGGGTATTTTTCAGCGTGGTGCTGTCGTTGATTCGGTAGTCGATGATCGAGCGCATCCAGATTGTGCGTTGCTCGTAACGACCATCGGCAACGTTGTAGTTGTTAAAGCGGTTGTGCTTGTCGATTTTCAGCTCGCCCGCCTTGGGGTTGAGTACCGGCGTGCCCCAATACGGGCTGTCTTCATGTTCATCCTGGTATTCCAGGGCCAGGGTGTGGGACAGGTTGGGGGTGAGGTCACTGAGCAAGGAGAACGCCAGGCTCCAGGCATCGCGCTGGTCGCGGTCGATGTAGCTGTGGTTGGTATTGCGGCTCACATCCAGGCGCGCGTAGTGCTGCACCTCGGCGCCGGGCTCTGTCAGTGCGTGGTTGAGGCCAAAGGCCATGCCGGCAGTGTCGTAGCTGCCATAGGTGAGCTGGCCTTCGGCGGCTTGTTCCTCGCGGGTGGCCAGCTTGGTCACGTAGTTGAGCGAGCCGCCTACTGAGCCGGCGCCGTTGATCAGGGAGGAGGGGCCGCCGACCAGCTCAACTCGGTCATAGATCCACGCATCCACCGGCCGCGCCAGGCCGGTGGCGACGTTGATGCCGTTGAACATCTGGGTGATCTGGCTGCTGGTAAAACCACGATAGGATACAAACCCGCCAAACCCCGGCGGCGCACTGGCGTTGACGCCGGGCAAGGTGTTGGCCGCATCGCGGAAGGTCTTGGCGCCATGGCGCTCAATGTCGTTACGGTTGGCAATGGCGACCGACGCCGGGGTTTCGCGCACGCTTAAACCCAGGCGTGATGCCGTGCCGCTGGATTGGTCCAGGGCCAGGCCCGGTTCGCTGGTTTGCTCGCCATCAATGGTGGTCGGCGCCAGCTCGAGCGCCCAGCCACAGACCGGCAGGCAGCCGAACAGGCCCGCCAACAAGGGTAAATGTTTCATGGTTGTATCCTGAAAAACTTGGCTTGAAAACAACGCACAGCCGCACGTATTCCCGGTTGGGAACGTTGGCCAGTGCAGATCAGAAAGCGCAGGAATCAGGCGAAAGCGGGAGGCGCACGCGGGTTGGCCGTGGGCCAGGTGAAGCGGGCAGGAATATCAGCGGCAAGCACCACCGCTGGCGGCGGCGCGTGCGGTTGGGGCAACACCGCCACGTTGAGGCTGGAACTGAGTGCCGGCCCCATGCCGCCGGTCGAACACAATGGGCAGCCAAACGCCTTGGACAGCGTTGGCAGGTTCTCGTCGGTGGAGTTCTTCTGCGCAGGCGCCTGGGTGCGCGGGTCGACCGTACAAAACTGGCCGCCGATGCCGTTGAGCTGCATGCCCAGCATCTGCCCATGGCCAATACTGCACGCGAACACATTGAACAGGACGCAGCAATACAGCATCCAGGCAATGAGTGAGCGGTCGGCACGGGCGATTTTCATGGGGCGGCACTTTACCATCAGCCGCCGACGAAATGCCTACAAAAAATCTCAGGCCGACTATCATCATTCGCACCTTTGAGGGAGCGCCTGCCATGAGCTTTTTCGTTGCACGCTGGATTGTTGCCATTTTTACCTGCATCAGCATGGTGCATCTGTACTGGGCCGCCGGTGGCAAGCTCGGCAGCCTGGCCGCCATCCCCGAGCTGCCCGGTGAGTTCGCCCGCGGGCCGCGGCCGGCGTTCAAACCGTCGGCACTGGGCACGTTCCTGGTGGCGATGGGGTTGGTGGCCATTGCCTTACTGGTGTGCCTGCGGGCCGGGTTGTACTTCTCGCCGGTGTCCCACGGCGCACTGCAATGGGGCATCAGTGCGATTGCCTTGGTGATGTTCGCCAGGGCGATTGGCGATTCGGAATTGGTCGGCTTTTTCAAGAAGGTGAGTGGGTCGCGATTTGCCCGTTTGGATACCTATTTCTACTCACCCCTTTGCCTGGTGTTAGGCGCGGGGTTGTTGATCGTGGCGTGGAGCTGAGAACAAAACACACAAAAACCACATACCCAACAAAACCCACTTGACACGCCCCCAGGCTCGGGCGTTTATTGACGTACCCACCGGACCCATGTGCAGACGGCCCAGGATACTCAATGAACAAAGACCTCTTGATGCCCACTGTGATCGACGCTGCCGAGGCCATTCGCTCGGGCACGCTGTCTGCGGTACACCTGGTCGAGCAAAGCCTGCACGCGATTGAAACCCACAATCCCACACTCAATGCGTTTGGCGACGTGTACGCCGACTCGGCATTGGCGCAAGCGCAAGTGCTGACCGAAGAAGCCAGGGCAGGGCAGTTGCGTGGCCCATTGCACGGCGTGCCGTTTGGGATCAAAGACCTGTTTTCCACCGCTGGCTTGCGCACCACCCGGGGCTCGTTGACCGGGCTTGAGCATGTGCCCAGCCAGGATGCGCCGATCATTCGCCGCCTCAAGGACGCTGGTGCAATCATCCTCGGCAAAACCGCCACCACCGAATTCGGCTGGACCGGCGCCAGCACCTCGCGCGTATTCGGCAACGGCCGCAATCCCTGGAACCCACACCTCACCAGCGGCGGCTCCAGCTCCGGCTCGGCGATTGCCGTGGCGGCACGCATGGTGCCGGGCACGCTGGGCTCCGATGGCGGTGGCTCGGTGCGTATTCCGGCCGCGTTCTGCGGGGCGTTCGCGATGAAAGGCTCCCTGGGCCGCATTCCGACCTGGCCGTGGTCGGCCACTGAAATGCTCAGCCATGCCGGGCCGATCACGCGCACGGTGCGCGACAGCGCCTTGCTCTTCGACCTGCTTTCCGGGCCTGACCCGCTCGACCATCAGGCCTTGCCGGCCTTGACCGAATCCTGCCTGGCTCGCTGCGACCAGCCACTGGGGCCGCTACGAGTGGCGTATTGCCCGACATTGTTCAATACCCCGGTCGACCCGGTCATCACCGCTAGTGTAGAGGCCGCCGTGTACAACCTGGCGGAACGCTTGCCGGTCACCGTGACCACCCTGGAACTGGACTGGGAGGACCCGCTCGCCACGTTCGAAACCTTGTGGGTCGGCGGGCGCGGCATTGCCTACGGCAAAGCCCTGGCCGATCGCCTCGACCAACTGGACCCAGGCTTTGCCGCGCTGATCCAGCGCGCAGGCGACTACGACCTTGGCGACTACCTCAAAGCCGTGCAGCAACGGGCGCATTTCGCCAACCAGGTGCATGCGCTGTTTGCCGACTACGACGTGTTGCTACTGCCCACGCTGCCAACCCTGCCGTTCGCCGCCGACCAGGTCGCGCCGGACGGCTGGCCGGGTGCAGACGGCGCCGTGCCCTGGGCGCGTTGGACGCCTTTTACCTACCCGTTCAATATCACCGGCAACCCCGCCGCCAGCCTGCCTTGCGGCTTCAGCCCGAGCGGCTTGCCGATTGGTCTGCAAGTGGTCGGCCCGCGCTTTGCCGACGCCCAGGTGTTGCAGTTCTGCGCCGCAGTGGAAGCCATTGCGCCTTGGGATCAGCACCTGCCTCCTTTGTTGTCCTGACCTGATTACCCGTGGAGCCGGCTCGTTAGAAGCCTGCCCTGGACAGATCCTTTTGTAGTGTTTCTGCCCTTTCACACCTTGAAGAGTGAGAGGTACCCGTGACCCGATCAACCGCCGTCAATCGTCCTTTTCCCCCTGCCGGAGCGGTGCATGCCGCGTACCGTGGTGGGCGCAAAGCGCGCGATACTGATGACTCGAATTTGCCTTGGAATGCACCTTTTATGCTTAACCAGCCGCGTCTCGACGAAATCATGCTCATGCTCACCCAACATCAGCGCGTCAAAGCGTCGGACTTGGCGCAAGCGCTGTTTGTCAGCGAAGAAACCATTCGGCGTGACTTCAAATACCTGGAGGAAGCCGGCAAGTTGCGCCGCATCCATGGCGGCGCGATTTTGCCCAGGCTCAACGAAGAACAGCCGCTGCAAGTGCGCACCCGCATCAAAGCCCAGGCCAAGACCCGCATGGCCGCCTGCGCGGCCAAATTGGTCAGCGAAGGCATGGTGCTGTTTCTCGATACCGGCACCTCGACCCTGGCCCTGGCCCAGCAATTGATCGGTTTCAGCCAGCTGCGCATCATCACCAACTCGCTGGACATTGCCCAGTTGATCACCCAGCAAAGCAGCAACCAGGTGCTGGTGGTACCCGGCGATGTGCGCCGTAATGACAATGCGCTGATCGGCGCCCACACCCTGGAATTCGTCCGGCAGTTCCACTACGACATCGCCTTCATGGGTATCGGCGCGGTGGACTTGCAGTTGGGCTTCATGGATTACCAGGAGCCCGAGGCGCTGCTGCGCCGCACCCTGACCCAGCACTGCCTGCGCAGCGTCATCCTCGCGGACGACGCCAAGTTCGGCCATCGCACGTTCATCAATACGCTGCCGTTCAGCGCCATCACCACTTTGGTCACCAATCGCCCTCCGTCCGCGGAGTTTGCGACCTGCCTGGAGCACGCCCATGTCGACATCCTTTACCCCTGAGTGGCTGTCTCCCAGTGAGGCGGACATCGAGGCGTTCGAGACGCTGTTTCGCGACAGCTCAGCCATCGGCGCAACACCGGCCGGAGGCTTGCACCGCTTGGCCGCGTCGGCCGAAGACGGCGCGGTGCGTGACCTGTTCAGCGCGTGGCTGCGCGAGCGTGGTTTTGAGGTGCGGGTCGACGCCATTGGCAATCTGTTCGGGCTGATCACCTTCAACCCGGACGCCCCCTACGTGCTGTGCGGCTCACACTTGGACAGCCAGCCCAGCGCAGGGCGTTTCGACGGTATCTATGGCGTGCTGGCCGGCGCAGTCGCCATCGCCAGCCTGGCGCGCCAACTGCACGCACGCGGCGAAACCCCGGCGTGCAACCTGGCGGTGGTCAACTGGACCAACGAAGAAGGCGCGCGCTTTCAACCCAGCCTCATCGGCAGCAGTGTGTTTACCGGCGACCTGGCCCTGCACGAAGCCTGGGAATGCCGCGACGGCGACGGCATTCGCCTCAAGGATGCGCTGCAAGCGATCGGCTATCTTGGCGACGGCCTGGTTGAATTGAATGTGGCCGGTTACGTGGAGATCCACGTTGAACAAAGCGATGGCCTCGAAAGCCAGGGCCTGGACATTGGCGTCGTGCGTGAAACCTGGGCGGCGCTCAAGCAGCGTATCCGTTTCGACGGCGAACAGAACCACACCGGCCCGACCCCGATGGCCGCCCGCAAGGATGCCTTGCTCGCGGCGGCGCACGCGATTACCACCGTGCGCGCTGAAGCGGACGTGCACGGGCTACAGTTCCACAGCTCGGTAGGGCGCCTGGAAATTTACCCCAACTCGCCGAACGTGGTGCCCTCGCGCGTCACCTTGCATGTGGAATACCGCTCGCCCGACACGGCATTGCTGGCGGTTGCCGGTTATCGGCTGGACGCCAGCCTCAAGGCCGTCGCCGCCTCGACCGCAACCACTTACGAAGTCGAAAGCCGGGCCTTGCGTGCACCGATAGCGTTGCACCCTGGTTTTGCCGATTTGGCCTACGGCGTCGGTCAACAACTGGGGTTGGCAGTCGGCAACAGCGTCACGGTATCCGGCCACGACGCCATCAGCCTGGGACGGCATTACCCGGCGTGCCTGTTGTTCATTCCGAGCAGCAACGGCGTGTCCCATAACGAGGCGGAATTCACCCATGACCGCGATATGCGCACCGGCCTGCAGATGCTGACCGCGCTGTTGCATTGTGCCTGTACTTGCCCCAACGCTTACCGGTGAGGGACGCCATGTCGAACCGTACTGATGCACTGTCGCGCCTGATGGGCGCCCTGGAATCCGCTGGCCTGTCCGCCCATGTCGAGGTCGCGGACGGCACTGCCGGTATCGCCTCGCCGATACGCCTGGCCACCGAGTGGACCGGCTTTCATCTCACGGCGCCCTGGGGTCAGTGCTACGCCAAAGTGCTGCACGACGATATGCGTGCGCTGATCGACATTGAGCGCACTGGCCGCGCTACGCAACTGGCGGCCGACTGTGACGTAACCCCCGGCGTGCGCCTGGTGGATGTGGCTGCCGGTGTGTTGCTGCTGGATGCGTTGCCGGCCCACGAGTGGCGTTGGGCACGCCTCGATGAGTTGCTGCAACCCCAGCGCCTGCAAGCGTTGTGGGCCTTGAAGCGGCAGTTGCATGTCGGCACCTCCCCGGGCTTCAACCGCTCGCCGCTGCAGGATATCCAGCACCTGCGTGAGCTGTGCAGCCGTGACGGCGTGGGCTTGCCCGCTGATCATGGGTGGATTGAAACCTGCATCGATCTGGCCTGGACCGCACTGCAATTGAACCCTGGCACCTCGGTGCCCTTGCACGGCGATGGGCTGGCGAGCAATGTGATGATCGGCCCCGGCGGCGCGCTGCAATTGATCGACTTCGACTACGCTGGCTGCTTTGACCCGTGGTACGACGTGGCCGTCAGCCTCAACGAGTTGTATGCCTTCGAAAGCCAGTGGCGTGACGGCATCAAAGCGTGGGCCGGTGAGTGTCGCGAGTGCGACTACGCCCGCTGCCGCCTCTATGCGCTGATCAATGATTGGTATTGGACACTGTGGGGCCTGTGGGTCGGCGCAACATCAACACGGCCCCTGGAGTTTTCCAAGGTCGGGCAGTGGACCTTGCTGCGCTGCCGGCAAAGCTTGCAAGACCCGCGATTTGAAAGTTGGTTACGTCAGGTACAGGAGGGGCAGGCATGAAAGCAATGGGTGAGGCCTGTACGCCTCAGGAATGCCAGTTGGAGGCCGCCGTGCGCGGCGTGCGCGACTGGGGCGGCTCTGGCATTCGTTACGAACCGGTCAGCGGCGGGATCTCCAACAGCAACTGGCGGGTCGAGGTCAGCGGGCTCAGTACCGCCTACTTCTTCAAAGTGCCCGGCGCCGGCACCGAGATGTTTATCGACCGGCGCACCGCCCATGACGCCAGCGTCAAGGCCGCGCAAACCGGCTATGGCGCGCCGGTGTTTGCCTTCCTCGAAGAGTTTGGCGTTGAAGTGTTCGAGTTCATGGAAGGCTGGCGAGCCTCTTCGAATCAGGACTTTCTCGACCGCGATGTGCGTCATAACGCCTTGCACGCGCTGAAGGCGTTCAACGACCAATCGCCGCTGTGCCAGACCAAAACCGTATTCGACATGATTGCCGAGCACCAGCGCCAGGTCGAAGAACTGCAGGGTTGCAAGCCCAGCGATGATGCCTGGCTGCGCCGTCAGTGCGACCGCGCGCGTGGCGCGTTGCAAGCGTCCGGCATCGACCTGGCGCCGTGCATGAATGACACGCTGGCGGGCAATTTCATGCTCAATGACCGCCGCCAGATTCGCCTGGTGGACTTTGAGTACGCCTCCAACAACGACCGTCATTACGAGTTGGCGCTGTGGTTTGGCGAGATGTTCTTCACCGACGAGATGGAACTGGCGCTGATCGAAGACTATTTCGGCCAGGTCACCCCGCAACGGCTGGCGCGGATCAAATTGCACAAGGCCCTGGCCGATATCAAATGGTCGACCTGGGCGATGGTCCAGCACGCGGTGTCGCAATTGGATTTCGACTTCTACAAATACGGTGCCTGGAAGCACATGCGCGCGCGTAGCGTGATCAATGATTCGCAATGGGAAACCTGGCTAAGACAGGCCTGAGCCTGCGCCAGCACAATAACGACGCGTCACCCTGTAGCTCTTTTGGCGCTGGTTTGCGCTGACGTTTCACTGCTTGATTTTTTGATTGATCACACAACAAACCGATCCAGAAATTCAAGGAGCACCCTTCATCATGAAACCCGCAAGCGCGTCACCCGCACGCCTGAGAAACCAGATCTTCGGCGGTTACTTTTTCCTGTTGTTGATGTTGGCGTTATTCCCGCCGTTTTACTTGAGCGTGAGTGGCAGCCGCGCCTTGGTGGTGGGCATCCCGCTGCCGATCTTCTATTGGATCGCCATTGCCGTACTCGCAGCCCTTGGGGTGTGGGCGTTGTATCTGGCCGAACTCAAGGCTGGTGACATTCCTGACGAGGAGGGCGTGTGATGATCAGCACCAGCAGCGATGCCCACTTGTTTATTACCTTCGGTGTGATCGGCTTGTTCCTGGCCGGGATGATCGCCGTGCTCTATGCCACCAACCGCGAAAGCACCAGTTTCTCCGACTACGCCGTTGGCGGGCGCTCCTACGGGCCTTGGTATATCGCCATGTGCTACACCAACTCCTGGTGGCCGGGTTCGACCTTCACCGCGTTTTTTGCCCTGAGCGTCGGCGGCGCGCTGGGTTTCTACGGCATGGTCTACGCGACCCTGGGCGTGACCGCGATGTACCTGATGGCCAGCCGCGCCTGGACCTGGGGCAAACGCTTCAACCTGCGCACCCAGCCCGACCTGCTGGGCATGCGCTTCGATAGCCCGGCGGTCAAGCGGGTGGCCTCGATCATCGGCATCATCTCGGTGTTTCCGTGGGTGGTGATGGGCATCCAGGCCTTGGCGATGCTGTTCCAGTTCGCCAGCTTTGGTCGTTGGGGCGTCACCACCTGCCTGTTCGCGGGCGTGGCGGTGGTACTGATCCGCCAGTACTGGACAGTGAGCATGGGCATGCGCGGGTTGATCATGACCGACATGTTCCAGGGCCTGATCGCCTATGTGGTGTGCGCCGGCGTGTGCGTGTTTCTGTTGTTCGGCGATCAGGCCGCGTTTTCCAACCTCGCGCAATTGCCGGAAAAAATGCTGCAAATCCCAGGCGCCACCGGCACCGGTTATGGCCCGATGTACATGTTCAGCCTGATCTTCACCGGCGTGATCGGCTCGATGTGCTGGCCGATGAGCTTCCAGCGCATCTACACCGCCAGCGGCGTGCGCTCGGTGAAAAAGGGCACGCTGTACACCATGCTGCTGGTGGGCGGCTTCTACGGCATCCTCATGCTGTTCGCTGCCGCCATCAGCCAGGACCCCAACGTGCTGGCCCACCCGCAACAAGGCTGGTTCCTCTCGCTGTTCGACATTGGCGGGCCCTGGCTGCTGGCGCTGGCCATCGTCATCGTCCTGGCCGCCAGCATCGGCCACGTCGACGGCTGCGTACAAGTCTGCGGCACCCAGTTCGCCAACGACCTGGCCACCTGGAACACCCCACGCACCGACCGCCAACTGACCCTGCTGGCCAAGGCCGGCATGGTGGTGTTTATCGTCGCCGCCTCGGTGCTGGCTTATCTGACCTTTGATTATTCGCGCCTGCAATTACTGGCGCAGATTTCCTACCAAGGCATCATTCAACTGGCCGTGCCACTGTTCTTCGGCATCTTCAGCCGCCGTGGCAACAAACAAGGCGCGATTGCCGGCATGTTGGCGGGGATTGTGGTGGCGATTGTACTGACCACGCTGTACCCGGATGACATTCCGGCGCTGGGGTCGTTGACCAGTGGGATTGTGGGGCTGGTGGTGAATGCTGCGATTTTTGTGGTGTGTGCACTGGTGATCAAGCCGAGCGCGGTGGAGAAAGCGCGGGTGGAGGGGTTGTTTGAGATGGCGGCGAGTGGGCGTGGGGTGCAGGTGGGGGCTGCGCCGGTTATGAGTTGAAGGTGGATCGGGGCTGCGGGTTGTGGCCCCGGTTTGAGCGTGTGACTTATGTGGACTCAAATATGTGTTGGGTAAAGTTGAATTGCGGTAGCGCTGAGTTCAACAAATCCTGTTTTTTGCAATAAGGGACCATCCAACTCAATTAGGATTATTGAATCGCCGAGTTTTAATGCGGCACATCCATCTTCGTCAGCTTGGACCAGCTCGGCGGTTATTTGGATGAGGCTGTTCTCCATTTTGATTTTTGAAGATTTTTCAGCGGTTGGCTTCACGTTTATATTCCATGAGAAAATCTCCTCAAAATCAAACTCAACGTCGATAACTTCACCGATTTTTGGCATAATATCGTCCCATAGTGCAGTGCCAGATCCGAAGGGTGAATGGAATTTTACGTGCAATACGCTCAGATAGGAAAATGTATCGATCACTACAATTTTCATATTTTTTTCCGAGTGGAAGATTGCCGGTTTTCGTGTGAGTGTTTTGGTAATGAGTCGATTTTCTTGCGTTCGGCATCAACCCTATCTGTTTAGCACTGTAGTCGTTTGCAGTTACGATAAAAATGGGTTCGTCATAAAAAATAAAGCTGTTGCTAGCGCTGTTTGCAGCTTGGTTGTGCTACTACCTGTGCCAATACATTTGATGGTTTAAAAGAAGAAATACAGTCCGGTGTTGTTGTCAATTGCCAGTTTGTTGAGTTTGATTATTTTTCTTGCCAGCTCTTGGTTTTCGGGTATTGAATGATTTTCTAGTATATATAGTGATTTTTTGAGATCTTCATTGGTGTTGATGCTCTCGTCTTCATAATCGTCGATCATCTTTCCAAGGGAATTGTTGATTTTGTCGATAACGCCTGATCCCATTAACTGATGATATTCTGTATGGGTTAGGGGGCAATTCGCCAATAACGAGATTGGGCATTCGTCAGTGTCTAATAGAATCATCGCTTCTTTAGTCAAAGGGGTGCAGATAAGTTTCATTTTTCTATGCTCTTGTTAAAGTGAGTGGCCCCGGTTTTTTAGGGTTCGTTGGTTAGGGTTTAGTTTATCAATCGTCAGAGGCCTAGATGGGTAGTTTTGGTAGTTGGATTTTTAATGAAAGGCCACATCAATTCGGTCAGCAATTATTTTAATAAAAGAATCGTTCAAGTCGGGATGATCGTAATGGATCCCTTCACCGTTCAGCAAAGTAAATGTCTGAAAGGTATCGTCGCTCAGCATTCCGTAAAGCGCGTAAGAAAATCCGCTGCCCATTCGCTTGGCTAAAACGTGAGTCGTGGGGGTTTTATGAGCTTCATAACTTTCAGATAGATTTAAAGTTATTTCAACGCAATAAGTTTTTCCCACTACGATTTCGTAGGGGCAGTGGCTGGCAAAGCAGGTTATTACAGTATCTTCAATGAGCAGGGTAATCTCTTCTTCTACCAGCTCGTTGATTGCTATCACCAGTGCATTTTTGACGTTGTTCGCTATGGGGGCTGATTGTTCTTTCATCGCTTGAGATGGCCGCGTCATGGAGTGGAGTGTAAGTGGAATAACGTCCGTTATAAGCTGTGTTAGATGGACTCTCAGAAGTTTCTTTTTGGTCGGCAGGGGCAACGCTTCTGATGCGGCTGATTGTTTTTATAACGCGAATTTACTAGGTTTGGTTTAGTTTTGATCCTGAGAAAAATTTGCAAAAATCCAAGTGTCCTTCAAATGAAATGCAAGCAATCCAGTTGAAATCCTTCGATACAATATAGGTGTGTTGTGGGAATTCGGAGAGAACTTTGAGTGTTTGGTTTAAGTATTCTGGGCTTATTGAATAAGCGTGGTCACAGGCGGAATCACTGATGATAATCAAGTCGTTGTCAGAAGCTTTGCAGATTTCCGCCGCAATGAGCGAAATCGCCAAGGTTGAAGATGCAGACCCGAAGTTAATGCTGCTCCCTAAACGACTCCAATCGATTTGATTTCCGCTAAAAGGAATGCACTCATTAATTTTACTGACCATCGAGTCTTGTTCTGTCTGAGAGATGACACTGAAATCGATATTGAGCTTTTTTAGGTCTATAATTAGTTCTTCGTCAAAATAGCTCATTTTTTTGCAAACCTTTTAGTCAGTTGAAGCACCATTTTTTCATTCCCATCAAAAAGATAGTGTGGTCCTTTTTTCTTACCTGACCATACATTTATATGGGCGCCACTCCTTTGGTCATGTTCAACCCTATAGCCTGTTTTGCCGTCATTTGTTTGCATTCCGACCGGCTCTCCTTTGCGCGGGCCAAATCTTCCCGGTGTTGGTTTTTCTGCGCGAAAGTCATTTTCAAGTAACCATTTTAACGCTTTATTTGAAGCTTGCTCGTAAGTAGAAGACCGTATGGAATGGCTTGTCTCAGGAGGCTTTTCTTCATGGCCTTGCGCTGATGCCTTGTCTTTTTGTCCCGGACAGTTGCCTGGCTTGCAACTCAGTCCTAACGGATCCACCCATCCCGTAGGGTTGGGAGCGTACTGGTACACGTTGATCCCACCCGCCAGCTTCACCGGGTCCGGCGTCAGATAGCGACCAATATCTGGATTGTAGTAGCGATGGCGGTTGTAGTGCAGCCCGCTTTCCTGATCGAAATATTGGCCCTGGAAGCGCAGCGGGTTGTCGATTTTTCCGACGTCTAGGCGGGCGATTTCACCGTAGGCGCGGTAGTGCGCGGACCAGACGATTTCGCCTTCGGGGTTTGTGAGTTCCTGCGGTGTGCCGAGGTGGTCGAGTTGGTAGTGGAAGGGCTTGGTGTCTTGAGGGCCAAAGCCTTCCAGTAGTGCCAACGGCCGAAAACTGTCTGGCTCGTAGAGGTAGCTGCGATGCCGATCCGCGTGGTGTTCGGCCACCAACTTGTCGCCTTGCCAGAAAAACTCCGTGGTTATGTCGTTGACGGTTTTGCTGATCCGCCGCCCAAACGGGTCATAGCGATAGCTGGCGGTTTGCCCGTTAGGTTGGGTAATACCAATCAACCGATGCTGGCAGTCGTAGCGGTATTCGGTGACGAGCTGATGACCCTTGCCACGCCGCTGGCGGATCAAATTGCCGAAGGCGTCGTAGTCGTAGTGATGATCGCCTTGAATCATCAACCGATTCCCGGCCACGATGTCCGGGCCTGGGCGGTCTTGCATGAGCAGGTTACCGGCCGGGTCGTGGCCGAAGCGTTCCTGTATGTCTTGTGAATGGTCGGCGCGGGTCAGGCGGGGGAGGGGGTCGTAGTGGTAGTGGTGTTCGCCTTTGCGGGTGTCGAGCAGGCGGGTGAGGTTGCCGCTTTTGTCGTAGTCGTATTGGCGTTGGTAAAGGGTGTGTTGCTGTTGGCTGACGGCGTGGGCGTGCAGGCGGTTCTGGTCGTCGTAGTGGTAGTGGCTGAGGAGCTGGCCTTGTTGGCGTTGGTGTTCGCGGCCGGTTTTGAACAGGTGGGAGGTGAGGGTTTCGCCGTTCAGTTCGACGGTGGAAAGGTGGCCGCCTTTGTCGTGGTTGAAGGTGAGGCGGTTGTTGTCCGGCAGGCGCAGGTTTTTAAGTTGGCCGCAGGCGTCGTAGCCGTAACGCAAGGTGCCCCAGCCTTGGTGTTCGGCGGTGAGGCGGTTTTGTGGGTCGTATTCGTAGGCCAGCGCCCAGTGGCCGTCGTCGACGCTGAGGAGATTGCCTTGGCGGTCGTAGGCATAGTCAATAATGTTGCCGTCTGGCAGGGTTTTTCTTACGAGGCGGCCGGCGTGGTCTCGCGCGTAGCGGGTAACGAGCTGACTGCCGTCGTCGCCGTGTTCGGTTTTTTCCGCCAGATTGCCGTTGAGGTCATACACGTAAGCCGTGCGCTGGCCGTCAAAACCGATTTCCTGCTGGATCAGGCCGTTGGGGTGGTAATCGAGTCGGTAGGTTTCGCCTACCTCGTTTTCTATCGAGGTCAGCAGCAGGCGCGCATTGTCGTAGCGGTACTTGACCTGGCTGCCGTCGGCGTTGATACGGCGGCTGATCAGGTGCAGGCCGTCGGCGTATTCGTAGCGGGTGACGTGGCCGAGTTCGTCGTGTTCGGCGGTGATTTTTCCGTAGGCGTTGTAGCTGTATTCGCGTGTTGGGCCACCAGGCTGGGTTAGTTTTCGCAGGCGCCCGGCGGCGTCCCATTGGTACTGAGTGAGCCTGCCGTGCTCATCTTCCCGCGTGATCTGTCGCCCAAGATCGTCATAGCGATAACGCTTGATACCCCCATTGGGCAGCAGCTCTTCAAGCAACTGCCCCCGCTCATTCCAGACCAGCCGATGGCAACTGTTATCGGGAAACCAAACCCCCGTCAGCTGGCCGTATTTGTTGTAGCTGTAGTCCGTAATATTGCCGTCAGGATCGGTCTTGCGAATGACGTCGCCCTGATCATTGCGCTCATATTTCCAGACGGCGAGCCCACGCCTTACGACCCGCACGAAACCGTTGTCATGCTCGTAGGACGTCGGCTCATCGTCCCCCGGAAACAGCGCCACCAAACGTCCGGCTTCGTCGTATTGATACGCCGTCACCGCCCCAAGCGGATCCTGCTCGACCGTCAGCCGGCCCTTGTCGTCATAAGATTTGAAGTATTCAGCGCCGTCCGGATCAATGCGCTGCACCAGCCGCGCGCGATCATCATGGACATACACTTCCCGGCTGCCATCAGCGTTATCAACCGTAACCTCGCCGTCATCACCCCAGGCATACCGCGTATCCATCTGCGAAAAGCTGGCCCAATGCCGAACACACCGCGAAGCCTTGCCAGCCCGTTCCCATTCCCAAAAGAAACTCGCCCCACCGGCCAGTCCGCGTTCAAGAATGACGTGCTGCTCGTCGTAG
>NZ_JAAAFV010000034.1:77031-77160 GCF_019352915.1 Pseudomonas sp. Xaverov 259 | reverse complement strand
CCCTTTGGCCCGATGAACCTGATAGTCCACCGCCACAATGCGGCCCAGCTCATAACGCAGAAACAGCGAGCGACCTACACCGTTATCCAGCCGCTCAACCCGCCCCAAACGATCGTGAAAAACTCGCAG